>JBPCNX010000001.1:0-58645 GCA_051000815.1 Pyrinomonadaceae bacterium
GGCAAGCTGCTTATAGTTCATTTGTGTGCTTCTTTGACTTGGTGGTTGGAAAAGCACGCTTACGCTACTGCAGCTTGCTCTTAACCACTAACTTCAAAGTTGCACTTCAAGTTGAATCCACCATTTCTCATTGTCATCCGGATCAACCACGTACCACTTCAAGCATTCAGCGAATGACAGATGAGAAATGGAAAATGGAAAATGGTGCGTTTCTAGTCTGCGGGCTTATCGCCTATTACTTCAACAAAGATTTCCATCGTCCCCCCGCAAACCATTCCCTCTTCGCTGGCTTCCCCAGCCGTCAAAGAAAAATGATGAAGCGCGGATTTGCCGGAACGCATCGACTCGCGCGCTTCCGCCCAAACTTCCGCTTCAATGCAACCGCCGCCCACCGTTCCCACGGCGGCGCCGTCCTCAAAAAACAGCATCTTCGCCCCGCGCTGTTGCGGAGTGGAGCCGCGAGTATGCGCGACAGTCGCTAACACAAGGCGCTCGCCGCGTTCATTAGCGGCGCCAATCAAATTATAAAGATCGCGTTGCCCGATTGTTGCCATGAATCTGTTTCAGTTACTACTGGAAAAAATCATTCAGGCTTGGGACTGCTGAGCGGTTGCGGCTCTGCTGCAGGGGCGGCGACTTCCTGCTGTTGCAGGCGTCGTCGCAAAAGGTCAACTTCAGCATCGGCATTCGCAACCGCAGTCTCCAAACGCGTGCGGCTGGTTTCCAGAATCCTGACTTGGGCCTGGAGTCGAGACCTCTCGCTCTCCAACTGCCGGCGTCGTGAATCCCTGGCTTCTTCGGGCCGCGTCGTGCCGTAACCCGATGTCACGCGTTCTATGTTCTCCGGCTTCAGTGCGTACTCAATGTCGTCAAGCTTTGATTGCAGGTCGGCGAGCTTGGTCTCGACGTCAAGTTGCTGCGATCTCAAAGACTCCGAACGCTGCTCAGCGCGTGTCAATCGTTCCATATCCAGAAGCGAACGGTCGTTGTCCTGCATCTTGCCGAGCTTGTCCGTTAAGCGGTTCACCTGATTGGAGAGCGCGTTGATGGTTTGCTGCATATCCTCGTCGTTCGTTGAACCCGTCGACTTCTTCTTTCCGCGCTTAGCCGTTTCAGTGGTTTGGGGAGTCTCCGATTCATCCGCCGTACTGATAATTGTTGGTTCGTTTGCCGCCGCAGCCTGGTCGTCGGGAGGGTTAATAACAGGGTTTGTGATTACTGGCCTTTTGACGCGACGCGTCCGACGCTTTCTGCGCGTCTGCGCGCCTGCATCGACAAGACTCAAACCAAGTACCAAAAGCACGATAATCCACAACGCCATCGGTCGAATCAATCTCTGATACATACAAACTCCCCGCTGCTGACAATAAAAACTATGGTCAAGATACGCTCTGTGAGGAGATGCATTCAAGCCGTCACACGATGCTTGAGTACACGGCTGACATCTTCGATGGTTCCACAATGCACCACTTCGGGAAGGCTAGAACGGCTGAATTACAAAACTGACGTCCATCGCCGCAGCCGAGTTTGTCAGCGCGCTGACACTGATAACATGCGCTCCCGCCTCGGCATACGCTCGGACGTTCTCGAGCGTCACGTTCCCCGAACACTCAAAGGCCACAGCCGGTGAAATCCCACGGGCAATCGCAACCAAACTAACGACTTCATCAGGCCTTAGTTTTTCGAAGCATAGGATCTCAGCGCCGTGATCCAATGCGACCTTTACATCCTTTTCGTTCGAAACCTGCACCGCGATCTTCTGGAACTGCCCTAGTTTTTCCTTGGCGTTTTGAACGGCCGCCGCCAGACCGCCGGCGATTGCAATGTGATTCGTGGTTATCACTACACCATCGTCAAGTCCAAAACGGCTATTTCGCCCCCCGCCCAATAGCACCGCATACCGCTCCAGCATGCGCATGCCCGGCATCGTTTCGCGTGAGGCAACAATGTGAGCGCCTGTCCCGGCGACTGCGCGCACATATTCATTCGTCCGACTTGCTACCGCTGAGAGGCGTTGGATGAAAGTTAAGGCGACGCGTTCCGCCGCCAGCAGCACATCGGCAAATCCGGCTGTGCGGGCAATCACCTTACCGGCTTCAATCTCTTCGCCGTCAGAAACGAAAGCTTCAAGCTGTTGTTGGGAATCAAGTGTGAGGAAAACCTCTTCGGCCGCTTCCAATCCGGCAACGATCATTGTTTCATTGGCTACAAAACGGCCACGAGCGCGGGTATTGCGCTCGACGATCGCCTGGCTGGTGATATCGCCCCGCCCCAGATCTTCACGCAACAGGAGGGCAATCTGAGAGTAGAGAGCTCCTTCGTCCAACCAGTTCATTGTAGGTTCTCGATTGTCTGATCCAATTGGGCAATCCGCTGAGCAATGTCGGCGAGTCGCACGCGTGCTTCATTGACCTTCTCCACTGGAGCGCGCTCGGCAAACTGTGGATTTGCAAGTTGGGCCTCGAGCTTGTCGGACTCAGTCTCAAGTTTTAGTTTCTCTTTTCGTAACCGCTCTTTCTCCTGTTCAAAATCGATTAGACCTTCCAGGGGTATTGCTACTTCCGCGCCCCCTGCCAAGATGGCGCGCGCGGATGCTTTAGGAATTTCAATTGATATGTGGGGTGACGTCGCCGGTGTCATTAGGCTATTTGTCAGACGCCCGATTTGTTGGGTATTGCGGCTGAAAATGTCGTGAGTCTTTTCATCTGGTGTTCTTACGATGATTGAAATTTGCTGACTTGGCTTCAGATTCATCTCAGAGCGAAGATTGCGGACACGGGTCACGAGCTCAATTACGGCCTGCATTTCCGCTTCTGCTTGCTCGTCAATGAGACTTTCGTCTGCTAGCGGATACGCCGTTAGCATTATCGTGGGCTCCGCCTCACTATAAGCGGGATGAAGCGAGTGGGTGCCAACCCCTGGCAATTTTTGCCAGAGTTCCTCCGTAATATAAGGCATGAACGGATGCAATAGACGCAAGGACCGTTCGAGGACCGTAACTAATCGGCTTCTCGCAGAGCTAAGGAACTCGGGTGTCTCACGGCGGAGCTGCTCACTCGTAATACCAGTTAAGACATCGTATTTTGTAAGCTCAATGTACCAGTCACAGAAATCATCCCAAAAGAAGTGATAGAGGGTTTGAACGGCCTCGTGAAATTGATAGTCATCCAAAGCGTGTCTAACGTCCCGAGCAGCCTTACTAAGCCGCGACATTATCCAGCGATCGTGAAGCTTCCATTGTTGACGGTCTGCGTCAAATCCACCGTTTACCGTCGCACCTTCAGAATTCATTAAACAAAAGCGGGCCGCATTCCAAATCTTGTTTGCGAAGTTGCGGTACGACTCGACCTGCTTTTCGTTCCAACGTGTGTCGGTGGTTCCGACCTGCGCGAGGGTCAGACGTGTCGCGTCCACCCCAAATTTATCGAACACCTCAAGCGGATCAATACCGTTTCCCTTGGTCTTGGACATGCGCTGTCCATGTTTGTCGAGAATGGTACCCGTAACGAACACATCATCGAACGGACGTTCACCTGCGAATTTAAACCCCATCATCACCATCCGCGAAACCCAAAGAAAAATAATGTCGCGGGCTGTAACCAACACTGAAGTTGGATAAAAGGTCTTCAGGTCCGGTGTTTGTTCCGGCCAACCAAGCGTGGAAAAAGGCCAGAGCGCCGAGGAAAACCACGTGTCGAGCACATCCTGATCCTGGGTGAGCTCGTCGGTTCCGGCTGCGGCGCGGGCTTCTGCCAATGAGCGCGCCACGATCACCTGGCCGTCTTTCGTATACCAGGCCGGGATTTGATGTCCCCACCAGAGTTGCCGCGAGATGGTCCAGTCGCGGAGATTCTCCAGCCAGTTCGAGTAAACCTTCTCGTAAGGTACCTCGGGAACAAATTGTGGTTTCTTCTCGGTGGCGAGCAGTTCGAGCGCCAGGTCGCGCAACTTTTCCATTCGCAGGAACCACTGGAGCGAGATCAGTGGTTCGACTACGGTTTTGCAACGCTCGCACTTGGAGATTGAGAACTCGTAGTCGATGACCTTCTCGAGCAAACCCAGAGCTTCGAATTCGTCAACAACCTTCTGCCGGGCCTTATAACGATCCAGGCCGGCAAATTCAGAACCGGCTGCGGCTGTCATCTTTGCGTGAGGATCGATTACCACCACCTGCTCCAAATTGTGGCGCAGACCCATTTCGTAGTCGTTCGGATCGTGAGCGGGAGTGACCTTCACGGCGCCAGTGCCAAACTCAGGATCAACAAACTCGTCAGCTACGACCGGTATCTCGCGGCCCGTAAGCGGCAGCATTAAAGTGGCCCCAACCAGATTCCGATAGCGTTCATCTTGCGGATTTACTGCTACCGCCGTATCGCCGAGCATTGTCTCCGGCCTGGTTGTCGCTACTGTCACGGCGCCGCCCCCGTTCTTGGCCGGATAACGAAGATAATAAAGTTTGCCAGGCTGCGGATCCTTGAGCACTTCAAGATCGGAAAGCACGGTTTGATCGTTCGGACACCAGTTCACGATACGGTTGCCTCGATAGATCAGTCCCTCCTCATAAAGTCGCACAAAGACCTCGCTTACCGCCCGCGAAAGATCCTCATCCATCGTAAACTTCTCGCGCGACCAATCTACAGACGCACCTTCGCGTCTCATCTGTCTCGTGATCTGACCGCCTGACTCGCTCTTCCACTTCCAAACTCGCTCGACAAACTTTTCTCGTCCCAGATCGTGGCGAGTCGAGCCTTCTTTTTTTAGTTCCCGCGAGACCATCAACTGGGTAGAGATTCCGGCGTGATCCATTCCCGGCAACCAGAGGGTGCGAAAACCGCACATGCGCTTGTACCTGGTAAGGACATCCATCATCGTGTGCTGCAGCGCGTGGCCCATATGCAAAGAGCCAGTGACATTTGGCGGCGGAATGGCAATGGAGAACACAGGAGCGTCAGGGTCGCGATTGATCTCAGGCGTGAAATACCCCTGCTGTTCCCAACGGGCATAGTGATGCTCTTCTGCCTGTTTCGGATCGTATTGTTTAGGAATCTCCATGTTCGGTTAAGTCAACAGTCAAGGGTCAGGAGTTAGTAACGAAGGTCCATTGTAAGGGAATAACTAGGTGTTTTCATCCTGACAACCCGATTGAGGGTTGCGTACTCGCTAGTCAGGCGTCCGTGGCTAATGATCACGGTAGGTTTTGCCTCAAAAGTATACGCGGACGAGTTTGGCGCTACGCGTCGATTCACCTTTGAGGCAACGCATCACAGTCATAAAAAAGCAGCACGCCTGGCGGGCATGCTGCTTACAAAGTTCATTCGCTGGAAAGGTATCTACTTCGGTTGCGATTCCTGCTCCTCAAGTTTACGTTTGATCATTAGCTCTGCCAGTTGAGGCACTACCTCCCACGCAATCTGCTGCACTACCCGCTCCGAAAGTTGCTCCACTGCTCGGCGCGCGATTGCGTCGATTACTTCGGGCGACAGCTGATTGACATCGACAGGTTTGCCACCAATTGCAGCTGGCGTACTCTCCACTGGCTCATCCATTACTCGCTCAAGTTTCCGGGGCGCCTCAACTTCAGCAACGGCCTCTGAAGGGGATTCGACCGGCTTTCGCATCCACTCCTGAGTATCGTCGAACTGTCCTTTAGTTACCCGCGCCCGATTCAACTCGCCCGTATCAATCGCCGGCATGCCGTTCGGTTCAGTTTCAATTTGCCAATCAACCACGGTCGGCGCGGAAATCTCAGGCTCGACGAACGAGGGCGTTCGTGACGGCGACCACGTTTCAGCCACTACGGGCTGGGCTGTCTCATCAAGGTCAATGTCCAGCACAAAGTCTCCGGCGGCCGACTTAACGTGCGTGAGGTCGCCAAGATCTAAGAGTGCTTCGCCCGGATCAACAGGAGTTTCAATTTGCGGACGGATACTCGGTTCCATCTCTTGTTTCTTCTCTGTGGTTACTGCAGCGTAATCGTGAGTAGTCGTTGCCGCGGCAGAAGGGCGGGGAGGTGCCGAAAACAGCTGTTCAGCAAGCGCCTCCGGCAGGGGTTGCGTGTTTGCAGTTGTGAGTTCGAGTTCCCCCGTGCTCATTTTGACAGGTTCGACTTGCTTTTCGACGTGAGGCAATTCGGCCGTCGGTACCTGTTCAGGATCTTGCTTAGCGGAGACAAGCCCGCCCACTCTGTCTATTAACCGTCGAATCGATTGAAATGGCTTCGTCAAGATATCGTTCGCGCCAACTCTGCGCGCCTCCGCTTCGTCGAACGGCTCGAATGAGCCGACTAGAAGCATAACAGGAATATGTCTCAGCTCAGCATTTTGTTTGATGTATTCGCAGATCTCGTAGCCATTCGGCCCGGGCATACAAACATCCGCCAGCACTACATCAGGCGCGATCTCCGCGAGTCTTGCCAGCGCCTCATCGCCACTGCCAACGCTTACGACCGTAACGCCTTCATCGGCAAAGGTAATCTCGACAACTTTCTGGATTGTGGGTGAATCGTCGGCAAGTAGAAGTTTGCGCCCAGCTAACAAAGCCAATTCCTTAGCCAAATTGAGCGCCACCGGCGGCGTCAGAAGTATTGTTACGGTTTCGAGGCAGGCTCGCTTGGCAGTCAGGATCTCAACTGCCTGCAGAAACCTAACATCCGTAGCGAGACCCAGTCAAGAGTTTTGACCTTTTTTAGGGCAGTCTGGCTTTCATTAGCGGCCCAGGCTACCGTCGCAGTTGAATAAAAGGCATTTCCATTCGACCCGTTTTTGATGTTTGGTTATTGCGTCGGGCCGGTGAGGATGATGTCGTCCGCGGTTGCCTCTTTCCTGTCTGGTCCGGCGGAGCTCAAGGTAAAGCGGTCGTGCTGCCCCTGATAACTGTAGGGTTGCTGCCAGGGATCGAGTCGGATGACCTGAGAAAGATAACGCGGACTCAAGTGGTCAATGACCACTGACTGTTTGTCGACAACCAGGTAAGAACCGCGATCCCGGCGAAACTTTTCCAGCGCCCGGGCAATGGATTCCAACTCCGCGCGCGCTTTCTTGCGCTTCTCATCATTGAGAGCGGCAACAACGGGTTCAAGCTTGACCCAGTCCCCTTTTCCTGTTCGAAGTTCTGCGACTTGCCAGCCAGACTTTCCTTGATTGACCAATCGCGCGTCAACCTGAATCCAGGCCACGACGGTGGTCGACGGTTGCGAGGCAAGGGGAATGGCAAAAGGCGCAACCTCCTGAATCCTCACCCCGTCGGATGGCACTTCAATTCCAAACAGGCTTCCCAGCAGGCAACGTGAGCGCTTCACGCTGGGTTCGACTGCGGCGGCCCTGGCCGGCGGCTCCAGCGCATTACACTCGTCGGCTAACTGATCTGCTCCCAGTGTACGAGCAATGGATCCGATGTCTTCCCAGTTATTCGGACCGGTTCTAATCTCCACGACGCGCCAACGGCCCTGCTGGTCCTTGCCGAAGCGAAAAACATTTCTGATCGAAGCCGTTACTTCGGCGGTCGCAGGTCCAGTCGGTGTAATCGCCCTGATGCGGACGGCGCCGTTCGTAAGTTCAAAAATTGCCATGCGGGTGATGGCTTTACGCGCCTGTTTGACATTCAGATCGGCACGTACGTCAAAGACGGTAAGTGCAAGGAGGGAAGCCATCACTAAGCGGAAGAGGCTGCGAGTTAACTTGTTTCCAACAACCATAAAAGACTCTACCGGGCGCCAGCCTTCCCGATTAGCATCTGCAACATGATGTGCAGTTGGGCGGTGGTGAATGGCTTCGGCAAAAAAACGACGGCACCCGCGGAAAAGCTGTCTGAAGATAGTTTAGGATCCTGTTCGGCAGTCATCATCATGACGGGAATGCGCATCAGCCTCTTCTCGGTCTTCATGAAGCGAACCAGCTCGGGTCCGGAGATATGAGGCATCACAACATCAAAAATTCCCGCCGTGAAGTTCTGGTCGGCTTGCAATGTCTTGTATGCCTCGCGCCCGTCACGAGCCGTAACTACCTGGTAGCCTTCTTTTTCGAGAATGGTTTTAACTAACTTGAGGATTGCCGGATCATCGTCGGCGACGAGGACTCGCCGGCTTTGCCGATTGTCGGGAATTGAGGAATTGGTTTCATTTTTTGCCATTTGGGATCTTTACACTTCCACGGCCCGACTACTCTCGCCGGCCCGATTTGAGAGGTCTGCTGCAAGCTTGATTGCCGCAAGCATGCTCGAATGTTCCGCGAGTCCCTTGCCGGCGATATCAAACGCCGTCCCGTGATCGACCGAAGTACGGATGAACGGCAAGCCCAGCGTAACATTAACGGCCTCGCCAAACGAGAGGCATTTCACGGGAATCATTGCCTGATCGTGATAACACGCTACGACCGCGTCAAATTCGCCACGTGATGCACGCAGAAAAACCGTATCGGCGGAAAAAGGCCCCTGCACGTTTATCTCGTTTGTTCCGTGACATGCCTCGACCGCCGGGGCAATTTCCACAGCTTCTTCGATGCCGAACAGTCCTCCTTCGGCCCCGTGAGGATTCAGAGCGGCAACAGCGAGTCGCGGCCGTTCGATTCCCCACCGTTTCAGTTCGCGGTGAGCTAAATGAATTGTGCGCATGATCCGTTCGCGCTGCACCATTCGGATCGCCTCCGCGAGGGGAACATGAGTTGAAAGCAATACTATCCGAAGATTCCCGGCGACAAACGCCATGGCGAATTCTTCGCTTCCGGTGAGATGAGCAAGAAATTCAGTGTGCCCGGGAAAACTATAGCCACCCAGAAACAACGCTCGCTTGTTAATTGGGGCCGTTGCGATGGCATCGACGCTGCCAGCCGCACATAACTCGACCGCCGCTTCAATGTATCCGGCAGCCGCTTTTCCCGCTGCCCCTGACTCAATACCTGGTTCGACAAAACCGCCGATGTTATCGATGTGAAAAATCACCGGACCAGTGAGTTCGTCGGGTATCGGTTCTCCCTGCCGAATGATGTCGTAGCCGCATTGCAGTTCGAGTGTTCGAGCGGTATGAGCTAGAAGCTGAGCGTCGCCGATAATAATGGGAACACAGGTTGTACGGATCTCATCTTCGGCGACAGCTTTAAGAACGACTTCGGGCCCGATACCTGCAGGGTCACCCATAGTGATGGCAACCCTTGGCAGTGATCGCCGGATTCGCTGAGAAGAGGATGAGCTATTGACGAACTGTCCCATTAGTTGAGACGACGCGCGTTTGTAGCGCAAGGCGGAGGTTAGGGGAAGTTATATGGGGAACTTGGGTGAACTTAATCCGCTGGCTGCTCGACGCGTTCGTCAGCCTTGTACATGTATTTGATATTCCGTTTAAGAACAAGCAGGTTGGGCGCTGATTGGCGATTGACCTTTATCGCCCCACGATCGTACCACTCCATTGTCCCTTCGATCTCTTCACCATCGGTTAACACGATCACCATCAGTGTGTGAGCATCAATCTGCTTCTTGTAATAGAAAATTTCGGCGTTGGTCTCCATCGGTGGCGGGACGCGCTTGCGCACCTGCACCGGTGTCTGCTGGGCTGGACGTTGTTGAGCTTCCCTTCCACCGTCGGAGCTGCGCTGAAAACCGCCGTTCGACCGCTCTCTGGGCTGCGGAGTCTCGCGAGCCTTGCCCTTTACTTCGGCGAGCGTAGTTCTAATAAGTTTACGATTCACCTGATTATTACCTCCAAAAAACGTAGGACGAGTTTAGATCGATCGTGCCAAGCACATGTGATGGGAAGAGCTGACGGAGATCGATAATCAATACTCTCGCAGGCTGCGGCCATTCGAGGAGAAGGAAATTTTACCCGTAATGGAAAAACCTGCCAGGGAATGAGCGACATGCTACACAACCATAAAAGAAAAAGCAAAGCGAAAACAAAAGCAATACGCGCGCATGCTTGCTGAAACAGAAGGGAAGGCCATTTCAGCCTTCCCTTTCCCCGTAAGTCGTGCTGGACGAAGTGTCAGTCTGCCTTTTTTCTAATGAAGGTTGGCACGTCAAGATCGTCGGAGCGGGCGTTGCTCATCATTGGGCGCGGCAGTTCGTCTATTGAACGCTGCATCGGCCGAGGCGTCGCCGCCGGCAGTGCGGAAGTTGATCCCACTGCCGCAACCGCAACTGCCTCGCGATCGAAACCCGTAGCAATCACAGTTATTCTCATCTGATCGCGCAGCGTCTCATCGATGACCGCGCCGAAGATTATGTTTGCATTCTCATCCGCGGCCTCGCGAATAATCATGGCTGCGGCATTGACCTCAAAGAGTGTTAAGTCAGAGCCGCCGGTGATATTCATTAAAACACCCTTGGCCCCCTGAATCGAGGCTTCTTCCAGCAGCGGCGACGAAATGGCTTGCTGCGTTGCTTCGATTGCTCGGTTTTCACCAAATGCATGTCCGGCGCCCATCAGCGCCATTCCCATTCCAGACATAATTGCCTTCACGTCGGCAAAATCCAGATTGATTAAACCTGGAACCGTGATCAGGTCACTGATTCCCTGCACAGCCTGCCGCAAAACATCATCGGCGATTCTGAAAGAATCGGATAATGAAGCCCCCTTCTCCACAGTGTGAAGCAGTCGCTCGTTGGGAATTGTAATAACCGTGTCTACGCACTCACGCAGTTCCCGCAAGCCGTGGTCGGCCTGCTGCATGCGGCGCCGTCCCTCAAATTGAAATGGCTTGGTCACCACTGCCACGGTGAGACAATTCAGTTCCGTTGCCAGCGAGGCGATAATTGGGGCGGCACCTGTACCCGTTCCCCCACCAAGACCCGTGGTTACGAAAACCATATCGGCGCCTTCGAGGACTTCAATGATCTTGTCGGTGTCTTCCAGTGCCGCTTCGCGACCAATACCAGGATCTGCGCCTGCTCCCAGACCTTTGGTGAGCCTGCTGCCCAACTGAATCTTAATTGGCGCTCGAGAACGTTTGAGCGCCTGTAAGTCAGTGTTCGCGACAAGAAACTCGATTCCTTCGATGCCGGCTTCGATCATGCGATTAACCGCATTCCCTCCGCCGCCACCAATGCCGATTACTTTTATGCGCGCCCCAGTGATGGGCGGATCATCATCGATGAAGATATTAATGCCAGTTCCGGGTTTACTAGCGTCCGGTGCCATATTTATGTCCTCTCTCCCAAAACGGGATGGCTTCCAAGGTCCTTTTCTTCTATATTGGGTAGCTCGTGCCATCGGCGTCCATATATTGCGGACAATATCTTGTGCAACCGGGGCGAGAGCATACAACAAGTTGTCAAAAAATACTACCGAAACGATTTCGAAACTTTGACACAAAGTGTGTCAGCCTTCCGGTAGAACCACGGCGACTAATTCCCGCGCGAATCTCGCTCGCCTGCGCGCGCGAGGCGAGCAGCGATAATCCGGCTGCCGCGGCCCATGCCGGACTTTGAATGTCTTCTACCAGTCCGCCGAAGCGATCCCTTTCGGGAAAGCCGACACGCACCGGAGCATCAAAGACCTGCTCAGCGATTTCCGTCATCCCACTCAGGAGGGCGCCTCCCCCAGTCAGGACCACGCCGCTGGACAGCTGACGTTCCCAACCCGAGTCTTTGATCTCATCCGCCACATGCATCAACACTTCTTCTGCTCGTGGTTGCAGAATGTCGCAAAGAATCTGCCGCGAAAGCTGCCGCGGCGCGCGTCCACCAACCGAGGGAACCTCGACTAATTCACTACGCTCCATCTCGCTGAGGGACGTAGTGCACGCACTGCCGACGGTCCGCTTGATTCTTTCAGCTTCAGGAATCGGCGTTCGCAGACCAAAAGCAATATCGTTCGTGAAGTGGGAGCCTCCCAAAGGAAAGACCGCGGTGTGCTGGACGGCGCCGCGCTGAAAAATAACCAAACCCGTGGTTTCTGCGCCCACATCCACGAGAGCCGCTCCAAATTCCTTATCATCCTCGGAAAGCGATGCTTCGGCGGCGGCGAGCTGCTCTAACACCATGTCTGCGACGATCAGACCGGCACGATTGACGGCGTTAATGGCATTCTGACGGGCGGTTACCGGACTCGTGACAATGTGGACCTTGACTGCCAGCCGGGCGCCGATCATTCCCACTGGATCATTGATTCCATCCTGATCGTCTACGATGAATTCCTGCGGCAAGCGGTCGACGATTTCGCGGCCTGCCGGGAGTTGAATGGCACAGGCTGAATCAATTGCGCGCCGAACGTCGTCAGCTGTGATCTCGCGATCCCGCCCGGTCACCGCAACAATCGCCTGCCCGTTCAGACCAAGGATGTGGGAACCAGCGAGATTGATTGTCACTTCTTCGGCCTGTACGCCGCTCATCCGCTCCACCTCTTCCACAGCCTTCTTGATCGAGTCGACTGCGGCGTCAGGGTTTACAATCACGCCCTTGCGCAGGCCGCGAGCTTCCGCCTCGCCAAGGCCAACAATGTCCAGCAAGCCGCCTTCACCTGGCTCGCAAGCGATACACGTCACCCTGCTGGTTCCGATGTCCAGGCCGATCGTGTGTTGGGGGCGCTTCGCCATTTAACTTTTGCTCCTTGCGTCAAGCCAGTCCCGAAAAAGTGTCACTCTAGGCAGGTCGAACCCGACGCGGTCTGGCTTCAGTACCTCGATCGTTGCGATTCGCTTTTGTCTCCTGGTCCTTCTTCTTGTCCTTTTGCACTGCCTTCGCTTCAGGCCTGGGGGCTCCCCGTTCAGACCCCGTTGCCGTGGCTTTCCGTTCGTCTTTGGCGGTGACTCGGCTACTCGCATGTGCCCCGGAGACAAAACCGACGATGGCTCCTTTACCCTGGTTGAGATCGATATAACTGATCAACGAACCTCGTGGTGTGTTCCGCTGTTCATCCAGGACCTCGAGTGCCTGCTGCAAGCGCTTGCCCAGATCCTGCGAACCGAGTCGAACCTCTATTTGCGAATCATCCCCCGCAAGCTGCGCGCGCACATCGCGCAGGTCAATGAGATTCACTTCGCTTATTCGTTCAGAGAGACCCGCGGCATCCCAGTCCCGACGCAATTGCATGAACTTTCTTACCCGCTCACTATTTTCGCTGCGCGACGCTTCTCCCTCATCTTCATTCCAGCCACGCAGGAAGAAGGGCGGCAGTTGATCGACCGGTAACATCTCACCAAGCATCACCGCATCCTCGTCCACCCAGATGAAACGGCCCGCGGCTGTCCGCACCACCGCGCGAGGTTCGCGCTCCACAAGTCGAACTCGAATACCGTCGGGCAACACACGCGAAACCACCGCATTGCGAATCCACGGCAGGCGCTCCAGCTTTTCGCTGAGATCATCCAAGTCAGCCTGCCACACTCCGGTCCTGATCACTTCTCGTTTCACAATGGCTTGCACGTCCTGAAGCGACGCGCGCGACTCACCCTGGACTTCGACATTGCGTACTTGAAAGAAACTCGCCGCGGACGCGGCCCGATAACCCGCGAAGATCAGAACGCCGAGGGCGATCGCAATAATGACCTTCAGAAGAATAGGCACATAGCCTAATAAGGTGCGCACACGAACGCCGAGAGATACGCCTTCGCTCTCGCGGCGGACGGGACGCTGGGCCGCTCCGCCAGAGTGTCGTCTGGCCGACACGCCGCTGCGATTACCAACTTTTTGGGGGATAACTTGTTCTCTCACGACGACTCCTTTTCCGTCTCGACAGGATCGGCAATCGAGTTTGCGGACGACTGCCCGGAAGTAAGATCAGACGAGTTATCGTCTGTTTCATTCTTCCGCGGTTCAGTCGCACGCCAGAGTTCCACTTCATATTCCAGTTCGATTCCCTGCTCACGCTTCACGCGTTCCCGAATCTCTTCCGCCAATGCAAGAGCATCTTCGGCTCGAGCGTTCTCTCCTTCAGTAACGATAAAGTTTGCGTGGACGGGCGAAACTAACGCCGTACCACGGCGCACGCCTTTCATTCCCATTTCGTCAATGATCTTTCCGGTCCCGATGGTGCTGGCCGGAGGGTTCTTGAAGAAGCAACCTGCGGATCGACCTCCATGAGGTTGAGTTGCCAGACGCCGGCTCTTTGCATCCTCCATCCGGGACATGATTGCCGTTGCATCGTCGGGCTGCAGCCGCAACGTTGCTCCCAACAGCAGTTCCCCTTCTTTGAACGAAGTGTGGCGATAGTTCCATTGGACTGTGTCTCCGGGGATTTGAACTACCCGTCCAGCGCGCGCGACTCGCACTGTCTCCGTCACTGTGCCAATTTCATGACCGTATGCTCCGGCGTTCATCCACAACGCACCTCCGACAGTTCCCGGAATTCCGCCCAGGCCTTCGATCCCGGATAGTCCCCGGCGCGCTACATCAATGCACAAGCGTGGCAACGAGTAGCCGGCACTGACATGCACCAATTCACCATCAAATCGCACTTCACCCTTTAGGTCCTTCAAGGCCAGTACGACATAATGATGCTCGCCATCATCCGCCAGGACATTGCTGCCGGAGCCCAGGGCGCGCCAGCCGATGCCTGCCCTTTCCAGTTCATGAACGATTGCTGCAGCTTGCTCTTCAGTCTCCGGCGAAATTACCCAGTCGATGGAGCCGCCCACGCGGAGGCTAGTCAACTCCGCAAAGCGACGCCCACGTTCGGCGCGCACACCCAAACGCGTAGCAATCTCCTCAATCGCACTGTCTCGCTTCTTTAGTTGTGCTTCGTCCATCACTTTAACCTACTTCAATTCGCGGTCCCTTCGGCGCGCTCGCGTAGGAGCGCCAGCAACTGCTCGCTCACACGACTTACAGTCCCCGCTCCCAGGGTAAGCACCAGATCTCCAGGCTGCACGTGTTCTCGCAGCGCTACCGCGGCGTTTTCCAGCGACCCGATATGCCGAGCGTCCTTATGACCGAAGCGTTTGATTGCTTCGGTTAAAGCCTCCCCCGTAACACCTTCGATAGGTTCTTCACTGGCCGCATAAATGTCGGTAACGAACAGGGTATCGGCATTGTTAAATGAGCGCGCGAACTCCTCCATTAGATCGTGTGTCCGGCTGTAGCGATGTGGCTGGAACAACACCACGATTCGTCTCCCACCCGAACCAATCTTCGCGGCTGCGAGCGTCGCTTTGATTTCGGTCGGATGGTGACCGTAGTCGTCGATCACCAGAACGCCGCCAACCTCGCCCTTGCTTTGAAAGCGTCTTCCGGCCCCGCCGAAACTAGCCAACGCCGCCGCGATTTGAGCGAAAGGAACATCCAACTCCAGTCCCACCGAGATCGCGGCAAGTGAGTTGTAAATGTTGTGCAGACCGGGGACACACAGGTTTATCTCGCCAACTGGCTCGGCGCCCTGCCAGACGGTGAAACTTGATCCAAAACTCTCGTTGTAGCGGATGTTATGCGCCGAGATGTCTGCCTGCGCGCTCAATCCGTAAGTCATACGCCTACGCTCGATGTGTGGAATGATGGCCTGCACATTGGGATCGTCTAGACAGAGTACCGATGCGCCGTAAAAGGGAACCTTGTTAACGAAATTTGTGAAGCACGCGCGGACGTCATCCATGTCGTGATAGTAGTCCATGTGTTCGCGATCGATGTTTGTCACGACCGCAATCGTCGGCGTCAACATCAGGAACGAGCGATCGCTCTCATCGGCCTCCACCACCATCAAATCGCTTTTCCCCAAGTGCGCATTGGATCCGAAGGCGCCCACAACTCCTCCAACAACGATTGTCGGGTCCAGCCCCGCGTGGCCGAGCACGGTAGCCACCATCGAAGTGGTTGTTGTCTTTCCATGCGAGCCGGCTACTGCCACAGTGTGCGGTTTGAGCCGCATCAACTCTGCCAGCATCTCAGCGCGTGGAATGACTGGAATCGAACGGCGATGAGCTTCGGTAATTTCCGGATTGTCTTCGCGTACAGCCGTTGATCGCACCACAACCTGGGCATCGCCAACGTTTTCTCCCGCGTGACCTTCGGCAAACTCAACGCCCATTTGTTCCAAGCGATCGGTGGCCGGCGACTTCTTCTGGTCAGAGCCGGATACGCGGAAGCCGAGATTGATCAGCACCTCAGCGATACCAGACATGCCGATACCGCCGATGCCGACAAAATGGACGTGTTGAATTCGTCGAAACATAAAATCAGTAGTCAGTAGACAGTAGACAGTAGGCGTTTGCAGTGGGCAGTGGGCAGTGGGCAGTGGGCAGAAAGTGGCAGGCAGAACCCTGGAATTTGCGGCACTCCCCGGCGAAAGTTAATTCTTTACTGTTGGTCTGTACTACGATCTCCATTAGGCCTTCCCTGCTTTCTACTTTCTACTTTCTACTTTCTGCCTTCTGCCTTCTGCCCTACCGCCTACTGCCTACTGCCTACTGTCTACCGTCTACTTCCTTCTCTCCACCAACTCCTCGATCAAATTAACAACCGCTGCCGCCGCATCTCCCCGCGCTAGTTTGCGACTGGCCTCCTCCATCTTCCTCACCTCGCCGGGCAAGCGAACGAGGTTTTCGATCTCCTTTGCTAACCCTGCTCCAGTCAAATCTCGTTGCAAGATCATTCTCGCTGCACCGTCAGCTTTAAGCGCCTCAGCGTTCTTGCGCTGGTGATCGTCCGCCGCTAAGGGAAAGGGAATCATGAGGGACGCCTTCCCTGCGGCGATCAGTTCTGCGGTCGTTGTTGCGCCGGCGCGACAAAGCACCAAATCGGCGTCCGCAAATGACCGGACCATGTCATCAATGTAACGCCTTACTTCGGCCTGCTCGCTCCAACCGGCATCCACATAAGCCACTTGCACGTGCGCGAAATCAGCGTCTCCGGTTTGGTGCGTTATCCGCAACACGTTTCGCAGCTGTTCCAGTTGCGGCAACGCAGCCACCATGGCTTCATTAATTGCATGCGCACCCTGTGAACCGCCAAAAACCAGAATAGAAAACCGGGACTCGCTATGCTGACGCGCCGGTATCTCAAAGAACTCGCGCCGCACTGGATTGCCGGTAACAACAGCCTTGCCGCGAAAGAAAGGCAGCGATGCCTCGAATGAAACAGCCGCCTTATCAACAAAGCGAGCCAGCGTTCTATTAGTCCAACCCGGCAACGCATTTGATTCCATTACAAGCGTCGGCAGTCTCAGGAAAGCCGCCGTCAATAAGACCGGACCGGAGACGTAACCCCCAGCTCCGATCACCACATCCGGTCGGAAGTCCCGGATAATTCTTCTCGCTGCCACAAAGCTGCGCGGAAGCTTTGCCAACCCGCGAGCGCGAGCACGGGCGCCCACGCTCTTTAAACCTGCACTGTCAATGATCGAAAGTTCAAACCCCGCCTGCGGTACTAGTCTGTTTTCCAGGCCACGCGCGGTTCCCACAAATCTGATTTTGGCCTCCGGATCCCGCCGCAGGATTTCTTTCGCCACGGCAATCCCCGGATAAATGTGGCCACCGGTACCAGCGGCGGCAATCAGTGCACGCATCGCGTTCACCCGAAGCGCGACGGAGCCAATCGCCTTCCGGTCGTGACCTTTACTCTTGACGATTCCGTGTCTTTGCCGGCCGCCGTCCTCAGCGAGCCAAAATCCAAGGAACCCACGGTCTGCTGAGAGATATTCAAGAGAATTCCCATGGCAGCGAGCGTGGGCACCAGCGACGATCCGCCGTATGAAACGAATGGCAGGGGAATCCCTTTGGTCGGCAGCAGGGAAAGCACAACGCTGATATTGAAAAGCGCCTGGGTAACAATCACAGTTACCAAACCCAGGGAGAGCAACATCCCGAATCGATCGGGAGCCAACAACGCGGTGCGCAGACCGCGGCCCAGGATTAGACAAAACACCGCAATCACTGCCAAAGCCCCGACGAGTCCAAGCTCTTCAGCGACTACCGCAAAAATGAAATCGGAATGGGCGAAAGGCAGGAACAGCATTTTCTGCTTTCCCTGCGCGAAGCCGAGACCGTTCATACCTCCTGAACCAATAGCAATCAGCGACTGCACCACTTGAAAGCCGCTGTCTTGCGGGTCGGCCCAGGGATCAAGGAAGGTGATCATTCGTTTCAAGCGCCACGGAACAAGGATCAATAGTCCCACTAAACCAACTAACGCCGGAGCAGCAGCCATCCCCAGATGCAGGAGGCGCGCGCCGGCTGTGAAAGTAACCACCATAAACAGCACCACGAGCATCATCGCGGTTCCCAGATCAGGTTCGAGAACGATCAAGAAGGTCAACGTTGCGGTAATCAGGCTACAAGGAACGAAGGTTTGCCAGAACCTGCCCTCCTCCCCCGCACGACGCTCAAGAAAATAAGCAAGAAAGACTGCGAGGGTCAGCTTGGCCAGTTCCGACGGCTGAATGGAGAACCTGCTCAATTTGATCCAGCGATGAGCACCGTTGATTTTGGGAAAGGCGAATACCGCGATCAGCATCACGATCGTGATGACCAGCAAACCAAAAACGACTCGCCGATTCCTAAGATGGCGGTAGTCAACCTGCATCGCGACGAACATCACCCCAAACCCAATCAACGTCCAGGTTCCCTGCTTGATGACGTAGAAAAACTGGCTGTGATTCTCGTTCTGAGCGAGCACGGCTGACGCGCTATACACCATCACCACACCGAACAGCGCCAATCCAACCGTCGCTGCGAACAACCATTTATCCGGTGTTGATTTTCTAGCCATTGGTAATTCTGGTCCAATGTCCAACGTCCAAGGTCCAAGGCCGAGATCAGTTGGAGGGACGTTGGACTTTGGACGTTAGACTTTGGACTTCGTTCTTAAATACCCTTCCACGATGCTCAAAACTCTCAAACATATCGAAGCTGGCACAGGCCGGGGCTAACAGGACGATGTCACCTGCATGCGCCACAGCAAATGAACGATTGACGGCATCTCGCATGTCTGTAGCGCGTTGGCTCGGCGCAAACTCTCCCAGCTCCGTCGCGATAGTCTGGGCGTCTTCTCCTATCAGGATCAGTTCTCGCACATTTGCTCGCACCAGCGAGGCGAGCGGTGCGTAGGGCGCTTTCTTTCCCCGGCCGCCAAGAATCAAGACCACTTTTCCTGCCTCATCCTGAAATGCCTCTAGGGCCTTCACACTGGCGTCGACACTCGTCGCTTTCGAATCGTTGTAGAACCTGACGCCGTCAATCTCAATAACGAATTCGAGTCGATGTTCCACCGGCTGAAAGCCACTTATAGTGCGCCGCATGGAGTCCGGACTTGCGCCACACGCCAGGCCAGCCGATAGTGCGGCCAGCACGTTCTCAACATTGTGCAGTCCACGCAGGGACATCTCATCGCGCCGCAACAGAATTTTTTCGCCCTCTGCAATGCGCGAAACTAACTCGCGGCCTTTGCGCAGGAATAGTCCCTCCGGCAACTCACGTTGGGTACTGAATTCAACAACGCGTGCGCGCAAGCCCTGAGCCCAGGTCGAGACGACCTCATCATCGGCATTCAGGACAGCCACGTCGGAAGGAGTTTGATTCATAAAGATCCGGTGCTTCGCCGCCGCGTAGTCAGTGAACGATTCGTAACGATCCATGTGGTTGGGCGTTACATTCAAAACGACCGCAACCGCGGGATGAAAGCTTTTAATGGTTTCCAACTGAAAACTTGAAAGCTCCACCACCGTCCACCCGTCGTCGCTGGAACTCTTGACCAGCGAAATCAGCGGCGTGCCGATGTTTCCTCCTACCTGCACTTTCAACCCTGCGTCCTTCAATAGTTCACCAATCAAGGCGGTCGTTGTCGTCTTACCGTTGGAACCCGTAATCGCAACAATGCGGCCCTTCAAATAGCGCGAAGCCAATTCAACTTCACCGATAACTTCCGCTCCGGCCCGTTCCGCATATCTGAGCGGAATACTTTTGCTTGGAACGCCCGGGCTGACTACAACGAGCTCAATATTGTCGAGCAACCAGCCGGGCGTCTCGCCGGGAACGCAACCAATGCCTTCGTTCTTTAGGGCAACTGCTTCGGCGCTCCACTCGGCGAGCGGCTTTTGATCGTTGATGGCTACAACTGCTCCGCGAGCGGCTAAGAACTTCGCGCAGGCAATTCCGCTGCGCGCCGCTCCGATGATCAAAACTTTCCTGCCTGCAACTTCCAAATCGAGTTCCGTGTTTCGAGTTCCGGGTTTCGAGTTCGCCGCCGAATCTCGCACTCGAAACTCGAAACTGGAAACTCGAAACTGCTCTATCTCAGTTTCAAAGTAGAGAGACTCAGCAGCGCAAAGAGTATTGCCAGGATCAGAAAGCGAAAGACTATCTTCGGTTCCTTCCAATCCTGCATTTCAAAGTGATGGTGCAACGGAGTCATTTTGAAAAGCCGTCTTCCGGTGCCGGTCGTCCGTTTGGTCATTTTAAATACGCTCACCTGCAACATCACGGACATCGCTTCCATTACGAAAACGCCGCCTACCATCACCAGCATGAATTCCTGTTTCGTCAGGATACTTACGGTTCCAATCGCGCCGCCAATCGCCAGGCTGCCAACGTCTCCCATGAAGACTTCGGCGGGCGGCGCGTTGTACCAGAGAAATCCCAGACTGGCTCCCGCCATTGCCCCGCAGAAGACAGTCAACTCCGCCGCTTCCGGCCGGTGTGTTAGTTCCAGGTAGCTTGCCCAACGCGCGTCACTGCTCAGGTAAGTAAATCCGGTCATCGCGGTCATCGCGACAAAGGTCACGCTGATCGCCAGGCCGTCCAGTCCGTCAGTCAGGTTCACCGCGTTCGACCATCCCATCAACACGACGACGATCAAAAGAAGATAGAGGTACGGCCCGATGTAACTGACGCCGTAGGGCTCCGCCGTGGCTTTCAGAAACGGAATGCTCACATTCCAGGAATAGTCACTCGCCAGATACTTCGTCGAGATGAAAAGAACAATCCACACACCGAGCGCAATCAGAAACTGAAACAGCAACTTTTGCCGGCCGGTAAGACCCAGACTTCTCTGCTTGGCCATCTTCGCGTAGTCATCCATGAAACCGATGGCCGCGAAGAGCAGTGTCGCGATGATCACCGTCCAGATATAGACGTTCGAAAGTCGCGCCCAAAGCAGTGTGGAGATCAGCACTGAACCGACAATCAGCACGCCTCCCATCGTGGGCGTGCCACGCTTGGCCATGTGAGCCTGCGGCCCCTCTTCGCGAATCTGCTGGCCAATGTTCCATCCTTTAAGCGCTCTGATCAGCGCGCCGCCAAAAAGCAGCGACAGTAAGAGTGCCGTGATCGAAGCGTATGCAGTGCGAAAAGTGACATACTGAAAGACATTGAGCGCCTTGATCAGGAACCAATCCTTCTCTTTGAAGTGGCCGTACAGCAGCTCGTATAGGAAGTAGTAGATCATCTGATCGGAAGTCAGTTGTCAGTGGTCAGTGGTCAGTAGCCAGAAGACAGTAGTCAGTAGTTAAGCTGTTCAATGTTTTCGCCCTCTGCCGTCTGCTTTCTGCCTTCTGCTGTCCTGTCTACTGTCTGCTGTCTACTTTTCTTCAAACGACTGACGAATCGCTCTCACTACTTTATCCGTGGCGACACCTCTTGAACCTTTGATCAGAACGAGATCGCCTTCAGTCAACTGTTCGACAATCGCCGCTCCGGCTTCATCGGAGTTATTGAAAAAGCGAGTTTCCTTCAAACCAGCCTCTTGTGCGCCGGCAACCAATTGTTCCGCCAGGCCGCGAACTCCCCAGAGAACGTTTACCCCTAAGCGCGCAATCTCGCGTCCCGCCTCGCGATGGAGTTCAGCCGCATCGGGTCCGAGCTCCAACATCTCTCCCGCTATCACGATGCGCCGCCGACGGACGTCATTCGCTTCGACAATCGTTCGCACCATGCTGATCAACGAACGGGGATTTGAGTTGTAAGAATCATCGACAACTGAAAAGCCGCCGGCAAAGTTGAGCGTCGTGCCCCGCATCTCCGGTGGCCGCGCGTCATTCAAAGCCGTGGCGATTTCTTCCGGAGTCATTTCGAAGCAAGTAGCCACTGCTGCGGCGGCCAGCGCGTTCATCAGGTTGTGACGGCCGCTCATCGGCAACACCGCAGGCGCTGATCCTAACGGCGTCTGCAGGCGAAACTCGATCAACCCCAGATGTCCTGTCCTAATGTCGCTGGCCGAGACGTCTGCCGGACGGTCGATGCCGAAAGTGATCGTGCGGCCGGGATGCTTGTCACGCATCTTAATTACCCATTCGTCGTCGGCATTCAGCACTGCGACACCGTCTGGCTTCAGTCCTTCGATTAGCTCCGCTTTGGCAGCGGCGATGTTTTCTATCGAACCCAGGTACTCAAGATGGACGGGCGCTACCATCAACTCGACCCCGACATCCGGCGGTGTGATTTGCACCAAACGGCGAATCTCGTGTGTTGGCGACGACATTCCCATTTCGAGGACGGCCAGATCAAAATCTGCGGGCGAATGGCCTGCGCTTACCATCTTCAAGACCGATAGGGGGAGGCCCAGACCGTTGTTATAGTTTCGCTCGCTTTTCAACACTCGTTTGCCAGTCCCGCGGAGTATTTGCGCCGTTAGTTCCTTGGCTGTTGTCTTTCCCGCGCTTCCCGTAATTCCGATTACCGGCCGGCCCCACGCCTGGTAAACCTCATGCGCCAGTGTTTGCAACGCGGCGATCGCGTCATCGACAAGCAGTAATCGATCTTTCAACCGACTGAGTTTCTCGTCACCAGAGACGCGCTCGCTGCGAGCTACGGCGGCAATCGCGCCGTGCGCAAATGCTTCAGCGATAAACTCGTGCGCGTCAGCAAACGTTCCATTGAAACCGGCGCGGGCATAGTCTTCCTGCGACAAAGCAAAAAAGAGTTCGCCCGCTTTAGCCGATCGCGAATCAATTGAGAAATCTACAATTTGTTTGTCAAATAACTTGGCGCTTACAAGACTCGCATCAGCGCCCATTAATATCGACGCTTCCCTGACATTCACGTTATTCCAACCTCATCCTGGCTCTCAGACTCGTTCGTGCCGAACTCCAAATTTGCGAAAGTCACGCCGTTTAAATCGGCAATGTCAGCCGAGAATTCCGAGGTGCGTCCGTCAAAGCGAACCTGAAGCCCGTTTGAACGCACGATGCGTAGTCGTCTTCGGCATGCTTCCACTCGACAGCTTACTCCATTTCCATAACCGTCACGGCTCAGCCTTCTTTGGGGGATCATTTGCGGCTCCGTAATGTTCAGGGTTACTTCAAACAGCAGTGTGGTTCACTAAAGACGCGCGACCTCCTTGCTCAGTCAATTCGTCCGGCCGAAATCTATGTAGACAATTTGCCCTGACGCCAACTCGGTTCCTGGCGCCGGATTTTGTTTTGTTACTCGTCCTTCTCCTCGCGCCTCTACTCTTAGCCCCAACTGCGTACAGGCGCGCGCTACATCTCGAACACTGCGTCCGCTCAAGTCGGGCATCAGCATGAATCCGTTGTTTGCAACTGCATAGATAACTTCATCACCCTTGCTGTCGCGCCCGCCAACGCTGGGCATAGTCGCCCGGCGCGCCTCATCGTTCTGTCCTTTCTCAAGTCGCGTCCTGGTCGGCCCGTCTGCATCTTCTGAGTCAGCGGCTTCGGCAACCAACCCTTCCGGCAATTTGAAATACGTATCCGGGACAACCCCCAGATCAGGCAATGTTTGTTCGGCTATCGTCCGAAAGACCGGAGCAGCAACGTCACCGCCATGGTAAGCGCCGCCGGGCTCATCAATTACGACGATGATCACAACAGCCGGATTCTCAACCGGAGCGAAACCAACGAAAGAAGCAACGTGTTTTGTTCGCGAATAGGTTTTTGTTTTGGGATCAATCTTTTGCGCGGTTCCGGTCTTCCCCGCGGCTGTATAGCCATTGAGCTGAGCGAGCTTGGCGGTGCCATTCAAAGTCACACTCTCGAGCATGCGTCGCAGAGCGCGGGCGGTTTCGCCGTTGACTACGCGGCGTTGTTCCGGGTTTGCCTGGTAAACAGTTGCCCCGGCAGGTGTGCGAATTTCCCGCACGAGATGTGGCGCCACACGTACGCCCTCGTTAGCGAGGGCTCCAAAGGCAGCCGCCATCTGCAAAGGAGTAACTCCTATCTCCTGGCCAATAGCGATCGAGCCGATTGAAGATGGCTGCCAGCGACCAACGGGCCTTAGCAGCCCGGCCGTCTCACCGGGTAGCTCGATTCCTGTGCGCGAGCCGAAGCCAAAGCGCTTAATGTAGTCGTACATCGTTGAGTCGCCCACGCGCAGTCCGAGCTTGATTGCCGCGACGTTACTTGATTTGGCCAGCGCCTCGGTGATCGTCAACGAACCGAACGCATGATGATCATGGATGAGCCTGCCCGCGACGGTAATTGCTCCTCGCTGACAGTCAATCCGATCGTCGGGCTTCACAAGGCCTTTTTCGAGCGCCGCCGAGAACGAAACGATCTTGAAAGTCGAACCAGGCTCATAAATGTTTTGCAACGCCCAATTTGCCCGCGCTTCCGGTTTCGCGTCTCCGGGTTTGTTCGGATCAAACGTCGGAACGTTTGCCAGCGCGAGAATTTCGCCGCTGCGCGGATCAAGAACGATTGCCGATCCGGATTTCGCGCGGGAGCGAGCAACAGCTTCGAGCAACGCCTGTTCGGCGCGGTACTGAATTGAGTGGTCAAGCGTCAGAACAATCGTTTGCCCTGGCTTTCCGGGGAGCTCAAAACTCTCATAAGGATTTCCCTGGGAGTCTTTTTCGATAAATAGCTGTCCCGGTTCCCCCGTGATCTTTCTGTCATAGAACTGCTCCACTCCGCCCAGTCCAACGCCATCAATGCCGACGAAGCCAAGCACGTGCGCGGCAATTGAACCGTTGGGATAAAACCGCTGCGGTTCCAAACGAAAGTTCACCCCCGGTAATCCCCAGCCGCGAATCCGGGCCGCCTGTTCCGCCGGGAGGCGCCTGGCAATCCAAACAAACCTGCGCTTCTTCGCTTTGGCTTCTTCGAGTTTGCGCGCAAGAGACTTCCCTTCAAGCGGCAGAACTGACGCCAACTGAGTAGCGACACACTTCACATCGCCGGCGTTTTCCAGCATCGCGGCGTCAACAAAAATAGATTCCGTTTGCACGCTGCGGGCGAGTTCCCGCCCCTGCCGATCGAGTAAGGTGCCGCGTTGCGCGCTCGTTTCAATCGTTTGTTGTTGTTGATTGCGTGCGCGCTCACCAAGGCTTTCGTGCTGCGAAACCTGGAGGTAGACCAGACGCGCACTGATTACCAGCACCCAAAAGACAATAAATGCCGCGACCAAAAGCGCGCGGCGGATTGAAGCATCGGGTCGAATTTTTGATTCAGCGGAAAGGCGTGCCAACATTGCCGAGATGATCCCCTTCTACCGGTACCGCCAGGGAAACAGCACCAACCTTGATCGACTTCGCCTGGGTGGCGTCGTTGAAACTAGCTGCTAACGATTGAACGGAGCGGATGGACGAATCAGGGCTGCAGCCACTGGCAGTTGGCTTCGAGCGTTTGTTTTCCGTGTTCCAACCTGTCCCGGCTGCAGCGGCCTTAATCCCAATTGACGGGCCGCCAACTCAAGATGCGCGGGTGACGACGCGCGCTCCCGTTCAAGCAGCAGGCGATGCTGTTCGTCCAGAAGCTTCTGTTTTTCAATTCGCAGCGACTCGCTTTCGTACCCATAATAAACCGCGGCGAAATGTTGCTTCGCGGCAAACACAAAGCCCCCCGCGAGTATTAAGGCGCAGCCGAGTTGCAGCGCCAAACGGGAGAGTGCCCCGCGATCGCGTTCCCGCTGAATACTTGAGTTGCGAAGTTCTAGAGGGTGGCTGTGCATCGGGTCTCCAATGACTCACTTTGAAACTAAACAGAACTTAGGAAGCTGGGCTTGAGCTCAACCTCCGGCAAGCGCGCAATTTTGCGCTGCGGGCTCGCGGATTTTGCTCTATCTCTTTTTCGTCAGGAACTACCGGACGCCTGGTTAAGATCTCAACTCTTTTTTGCGCGCCGCACGAGCAAATTGGGACTCGGGGTGGACACTGGCAATAACCAGATTGGCGCCGTAGTTCCTGCTTGATGATGCGATCTTCCAGCGAGTGGAAACTGATCGCTACAAATCGTGCGTCCGGTTGTAAAAGATCGATAGCTGTGGCGACGAATTGATCCAGTCCCTCGAGTTCGCGGTTGACGGCGATCCGCAAGGCCTGAAAGGTACGCGTCGCCGGATGGATCCCCCTGGTGTTGCCGTGGCCGGCCGCGCGTTGAACCAGGTCGGCCAGGGCCTTAGTTGTCGTTACCGGCGTTCCTTGTTCCCGCTTTTCGACGATCCACTTGGCGATACGGCGCGAGCGCCGCTCCTCCCCATACTCGAAAAGAACTCTGGCAATTTCTTCTTCGGGGAGCCGCAGCAGAAGATCAGCGGCGGTTTCATCGTCCCCCGTCGCATCCATCCGCATATCGAGGGGCGCATCCCAACGAAAACTAAATCCTCGTTCCGGCGAATCAAATTGCAGGGAAGAAACTCCCAGATCCACCAGAACACCGTTCACCTCCGACTCCTTACTGAGTATCGATCGGATTTCCCGGAAGTTTGCCTGCACTCCACGGAAGCGTTCACCAAATCGAGCCAGACGCTTCTCGGCGTTTTGCAGTGCCTCGGAATCCAGGTCGATGCCGATTACGCGAGTAGTGTCTGAGGATTCGAGGATGGCTTCGCTGTGTCCGCCGAGGCCTAATGTGCAATCGACGAAGAGGCCTCCACGTTGCGGGGCGAGGAATTCAATCGTTTCCCCAAGCAGCACGGGGCGATGGGGCGCGCCTTTGCCCCCCAAAGGCGCAGCCATCACCACCGCCCCGTGATCTTGTTCAAAGAACTGACAACTCGTTCGTGAATCGGCAATCCGCAATCGACGATCGGCAATTCGGAGCCAGAATGAGTCACTCTAAATCCCCAGTCTTGCTATCGCAGCCTCGTCATCTTCCGTATAGGGATCTGCCAGCATGCGGGCCTTGAACTTATCGAGTTCCCAAACCTCCAGGTACGTCAGGTACCCGAGAACCGCGACGTCACCGACAACTGCCGCGCTCTTGCGCAGGAGGGGGTGAATCAACACCCGGCCCTGACCGTCAATCGCTGCCTGTTGGCCGTAGTAGTTTGTCCTGTCAAGGAACTTGCGCCTTGCTGGGTCCATCGTCGGCAAGAGCGCTAGTCTTTGCTCGATCGATTCCCATTCGGGCAGCGGATAGATGCGGACGTTGTCGCCCGTCAGACTTGTGATGTAAAACTCAGACCCGTACTTTTCTTCAATGAGGCGGCGAAACTGCGTCGGCACCTTGAGCCGACCCTTCACGTCTATTCGGGCCGTGTAGTTTCCCCGAAGCATAATCAGCGCCTATCATCGTTAGAGTGGCGGGTGGCCTAGGAAAAGTAGCTAAATGATCGGCGCTAACGAGGTTGCACCCACTTCCGACCACTTTTGACCACCCGACGCTGGATAGTACGCTTGGGGTGTTTTACTGTCAATAGATAAATCAGGCAGTTAGGGTTTTTTCTAACTTCTCCCCTGCTGTTTTCCGACTTAACTGTTCGCCTGTTGTCCGCCAGAGCCGACGCTGAGGATTAACTTCGCGAACCCGCGTCATGAGTGGAATCTCGCTCTACACCTCGTCGCTGTCGCCTTAGCCTCTCTCCTGTCTTGCGTCCGACTCCAGGTTCTGGTGCAAGCAATTCAAGACCCATGTCGCTCGGCTCGAAATAGCCAAGCGCTGGGGCATGATGTATATTGGCCCGCCGTGACGAAATCCTTTAGATCGCTGACTGAGTAACATCGGATGGAGCAAACTTTCGGACGCCTGCCCGAACTTCTCCTATTCGGCGTTCTCGCGGCGTTGGCGAATCTGGTTGGTGGACTCGTCTTGATCAAGGCGGGAGTTCACCGGCTGGGAGAGCGTTTTCTCAAGTATCTCGTCGCGCTTGGCGCCGGTTTCATGCTGGCCGCCATCTTCATCGAAATTCTTCCCGAAACAATTAGCATCTGGTCGGAAGACCGCGGCGGCGCCAGCGCTGCCGAATCGGTAGTTGGGGCGATGACTCTGCTCCTGGCCGGTTACTTGGTGATTCAGCTCTTCGAACACACCATTGCGCCGCATTTTCACTTCGGTGCGGAAACTCACCCTGAATCCTTCATGAAGCCTTCTGCGGCCTACACGGCGGTGGGCGGGCTCCTCATTCATACATTCTTTGACGGCGTCTCAATCGCGGCAGCGCTTCTTGTTAGCTTCCGCGTTGGTCTGCTGGTGTTCATCGCTATTCTCTTGCACAAGATTCCCGAGGGATTCACCGTAGCTTCAATTATGCTGGCCTCGCGACGTTCATCGACAAAAGCCCTACTGGCAACGGCTGCGATCGGTGCGGCTACACTCGCGGGGGTTATTAGCGTGGCATTGCTACAGGCAAGAGTTCACTCCGCCATAGCGTATGCCCTTCCCTTTTCGGCTGGAGTGACGCTGTATGTGGCGGCGAGCGATTTGATTCCCGAAGTTAACCACAACGAACACAGGAACCCGACAGTCTCCATCGTCGTTTTTGTAGGAGTGGCTTTGTTCTATTTGTTACACAGGCTGATTGAGGGGTAAGGTAATCGCGAAATCCCAATTGCTGTTGCTTACAATGTTGTCCAGATCAAGGTTGACCTTTTCTTCTCGCGTTGCACCCTTCGTCATCGCCTTTGCGATCATCCTGGGCCTGGCAGGCAGCAACGGACTCCCATTCGGAAAGGCGCTCGGTCAAACTCCTCCGCAGTCCCCTATCCCGCTTCCGCAACCGTTCACACCAGTTGTCGATAACGCCAACGTCATCGATCCGGAAACCAGGAAGAAGCTCGAATCGATTTATCTAAATCTTAAAGAGCGCGCCAATATTGAGTTTGCCGTGGTGACGGTTGACACCACGGGCGACATGGACATTTTCGATTATTCGCTGGCCGTTTATCGCGGCTGGGGAATAGGCTCGAAGACTAATGACGGCTTTCTGTTATTGATCGCTGTAAAGGATCGCAAATACTACACGCAGGTGGGCTACCATCTTGAGGCTGACCTTAACGATGGCCTGGTGGGGCAAATCCAGCGTGAACGCCTGGTTCCTCATTTCAAAAAGGGAAATTACAGTCAGGGTATCTACGAAACCGTGCAGGCGTACGTCGCCACGCTGGCAGAAAAGCGCGGCTTTTCAATCGACGGTATTGATCAGCGATACGCATATAGGGAATCACCTGAACGGCCCGCTGCAGCCCGCCGCAGCGGGGGACTTTCGAGTTCCTGCTGCACACTGTTGATAATTCTCGGCGTATTGATCCTTATTGTCTCTTCGATGAAAGGCGGCGGACGTGGTGGCGGCCGAGGCGGTGGCGGCGGCTGGTTGAGCTGGTTGTTGTTAAGTTCCCTATTGAGCAGCGGCGGACGTGGTGATTCAAGCAGCGGGTGGGGTAGCGGCGGCTTCGGCGGCGGAGGCTGGGGCGGTGGAGGTGGAGGATTTGGTGGCGGTGGTTTTGGCGGCGGCTTCGGCGGTGGAAGCGCCGGCGGAGGCGGGGCTGGCGGCAGTTGGTAGCAGTAAGGTTGCGGTGCACACTGAGAGTTGCATTAGAAAAAATCAGAGCGCACCGGTGCTGGCTCAGCCTAAGGGACTACAAATTAGAACAACATTCAATACAGATTGAGCTTTGTACATCCGATGATTGAACTCCGTTTCCAAATAAGGTGCCGACGTTTCTACAGTCTTCGGTCGTTAACTAACCTCTGCTAGTATGTAAGGATACTAAACAGGAAAAATGCCTAAGACAGTCGTTCAGGAAGCTCTCAACAGTTTAATCGAGGACCTGCGTGCAACGCATGGCGACAATCTCGCGTCTGTGGTGCTTTACGGATCCGCTGCTGCCGGCGACCACATTGAGCTGCGTTCTGACTACAATCTCCTGATCGCGCTGCAACGCATCACCCCGGAAGACCTGCGCCAGGCGCAGGCGCCAATGAGAGAGTGGCAGCGCCTTGGCCATCCGCTCCCGGTGTACTTTACCGTTGAAGAGTTGTCGGACGCAGCTGATGTATTTCCCATCGAGTTTCACCAGATGTCCCAGGCGCGCATTCTGCTCTTTGGACTAGACCCTTTCGAATTCGTCAAACTCTCCGACGCCCACCTGCGCCACCAGGCGGAGTACGAATTACGCAGCAAACTGATTCAATTGCGGCGGCTCTACATTCCTGCATCAATTTCCGTCGCCAGGCTATGTGACTTGATGAGCGACAGCCTGGCAAGTTTTGCGGCGCTCTTCCGCGCCGTATTGATTTTGCACGGAGAGTCAGCGCCAGTCGCCAAACCTGATTGTGTCCGGGCCACTGTTCGTTTGTTAAAGCTGGACGCCGAGCCCTTCGAGAAGATCTTCGCCATTCGCGCGACTGGAGAGACGCCCGCTACCGATAAAGAGGCAAACGACCTCTTCGCGGCTTACCTTTTGCAAGTCGAGCGGGTCGTCGAAGCGGTGGATGAAGCCAGACTGGAAAATACGCCCCTGCACTAAGTTCATAACAATCTGGAGAGCAACTATGACTTACAAAAAAGCCCTGCTGCTAACAATGGTCGTTTTCGTATCGTTAACGGCGAGCGGGTGCGGCTACAACACACTGACCACCAAACAGCAGACCGTAAAGGCCAAATGGGCCAATGTGGAGACACAACTGCAGCGGCGGGCTGACCTGATAAACAACCTGGTCGAGTCGGCCAAACTTGCCGGCGTTCAGGAGCAGGAAGTCTTTGGCAAGATTGCCGAAGCCAGATCCCGGCTCTTAAATGCGACGCAACAGGCCCCTCAGGGTGAGGCCGGGGACAAGAGCCCTGAACAGAAGCAGGCGGTGATTGATGCGGCCAATAGCTTCGGCGGGACGATTGGCCGGTTGCTGGTGTTACAGGAGGCATATCCGCAGTTACAGTCGAACCAAAACTTTTTGAAGTTGCAGGATGAGGTAGCGGGGACCGAGAATCGAATTGCCACTGCGCGCCTGGACTATAACAATGCGGTGCAGGATTACAACACAACCCGCGCACGATTCCCGACCGTAATTTCCGCTAAGCTTTTTGGTTTCAAAGAAGAGCCTTATTTCAAGGCCGAGGAAGGAGCCTCGCAAGCTCCGCGGATTGATGCGAACAGTTTGCGCCCAAGCCCCGCGCCGACGCAGTAGCATCTGACCTAGTCGTCACAAATCACAGAGGCCGCTTTCGGGCGGCCTCTCGCTTTTCGGGATTCCATTTACTTTATTTGCGCTGAGGATGTCAGAAGCCCCGGGAGCTGCACATCGCGCAGTGGTCGCAAGGTTTGCCACCTGGTTCGACGCTACACACCTTCTCTTTCTCGAAGAAGTCGACCAGCTCGGAAACTGTGGCTTCCTCTACGCCAAACTTTTCTTCACTGGGATGCGAGTAGGTGGCGTTAATTCCGGCAAGCCAGGGTGAATGGGTGGCTGGCGTCGACCTTTGCCGCCCGCTCGTTGCCATAGCAGGTTTGAATGTTTGTTCCTTAGGGGCAGTGGAATCTGAACTAACTTTCGCTTCCAACTGCGCCAGCCTTCTTTGGAGTTCGTTAATGCCTGCACGAACGGCGGCAAGGTCTGAACCGACTTCAGGGTGCGCGGTAGTGATCGGACTGAGAGCAGAGCCAGACACGCGACGCGCAATGCGTTCAGCAATTTCTCGAGCGTGATCCGATTCCGTACTCATAGTTCCTTCAACAGATCGATTCGATCCACCACGCCTACAATTGCAGAATCTATTGCCGCTCCAGGCTTGCCAGTTGCCGCGGTTGAAGCGCTCCAACCTTCCTGCACAATCAGGACAGTGTCACCGACACCTGCGTCGACGGAATTAAGCGCCAGTACTGTCGTCGCCATCTCATCGCCTTCGGGTGTGACCTGCTGACAGAGCATGACGCTGGCGTTGTCGTAACGACGATTCTTCTGCGTGGCAACGATGTTACCTAGAACTCGCGCGAGAATCATTGGTCTGCGGCGCTCCTCGCCCGACTACTTACGACTTCGGGTACCTTGTGTGACATGAGCATCAGAATCCACGATGCCGATAATCGTGCAATCGGTTGGCGTGTCTTCTCGTTTGAAAGGAAAACTCGCTTCTTTGCCGCGACACCAAAAAACCAGTTCGCCGATTCCCGCCCCAACTGAATCAACCGCGACGAGCGGCTTACCTGAGGGCTGCAGGTCCTTATTCAAGGTCTGGACGACGAGGAGTTTACGTCCTGCCAGCGACTCATTCTTGACGGTGGCTACGACTGTTCCGATTACGCGAGCGAGTTGCATTTTCAAACTCAGTGTCCAAGGTCCAATGTCCAAAGCCCAACGTCAAGATTACACTGCCCTCAGGCTAACCAGACTTTGGACATTGGACTTTGGGCTATCCGGTTATATCAACCGTATCGATCACGCCGACTACCGCCGCGTCGACAGGGACATCTTTCATCCCCTGCGCCAGACGCGCGCTGGAGCCGGCGACAACCAGGACCTTTTCGTGGAAGCCGGCGCCGACAGTATCAACTGCCACCACGTAGCCTGTGGTGTCCGTTCCGTCGACGTTTACCGGACGAACGATTAGAAGCTTCTTACCGAGGAGCCGCTCGTCCTTCTGTGTAGCCACTACGGTTCCCAGGATGCGCGCGATGATCATGCTTAGCCGCGGTTCCCGATTGGAAGTGCGTCGTCCACGCTGCCATGCGGACGAGGAATCACGTGGACGCTGACCAGTTCGCCAACTCGGCGCGCCGCGGCAGCTCCGGCATCGGTGGCAGCTTTAACAGCGGCGACATCGCCACGGACTATGGCCGTAACAAAACCCGCGCCGATTTTCTCGTAGCCGACGAGGGTAACGTTCGCGGCTTTGACCATTGCGTCGGCGGCCTCAATCATTGCCACCAAACCTTTTGTTTCCACCATGCCGAGTGCTTCTTGTGGCATCTCTCATGCTCCTCTTCGCCTGAATGGGTAAATCGTGAATCGTTGATCGTTGATCGTAAGTCTTTGATAGCAGTCAGACCTTAAACGGTTATGACTCCGAGCGACGATTTAGGATTCACGATTCACAATTTGCTGTCTACAGCTTGCGCCAACAACTCAACAAGCTCTTCTCTCGTTAACGCAATCTTTCCACCGCCATTTGTCGCCGGTTCATGATACCCCGAAACTGGCGGGCGGTCGCCGCTGGGACACGTCAACTGAGTTTCGTGCAGGTATCCGCACGCCTGACAGCGCGCGCTTTCGCCCAAGTACCCTGCCGCTTCGCGCACGTTAATCAATTTTTCAATTGCATCGACAGGCAGATTCTTCGAACCGCCGAGAATGCGCGCCAGGATCGCGATACGAGCTGTGTGTTCCAAAGTCTCCAGGCGATCGAAAGCCTGCCAAAGGTCCGCGCCGTATGCAACTGCCCCGTGATTTGCCATTAGCAACGCGTTGTGATGCTTTACGAGGGGACGCATCGCTTCCGTTAACTCGTCAGTAGAAGGTGTGCCATAGGAAGCCAGGGGCACACACCCCAACGTCAAAATAACTTCGGAAAGAATCGGCTGATCGATCGCCAGACCGGCAACGGCGAATGCGGTGCCGTGCGGAGGATGCGCGTGACAGACCGCTTTCACGTCCGGCCGCTCGTTGTAGATCAGAATGTGCATCGCCAACTCGCTTGACGCCTTGCGGTCGCTGAGTTGCTTACCCTTCGCATCGGTTATTGCCAGCGAATCCTCGTCCATACGCCCCTTGCACGTCATCGTGGGGGTGGCGACGATTCGGCCATCTTCGAGACGAACGCTCACGTTGCCGTCAGAAGAGACAACGTAACTTCGTTCATACATGAGTTGCCCGATGCGAACTATTTCGCGTCGAGCGGTCTGCTCATCCATCCGTTATTGAGTTAAAGTTCGCGCTCTCTTTGTCCCAGGGCGTCTTCGAGGCCGCTTCTGCGTCGCGCATTGGTCACAACACTTACTTCCGGCCGCGATAGGAAATAAGACAATGATTCCAGCGAAGTCATTAGGTCAACTGTCTTAACTTTCACCCCCAGGCGTGCGCTCAGTGATGCGGGAGCAAAGTTAAGCACGGCCCTTACGCCTGCAGCCATTACCTGGTTCAACACTTTCTGCGCCGCGCGCGCGGGGACTGCGATTACAGCGACATCGACACCGTCTTGCTTCACTACGCGAGCAATATGCTTAACGTCGAAGACCTGGACCGCGGCGGAACCGAGGTGTGTGCCAATCTTCTCGGCGTCGTTGTCAAACAAGGCGACTACGGTGAAGTTCGATTTCGCAATGCCCTGATAGTTGGCGAGCGCCGTTCCCAGTCGGCCCGCGCCGATGATGGCGACGCGATGGGCGGTGTCAAGACCCAAAATCTTCGTGATGTGATCGCGCAAATCCTCGACGTAATAGCCGACACCCCGAACCCCAAACTCGCCGAAATAGCCGAGGTCCTTTCTTATTTGCGCGGAATTGAGATTGAACTGTTCGGCGAGCGCCTGTGATGAGATGGTCGTGATCCTCGCGGCTGCAAGAGTATTCAAGCAGCGAAGGTAAACGCTCAGGCGATTGGTTGTAAGTTCTGAGATTTTTTCTGACTTCATTTCGAGGGAACCTGATGCGTCAGTATAGACCCATTTCACAGTGAATGGTAACAACCGGGTCTCGGTTTTCGTCTCGTCTGTTCTCGGAATTGCCCCGGAACTGTCGACGCATCCGCTCGCTACCTGGGAAGCGAGTACTCAAAGGTTACAGCTCAATAACAGTACGGGAGCGGTAGCGACTGCACTCAAGGAACGTGATGCTTCACGTTTAGACAAACCAGTATCGGTCGTTGAAATCGGGTCGCTACCGCTCCCGTACTGTAGTTAAGTGCAGCGTTCGTGAAGGTGCTTGCTACCCGCTCGCGGTTATGTACCGACCGGTTGCTTCATTCTGAATTCGATGGCCTGAAACTTTAAACTTGAAACTCGGTATCTCGTTGCCGAAGCTGGCATCCCTAAACTACAATCGCGAGCGCTTCAACAGATACATGATCGCACACCTGTCAGGCACACTTCTTTCGAAACAAGCGACGTCCGTAATACTCGACGTGGCTGGTGTGGGCTACGAAGTCTCAATTCCGCTTTCCACGTTTTATGAACTTGAAGATCCTGGAGCGAACATCCAGCTTCGTATTTACACTCACGTTCGCGAAGATGCGTTGCAACTCTATGGCTTTAAAACAGCTCGCGAACGTGAACTTTTTTTGCGACTGATCTCTGTCAGTGGTATTGGACCGAAACTGGGAATCACGCTGCTCTCGGGAATGAGTGCCGACGAAATGATTGCGTCTATTCGCACCAACAATCTCGCCAAACTTACGCTGATTCCCGGCGTAGGGCGCAAAACCGCCGAGCGGCTTGTGGTGGAACTTCGTGATAAGGTCGCTTCACTTTCTTCGGCTGAACTCGAGGAGAAGCTAGGAACCAGAGTGGATGCTGCGGCGCCACCGACGGAGGACGCGATTCGCGCGGACGCGCTCTCCGCCCTGCTGAATTTAGGTTACCAACGAAGTGCGGCAGAGAAAGCTGTGACCTCCGCGCTAAGCGAGGGAGGCGATGTTTCGGTAGAATCAATCTTAAGACTGAGTTTGCGCAAACTGGCAAAGGGCTAGTCCTAATCAGTAACATCAGCCAACGGCGTCTATCATGGCTAAAGAACAACCGGTAAGAGTGCACGACGAAGCACCAAACGATGCCGATCGTCAGTTTGAGCTGACCGTGCGTCCGACGAGGCTTGCTGATTACATCGGCCAAAAACAAGTCAAGGAGAATCTGCGCGTTTACATGAAGGCCGCCTTAGGCCGGCGTGAAGCGCTGGACCACGTTCTCTTAACCGGTCCGCCGGGTCTGGGAAAGACCACGCTCGCCAACATCATTGCCAATGAGATGGGTGCTGAGTTGCGCTCAACGGCAGGGCCGGCAATCGAAAAAGCTGGCGATATCGCCGCGCTCTTAACAAATCTACAGGAAGGCGACGTTCTCTTCATCGACGAAATCCATCGTCTCTTGCCGGCTTTGGAAGAAAAGCTTTATCCCGCGATGGAAGACTATAACCTCGACTTACTTATCGGTCAGGGTGCCGGCGCTCGCTCCATTAAGTTGGATCTACCAAAGTTTACACTCGTCGGCGCTACTACCCGCGCCGGCTTGATCACGGCGCCTTTACGTGGCCGCTTTGGCATCGTCTTTCATCTGGATTTCTATCCCCACGAGGACCTTGAAGTCATTTGCAAACGCTCTGCGGAAATTCTTGGCGTGGAGATTGATGAAGACGGCGCTCGCGAAATTGCCCGCCGGTCGCGAGGTACACCGAGAATAGTTAACCGCCTGCTCCGGCGAGTCCGCGATTATGCCGAGGTTGATTACGAAGGCCAGATTACCAAAGAGATCGCGCACGATGCGCTTAATCGCATGGAAGTTGACACCTATGGCCTCGACGAGATGGACCGCAAACTCCTGCTGACGATTATCGAGAAATTCGACGGCGGCCCGGTTGGACTGGGTACACTCTCGGCTTCAATTCATGAAGAGAAGGATTCGATCGAGGAGATTATTGAGCCTTACTTAATTCAAATCGGGTTTCTGGACCGTACACCGCGCGGACGCATGGCGACCAGACGCGCTTACGAACACTTCGGCATTAACCCCGCAAATCCCCACAAGCCCAACCTGTTCGATTCCCAGTAAAGATTTTGGTAGGGTTGCTGAGTTAACCTTCCCCCTGCAGGTTTGAACGCTTATGAGAAGGCTGTCCTCGTTTAGTCGTCATTCTTTCGGGGTGCGCAATCGCGGGCCCTGGCGCTCGATTCTTAGTCACTCAATACACCAATTTCACGAAAACGACCTTTTCACTTCCGCTGCGGCCATGAGCTATTTCGGATTGATGGCCCTGTTTCCGGCACTGCTCCTGATGCTCGCGATCAGTAACAAGATCACGGCGGCAAATGAACTCATCACCCGCGCCGTGGATGTCTACCCCGGATCACGAACCTTTTTACGTGAGACGATTCACTCATTCTCTTCAGTGGGAACCGGAGTGATCATCAGCTGTTTCGTAGTTGTTCTGTGGGCCGGCTCCTGGGTTTTTGCAGTGATCGAACGCGCGTTGAATCGAATTTGGGGGACCACTGCGCGCACCTTCTGGCACGGACGGGCCCTCACCATCGGGATGATTGGAATCATCGGGCTATTGCTCGCGTTGTCGGTCGCAGTGACTTCGATTGTTGTCGCACTTCGCGATATGGCCGACAGGCTTTCTCCGCGTCAGATAGCGAACTATCCGCTTTTGCTTTCGGCGGGCAGTGTTTTCTGGCAAGGCATCTATGCTGTTATTAGCTTGCTGGTGACTGTAGTGCTCTTTGTGGTGGTCTACCGGTTCATGCCCAAGGCCGAAGTCACGTTGCGCGACACTTTGCCCGGCGCGGTTCTGGGAGGCTTATTGTGGGAATTGGCGAAGTATACTTTCGCCTGGAGCTTAAATTATTTCCATTACGATCAGATCTACGGATCGGTAGGTGCGGTGGTCGCAGTACTCTCGTGGAGTTATGTATCCAGTTTGATCCTTTTGTTTGGCGCCCAACTTACGGCGGTCTTTCACCGCGAGCATCCCCATTATCCAGAACCTAAGTTACCCGGCCTGAACTGAATTCCCATCTCGCCTTTGTCGGTAATGCAGATTTCCGCCTTCGATTACGAGTTACCCGAAGAGCTAATCGCGCAGCACCCGCTGCCGGAGCGCGATGCCTCACGGATGCTGATTGTCGACCGGAAGGCACAAACCTGGACTGATTCACGCTTTGCAGAGTTACCACAACATTTGAACAGTACAGATGTCCTGGTAATCAATAACACGCGCGTGTTTCCCGCGCGTCTAATCGGACGGCGTAAGCCATCGGGCGGTGGGGTGGAAATTCTGCTCGTGCGCGAGCTGGAACCATTTGTCTGGGAGACTCTGGTTCGACCTGGCCGTCGCTTAAAACCAGGCGCCTTGGTTAGCTTTGCTGACGGACGACTGTCCGCCGAAGTCATCGCGGTTCCGGGGACGGGTCTGCACCATTTTCGATTTACTTGCCGGGACCGCTGGGAGACTGTGTTGAATGAGATTGGCGTCATGCCGCTGCCTCCCTACATTCGCAGGCCGGCCGGGTCGACCACAGCAGATTGCGAGCGTTACCAGACGCTTTTCGCCCGTGAAAGAGGAGCGATCGCCGCGCCCACTGCCGGGCTGCATTTCACTCCGCGAATTCTTGAACAGATTTCGCAGGTCGGAACGAAACTGGCAGAGATCACGCTGCACGTTGGCTATGGAACATTTGAACCGGTTCGCGTTCAAGATACTGACCAGCATAGTGTCGCGGCCGAACGCTATCGGATTAGTAAGGTGACGGCCGACACGGTTAATGAAGCGCGGGCGCGAGGAGGAAGAGTGATCGCCGTGGGCACTACCACAACCCGAGCTTTGGAGTCCGGGGCAGACTCGGACGGATGGCTAAGGCCAACTCGGGGGAACGCTGCACTCACGATCGTTCCGGGCTACAGGTTTCAAATCGCCGACGCTCTCCTGACAAACTTCCATCTCCCACGATCTTCGCTGCTGATGCTCGTTAGTGCTTTCGCCGGTCACGAGCTAATGCTTGGGGCCTACAAGCACGCAGTTGACGCGCGTTATCGGTTTTATAGCTACGGTGACTGCATGCTTGTGATCTAGTGATCCTGAAAACGATGATGCTAAACTAAGTGTGACGAACCAACGTCGTGACTAATGGCTGTTCTGAAGAAAATTCGCACTCGCTGGTGGTCGCCTGCGGCGCCTCAGGAGAAGTATCCCGCTCAACCGGAGCGCGCTACGTTTCCGGTGGCCGGCACAAGGTATGACATACGTCCCCTCACGATTTCCCAGCTTGACGAGTGTTGGCGTCTTGATCAGCGCTGCTTCGTAGACGGTGAAGCCTATAGTCGGGAGACCTTTGAGTATCTTCTGACCGCTTCTGAATCAGTCTCTTACCGCGCAGTTACCCCCGGCGGTGTGATGGTTGGATTTGTAATCGGACTCGTCGAACCGGATCACACTGGACACGTTACGACAGTCGGCGTGTCACCAGAACATCGCCGTCGTCACCTGGCGAAGCGCTTAATGTTGCAAGTTGAAGAGGGGTTTAGGCGTCGGAATGTGAGGTTGGTTCGACTCGAGGTGAGATCGCTAAATACCGCAGCGCAACGGGTCTACGAGAATCTGGGATATGCCATCACCCAAAGACTGCCGAAATATTACTCTAACGGCGGAGATGGTTTGCTAATGCTGAAGTCGCTCGACTGACCTCAGCCGCATTAGCCCTTCCTGAGTTCCGTTAAAACCTGCTTGGCGACCGCTTTTAAGGTGTCGAAGACGCCGGGACCGGATGACGCGACGGCTTCAACCACCGGCTCTCCGTTTCTTCGCAGTTCCGCTGTCAGTTCCTCGAGCGGAAGAACATTGGGCAAGTCGCGCTTATTCAGCTGCAGCACGTAAGGAATCTTCTCCGGATCGTAACCCTGGGCGCGCAGGTTCTCTTCCAAATTGTAGAGCGATTCAATATTCGCATCCATCCGCTCTTCCTGAGAGTCGGCGACAAAGACCACTCCGTCTACACCCTTCAGAATTAGTTTGCGCGATGCGTCATAAAAAACCTGCCCCGGTACAGTGTAGAGATGAAAACGCGTTTTAAATCCGCGAACGGTTCCCAGTTCTAACGGCATGAAGTCAAAAAACAGAGTTCGGTCCGTCTCGGTAGCGAGGCTGATTAGCTTGCCTCGGGCCTGGGGTGCCGTCGAGTCAAAAATGTATTGCAGGTTTGTCGTCTTACCGCAGAGACCAGGTCCGTAATAGACGATCTTGCAATTGATCTCCCGGGATGCGTAATTAATAAAGGTCATGGCACTTTTTTGCTAGCTGAAGAGACTGTCAATGTCTGCATCGGTTATTCCAGCGAAGGGCGACTCCAAATCGTTGTTGTCGGCGCTGGTGATTTCATCGAGCAGGATGGAAATCTGTTGTGATACCTGCTTGCTCCGCAGTTTTACTAAACCGAGGCTTGAGCGCTCGTCGAAGACGACTACCAGAAGCAGTCTGCCAATTACAGATATGTGAATGCTCTCTCGCTCGCCTTCGTGTGAAAGCGTCGGAAACTCCTTTTCACCAATCAACTGAGCCATGCCTCCGGTAGCTGCAACGTTCCCCGCAGCCAGCGAGGCCAGGCTTGTTGTGTCAAGATTTCCCACTTCGCCCTGGACTGCGATTTCCTGTCCATCCTTATCGACCAGGAAAATCACTTTCGCCGCTGCGTCCATTCGGAGGCGAGCCAGGACAGCTTTGATTTTGTGGTACTGCTGCTCTCGCAACAGGATCGGAGTGTCTGCCATTAATACAGCTTTCTTCGGAAAAGGGTGGGCAAGGCTAACGGGCGGCAATCGGCCAAGAAGATTAGGCATCTTCGCGGTCAAGATATTGATGCCTAAGAGCTTCTTAGCAGGACAACGATGCAAACTTAGCGGAGCGGCTCACTCTGACCGAGCCTTCTGCACTCTAGCATAGCCAACAATGCCCTACAAGTGTTTTTCTTGGTTGGCCACTTGTGGTGTTCAGGACCGTGATGGTGTTTAATGACACCCGCAACTCCCCTTTTCGCGTTGATTTACAAGGGAAGCTGTGTTAAACTCCGCGCTCGTTCTCAAGGTCATTTGGGGGACGTGAACAGTCCTTCAGATTGAAAGCTCCATACCAGATGAGTAGCCCCATGACAAAGGGATTAAGACGTTCAACAACGCGCACACCGGCGCGAAGGTCTGCGGCTAAATCGTCTGTTAAAGGACGTGCGCTCAAAGCCAAACCTGTTAGAGCTAAAGCGAAACGAGCGACCGCTGCCAAAGGACCAGTGCGCAAGGCTGCGAAGGCGACTTCGAAGCTTACTCCTAAGAAGGCGTTAGCAAAGCGCCCGGTACCCGTCAAAAAGAAAGCCCAAAAGACCGCACCTCCCAGCAAGAAGGCTGTAACTCGTCAGTCGACTAGCCGACGAACTGTGATCGCAACTCCGCAGAAAGCGTTAGCCAAAAGAGTCAAAAAGACTCAGAAGGTCGCTGCTGTTAGAGCGCCACGTCCCGTTACAGTGACACCGCCTCCTCGTCGCCCTCCAACAGTCGACGAATCGGCGGCCTTGCTCGCGTTCGAACACGCACACAAGGAGTTTACTCACGGTCATTTCGGTGAAGCCCGAAATCAGTTTCGCATATTACTCGAAAAGTATTCCCAGGTTTCAGAGGTTGCAGCCCGTTCGCGAACTTATCTTGCGATTGCCGAGGCACGGTTGCGCACCGAGAACATGCTTCCCCGTGATGCGGACTCTCTCTATGATCGGGGTGTGATCGAACTCAATCGCGGCGAATATGTTGCAGCTCAGGAGATGTTTGAGCGGGCGCTCAAACGCGAACCCGAAGCGGCACATATTCATTACGGCCTGGCAGCAACTCGTGCTCGCCTTGGCTCCGTTGATCTGGCGTTACAATCCCTCCAAAGAGCGCTGGACCTGCAACCCAATCTGCGCGTGCGCGCGCAACATGATCAGGACCTGACTTCCCTGCGTAACGATCCTGACTTCGATAAGTTGATCTTCCAACCCCGCGCCTGACTTCCGACAATTCTCGGCCAGAGATCCCGCTTAGTTAAGTCTTCAGTATGAAAGCGTTTTTGTTTTAGGTATCATTCCACTGCGCGCCTCGCGCTTTGTGAGGGAGATTTAGATTGCAGTTTCACTCTTTAACAGATCGCGGTTTAAACCTCGTGGCCATCGGTGGCGGAACCGGACTCTCGACCCTTCTGGCAGGACTTAAGAAACGGGTGGGAAAGCAGGGTGGCAACGATGAATCCTGGATCGATCACCTCGCTGCAATTGTCACCGTCTCCGATGATGGTGGCAGCTCAGGGCGGTTGCGCGATGAACTGCAAATGCTACCTCCGGGTGACATTCGAAATTGCATGATTGCCCTTTCAGAAGATTCAACGCTGCTTTCTCGCCTTTTTAAACATCGGTTTCGCGGCGACGGCGCCCTTGGAGGCCACAGCTTTGGAAATCTGTTCCTTGCGGCTCTAACCGAAGTTACCGGTGATTTCGTGGAGGCTGTACGGCTCTCGTCAGAGGTGCTGGCCAGCAAAGGACATATCTACCCAGCCACCATTAATGACGTCCGGCTGGTTGCTGAGCTCGAAGATGGCTCGGTAGCGCAGGGTGAAACTCAAATTACAGCCTCCCTCTCGCGGATCCGTTCGCTGCGTTTGGAACCAGAACAATGTCTTCCACTTCCTGAAGCACTCGCTGCAATCAGGAACGCTGATCTAATAACGGTCGGACCGGGATCGCTTTACACCAGCATTCTGCCAAATTTACTGGTGGCACGCGTTGCGCGCGCCATCGGCGATTCGGCAGCAACAAAAATCTTCATCTGCAATTTGATGACTCAGCCCGGAGAGACTGACGGCTATACCGCTCAGCAACATCTGGAAACTGTGAGGACTTACGCACCGGAGATTCGCTTCGATTACGTAGTGGTAAACAGCCAGCGTGTAAGCGAAATGCAAAGCTCGCGTTATGCCGCCGAAGGCGCCCACCAACTCGGAATGGATGGCGAAGCATTTGAAGCCAACCTTGAAGGCGGAGCAGTGGTCGTCCGTGCGCCGCTTCTCGATGAAGGTGAAAAGGCCCGGCACAATTCGGACCGCCTGGCTAGCGTCGTGTTCGCTTGTTGGCAGCAGGCTGTTTCACGCCCAATCGTGTCAGCCTAAATTAGCGGAATCTGAAAGAGATCTTCGATTGACTTCCCACCAACAACAGCGCCCCCTTGATGTGCTCATTATGGCCGCCGGGCAGGGTACTCGCATGAAGTCCCGCAAGGCCAAGGTCCTGCATGAACTTGGCGGTCGTCCGATAATCGCTCACGTTATTCAAAAGGCACTGGCGCTGGAACCCAGAAAGATCTACGTAGTAGTTGGACATCAGGCCGCGGAGGTTGAAGCAGCAGTCCGCTCGGTAGTTAGCGACAACGGACTGGTGAGGTTTGCTCTGCAAGCCGAACAGCGAGGAACCGGAGATGCGGTGCAATCCGCCCGTGCCTATCTGCATGGCGCTGAGTCAACACTGCTGATTCTGTCCGGTGATGTGCCGCTGGTGCGCGAAGACACACTCAGTAGACTAGTTGAACATCATCACTCATGCGGGGCCGTCTGTTCGATACTAAGTGTCAAACTGGAGAACCCAACGGGATATGGCCGCATCGTCCTCGACGATCAGAATCGTTTCGCCAGGATTGTCGAACAGAAAGATGCTACAGCCGACGAGAAGCTCATCAGAGAAATTAACTCGGGGATTTACTGCTTTGATACAACCAGGCTTTTCCGGGCGCTGGATCAGGTGCGACCGACTAACCAGCAGCAGGAATACTATTTGACGGACGCTCCAGCAATACTTCTCGCTGGCGGTGAAAAGATCGAAGTCTACATGAGCAACGACCCTCGTGAAGTTTCGGGAATTAACTCCCGGGCGGACCTTGCCGAGTTTGAGAACCTGATCCGCCGCCGGACGATCCGCACCCTGATGCTCGAAGGCGTTACATTCATTGATCCGTCGCACACATACATCAGTGCAGAGGCACAAATCGGGCGCGATTGCGTCATCTACCCTGACGTGACCGTTGAAGGCGATACCGTCATTGGAGAAGACTGCGTCATCCGTTCGGGCAGCAGGATTTCCAATTCGCAAATCGGCGACCATGTGGCTATTAAAGATAATTGCGTGATCATCGACTCGACGGTCGAATCTAATTGTTTTGTCGGTCCGTTTGCTCATTTGCGCATGGGCACCTATTTGGAGGAGGGTGCGGCCGTTGGCAATTTTGTGGAGGTGAAGAAATCTCGGCTGGGACGGAAGTCAAAGTCGATGCATCTGACTTACCTCGGTGACGCAACTATAGGGTCACAAACAAATATCGGCGCCGGCACTGTTACCTGTAATTACGACGGTAAGAACAAACACGCAACTGTGATCGGCGACAACGTGAAGATTGGCTCTGATACAATGCTGGTTGCGCCGGTTTCGGTTGGAGATCGTTCGGTTACGGCAGCCGGATCGGTAGTTACAAAGGATGTCCCACCAGATTCCCTTGTTGCCGGAGTTCCCGCGGTAGTCAAGAAGAAACTCAAGAATGGTGAAAAGTGACGACCAAAAATACTGAAGAGAGAATCTGTTTCGTTACATCTATATCAGCTCGCATCACTTCTGCTTTATCAATGATCAGTTATCACGCATCGCTTATCACCCGGGAGTATTTATGTGCGGCATAGTCGGATACGTTGGCAATAAACAGGTAGTGCCATTGATCATCGATGGGCTGCGCAAACTTGAATATCGCGGCTACGACTCCGCCGGCATTGCGGTTGTCAATGAAGACCACGAGCTGGAAATTCGCCGCGCTAAAGGTAAACTTCGCAATCTCGAGGAAGCGATCCGGCTGACACCGCTCGACGGTACCTACGGCATCGGCCACACTCGCTGGGCCACGCATGGACGCCCTACCGAAGAAAACGCCCATCCACATCGAGACTGTACCGGTCGCGTCGTCGTCGTCCACAACGGCATCATTGAAAACTACCTGCAACTCAAAGAACGCCTGAGCAAAACCGATCATGAGTTTGTTACTGAGACGGACACCGAAATCATTGCGCACCTGATCGAAGAGCATTTGAAGGAAGGCAATAGTTTTGAGAAGGCCGTACACCAGACCGCGCTTGAGTTGAGGGGTATCTTTGCGCTCTCAATCATCAATGCAGACGAACCAGACACGATCATCGCTGTGCGCCAGGGCCCGCCCGTAGTTATCGGCCTCGGTGACGGCGAGTACTTTGTCGCCTCCGATATCCCGCCAATTTTGCAACACACCCGCGACGTCTTCTTTCTAGGTGACGGCGAGATTGCGATCCTGACGAAGGACGCAGTAGCCGTAACCGACTTTCACGGCGCATCCGTTCAACCGGCGGTCCAGCGAATAACGTGGGATCCGATCATGGCGGAAAAAGGCGGGTTTAAGCATTTCATGCTCAAGGAGATTTATGAACAGCCGCGCGCCGTTCGCGACACGGTTCAGGGCCGCATCTCTTTGGATTCCGGCCGGGTCTTTCTCGATGAGATGAAGAACATCACTGAAAGCGATTTTAAGCGCTTCACCTCGATCAAGATTGCCGCGTGCGGGACATCATGGCATGCAGGACTGGCCGGAAAGTACATGATTGAACAACTGGCGCGTATCCCGGTTGAGGTCGATTACGCTTCCGAGTTTCGTTATCGCGATCCCGTGATCGACGAAAACTCACTCCTGCTGGTGATCTCACAATCCGGAGAAACGGCTGACACGATTGCGGCCTTGAGAGAAGCGAAGGAACGCAGCGCAAAGGTCCTGGCGATCTGCAACGTGCAGGGCTCGATGATTGTGCGCGAAGCAGACGGAACGATCCTGACTCATGCGGGACCGGAGATCGGCGTGGCCTCTACAAAGGCCTTCACATCGCAGATGATTGCTTTGTACCTACTCGGACTGTATCTGGGCGAGATTCGCGGCACCTTATCGGGGGAAGAAGCTCAGCGTCACGCGCAGCAACTGGCTGAGTTGCCTGTGAAACTAGAGCACCTGCTGAACGAGGCGGATCAAATGGAAGAACTCTCAAAAGAGTTTTTCCGTTCGACCGATTTTCTTTATCTAGGCCGAGGAATCAACTTTCCCGTCGCTCTCGAAGGCGCGCTGAAGTTAAAAGAGATTTCTTATATCCATGCTGAGGGGTATCCGGCGGGTGAGATGAAGCATGGGCCAAACGCTCTGATTGACGAGCGCTTACCGGTGCTTTTCATCAACACTCGCGAAGCCGGCAATCGCGCTTCCGAGTTGCGCTACGAGAAGACTCATTCAAATATTGTGGAAGTGAAAGCGCGCGAGGGTTTAGTCATTTCAGTTTTAACCGAGGGCGACTCGATGTCTTCAGAAGTATCCGACTACGTGATCGAGATCCCTTCCTCAAGCGACTTGCTGTCGCCGCTGCTCTCGATCATTCCGCTCCAACTCCTTGCTTACCACATCGCCGTGCGTCGCGGCTGTGACGTTGACCAGCCACGTAATCTCGCAAAGTCTGTGACGGTCGAGTAACGGAAGTGGTACTGGTGACAACAACAGGACCGGCTGGAATGCCTGTTCCTACTCCGCCCTGACTTTCGTACGTTCCTTTTCCAATAACTTCTTCTTCCGTTCCAGTCCCCAACGATAGCCGCCCAGACTCTTGTCTTCGCGAATCACACGATGGCAGGGAATCACAAGAGCCACGGGATTGGTAGCACAGGCTCGCGCCACTGCGCGTACAGCATTCGGTTGACCTATTGCTTTCGCGACATCGCCGTAGGAACGCGTCGAACCGTAAGGGATCGCCTGGAGCGCCTGCCAAACTTGTCTTTGAAACGCGGTTGCGCGTACGTTAAGCGGCAAAGAGAGGTGTGGTTGATTGCCTTCGAGGTGAGCAACAATCTGCTTGACCACACTACTCAGCGCTCCTTCATTCTTGTTGATTTGCGCGGCCTCAAATTCCCTCTTCAAGTCTGCTTGTAGCGCGCCGCATGTATCGCCCAGTCTGATGGCGCAGATTCCCTTATCAGTCGCCGCCACTAACAAGTATCCCAACGGAGTTTTTGTCGTGGCGTAGTCAATCACAACATCCTTTCCGCCACGACTGTATGTTGCCGGCGTCATCCCCAGCTCCGAGTTTGCGCGTTCGTAGAGCCGGCTACTCGAACCGTAACCGGCGTCGTACATAGCGCTGGTCACAGATCCACCGCCGCGCACACCGGACTTGAAACGACTCGTGCGGCAAGCTTCGGCATACTCACGCGGTGTGATGCCCATGACACTCTTAAACGTGCGTTGCAGGTGAAACGAACTGAGACCAAGGTGACTCCCGAGTGTCTCCAAATCCATTATTTCATCCAGGCTTCGCTCGATCAGCCGGCAGGCGCGCCTAACCGTTTCGACTTGCGGATCGGCCAGGCTCGCTCGTTGCGGAAGACAACGCTTGCAAGCGCGAAAGCCGGCTTGTGCTGCCGCTTCTGGCAAAGGAAAAAAGGAGACGCGATCGCGACGCGGGCGCCGTGCCGGGCATGAAGGCCGGCAATAGATTTTGGTGGAGTGGACAGCGAAGACAAAGCGGCCATCGAAGCGAGAATCTCTCGCTAAAACAGCTTCCCAAAACTCGTCCTGTTCGTCGCCGGGCATCGCCATTTCTCGATTCAGAATTGCACTCATATTAGCACCTCCAAACACGCTAACCATCTTAACCATGGCGATACTAATACGCTGAAACGATCGAATCTATCCGGTTCTTGCGGGCAAAACAGCCATCAGCTATCTGCCCTCAGCATTCAGCAGGATCTAGAACATCCTGAGGGGGGTGCTCACAGGCCTCTTAATCAAAGTAAGAAGCGGAAAGTAGTTGCCTAAGTCGAAGCATGGCCGGAGTGCTTATTAATCAAAGGCTGCTGCTTTGCTGAGAGCTGATTGCTGAGAGCTGACCGCTCTTAGTGCCGGATATCCACCACCAGTCTCGCCGGTTTGGATAATTCCAAAACGCGATATCGATTTGGAGACGAAAGTCCAAGCACCCATTGTACGTCGGCTTCAAAGTCGCAAATCAGTTTCATTTCTTTGATCACTGGAAGATTGAGCACGCGCTGACGATCCCTGATGGTTACCTCACCCGCTTCGGTATGTGCGTGAGCCGGCTTCAGTTGAATGGCTAAAAGACCATTCCCGGCAACCTGCACCGGCTCACCAGATCCACAGGCTCTTGCCGGTTTGTGGACATATTCAATGTGGTAACCCGGTACTCCGGCACCAGCGAATTCAAAGACCACGCGATCGAAGTTCTCATGCCGTCCTGTTCTAACTTCTTTGAGTATCACGGCCGGCCTCTCAAGACGTTTCTTGTCCGTCCGCCCTACGGTCCCCTCGAACTCTGACTGCGATGTGTCGCCAGATTCGGGCCTTGCAATTTCTCCAACAGCAGGCGCCGGCGTCGCGGTCGGCGAAGCGACCGGCGATGTTGCCGGTGATGCTGTCTCCCGTTGAATCGGATCGCGATATTCGCAGGACAGTGCTGCAACGCAGCAAGTAGCCAGTAGTATGGATCGTGCTAGTTTCATCGCTCTTCCTGCAAAGTTAAAAAAAGCTAAGCAAACCTACGGAGCATATGATGCACACCGACCAGTTTTGCGTCGATCATTTCGTGTGCTTAAATAGAGCCCACAAGAACCAATGACTGACTTTCTCTCTTCTCTCAACGAAGAACAACGCCAAGCCGTCCTCGCAACCGAAGGTCCCTTACTGATCCTCGCAGGCGCTGGTTCCGGCAAAACGCGCGTCATCGCCCATCGCATTGCTTACCTGATTGCTGAGAAACAAGTTCCCACCTGGAACATTCTGGCAGTTACATTCACAAACAAGGCAGCCCAGGAAATGCGCACCCGTGTACAACGACTCTTGCACGGACAGCACCTCTCCGGCACTCCGCTCGTATCCACTTTTCATAGCCTTTGTGTTCGCATTCTGCGGCAGGACATCGAGAAGTTGAACGAAAACTATAGCCGCCGGTTCACAATCTACGATCAGGACGACTCCCTGCGGCTCATCAAAAACTGTATCAAGGACCTGGGATATGACGACAAGAAACTCGGCCCGCGTGCCGTTCAGGGCTCAATCAGCGGCGCCAAGAATCGAGGCGAGAGTGTCGGGGCTTATGCCGCGCGAGCGGAATCCGCCGACGAGCGACGGGTGTCTATTGCCCGAGTTTACAAACTGTACGAGGAGCGACTTCAGGCGAATAACGCACTCGACTTCGACGATCTATTGATTAAGACGGTGAGACTGCTGCGCAAGGTCGGGGAAATACGCGAGAAGTACAACAACAAATTTCGCTATATTCTTGTCGATGAATACCAGGACACGAACTCGCTTCAATTTGCCTTGATTCGCTTTCTGACGGAGAAGCACCAGAACATCTGTGTGGTAGGAGACGAAGATCAGTCGATCTACAAATGGCGCGGCGCTGACATCACCAACATCCTTAACTTCGAACAGCACTTTCCGGATACCAAAATTATTCGGCTGGAACAGAACTATCGTTCGACGCAGACGATCCTTGATGTTGCCGGCGCGGTGGTAAAGCACAATATTGAGCGCAAGGGCAAAAAACTGTGGACTTCGAATCCTGCGGGCGACCGGGTGCGTTATTACCAGGCGTTTGATGCTGAGTCTGAGGCGAGGTTTGTCGCTTCCAGGATACTTGAACACCGCCAGGAGCAGTACGACCTTCGCAGTGCAGTACTCTATCGCACTAACTCCCAGTCCCGCGTGTTTGAAGAAGCGATGCGACGAGCAGGACTTCCCTATAACATCGTTGGTGGCTTTTCGTTTTATGAGCGCATGGAAGTGCGCGACATCATCGCCTATCTAAAACTGGCCTTGAACCCGAACGATTCGATTGCCCTGGCGCGCGTTATCAATAGTCCGCCGCGAGGAATTGGCAAGCAAACTCTTGAAGAGATCGATCGTCGCGCGAGAGAGTCCGGCTGCACGCCATGGAAAGCTATCTCCTCAATTATCGAAAGACCTGAGGGTCTCAGCTCGCGGGCCGTCTCGGCGCTAAGGAATTTTCGTAAGCTGATTAGCGATCTCGGAGCGATGGCTGGTGACGTCCAAAGTCCAACGTCCAACGTTCAAGGTCTGCAAGGCAATCTCGAAACCCAAAACTCGGAACTCGAAACCGACTCTCCCGTCTCCGTCTCAGATTCCGACTCTCCCGTTTCAGATATAGTGAAGGCTGCGATCCTCAACACCGGCTACGAAAATACACTCAAATCGGAGAATACCGACGAGGCTGAAGCGCGCCTGGAAAATCTCCAGGAGCTTGTTAACGCCGCAGTTGATTACGACGAACAGGGTATTGAAGGCCTGCGTGATTTCATCGATCACTCAGCCCTCGTGTCGGATACGGATCAATACAAGGGTGATGCGCCAGTAACATTGATGACGGCTCACTCGGCCAAAGGCCTTGAGTTTCCTCTGGTCTTCATCGTCGGGCTTGAGGATGGTCTCTTCCCGCACTCACGCTCTGCAACTGATCCGGCCGAACTCGAGGAAGAGCGCCGCCTTTGTTACGTCGCAATGACAAGAGCGGAAAGATTTCTGTATGTGACTCATGCGATGAAGCGACGCGTGTATGGTGAAGAGCTCGCCTCTGAGCCGTCCCAGTTTTTGAATGAAATGCCCCTCGAGTTGATGGAGGATCTCTCGCGCGGTAATTCCTGGCTCTCATTCGCACGCGGTTCAACAGCTGTCGCCTACCCGGGAACTGAGCGCAAGGAAGGCAAGAAGTACGAAGGGAAGACTTATGACAGCGTGGATTCCATCGCAGAGTTTTTCAAACAACGCGGTCAACAATTCGGCCATTCGAGCGGCGGATCCAAACTGAGTAAAGAGTACGGACAGAAAGACGCGTCGCGTTTCAAATCTAGAGTTTCAAGTTCTCAACTCGATAGTCGAAAAGCCAGGCTCGAAACGGGATCGCCACTCTCACAAAGCGAAACTGCGGTTTCTGAGTTTGCTCCCGGATCCTACGTTCGCCATGCGAAGTACGGGCGCGGGCTGGTTTTGCGCCGTGAAGGCGCTGGTGAGGGTTTAAAGCTGACGGTAACTTTCCCCGGCTACGGACAAAAGAAGCTAATACAAAAGTACGCCAACCTTGAAAAAGGCTAACGGCTGGTCATTAGGATCCAATGATCCAGCGAGTATCGACTAAGGCGCAGCCCGAATGAAAGAACAAGCGCTTCCGGCGCGGCAAGGCGGGCCTCACATCCGGCGGCAAGCCGTAATCAAGGTCCTTCAACAGCCAGTGAGCAGCCGGTAGTCACGCACGACTATTCGATACGACGGCGCGAACCTTGCTGAGTAGAGCGTCAACCTCAAACGGTTTTGAGAACACTTCAGTGCAGCCTGCGGCGCGCACCTCGGCCTCTACTTCTTTGGTCAGCAACGCGCTCACGACAAAGATAGGTGTGCGCGACAGTTTTGGCATCTGATGAATTCGTCTCGCAGTCTCCACACCATCCATTTCCGGGAGTGCCAGGTCCAGAATTATTAGGTCCGGATAGGTTCCGCTCGCTTTTAGAAGTCCTTCAATTCCGTCTTCCGCCTCGATCACGTGGTAGCCGCTCCTGCGAAGCATTGAAGCCATTAGCTCGCGGGTATCGGCGTAGTCTTCAATCACGAGAATGGTTGGCGTTAACGGAGCGGGAGCAGGGGCAGGAGTCATGATTCACCTCGGATGACGCCGAATTCGGAAGGCCGAACCCAGCTTTGGCAAGACTGCTCAATGAGGTGAATGGGGCAGGTGCGACTTAGACAGATTAGCACAGCCCCCCTTACAAATGACAAGAGCGCCAGGAAATGAGCACTGATGCAGGTTGGGAGTACGTCAGCCACCACACGTTTAGGGCCTCGACATTGCCAATTGCCAATTGCCGATTAGTTGCGGTCAGTACCTGCGAAAGAGGGCTTTGTTATTCCGCGGCAGCGTGGTGCCAGGGCGGCGGAAAAGAAAAGTCCAACGCCCGCTGCCGAACGTTGGACCTGATTTGAGATCTGAGATTTGTGATCTGAGATCCGAGATCCGAGATCTCAGATCTGAGACGTGCAGGCCGAACCTAGCCTTTCGTCAACTCATCCGCGATTTCATGCGCGTCAAAAATGTCACGCAGAACTTCAAGCATGCCGCGGGAGTCCACTGAGATGGAGCGGTTCACGGATTCGTCATAATCAAAGTTACCCACGAGCGATTGGATGTTGCCGTCGAAGATCAATCCTACCAACTCACGGTTCTTATTGATTGTCGGCGAACCACTGTTGCCGCCAATGATGTCGTTCGTGGAAACGAAATTGAAAGGAGTCGTAAGGTTAACCTTCGACTTCTGTTGAATCCAGCGGGGCGGGAGGACCCAGGGAAACTTCTTCAACTTCGCCGCTCGCGAGTAAAGACCTCCGAGAGTTGTAAAGGGAGGGACAAATTTTCCGTTCTCCATGTAGCCTTTCACCGCCCCATAAGAGAGGCGAAGCGTGAACGTGGCATCCGGGTAAAGTTTGGTTCCTTCCGTATCAAAGAGCGCTTGAGCGATCTTGGCATAGCTGCTGCGCTCAACACCCAGCACCTCATCTTCGTAACGCTTCCGCGCAATTCGCGACTCTTTGTCTATGCTCCGCACCAACTCGATCATCGGATCATCTGACGCCTCGATGGCCGCGCGTCCTCCCTGCGCCAACTGCTTGCGAAACTCTGCGTCCTTCAGTTTGCTGCCATTGATCAGTTCAGCGGCGCGAGCTTCAGGAGTTTTGCCCTTCAGTACCTTCTGCACTAAGGGATGGTTTGCGCCATAAGATTCCTGCATGAACGCAAGCGAGTTTGCCAGCTTCAGTTTTTCGAAGTCCTCATAAAAAGGCGCTGAATTGTAAAGCGTAGCTTCGAGTGAAGCGCGGCGTGCATCGGTGAACTCCGGCAAGCGTTCGGCGTTTGGCTTCTCATTCTCTTCCGCCATGCGCACGAGGTTTCGGGCAAAACCAAAAAGATAGGTATTGAAGCCTGCACCCAGATCGATAAAACGCCTGTCCTTAGCATAAGCCGCCAGCCCTTTATGAGCCTTGGCAATCGCATCCCAAGCGTCGCCATATTTTGCCTGCTTGGCAGCGTCAGCGGCGATCGAAGCCCGCAGCGCCTGTTCTGCTTTAGTTTTTCGCTCCATCAAGCGCTGATCGCGTAAGCCGCCCATCTGGCCCTTATAAACCTTGATTGAGTTCTCGATGCTATTAAGTTCATTCTGAGCCCGGCGAGTTTGCTCCTCACCCTGCGTCATATACTGCTTCAGCATATCGCGTCGCGTTTCCAGCATCCGGAGCAGCAGTGGAATACTCACGTCGCGCAACGACTCGAGGTGCGCCACCGTGTTCAAGCGCGACGTCGATCCCGGATGGCCGGTGACGAAAACTAGCTCGCCCGCTTTTGCCCCGGTTGCCGACCATTTGAAATAGCTATCAACCTTCACCGGCTGGCCGTTTTCGTAAACGCGAACCAGCGCCATGTCGATATTGAACCTGGGAAAGTTGAAATTGTCCGGATCGCCGCCAAAGAATGCCGCTTGAAACTCAGGCACGAACACAAGTCGTACGTCCGTGTATTTCTTGTAGCGATAAAGACTGTATTGTCCGCCCTGATAGAGAGTGACGACGTCACTACGCAGTCCCGTCGCTTTGGTTGATTCACTCTCAATGGCACTGATGGCTGCCCTTCTGGCGGCGTTGGCGTCGGCAGCGGACATCCCGCTCGTGACCGAACCCTGAACGCGCTCGGTTACGTCTTCAAGGCTTTCAAGTACATTCAATTCGAGACCTTCAGCTTTGAGCTCATCAGCGGGACTGTGCGCCACAAACCCTTCCTTTGCATAATCCCTCTGCGCGGTGCTCAGTTCGCCGACGATATCTTCCACAATGTGATAGTTGGTAAGAACCAAACCGTTCGGCGATATGAACGAACCTGAACCGCCATTGTTGAAACGCACTGAAGCGAGTTGCACCTTTCGCAGCCAGTCGTCAGTGACCTTAAAGCGATACTTCCGTTGGATCTCGGCGCGGGGCACGTTATTAAAGGGCCACATGCCCTCATCAGCGTTGGCGGGAACTGCCTGCAGCGCAAAAGCGGTTAGGATCAGCGCACACAAAAATCTTCTTAGTTTCATATATTTCCTCAATACAACTTTTTAGGGAGAACGTTTTAGATCGCTTTTTCTTGCCAATTGGATGCCCCGACGAGGCCGGGGGCGCGAGAAACTGTAAATCAACAGACCGCAAACGGCAAAGGACCAATACCAGCGGACAGGTTATGAACGATAAGTAAGGAAGCAAATACGCTGAATCTCCTTGCCAGTCGCTCGTTACTTGTCAGCTGCCACTTGTTGCTGCTTCTGCTTGTAACTCAGTATTGCTTCCAGCGCCGGATCGCGGTTCGCGCTGAAAGCGGCGAAAGTTGGAGGCGTGTAAATCTGCGGCGCGATCCAGGTGCGGTAATCCATCGGCCAGGCACTTTGCCAGTAGAGGTCAGACACATTTGCGAGCACCTTGCTGTATGGCAACGTAAAGATGGTCTCTTCTCCGATGAAGTTCGGGCTCGAGCCCGTCGGCTCGCCGACGAAAATCGGATTGGTATGTCGTTCCAAAAAGGTCACCGTGTTCTGGGCCGCGGAAAATGTACGCCGGCCGATAATCACGAACAGTTTGCCGCGCTGATTGATCTTCTCGTTGCGAATCAAACCGTAAAGTAGCGGCTGGCTCAAGAAGGTATTACCGCCATTGTTCCAACGCATGTCGATCACAAGCTTTTCGACTTCGTTTTCGCCAACGAATTTGAAGAGACGCTCAGTAAACTTCGCCAAAGACTCTTCGCCTTGATTCCTCACTCCGTTGTACTGAAAGTAAAGCACCTTGCTGTCAGGAAGATACTCAAACCAGTAAGCCGTACTCATATTCTTGAGATAGAGAGGCAGTGGCGCAGTGAGAGTGCCGGCATAAGTCACCCAGGTTTTGGGAAAGTCGTTCCAGATATTTGGATAGTTAGTATCGCCTTCAATCGTCACCGCTCTTTCTTTGCCGGCCAGGTCTTTCAGCATCAGGCTGATTTTGGTCGACTCCGGAATCAAGCCCAGTCCGTTCAGGAGGGGCAAACTTCGCATCCGATAAGGACTAGTCTGACTAGGCCAGAAGTCATTGTCGCGAGACTGTAGCGGATCGAGCGCCTGCATCACCTCAGCAACCGTGCGATCTCCGAAACGCAGGACCTGAAAGCCAAGCAGCTCCTTGTACTTTGGATCGGCAGCGATGATGAAGAGTCCCTCCTTGAAGAGATAAAACTGAACCGGCAGCGAGCGGGCCGACTCCGCGTCAAGTCGACCCAGAATACCTGTGTGGCCGTCGCCGACTTTTCTCATCAGCTTCATCATCTCGATGAGAACCTGGTTATCGGTAAGCCGGGGAATGTCGTTGTTCAACTTGTTAACCAAAACATCAAAATCTGCTTTCGAAAGTTGGCGCGCAACACCGGGCCCGTATCCTTTACGCTTCACCTCGCGGGCAAGCAGCGCTAGGTCATAACGCCAACCTTCATCGCGCGACATCTTGCTGATGTCGGCGATGCCAACTATTTTGTTGAAGCGTGGATCGTCGTGGAGTGATTTAAGATCGGAATCAGTTTGCGAGTGAGCGAGATTGCGAAAGCCCATGTCAAAGGATTTCTCGAGCCATTTTAAAGCCAGCTCTTTCTCCCCCAGTAAAGCGTAGCAACAGGCAATGTTGTAAGCGGCGCTGGAAGGGAAACCGCCGCCGAGCTCCATGGCTTTCTCGTAAGCGAGAATTGCCTTCCGATATTCTTTGCTTTCGTAGGAGGCATCTCCCAGTCGATTCCAAAAACCCGCATTGACCGGGTTGGCTTCTACCACGCGCTGCCAGGCGGCTGCGGCTTCTTTCCACTCTTTTGCCGTGCTTTTTGCCTCCGCCTGCTGCAAAAGTTCAACGAAAGACTGCGCGTCTGCCTGTTGGCCTTGTGCCGCTACGGGAACCGAACAGCAAAAAGCGATCAGCAGACAGCAAACAGCGAGCAGAGAACGGCAAGCAGCAAGGTGCCTGCGCCGATTTTCGCCGCGCACACTATCTGTATGTTTCAAATTCAAGTCTCCTTAGCCTGCTTTTTGCCTTCTGCTTTCTGCTTTCTGCTTTCTGCCTTCTGCCTCGTTACTCGTGTCTCTCGCCGCGGTCCCGCAGTCGCAGATATTCATCCAGGCTCAAATCTTTATGGCCCAGGTCTTTCATCTTCTGAATGAACTTCGCGTTCACTCCATGATCTCGCAGGCGAATCAGTTGTTCAACGGGCACTTTGTCGTAGCCCGCTTCCTTCAGTTCACGAATGAACTTAGCGTTGACACCGTGGTCCCTCATTCGTCGCAATTCATCCACCGGCAAACGCGAGTAGCCCAACGAGTCAAGCTCAGTGACAAAATTCATATTGACTCCGTGGTCACGCAGCGTGATCCAATCGTCCAGCGACTGCTGGTTATAACCCGCTGCCTTGAACTCGTTGATAAACTTCGCGGTGACCCCATGATCGCGCGTGCGGATCAACTCCTCGGCCGTAAGACCGGTGTAGCCCAGACTTGCCAGCTCCCTGATGAAATTTACCGTCACACCGTGATCTCTCATTTTGATCAGGAACTCGATGTACTTGACGCTGTAGCCGAGAGACTTCAGACCCTGCACGTATTCGAGCCTGACTCCGTGTTCCCCCATCTTCACCAATTGCTCAAGCGTCGGTTGCTCGTAACCCTGCGCCTTAAGTTCGTTGAGCAGGTTGAAGCCGACATCATGCAGAGCCAGTGAAAGCTGTTGTTCCGGGCTCGGCGTTCCCAGGCCCAGCCGGTTTAGCTCGGCTCCAAAGGATGTGTTTGGGCTGAAAGTGAAGTGTCCCGATCCGTTTCCTTCCTTAAACCAACCTTCAAAGTAGAATGTGCCGGCGTCCCGCTTCAATTGAAATTTGACATTCGTCCCGGACGACATCGCCTGCTCACGCGTCAATCCTGATAGCTGATCAGGCGCAATCATGAAACCGGTATTGCTGTAGCCGAAACCGCTGTCCCGTTTGCGGCGGTAGCGCATTTCCAGATGGACCTTTTCCTCGCCGGTCTTGAACTCAATCAGCCATTGGGACGCGCCGAATCCTGAGAATTTGAATAGGTGGTCACCTCAGTGGTGGGGTAACACGCCAACGCCAACGTTAAAGCGCCAAGGATTCCAGCCAACGTCAATTTCTTGGCATGAACGAGCCTGGTGATTCGCGTATGGATCGAATTGAGCACAGAGTATTTCATTGCCAGCCTCCTGAATGTTTGAGCACAAGCGCGGGTTTAGACGAACCTGGAATGCGGTCACAGCGGCGCTGCTTAGAATCCGGATAATTCGGGCTTCTGAATCCGTAAACACCATGATGGGTCGTTTTGTGACACACAATCACACGCCGGGAACTAGTTGGTCGATGTGATTATCGCAAAGCCAGGTGTAGATGTACTTTGACCTTTTGTTCTTTGATCTTTGTTCTTTTTACGGCCAGTCCGCCGATTATCGACCAAGTACAACGCGCCGGGCTGCAGTTGACGCTATCCAATCCGCATCTGACAATCATTCAAAGTTGAAAACAACAGACACTCAAAAGCTACACCCAACGGGCACCCGCCTAAGTTCCTTTGCGCGCCGGCTGCTTGCTGCATGGAGGGGTCAAGAGCTGCCGACGTCGGACGACACAGTAATCCTGGCCGCGTCCGGCGGGGCTGACTCTACGTCACTATTGCTCGGGTTTGACGAACTACTGCGGACAAAAAAGCTCTCGCTTTCGCTAACTGTCGCCCACCTCGATCATGGTTTGCGAAAAGTGAGCAGGGACGAAGCGGCCTGGGTTGTAGCGCTGGCAAAGAAGCTCGGCTATAAGAGCGCAAAACGCCGGGTTGATGTTCAGAAGCGCGCCACGGAAACCGGCGATAATCTCGAGCAGGCTGCGCGTCGCGCACGGTACGAGTTCCTCAAAAGCGTTGCAAAGAAGGAAAACGCGCAATTCATCCTGACCGCACACACACTCGACGACCAGGCAGAAACGATCCTGCTGCGACTTCTGCGCGGCAGCGCTGCCGAAGGTCTTGGCGGAATCGAGGTGATGCGATCCCTTGAAGCAGGTTCAAGAGTCCAGCTTGTACGACCACTTGTTTCATGGGCGCGGCGTAGTGACGCGGAAGACTACTGCCGCGCGCGCCAGGTTGAATTTCGCCATGACGAAATGAATCAGGACGAGAAATTTGCGCGCGTCAGAGTGCGGAAACAGCTCTTGCCTCTGATGCAGTCTTTCAACAACAAGATTGTGGAAACCCTAAGCCGCACCGCTACTTTGTTGCGGGAAGACGCTGGAGCGCTTTCGGCCGAGGCAAGCAAACTCCTGGCGCTGGCAAGCAAACCCTCCGGCAACAATTCGAGTAAAACCGAGGGGGCGTCCCTGAACGTAAATGTTATGGCGAATGCTCCGGCAGCCGTGCGGCGGCGGGCGTTGCGGCTATGGCTTACGAGAGAGCGAGGTCACCTGAGGCGTCTGGAGATGGTGCATCTGCTGGCGATTGACCGCCTGTTAACTGAAAACCGCGGTGGGCGGATTGCGCAGTTGCCGGACGGCGGACACGTAACACGCAAGCGGGGGCGCCTTGAACTAATCGGCGTGGCAAACGGCAAAAAGGGTTGAAAAAGGTTCGCTCAATCTCTAGCAGGCTGCTGAAAAAGTAACCTTTGCGCCTGGTCCAACGTAATAGGAGCGAGCAGTAGAAACTCGCAACCAGGAGAAAGAAAGCCAATGCGCGGAGACGATCTTCAGCAAGCCGGAATGTTCA
>JBPCNX010000002.1:0-46985 GCA_051000815.1 Pyrinomonadaceae bacterium
GCAACACTGGGATATCAAACAAGCTCATGGACCACACTGCACAGCGAGAAGCAAAAAGCTGCAATGGGAACGCGACTTTGTTGAATATGATCGCGGGAATTGGAATGGCAAGCGCCAGCAGGCTCAGCGGAACGAGCAAAAGCTGCACCAGGCGAAAACCCCAGAAGTAAATAACTGTTCCCGCGAGCATCAGAACCAGCGAGACTCTTTGCATGAACAACTCTGCGCCGGCAGTTCCTGCCCAGAGAGCCATCAAGGCAAGTAAGACGGCAGCGCCACCCCACAAGGTTGAAGGCTTGGTAGGCTCTCGGACTAGCCGCTCACGCTGAGTCCAGAGAATGTAGGCAATGATGAAAGGAATAAGGAGGCCGTGTGAGTAGTTTTCATCGTTCCACCAGGTGTACGCGAGTTTCGACAGTACGATTGCGTACGTGAATAGGAGCGCGGCGGAGATGGCGAGAACTCGCCAGAGATGTTTCGTGGCCAGGACACTCATTTACTGAATTCCTTTGCTGGCTTTCGTAAGAAAAGGGCAAGTTCCCTCACGAAAACGAAACTGGGGAGTGACTTTGGTAATGCGGTCAGTCCCAGGAAGAAAAGCTGTCAGAGCTTACATCAAGTATCCTAAAGCTTCAATCCCAATTGACCCGAACACCCACTGGAGTCCCCAGAAGCTTAGGCGTTGCAATCCTGGGATAAACGATTAAAGCTACCAGGATTCCCACGACGGAGGTCCCGCCTAAGACTCTCTCGCAGAAAGAGCGTGCTCGGTGAGAACACGCCGCTCATATCGAAAGAGAGATGCGATCAAATATGCTTTACCTGTTGGAACCGGACGATTCAGATCACTTCTGTTTTATTCTTAAACTGAGCAAAGGCTTTGAAAGTTGAAAGGCTTTCCCTTGAGGCTCTCAAGCTTTGAAAATCAGATCCAGTGAGAAAGTCTCAAAGGTAAGGAAGGGCGGTTTACCCCCGCCTCAACTTGGAAGTGCCTTCAGGTCACAGGAACCATTCAACCCTGATCGTCTCTCAGGTTGGGAAAGGTGGTTCACCCCCGCCTCAACTGTGAAAGCCTTTCAATTTTCAAGGCCTTTGCTCAACTCAAAGATTGTTTCTGAGGCCATCCTCAGGAATTTCTAACCACCATCCGGGAAGCACTCAAGCATTTCTCAAGAAACATTCATGAAGTGTAAGTAGTTACTTGGGTCTTGCCGTGAAGTCAGAGCGTTGCACCCAACCCTGGAGAAATTCCTGTTTGCTTGCCGCAAGTCTCGCCTCCCAGCCGGCCGTGTCGACAATTACACCCTGCCCGATGGCCAGGTTTCCGGCATAAACTCCGCGAGCAACGGTACGCGCCCATAAGAAGACTTGTACAAACGGTAGACGAAGTATCCCGTCTGCTGAAACTCAATCGAAAGGAAGAACGCGGCCGACACGTGGATCCGTCTGACCTCAGAACACTGGGCATCGGTTCTGCAGCTGGTGATTTGGTTGGCCCAGAAATCGTTACCGGCCTCATCCGGCTCGCGGTCAAGGAAGTCTACATAATGCTGGCGCACCATATAGGACGCCACGTCAAAGGGGTTGGCGATGTTGCCGTGCGAAATGAGCACATCACTCAACTCCAAATGAAAGAGCGCGAGCTCTCCCTCGAGGCCAGGTCCCTCTGGACAGCGCTGCCATCACCGGACGTTGACGTACCGCCAGAAGACGCCAGTTGATTGCTCAAATTCTGACCTCTCTTCTTAGCCTTCTTCACGCTTGGGCCTGTCTGGAGAGTTGGCGTCGGCGTGGGTGTGGGGGTGGGGGTTGGTGTCGCAATGGGCGTTGGACTAGGACTAGGCGTTGGTGTGGGAGGCGGAGGAATGTTGCCAGCCAGAGCAGCCTGAAGCTGCGCCATATTCACGCCGGAGTCAGTGCCGTCCGAAGCCTGGTTCTTGTAAGGACTTGTCGCGCCAGTTTGACGGTTACTGTTGCCAACCAAACCGGAGCGGGAAAACCGCCCTCGAAAGATATTTCCCTCCACCCAAATATTATTGCCACTCTTGATTTCCCAATAACCTTTGGACCCAGTGTTGATTCCAGTAAGATCGTACAGGTATTGAGCAAACTGTGTGGGTATCTGGATGGTGTTATGCAGGATTCTCAAGTCAAGCGCGGGTGACCCCATTAAACAAAGTTGGGCAGAATTTGTCAAGGTTTCTGTTCTATTCTAACGGCTCGCTTCTGGAGTATAAGTACGGTTTCGGTCTTTCGTGAGAGATCTAACGCTCCGGGGCGCTTTGAGCAGAGGCAAATTTAGCAGTTTATAGGACCTTTTGCGCACCGCCCCAGCAAAAAACTCGTGGATAGTCCCTATCTAACTGATTCAATAATGGAAAGTGCGGTTGGGTTGCTCCTGGTGGAAGCTGGGCCGCGCTCGAACGCTATGACCATCTCCTGCTTTTCCGAAGTAGCTCATCACCCAACTACCTTGTGGGTTTCGGTAGCTAAGACGTCGTATTCACACGAGCTAATTAAGGAAACAGGACGATTTAGCCTGGCTGTCCTTAGTTTGAACCAGAAGATCGCAGCCATTTCCTGCGGAACAGTCTCAGGCCGGCAACAGGATAAATGTGCTTCCCTCGATCTATATTCCAGTCCCGCAGGATTCCTGTTTCTTCGCGGAGCGTTGGCTTCGACTGGTTGTCGCGTTCGCCAGACTATTGATATTGATGATCAAACCTTGTTTATAGCTGACATCGTTGAGACTGACCTGGATACCCGCAACGCACACTTACGTCATCTGTTGTTGTCCGATTTCAGAGATTTGTAAATATTATGATTTGGCCTGGCAGAACCATCTGGGACACTCGAGTGCAGTCTGTCTGCGGCATCATTAGCGCCAGGGGCGAAAAGGAGCCTGAACTGTCTGGCTCGGCTTCTTTCGCTCAATTCTCTCTGTCGCCTCCTCGAGTGATTATTAATCCCAATCGAACCTACCCAATCGAACCGGCGATTCAACAAGCAGGCCGCTTTGCAATCAATGTGTTGCCCGCTTCGGAGCGCAAGCTGATGATCAAGCTCATGAAGGTCCGCCGGCGGCAGCCCGGCAAAGCGAATGTGCTGGGCTTGCGGCTCTCCGAAGATGAGCATCGGATTCCATTTCTCGAGCAAGCTCTCCGAACAGTCTTCTGCGAAGTAGAGAGGACAATCGAGGCCGGCGATCGTAAGCTCTACGTCGCCCGCGTTCTCGAGTCGAGGATCAATTCCGGGATCTCCAATGAACGACCACTGCTGTTCGAGGAAGTAACCAGTGGCGAATCGTCCTTTTTTGCACTGCGCCAAACAGCGCGACAAATTTTGATCAGGTCGGGGGCGTTGGATCTAATTAAGAAACTTCGCTACAGACGCAGACCTCCGCCTGCGCCAAACATTGCCCGCACAACATACGAACAGGCCGGAGCTACCGAAGAAGAGTTGGCGACGATTCTTAAATACGGCGCGCTGGATTCAAGCCGCCGGCTCTCGCCGCCGCCACCTCCGGCAATCCTGCGCAAGGAACTCGGAATCTGTGTTGTTGGAACCGGGTGGGGCTATCTTCACTGCCGTTACTTGCGCCAGGCCAGCCCCAAGGTTCGCCTTTTCGTGTGTGGCCGAAACCCTGAAAAGACTGCGCACCTTGCTCACGCTGTAGGTGCCGAAGCTTATTTCATCGGACTCGAGCAAGCTGTTGATGATCCGCGCGTGCAAGCTCTGACCCTTGCGCTGCCGCACGACTTACATCGGCAGGCTGTGGAGTTGGCGACCGCCGCAGGCAAGCACGCGCTTGTCGAGAAGCCGATAGCCACAACTCTGGCGGATGCTGACGCCATGATCTGGGCTGCAAAGAGGGCGGGCACGATTTTGATGGTCGCGGAAGATATGCATTTCCGGCCTGCGGTCCGCGAAGCTTCGCAGCGGATCGAGCGTGGTGACATCGGAGAACCTCTGTATCTGCTGGCACATGCCGGGGGAATTCGCCGTCCCAGCGGCTGGGCCGCAGAGAAGGCGCGAATGGGTGGTGGGGTCTTGATCGATATTGGCGTGCACTACATTCGTGGTTTGAGATTGCTGTTGGGGGAACCTGATAGCGTCCTGGCGACTCGGGCCATGCAGATCAATACAAGAATGTCGGAAGAAGACAGCGTGCAACTTCTTTTTTCGAGTCGGGCCGGCTGGGAAGCACACATGCTGCTCAGTTGGGTCTCGCAGCGCGGCCATCTGCCGGACATCGTGATAGCTGGGGAAAAGGGAACTCTTCACTTGTGGCCTGGCGTTCACTATTTTGACTATTACCCTGTTGCACCAGTACTGACAACGCGGATTGTTTCGCAATTGCGACCATACTGGTTGCAGGAAAAACTTCTGCGCCCAACCCTTCAGCGCATTCGAATAAAACTTCGGGACCGGGATGTCACGGGCTACCTACGTGAGATGCAGGAGTTCCTGGCAGCCGTCGCGGAGCAACGCGAGCCCGTTACTCCCGCCGCGGATGGTCGCAGAGATCTAGAAATTGTTCTGGCTGGCTATGAAGCGCTGGCGAGCAGTCGACAAACCGAGATTAGAGCGCTGGATTAATTGGTTACCTCAGATGATCCAAGTGCTGGACGGTTCTCCATTCAAAGTGAACTCAGGGGCTGGGTTTAATAGTCCGCTTTATCCTGGCTACTACTCTCTCGTTGAGTTTTTTTACTATTAGATTCATATCGTGGGCCGTGCTGAAAACCCCATGCAGCAAAGAGGGATTGGTTGGCTCTTCAAAGGCGGGCAGGAAGTTTGTTTTATTACCGAAGCCGAGAACGCCCTGATCGTCTTGGGTTAAGTTACCAAGAAAAGCCGCATTTAGAACCAGCGGGTGGTAACGATAGAGATCGATGTCCTCCTTCTGAAGACGCACGTGCGGATCGTGGTAGTTATAAAATACAGCACGCCGGGGCTCGAGCATCGGGACACCTTGACGATGGATGCCTGAGGTGTCAAACAGAAAAGCCGTTCCGGCAGGGCCCAGTAGTTCCACGATCTGAGACGCCGGGACGTCTCTGAGCTCGCTACCGCGTACCATCCGGGGGTGCTGTTTGCGGTGGCTGCCTCGGATGTAATTGAAAGCTCCACTCCTGACATCCGTTAGATAGATAGCGAGCTTAACTTCCGGCGGGATCTCGGCATGATGCTTCTGATCATACCAGGCGTCTCCATGCCAACCATGAAAATCCCTCTTGGTAGGAATCGACTTCCAGCCCTTGGCCTCGGTTAGCTCAAACCGATCACCCAGGTAGCTAGTCAGAACCGCCTTGACCAGGGGATGAAGCGCAGCATCAAGGAAGCCCTGATCGAGCGTCAAAACGTCTTCGACCATGTGACGATAGGGCTCGGTCTTCTCGTACCCATCGATGTTATTCCAGCGCAGTCTCTTCAGCCTGGCCTCGAAGGCGCGTCGCATGTCGGCGAGCTGATCCTGGGTCAAAATTTGTGGTAGGGCAACGAGTCCGGTCCTCGTGAGTTCGGTCACCAGTTCCTCAACCATCGCATCTTGAGCGTCACTGGGAGATGTAAACTTCAACATAATCAGAGAGCCTGCTTTCAATCGAGTATTTCTCGACGGCAGCCAGCCTCGCGGCTTCACCCATTCGCTTGCAATCTTCCGGATTGCTTGCAAGCTGGCGAATTTTGGTGGCTAGCTCCCGGTGGTCACCGGGTGAGAATAACAGCCCTGTGCGCCCTTCCTCAACGAACTCCGGAATTCCGCCGATGGCGCTTGCCACCACCGGAAGCCGGCAAGCGAGCGCTTCGAGATTCACCAGCCCGGTGGCTTCTCCCCAGAGGGACGGACACACAAAACAATCCGCTGCCTGCATGAATGGCTCCACACTCCTCTGGTTACCCAGGAAACGCACGCGACCATCAAGCTTCAGTGCGCCGCTTAGCTGACGCACGCTAGTCAGTTCCTCTCCGTCGCCAACCACCCACAGCACAACGGAGTTTGGTAGCTCGGCGAGGGCCCGGACCGCGACGTCAGCGCCTTTCCAGCGCATGATATTCGCGACAAACAAAACTGCGAACTCGTCCGTAACCCCCAGTCTCGTTCGTGTGGCGACGCGAACGTCCTCAATGGGTCGGAATCGATCCGTGTTGATGAAGTAAGTGCAGCGCGAAACGTTCGACCAGATATCTTGAAGCACAAGGCACCTCATCACGAAATCACTTATGCATAGCACTTTCCGGTAACGTTTAAATAAAATCCGCTTCAGCATTTTTTTTATTCCCCGGGGCGGCGGGGCCAGCGGTAGAACTCGCGACGTGTGGTCCGTGAGGTAATGACATAGGCCGGGCGCAAGAAGTGATAGCAACCATACATACGGATTGATGGGACTGTAAAAATTCCAATGCACAACTTCTACTTTGTGCTTTCGAATAAGCATCAGCAAGCGGCGGAGTGTCTGAAGGCTTAGCTCGTGAAGATTCAGCCAGTTCACGCGCAGGCCAGCGTCCGAGTATTGTTGAGTAGTTAACTTGCCCAGTGGTGCGCCAAAGACCGGCACGAACAGACCGCCGTTCTCTTTGAACATCCGCGCAATGACAAAGATCTGTTCTTCTAGTGAGCCAAACTTGTCAGAAGGGTGCAGATCGGTCAGGTAGAGAACTCTGGCCAATTTCCGGGGCTGTTCTTTCACGTGAGACACTATGTTGATAGGCCCGATATCCCCGGTGGGCTCCGGGACTCTAAATCGCCGCAGGCGTCGGTGATGGATTTATTGGCTCAAGCACTCTGTGGCACGACTCGGAGTGCATAATCTGTCTGAGTCTATAGTTCCTGTACATATGCGGCTCGTCATCTTGACCTTCTGTGGCCGCCATGGCCATATTAAATGCCTCGCGAGCCGAGGCGAAATGCAGCTTGAATGCCCCTGTCCGATCGGCAAGATCGAGGACCTCTTCCAGAAACCTGCGCATCCGCTCACCGATCACCGTACTTTGATCCTCAAGGAAGAAGGCGTGGCAGTGAAGCTTTATGAAAACCCAGTCGGGACGCCCCAAGATGCCGATTCTGGCATTGCGCCAAAGATTGAGTCGGCGCAGATCGAGCGGCGCACTCTGTGCCAAAACGCCGTTCTCCAATCGGGGGCGAGGAACCAGACTTTTGTTTCGGCGCCAATCAAAGACGAGAGGCCCTGATAGAATGACTGGCAGCCGTGGGGCTTCGCCCACTTTGAGGTTGGCGCCGAAGCGGTGTGGCATCCTTTCGTTGAGCGGCCCGCCACACTGGTATATGGCGTTGATTCGCGGAACCTGGGAAACGTCTGGCGCCGAAGGCAAAGTCAAATCCGCGTAGCAGCCGGTCTCGGCAAGAATTTGCATCTCTTCATCAACACCGCAGAACCTCCCGCCCGCTGAATTAGCGAGCGCCCAGTTTCCGTGTACAAAAGCGTAACGCGGCAGACCTCCCTCCGCCTCACGCGACAAACACTTGTGTTCCTGGGCCAGTGCGTCGCGAAAGTCGACCAGTACGCGGCGCAAGTTGCGCGCCGTGTCAGGCTCATTGATGCCATGATGCAAGTGCACCTCAACTTCGCCAAGGCCTTCGCGCTGTAGATCGGCCAGACGACTGAGCAAAAGGGGATGGTATTGCTCCGCCGGGTAGAAGTTGGTATGGCGAAACGGGGTCTCATCGTGGTCGTGCACGCTTTCGCCTATCGTCCGAGCATCAACGGACCAACGATCTAGCTGCGTCAGCTGCTCCTCAATGCTCACTTCGACGCCGAAGCCTCCGAATTCGTTGGGACGCTCGTTGTACGCGGGTTCAAAATGATTCGCTACGACGAGGATCAGATGAAGCTGGGCGGTACTCTCTGTAGCGCGTCGAACGAATTCTCGAGCCCGCCAAACTGGATAACGAACCAGCCAAGGCAAGTTGGCCACAAGCTTAGCAACGGCGCTCGGTTCACTTCGAAGGACCTCCGAGCGCGAAGTATTTGATTTTGTGACCGTTGGTTCCATGCTAGATCGAGTTCAGTCTCTCCGCGAGGATGAATGCTTCATCTACAATCAACTCTTCATCCGTAAGGATTCGCAACTCGGGTTCAGCCGGAAACCTATCTCAGTGGTCAGATCGAGAGGCTGCTGAAGATCGTCGTCGTCCAACTGGATCACCTCGCTTTGGCCGCTGGTAGCGACTCCAATCGAACGGCTAGGAGGTGATACGCTCCGTCGAGAGCATTGAAATCGACGCCAGGATCTTTCCCGTTTGTGCCTCTGCCTTTGTACGGACTCTTGTAGCTTGCAAGCCGTGAGGAGGCACCGTGCAATTCATCACGTATTGTCCACTGTTACTAATATTGTCTCGGAACACAACTCCCGTGGTGGGCAAGTCGCTAACAGGTTGTCACCCACCTTGACGACGATCGATCTGGCATTCGCAGGCGTGACTCGACGGGGACGGCTCTGTGTCGCATTGGAGAACCTTGTTTGCGCGCAAGCCAACGACAGGCCCAGAAAAAACAGGCTCGCCGAAGTTGCCAAAGCCGTGGCCAGCCTTGCTTACCAGCGACTGGCGCCCCTCTTCATGCTTGAGAACGGCCCAGCCAAGGAAGCGACCAACGAAATTTTCCCTGAGTGCTGGTTTTTTTCTTCATCGTGGTCTGTTCGCCTGCCGATTCAGAACACCGCCATGCGCGGCTCTTTGGCCGGCGCAATCAATTCTCGATCTTGTTTGGTGGCGCCCTTGACGGCGATTCCCTGCTCAATCTCATAGAGCCGGCCGAGGCAGACGCTTGCGGCCACAAGATAATAAACATACCAAAGGAATGCCACTGAGGCGAAGAAACTACACACCATGTAGCCCACCAGACTCGCTTGCATCCCAATAGCAAGATAGCGGTAGCGTGATTTTTTGCGGTTTGCCACCGTTTCGCGCTCGACTGCTCGCAATCGCTTTAACGGCGTGATGATAAACATCACGTAAAGCACCATCGCCGCAATCCCTATCTCAGAGCTGACTTGCGTGTAAGCATTGTGTGTAGCAAGCGCTTGATTTGAGCGCAGCACATAGTTTCCTAATCCGATGCCAAAAAGTGGGTGCCTAACGGTCACGAGAATCGATCTCTTAAGGTCGTCTTTGCGCTTGCCCGCCGAGCCTGCCTTGTCCTGATCGAAAACTGACCTGAAGCGGCTCGCGATACCTCCAGGCGCCGCGAGAATGAAGGCCGCAGCCAGGATCACGGTCGCCCCCATCACGAGCGGCCGGTTGTGGCGCGCGAGTTTCCATGCCATTACACCGACAGCACCTGCCAACCCAAGTAAACCCCCGCGTGAAAAGCTCACCAAAATTCCCGCCAGCATCAGGATCACGCAAACAACATAGAAGACTTTCATTAGCGGATTACGAGTGCTCAAGAATAGTGCCACGCTAATCGGAACCATCGTCACGAGATGAAGCGCCATATCGTTTGGACTTTGAAACATGTTTCCGATGCTCCCGGTGACGCGATTGCCGTCGACCAACTGAAGCCCGGATCGATAATTTGCTAGTGCGCTTCCGCCCAAGAAACAACTAATAGCGAGCAGCAGGACGAACAGCAGTTTCCACCGATTCTCTGTGCGGATTACGTTCACCATCACAATAAAAATGAGTACGACTTTCAGAAAATCGACGAAGGAACTCAATGACCCTCGGGGGTCGTCACCAAGGGTAGCGGAAACTAATACAGCCAAAGTTAGCAGCAACAGCAGATTAACTTCGCGTGGCCGCGAGGTGAGATTTCCTTCAAGTCCCAGCTGAGTGGGCACGAATACCAGAATGGTGAAGATAGCAAGCCAGAAAGCCATGGTGCTCAAGGGTTGAAGTGCCGGAATCAGTTCGTAGGGACGAAGATAAACGGCAATAGTGAAGAGAAAGACACCGATGAAACTAAGCATGTGGCCACGCCGAATTAGCCAGTTCTTCAGTTCGGCAGGGTAAAGCGGGTCTGCGGCAGACTGGGCTTGGGGTTGCACGACTTCTCGCCCATTGCTCCTTGAGTCTTTTGGCGAAATTGGAGCATCCGCATCAAGTAAGTCAGGCTTCGCGAAATCGGGCTCTGCCTCGGGCCGGCGTACACCGCGAGTAACTGGTTCGTAGTCGAAGACCTTGTGTTTACTTCCACGCATCTTCAGTCGTTCCTTCGATCTTTGAGGACGTACTGCGCCGGATCAGGATTTTCCCGCGTCGGAGCCGGAGGCGGAGATGAGTCTCTATCAGAGCTCCTGGCAATGATGAATACTCCGTCGACAATCAGTTCCTCATCAGGCAGATCCTTGAATGACGCAGCAAGGCGCGGACGTGCGTCTCTAATGAGGTCAAGTGTCGACTGCGGGTAGTCAACGTTCAACTCGACTTTTTGTTTGTGGGGATGCAGATCCCCTTTCCCGCATTCTCCTACACGGATAATGCCTGTTACGAGCAACTCTGCTTTGTATCCCAGCCGGTCCATCACCTGCCGGTAATAACTCATCAGCTTCCGATTCGGCTTCCCGGAATCAATGGCCATGAGACGATAGACGGAATCAGAGATAGTAAGAAAGGTAAGCGGATTCATGCCATTAGCACGAAACAATCCCTGGTCACTCAAGTCAATTTTGTGAAGCATATAACCACCGGCAACCAACATTCTATCCATTGCTTCGAATGCCACATCAGGAACGAAGATATCCTGTATCGCTTCCCTAAACAACCAAATCGAAAGGTCCCAGCTCGGCCAGCTCGTGAGCGTTTTCTACATCTGTCCCATAAATGCACACTATCTTTCGGGATTGATTTCTACGCGGTGCTGAGATCGATGGCTGTGTCAAAACCTATCTGGCTTTCTTTGTCTAAGGTGTCTCAGCGGGCGAGGTATATTTTTCGTTGTTGCTCTAAATTTCGCTTCGAATAAAACTTATCCAGACAGACGACCTTTGTTGCGCCGGCGGCGATGAACTTTAGAGCGACACCCACGTTGTCGCCGAATCCAAGCTCAAAGACTTTCATGCCGCGCAGTTGCTCGCTTGAGAGACCGGAGTATTTCAGATAGTCGTCGAAACTGAACGTTTATATAGCCGATGCTCTCGGACAAGTTTTTGATAATCGTGCCGTGTGTGGAACCGTGGAGCGATTCAAAATTGCCAGAACTGAACTGCCTCTTCATGCGCCAGTTCTCATAAATCTTGTGGGCGATGATCGCCGTCCGCGATTTCTTTGCCACTTCTTTCAGCACAGCCAATGTTACCTGCCTTTCAAATCTGAGATTCCTGGTTCGACTCTAATCTCCGTCTCAACTTATTTTTTCCGACCGAGCCGAAGTGCTTCCTCCGAGACGGGAAGAGTGGTGAAATCTACTCCTGGATCTTTCCCGTGCGTCGCCTTGCCTTTGAAGCGACTCTCGGCTGCCAGGCGCCAATCTCCGCGAGTATAGTCCACGAACTTAATGTGCGTGAAGAAAGGTGGAAAAAAGTTACCTGGGGAAAAATTATTGTCGATCGGATAACCGCTCGCGGCGGCGTTGTTATTATCGGCGATCACATTTCCTTTGAAAGTTCCCGGCCTAAAACACGCTCGGGCCCCACCTTCGCACACCACGCCGTATTGGTTGTGCTGCAAAATGTTGTTGCGGAAGATAAAATTTGTCGTAGGGTCACCGTAGGTGACGATCATGTTACCGGCGTGCTGAACGGTATTGTGTTCAACCGTGACTGAGTCGGCGCTGGCGGTCTGCAGAAAAAAGCCTGAATAGTCGGTGCCCACATCTAATATGAGATTGTTTGCGATGTGAATGCGTCTCCCCTGTAGGACCGCAATGACAAGCAGAGCTGCTCCGCCTGCAAAGGCGATTGTTATGAAAGTAGCAAGAGTTGCGAGCGCGCTGTGCTGGGAGACTATCTCGAAATTCAGAACCACGCCGATACTACCCAGCGCGAGGGACTAAGCAGGCCGAGATATCAGTCCATGAGAACAGTGGTAATTGCCTGAGCTCGCCGTTGGGATATCGCCTCTCTGTCGCTGCTCTCATTCGACCGACAAACTTCTGTAGTATATTTCCCTTTGTGAGGACCATTAGTTTGCACGCGGAAGAAGACCAGGAAGGCGAGCGGTTCGAATTCGGCAAAAACTGGAGCAGGTTTTTGACTTTGCTCGATGAGACTCGTATCTGCGAAGCGGAAGAGTCTCTAAAGCAGATGCTGGAGATCGAAGACCTCAAAGACAAAAGCTTTCTGGACATCGGATCAGGCAGCGGACTCTTTAGTCTCGCCGGGCGCCGCCTCGGCGCTCGCGTTCATTCGTTTGATTATGACCTTCAATCAGTCGCTTGCACTTCACAACTTAGGAGAAGATATTTTTCTGACGACAATAGCTGGAAGATCGAAGAAGGTTCGGTCTTAGACACTGATTACATAAAGCATCTTGGCAAGTTTGATGTAGTCTATTCCTGGGGAGTTCTGCATCACACCGGCCAGATGTGGCAGGCGCTGGAGAACGCGCAGTTGCCGGTTGCGCTCGGAGGAAAACTCTTCATTGCTCTTTACAACGATACAGGAACGCAGAGTGCCCGCTGGAAAAAGATCAAGCACACATATAACCGGCTGCCTGACAGTTTGAAAGTTCCTTTTACCCTTATGGTGATTGCACCAGGAGAAGCAAAAGCAATTCTCCGTTCGCTGGTTGCTTTGCAGCCGCGCCAGTATTTTCAGTCCTGGACGCAGTATGACGAAAGGCGTGGCATGAGTCGCTGGCGTGACATTGTTGATTGGGTTGGTGGCTATCCTTACGAAGTTTCCACACCGGACGAAGTGTTTGAATTCTACCGCGCGCGAGGATTCATTTTGACAAAGATGAATTGCGGCAGAGTGGGCTTGGGCTGCAATCAGTTCGTGTTTGAGAGAGTCAAAGAACGATAGTATTGTATGGACGTAGGCGAAGCACGATTTTTTAGAAGTCAGGTTGCCGGGCGGTGGCTCGATGGTGCGGGGATTGATTATGAGAGCCGGCCGAACACCTCGTCGGGCAATCATTGGGTTGAGCATAGCTAGCATCCTGCTGGCGCTTTCGCTCACGTCCTGCTTCGCTCAGAGGCGCGGCGACGAATCTCAATCAATACGCCCCCGGCGAGCCCTAGCTCAAGACTCGCGAACAATAACTGTAAAAGCCGTGGAAAAACCACAGGCCGCCATCGACGGTGCGAAATTTGGCGATACTATTCTTCTCCAGGCGGGAGCAACTTTCATCGAGCAAGTCATGCTTCCCTACAAAGGACCTGGGACAAACACTGATGCGGATTACATCACGATTCGCACGTCCAACTTGTCTGGCATCCCCGCGGAAGGAGAGCGTCTTCGACCGTCACAGCATGCAAGCGCGCCGCCTAAGATCTTGGCGCCACGCGGTCAATCGGTTCTCGCCACCAATCTGCATCGAATGCATTTACCGTATCAGACCCTTCAAATCGCCGTTTTTCTGACCGGGTTTGTCCCCTATTTTGCTTGGAGCGATGTGAGGTCGGAGGCTGCTGAGGTTGCAGCCTAACGTGCTGCGACTAGTTCGGTTCGTAGACCTCGTATTCGCCAAGACGGAAAATCAAATGATAGCGTTCGAGCACAGCTCGCGCACGCGCACCGCGCGCCGGATTGGCCTCCCATTCCGACGTCATCGTGAACCGCGATTGATTGTCCAGTACGATGAGCGCAGGCACCTTCCCCGAAATGGAGCCCAGGTCCGAGTCGTAGAGGAGATTCGTATCGAACCCTAACTCAAACCGCAGCTGTGGTGGGCCCATGATTAAAGCTCCCGTGCGCGCCATCGGTCGAACGTATTCGACTACGGGTGTGTATTGTTTTGCGTACGGGTTTAGAATCACGCGGTAACCTATGGCTGCTACGTGGAGCAGCACAAAGATCGACACGAACGCGATCGCCAGTGCCCGCCTCGCGCTCCCCTGTAACCACAGCCAGTAAGCGAATGCCGCGGCCCCCATCACCAGGAACGGGATCGTATGTATCATGTACACACGCTGCTTAGTTCCCTCGATCAAAACCATGGTCACGAAGCTGATCACCGTCAGGCCGGCGAGCACGCGATACTCTGGGCGGCGGCGGATCGATGGCAGTGCGATTGCCGATGCCCCACCGACCAGGTACGAGAACAGCAGCAAAACCCGGGGATCCTTCTTCGTCGCGGTGAAGCCGTAATACCCCAGGTAACGATCTCGCAACTCTGACACAATCGCGGCCACCGGATTTGAAATCCCGTTCAGGCGCCGCCCCTGAGCAGCGCTCGCGGTAAATTGCGCTACAAACGTTTTTGGATCCTTGGCAATGTACAGCCCCCACCCTGTTGCCCCAATCAAGTACGGCAGCAATACGTACCCAGCGTGACGCCAGCGCAGGTTGCGCCGGTCGAACCAAAGCGCCAGAAAACCAAGATTAACGACTGCCAGTACACCCGCGAGCGGATGCGTCAGCCCTGCAAGCATCGCGCACGTGTTGGACAGCAATAATGCGCGGCGCAGATCGTTTTTACGGCAACTCAGATAGAAGGCAATGGCGCCAAACTCAAGGGCCGCTGACATCATGCTCATTCGGCCGAGGGTGGCTGTCATGGCTACAGTGTAATCAGCGGCCAGCATCAGCACGGTAAGCGCCGCGATGGCAGTGTTGCCAACAAGTTTGCGCACGATCACACACCACGCGGCAAGCACCAACAGGCCCCAGAGCACTGAGTTCAGTCGCATCTGGCGAATCCCAAAGCCCACCAGCTTGTACCAGCCCGCCTGCACGACCATGTGCAGCGGCGGATATGTGTAGGTGCGGTGCTCGACTCCGGGAAAGAGCAGTCCAGCGGACTCGTATATTGTCGTTCCGGTGAATCCGTGTGCGTACAGATTATAGGCGGCGCTTGCATAGAACGCATCGTCATCGATCGGGGTTCGCGTCCAGGTGACCGCGAGCGCGAGCGTTAGATATAGCAGGGCCGCTGCGGTAAGTATGATAGGCAGCGTAAACCTGGCAGACCGATCTGCGGCTTCCTTGGCACCACTGCTGAAGGCGATCTGCACATCTGGGTTCATAGACTCTCTATTATCCGGCGTCCGGCGGCACCATCACCGTAAACCGCCGTCCAGGGTCCGGCATTCACGGTCTCCAGAGCCGCCGCGACAATCCGATCTGCGTTCGCACCGGTCAACGTGTTGCAGCCGTTCGCGAGAGTCTCCACCCACTCGGTTTCGTCTCGCAAAGTGATGCATGGTACACGCGCGAAGTAGGCTTCCTTCTGCACACCCCCGGAGTCAGTAAGTATGAAACGCGCCCGGCTCTCGAGCAGCAGCATGTCCATGTACGACGCAGGCTCGATGACTTCGATTTCTCCGGTATCGACCCCGATTGCGTCAATGCACTTCCGCGTGCGGGGATGAAGTGGCAGCACTACTGCGCAGATCTCCCGCGAAATACGATTCAGCGCTGAGACGATCTCACGCAGACGTACGGGCTCATCCGTGTTTTCGGCCCGGTGAACCGTAGCGAGGGCGAAGCCCCGCGACCGTCGACTGCGATGCTCTGGAGCCGAGTAACGTTCGGCTGCTCCTTGGGCATGTAGAACCGCATCGTACATTACATCGCCCGTGAAGACTGCTCGCTCTTTTAGGCCTTCTCTCTCCAGATTGTCGACTGCGGTTGCGGTGGGACAAAAAAGGCGCTCAGCAAGGTGATCTGCGACGACACGATTGACTTCTTCGGGCATCCGACGGTTAAAGCTGCGCAGGCCTGCTTCGACGTGAGCCATGCGCAGATTGATCTTCGCTCCCACAACCGCCCCGGCCAGTGTCGAATTTGTATCGCCGTACAACAGCAGCCAGTCGGGCCTTTCCGTAATCAGCACAGGCTCAAGCCGTTTGATCATCTCACCTGTCTGTTCTCCATGACTTCCTGAGCCTACTTCAAGATTGTATTTGGGGGGTGTGATTTCCAGTTGTTCAAAGAAGACATCGCTCATACGAACGTCGTAATGCTGTCCCGTATGAATGATCAGGTGATCTATATTGTCATACTTCGCCACGGCGCGGCAGATGACCGCCACCTTCACAAACTGAGGCCGGGCTCCCACAAGAGAAATCACCCGCATCTTACGCTGGCTGTGCCTCCACGAGACCCATCGCTAAGCGCTGCCACTTAATAGTCGGATGCAATCCTTCACGCAATTCCACCTTGGGCTCAAAGCCCAACACGGTGCGCGCGCGCGTGATGTCCGGGATGCGCCGCATGACGTCTTCATAATTGCCACTGAGGGTTTTGTAGGGCACCATTTTGATGTTCGCCTGACCGCCCCTCCCGCAAAGCTCGTGTACCAGCCTGGCGAGCTCCAGGATGGTCACCTCTTGCGCGTTGCCGAGGTTGAAGACAGTCGCGGGTTCCGCATCATAAAGGCTCGCTCTGACAATGCCGTCAATCAGATCGGCGATATACGTGAAGCTCCGAGTCTGCTGGCCGTCTCCATGAATCTCCATTGCCTCGCCGTTAATACAGGCGGCGATGAATACGGACTGCGGTCCGCCCCACCAGCTCAGATGCTGCCGCGGACCATAGCTCCCGAAGAAGCGCAGGATGGTGACTGGCACCCCGTAGCTGCTGTTGTAAGCGAAAGCCATGTGCTCATCGAACAGTTTCGACACCGCGTAAGACCACCGGGGGATTGTGGTTGGCCCCAGTACCGAGTCCGACGTTTCGGAGAACGGCAGATTGAGATTCTTCCCGTAGATGTCTGACGTCGAGGCCATGATCAGGCGGCGGTTACCATCGCGGCACAGTTCCAGTACGTTCCTCGAGCCCTGCGAATTGATCTCAAGCGTGTCAATCGCGTTCCCATAACGCGGGATCTTGTAAGCCGCCAAGTGGACTATTCTGTCCACGTTGCTGAACGCTTCGCCCATCGCCGCCAAGTCGCGTACGTCGATCTGATGAAACTTGAAATCGGACCGGTCGAGGTTCTGCTCAATATTCCGAATGCTGCCCATCGACAGATTATCGATGCCGACCACCTCATGGCCGGCAGAGAGCAGCGCGTCGGCCAAATTGGAGCCTATGAACCCGGCTACTCCTGTGATTCCAAAGTTCATGACTTGTTTCCTCTAGCAGGCTGCTTCTGCTCCGTTTTTTCGTACTCGGCACCGCACGCCTCGCAGCGTGCCCTTTCTCCTTCGAACTTCAACTTGATGCCACGTGCGCACATCCAGCCGTGTTGCCGAGCCGGCTTCCCATACATCGCGCATAGTCTGGCACGTCACGAGTCACAACTGAGCCACTCCCGATGAAGGCATAGCGCCCGATCATGTTCCCACAGACGATGGTGCTGTTGGCGCCCATCGAAGTCCTCGCTTCACCAGCGTCGGTCTGTATTCGCCGCGCCGAACCACGTGACTACGCGGGTTCATCACGTTGGTGAATACCATAGAGAAGCCGCAAAAGACGTCATCCTCGAGAATACAACCGGTATAGATCGAGACGTTGTTCTGAACTTTCACGTTGTTGCCGACTCTCACGGGCTCGCCGTTCATTTGCAGCGACCGCTGACAGGCTTGGAGCACTTGAAAGACCTCCACGCCCTCGACTCCAGGCGTGCGCGGCTCTCGCCCATAGCGGACGCATTCGATAAAATGTTTACACTCGTTCCTCAATGGCTCGCCAGCAGCGAACCCCACCGGCCTCGCGTTGGGCTTGCCCGCCTCGAAAGCCCCGTTCTTAAATTCAATGTTCTTGTCGTACAGGATAAGCTTGTCATCTGCGCGGGTATCTTCGAATACGATCATCTGACGAGTGCCAATGATGACGAGTCTGTGCTCTTTGTAAGGGTGCAGCCAACTCACGAAGATGTGGGTTCGCACGCCGCGATCGAACAGGAAGTGCGATACCGTAACATCTGCAATGTTGGGCTGGAGGTAAGCTCCGCCTGTCGCCGTTACCTGCAATGGAAGTTGGCCCATGAGGGCCAGCATGAGAGATACGTCATGCGGCGCAAAACTCCACAACGCATTCTCTTCACGACGAATCTTGCCCATTAGCCGGTTGGAGTAGATGTATTCGACCTTGCCGAAGCTAGGGTCCGCAATCAGCTCCTGGATTTTGAGGAAAGCCGGGTGGTACTTCAGCAGATGCCCGACCATCAGGATGCGGCCCTGCTGTTGGGCCAGGCGGACCAGTTCCATCCCTTCCTGCGAGTCGAGCGCCAGCGGCTTTTCGACGAAAAGATGTTTGCGGCGCGAAGCAGCTGAACCCCCATTGCAAAGTGATGCTCGGCAGGAGTCACCAGCATGACGGCGTCGACATTTTCATCGGCGCACACGTCCGTCAGCGTCGCGGACGCTTTCAGAGGTCCGTACTGAGCCCGCAAAGTATCGAGCAGGTTCGTTTTGGCCTCGCAAACTCCGTAGAAATGTCCGAGCTGGTGAACGTTCCGGACAAGATTCTTACCCCAGTGGCCACAGCCGACCACACAAACGTTCACTTTGGCGACTTGCAGGGGATTTGATACCAATGGAAAACGGGCTCCGTATGTGAAGTATGCCAGCTATCGTCCTAATACCGTTTTCGGCCGATGGCCTTCGCGAGGCTCCAGTTCCCGAACCTTAAAGTCTTCGGAGTGTGCGACTCGAGTCCACGCGTGACGGTCACGGATCAGCGTCAAGTAATTGAAGATCGTTCTCGGTACCTTCATCTTGCTTTTCCCGATGCGCAGGGATGTATCAAGCAGCATTGGTACTTCGGAGATGGTCATCCGCAGTGTCACCATCTTGATAAGCATCTCAACGACGCCGTCGAATCCAGGGTGCTCGATAATGCCGGGGCCATACAGCCGCTGCAAACGCACGATGGCCGTGGCACGATGCAGCCGAAAAAACGAGCTCATTGTATGAATGCCGTGGATTCCTATCGCTCCCTTGAGAAACGCGTTCGCCACATGACTGAGCAGTATGCGAATGATATTGGTGTTCTCAATACCGCCCCCGTACGCATAAGGGCTGGCCAGAATCACGTCATATCCCTCTTGAGCGCGGGTCATCATCTGGCCGAGCAACTCATGCCTAGACGTGTTATCGCCCTCCATGGTGGCAACCCAGTCACCCTCGCGAAGTGCTACGGTAAGATGTGCGTATGCAGTAGCAAACGCACTACCCGGACCTTGGTTCTGCTCATGGTGAAGGACCGTCAGCTGAAGCCCTTCGCTCAGTTGACTTGCAACGTTAGCCGTGTCATCGGTGCTGCCATCGTCAACCACCACAAACTGGATATCATAATCGTTAACAAAGCGCTGTTCCAGAGCGCGGAAAGCCGCAGTCAATCGGGGCAAGTTCGGGACTTCATTCAACACTGGCACGATGATGTAGAAGGTGGACTTTGTCTCCGACATTTGAGAATAGCTCCTATCGCACCCGAGCGAATCCGACTTCTTGAATATTGTTGAATCTAAAATCAGCGTATCGGCTAATCGTGAATTCCAAAACCGCTTGTACGCGGCGAGCGAACGCATAAGGGCCCCCTACAAGATACTCAAAGGGCCAATCCCTTGCATCCCAGACTGATTACGCGGGCCCGACGGCATCGGCATGGATCAAATAGCGCCAGCAAAGCCTTCGGCCGAGCCCAGCGCTGGTGGCCATTTTCGACGCTGCGCTGTTCAAATATGCCATGGCGCGGTTGAGCGACTCGATGTTCGGCACTAACCGCACTCCGACGTAGCCTCCGCTCAACGGCAGCCCGATGATTTCGAAGTATCCGATCCCGAGCGGTTGAAAAGAATTCTCTCTGAGCAGCCGCAACGCCAACTCGGGACCGACCTCTACGTCTTCATGGGCTGCCAATCGGCGCGCGGTTTTCAGAATCCAAGTCGGATTGGGATCCAGAATAACCAGACGGCCGCCCGGTTTGAGCAGCCGCCTTATAGTCTTCGACGAAACTTGGAAGTCGCCCTCGCAGACCAAGTGGTGGAGGGCATCCTTGAGGACCACGGAATCGAACGAATGGGACGGATACTCCTCAAGGCTTTCGGCGTTTTCGATCCGCACTTTAACCCCCGAAAAAAGGGTGTGGGCAGCATCCACTGACTCCTGATCGAAGTCAATGCCCTCGACTTCGAAACCCTGCTCGGTTAAGTAATTCACAAGCGATCCGTACCCGCACCCTACATCCAGTACGCGCCGCCCGGCCAACCGCGATGCTATCAGTGCGTTATGTTGGCGGTCGATCATTCCCCAAAGGCTCTGCAACCGCTGTTGAGGGTTATTGATTTTCATAGAAGGTATCAGTTGGGATAGGCGAGTAGAGCGGATTAGCATACGGCCTCGCACCGCTCCTCTAGCAATCTCGGTCTTCGCCTCAAACCAACTTAGCCCTCCGTGGTGGCAACGACTCTCCAACCTTAGGAGGCGCGCAAGCTGGTTCCGCTCATGGCATAGAAACGTCCCGTGAAGCCAGTCAGTCGGCGCACAGGCTTGCGCGTGCCGTCTGTACTGCCATCGTCAACCAGCAGAAATTGAACGTCGTAGTCTTGGCCCAACTGCTGTTCGAGGTCTCGGAAAGTCGCGGTCAACCGGGAAGTTTGGTGCTTCGTCCAGCACTCGCACGACGATGTGAAATGCGGACTTGGTATCGGCATGTCCCCAGGTACATTCGGAATTGGTCCTATCGTATTCGAGACCGGGCTTCTGCCGCCTGGCCAAGTTAGACTAACATGTAAAAAACCCCTAACCAACTCCCGAATGATCAAGGCCTTTGATTGGTGCAACATGCGTGCATTCCCAAACAAATGAACAAAGAAGAATGAATTCCGGAAAAGTGGGAGGATGATCGCACAACTTAGGACAGTCTGGGTCGGTAAGCTCTTTGTTTCCCGCACCTACCCTTCCACGGATTCGCACCAAAATTTCCCTGAAAGAAGAGAAGCAATAGCCCAGATCAAGGCCTCATTTCTGCAGCCTTCATCATTCCGCCCACAACCCGCATTCCGCATTCGTATGAGTTACAAAGGAACGGAAGCGAAGCTGGTACTCGGCTGAAATAATGAAAGCGCACATCATTCGCCGGTGGTTGTTCGGCTCGCGATTGTTCAAGACCTTCAACCAAAAATCGTAACCAGCCAGATCCGCATCACGTCGCAAATACCCGAAGTATTGCATCAGCACAAATGCCGCGTTGTATTGCGCTTGTGCAAAGGTCGGTGAATCTGCAACCAGGCGCACGATCCGCGCGCGGCTCCCATTAGATTCCAGTCCGCGATCAGTGCGGGGCGTTCTGAGGAAAGGTCCACACCTGAACGCCGCTGCACTGTCTGCAGCAATGCATCAATGAATTGAATACCGTCCAGATCTGCGGGGTACCGCTCCGGGAACTCCGCTCTTTGCACCCACGCATCCGCAAACGATTGCTTGCTGGCTCGAGATTACTCCCGTCAACAACGTGCGCGCGATGCCAGGCGAACTCAGCGTAGCTGGGTTGGCGGCCCAGCGATGATTGGTAAAACCGATAGACAAAACTTCCGGTCTGCTGAACTCTTGCTCTATGAAGAAGGCCGCACTCACGTTGATGCGCTCGAGCGGACGCAAGCCACATCTTCCGCCAGACAACCTTGTCATTGTCATCTGCTGGCTCCAATAATTCCATCCCCCAGAATCCGGCCCACAGCCGAGGAAAATCCAGGTAATGCTGACGGACAAAGATCTGCAACCCCGGGTTCGTTGGAGTTGGGGTTGGCGCGGCGTTCATTCCGATAATGGTACCGGCGATAGTTGTGTTGAGATTTGACATTGAGGCGTCGACAGTGAGCGGGTAATTGGGGGCAACGGTGCTGGTGTAGAAGAGCACCGTTCTTGTAGTACTTGACCGTGCCGGCCTCGACTGCGACGCGGAATACTTCGCCAGCCTGGTAGGGCGTGTCGCGGCGGTAGTTGCCCTTCTCGCGCACCTCCAGGTAGCCACCAGTCAGTAAGTACAAAATCTATTCCGAACACGCTACTTCCAGCGCGAACATGGCTGAGCCCGACGTAGCGGTTGGTCGAGGTTTCTGAGGCGGTGATACCCATCACCGGCGACAATTTCGTGCAGCGAGAAGGCCCCTGCGTCATAGCAGCCCTCGCAGCCGGCAATCTTCTGCAGATTGTTATTGACTACGGCACTGTTAGTTAACCCGACCAGATGACGTTTTCGCTCGGCAGGGAGACGGGCGTAGCAGGTGTTGGCGTGGGTGTCGGGTTCGCAGTCGGCGTGGCAGACGGGCTTGGCGTTGGATCCCCACTACAGGTGCAACCGACTGAATTTTAGCCACGAAGAGATCGGTTCGTGCTTGCCCGCCCCAGTTCGAGGTAAAGGCGACAAAGCGTCCGTCCCGTGAGATGTTAGCCCGCGGGCTATCGTAGTAGTTGCGATATACGCTCCGATGATGAAAGAGACGGCGCAAGCGCTGTGACCCATCTGTAGCAACCTGGATCACTTCGTTGCGGAATGGGACCGAGGTCTCTCCACCAAAGAACCCGATCAAAGCCCACGTTTCATCATCAGCCAACATGCTTGTATGAATCGCACCAGTGGTCCAATCATTAATCTCCAGAATAGTTGTAAGCGCATGCGGGGTAGACAGTTTCCGGTAGTTGACCTGGTTTCGCCAGTCATCGTACCCAACATAACAATCCACCGCAGCATCCCCATGGCCGGGCGCGTAGTCCGGAGTACCGTCCGTCAGGTTTTCCTGTGTACCGGTCACAGTGTCAAACACCCTTGATTCAGTCGGGTCTCCAATCGTTCGGTACATTTTAACCAGTAAGTAGCGACCGCTCTTGGAGATCGAAACCTCATCTAGGGTGGGCTCATCTTTTACTATTAACGTATCAGTTGACTTCCGATAAACAACATAGCCGGGAATCGCGTCAGCAGTTCGACGCGTGAACGCGAAATAATCGTCATCGAGCGACTTCGACATTTGTAGGAAGTACTCACCCGCAGGGAGACGCGAGGCCAAGTCCTTCACCAGCGTGTAAGCCTTCGTCGCAGCGTTATATGCATAAATTGAAGCGTTGGCGCTGGCATAAAGCACGTCGGGGTCACTTCCGCTCCACGTCGCTCCCTCAAACACCGGGTAGCCAACGCCAGGGATGGACGGGATCGACTCCTTGGCGCCGAGCGTGAAGCTGGTGGGATTAAAGCTACGGATGAAACCGGTTCCTGAGTGGCCCTTTACTAAAAGCCGACTGTTGTTTTTGTTAAATGTTGGCCAATAGCTGTAGTACGTGCCCAGGTTCGTGCCGTCCTGCTCATCGGTCACGCGCATGATCTCGGCACCAAAGATTTGGTCATAGACAATGCCGCCGGCTGGGGGTAACGCCGGGGCCGGGCCTTCTGGGTAAACGCCACAGTCTGTCTTGATGCTCCCCAAGTTTGAGTTCTGGGCACAAGTGGTGTGCATGATGCCCATGCAGAGCATCAGCACACCGACAATAAAGCTTGAAGCGAAAAACAGACAACGAAATGAAAAGTTGTGTCTGGCAGGCCTGGACTGGGGAATCATTTAATGGACCTCACTTCGGCAACCGGACGATCTCCCGTTTGGGCGAGAGACTCCTGACCCTGCGTAGCGTAACAAGGCAGGTGTGGCGTTATCGGTGATTGCTGACTTCAGAGGAAAATCCATGAGGCGAATGTGTCCTCAAAAAGTGACAAAAACGAAGGTACATCATGAAAACGACGTATCTGATTTAATCCCCATCAACCAGATTTTTATCGGAGTTCTTAACGAAGATGAATTCGTTGCAGCCCAAGCCGACCCCGCCACATTTTAGTTTTGTCAGCATAAACCCTCTGGCCAGGAAGAAATCGAAGATCTCTTCTGGAGCAGCAACTTCATAGGGATAGCCCCCGACCCAGTCCACAACCCGGCGTCGTGATCTTCGGCATCTTTCCCGCGTACGCCGGAGTCACACGCTCGCCCTCACCAGACTGCTCCGGCCTCTAAAATTATCGTGTCGCCAGGCTGCGCTTTTTTGAGGGCAGCATTTAAGTCGCTCCCGGCTTTGAGAACAATGTCCGTCGGTGAAACTGACTGCATTGCGCGTTAAGAGCCCGATCGCGTTAGTGCGACAGCCAGGGAACCGATGACCGCGAGAGTTGCCAGCGTTAGGGCTGTTACTTTCATAAGTGGCTTAGCAAGCATTTAGCTCTCAGGTTCCTCGGTTGCGCTTAGCTCAGATTACGGTAGAAGCCTGATTCAAACATAACACTCTAGTAGAACCGCCAGTAATAGACCAGCTTGATGTACTCGCCAGCGACAGTGCTCCAACCCCCAACGTGGAGCCACCACGTTGGTGGCGGCGGGGTCTGCTGGCCCGGGGGAGGCGTGACGAGGCCGATCTTAACTCCGCTGCCGGCGAAGACCTTGCGCATCGTCCACAGCGCCCGCCGCGAGTGATAGGGGGACGTCACAATTAGGACCGAACTCAGCTTGCGGTCTTCCACATACCGTCTGACTAAAATGGCCTCGTCATGCGTCCCCGTGACAAGCTCCGACAGTACCACCACTCTGGCGCGCGGCACGCCCGCACGTTCCAGTTCTGCCACCGCGCGCTCTACGAAGAAGGGATTCCGCTGCTCGGCATTGGACCAACCTCCGCGCTGACCGTCATTGGTTACGATGATCTCCGTCGCGCGTCCTGCCAACCAGAATTGCGCGGCCCAGCGTGTCCGTTCCACGTAAGCTGACGAGCCACTTAACACTACCGCTACGTCGGCACGCGGCAATTCAGCCTGGACAATCAGCAGGCGTGCAGCCCCCCAGGCTAAGGCGCACCACGCCACTAGTAGTAGGGCAGCGAAGCAGAGCGCGCGCAGAAGTCGGCTCCGCGACAGGAGCGGGCGTGGCAACCGGCGTCTGCCGGGCTCGCTACCAGCAGATGCCGCGATAGCGTTCATCACTGGTTCGCCCCTCAAATAAACGCACAAGATCGATCACTACTTGATCGGCGCGGAGATCTGTTTCGAGTTCGAAAAACTCTGGGGCCTCGTTGCCAATAATGAGCACGTCTGAGTCTTCCAACACCTCCTGCAGGCTATCGCGCATCAACTGCGAGATATGAGGAATTTCGCGCTCAATGTACTCTTTGTTGGCGCCAAAAAGCCGCGCCAGCGAAACATCGCGATCGTAGATGGAGAGCTGATAGCCTTTCCCGATTAAGGTCTCGATCAGTGAGACCATTGGAGATTCGCGCAGGTCGTCTGTGCCGGCTTTGAAGCTGAACCCAAGCACTCCGATTCGCTTCTCTCCCGTGCTGACAACCATATCTACCGCTCTTTCAATCTGAAGGCGATTGCTCGGTAGGACCGCCGAAAGCAGCAGCACTTCGACATCGAGTTCCTTTGCTTTGTAATTGATCGCCCGCAAGTCCTTGGGCAAACATGAACCGCCAAACGCGAAACCCGGTTTCAGGTAATAGGGTGATAGGTTGAGTTTTGTGTCCTGGCAAAAAATGTCCATCACTACATGACTATCGATAGCAAGCGCTTTGCAAATATTGCCAACCTCATTGGCAAAGCCAACCTTCAACGCGTGAAAGCTATTGCACACATACTTGACCATCTCCGCGGTCTTTAGCGTCGTTACAAACAGCGGCGCATCGATGTTCGCATAAAGTGCGCGCACTACGGCTGCGGCTGTTTCATCGTCTGCGCCAATTATAGTGAAGGGCGGAGCGTAAAAGTCCTTCAATGAAGAACCTTCGCGCAGAAACTCCGGATTGATGCAGACACCGAAATCCGCGCCAGCCATTTTCCCAGAAGCTTTTTCCAGCGCCGGTACGAGGACATTCTCGATCGTTCCTGGCAGCATGGTGCTGCGCATGATCACGACGTGCCGCTCCTGCTTGGTTCTTAAAGCTGCCCCGATCTCCTCGCAAACCCGTGTGACGTAACGGAGATCCAGACTACCGTTGGAATTGCTGGGAGTACCAACGCAAACGAGTGATACTTCAGAATTATTCACCGCCTCGGCTGCGCTGGTTGTAGCTCTGAGACGGTGCGAAGCCACAGCTTCCTTCATTAGCTCGCCGATACCTGGTTCGATAATTGGACTATTGCCCTTGTTGATGATCTCGACTTTGGTTGGATTAACATCTACACCTGTCACGTCGTGTCCTTCTTTCGCGAAGCACGCAGCCGAGACGCACCCAACATAACCAATACCAAAAACGCTAAGTTTCATTCGGAATACCTTCTAATCATCAAAATGGGCACAACAAAACCTCAGCAGAAACGATCCGGTTGGGAGCGGAAATTTTGCCGCTCGTGCCATGTTTTGATCGCAAATCGTCTTAAACTCACCGAGGTTGACGTATCAGTCCCAGCAAAAAGCTCGAACCCCAGGACAAATGAATCGTCAAAAAAATCAAGGGCATAACTAACAACATACCGATGCCGCCCTGATTGCGCCGCATAACTTGCCAGCCAAAAACTAACGCCAAAAAAGCATATAACGAGATTTCCAGAGCCAACAAAAGCAGTATTGGAGTCCAGAAAAGACTCAGCAGCGTCAGCAACGCCAGCGACAAAACGAAAACAGGCGCGACCAGATGGCGCAGCTTTATTGAGCGCGGATGCAACTTTAGCATCTGGGCCTTCCAGCGGCCGTAGCGCAGATACTGGACGGAGAGATCCTTCAATGTTGTTCGTGCAAAGTAGTCGCAATGCCCCGAACGATCCAGAATCACCTGCTGCCCAGTAAGCTGAACGCGATAGTTAAAATCGTAATCCTCATTCGTCAGCAACGACTCGTTAAATCCCTTCAATTCCACCCAGAGCGACTTTCTAAAACAGGCAAAGGCTACCGTGTCGACTGGCTCCTGCAACGATTGGCCTTCGCTCAAGCGATACTTTGCGTCACCAATACCAAACGGATGGGAAACTGCGCTGGCGATGGCCCGCGCTGTCAGTGTGCTCGCGCCAGGCCGCACGCGACACGGCATACCGACGACACCTGCCTTATCTTGACTGAGCACTTCGACGCACCGGCGAATATAGCCCGCGGATGGCGCAGTATGGGCGTCCATGCGAGCGATTATGTTTCCCCGCGCCGCCGCCACACCGAGGTTTAGCGCGGTGGGGATATTTTGGGCTGCGTTATCGATCAGAGTAACCGTCAACTCTGGCGAACTCCGCTTGAATTGCTCAACCACCGCGCGAGTTTGGTCCTGAGAGATACCGTCGACAACGATGATTTCAAAAAGATCGTTGTCATATTGTCCGGCAAGCTGCCGCAGTGCGTCTCCGATGAATCGCTCCTCGTTGTAGCAGGGGATCACTACCGACACGCTTTCCGTGTCAGAAGAACTAGCGGAAGGAGGGCGCTTTTCTGCCACGGCTTCTGAAGATCTCGAAATCGCCATTGCCTCAGACTACCTCAGGCGCATTGCTCTTCGCCGAAATTGTTAACTTGACGGGCGAAGCTTGCCCCTCGCGAGTTAGATGTTCGCAAATCTCTGCGAATTTTTCCGCAACCTTATCCCAGCCAAACTGATCCCGCACGCTCTTTGCCGCGCGTTGACCCATCTCTCGGGCAGCGGCGGCGTCGCCGAGCAAGTGGATTACTGAATCTGCGAATGATTCTGGAGTGTCGGCGAGCAGTAGTTCGACGCCATTCTGCACCGGCAGGCCCTCGGCGCCAATCGAGGTTGACACAATCGCCTTCTCCATTGCCATCGCTTCGAAGATCTTCAGGCGAGTTCCACCGCCGATTCGCAAAGGAACAACGTAGGCAGCCCCACGTTCCATATAGGGCCGTACATCGTCGACTCGTCCCGTGACAAGAATCGACGGATCTCGCTTGCTAAGCTCAAGTAAAGCTGAGTAGGGATTACGCCCGACAACCGTGACTGTTAGGTCAGGAACTGCCTGTTTAATGCGCGGCATGATCTTTTCCGTGAAATAACGAATGGCATCTTCGTTTGGCAGCCAATCCATCGAACCAGTGAAAACAACATTGTGCGGCTCGGTCTTTACCTGTTCACGAGGTCGAAAAAAGTCTGTGTCGACGCCGGTTGGCACGTCGAATACGGCTGTTAGAGAATAATCTCGCCGCATTTGATCGCGGTCCTCGGCCGATACCGCAATCACGCAATCAAATTGGCGGCACATCTGCTTCTCGAAGGAACGCATCTTTCGCCATTGCCCGAAAAGATAAGTCTTCCTAAGCGGATTGCTCTGCATTTCGTAATGCCGCTTCCAGATCATGGCCTCGACGTTATGCTGAAACAGGACCGAGGGGCAGGGCAGATCGTCGGGGACATTTACGGCTGGGGCCAGGAAGTCGCAGATTAGAACATCAAACGCTCCGGCGCTCGCTCGCTCGAGAATCTCCCGGCGCATCGAGGGAGATTCGTACTTCTTGATTGCATAGGGTTGCGACGAAATCAAATTTGATAGCAGCTCCGCATAAAATCCGGTCGTAAACTTCTCACGCTGATGATGCGGGATGCATACAAGCTCGTGACAGTACTCCTCAGCTTTTTCCCGCGCATTAACGCCCGCGGATCCATCATCAAGCGTCAGGTAAGTGACCTGATGATCCCGCTTCAGTTTCTTCAGCATGTTGTAAGTGCGAATCTTCCCACCCTTGTCAATGGGATGAAGCAGTTCGGTTTTGAGCCAGAGGATACGCACGACGGATCAGAAATTACGAGTTTCGAGTTTCGAGTTTCGAGTTTGGAAATGGAGAATCATCTACGAGGTGCGTTCCGTTCAATGGTTGATGAATACATTTTGAGCGACGAGTAATGGCGCGAGGCCTTTTGATCCCGATTTTGTTAGCAGTCTCGTCAAAAGACATCAGACCAGGCTCGTTGATCCTTCCAACTGCGTTGCATTCGGTTGAACTGCTCGGCGGACCTGCTAACAAAACCTGCGATCCTGTATTACAGAGATCCCGAAACCGTTGTCAGACTTCTCGCGGAACGAGCTTGCACTTAACGACAGCCGTTGTAAATTCACGCGTAAAACGATTTTGTAACGGTCGCAGTTTGCGTATCGGCGTAGCGTCGAAACTTTCAAACCGAAATCCGCTCTGCGAAACGATCTTTTCAAAGCGACTGATGGTCATCTGATTCAACCCGCCTCGCACTTCGCCAAAGCAAGTGGCTCTCTCTCTTGAGAACTCTCCATACCAGCGCATGATCGCCTTTTCAGTGAAGACGAGATGAGCCCAGGGGAAAATAGAAAAACCATGTCCGCCGAGCGGGTGATACCAGGTGGGGCCGAAACAAGCGAGAATATGACCATCTTCCTTCAACAGCCCCCGCATGGTACGCAGAATCGCCGCGGGGTCGGCGAAGTGCTCAAAAGCGTCCATCGTCATGATTACGTCAACCTTCTCGCTGGGGGAGGTCGTGAAGACACACTTATCACCGACTCCGGCTTCTTCCGCTCGTTTCCTCGCGCCCACAAGAGTGTCCTCGTAGAGGTCCAGACCAATAACCTTGCGCACGCCGTGCTGCGCCATGTCGATCGATTCCAGTCCGCCCTCGCAGCCAAAATCGAGAATCACCTTGTCCTCAAGTTCTTTCCAGATCTGCGGCCCGAAGAGGACCTCTACCTTGCTGCGACCTTGATACGCTGTGTAGTCGTTGTTCCCAGTGCTGCCCGGGCTTAGATAACGCAGAAGACGGTAGGCTAATGTTCCACCGATGATGCCCATTACCATTTACCATTTACCATTTGCCATTTACCCCACTACATTGCGGCGACTTCCGTTAAGGGTTCGCAGGGCTCACTCACACCTTCTCCATCGAACCACTGCCGCTGCCAGATCTCAAAATTTACGAGCGCCCAGAGTCTTTCCGAATGGTTCTCGGCCCCGGTCTGATGTCTTTTGACAATGTCGCGAACGAAATTAGGTTCAAAGAGCCCGCGGCCCACTGCCCGTTCACTCAAAACATACTTATCGACCACTGAACTGTAAGCGCCGCGAAACCAGGTACCAATCGGCACCGGGAAACCCATCTTCGGGCGTGATAAAATTGATTCAGGCAAAACGCCTTTCATGCTCGCACGCAAAATGTATTTGGTAGTTGCGCCCCTTAGCTTCAGTCGTTCGGGCAGGCTGCATGTAAACTCCACCAGCTTGTGATCCAAAAAGGGCACGCGACTCTCGACTGACGTAGCCATGCTCATCTGATCCTGTTTCATCAGCAGTTCGTGAAGATATGTTTTGATATCCGCATAAAGCAGCCGATCCAGCAATGATTCGGCGTCAGTCTCCTCCAGAGTGGCCCGCACACCCGCGTAAGGATCGATCGCACCGATGCGCTCGCGCGCCTCAGGCGTCAAAAGCTCAGCCTGCATGGCCCTGGGAAACACCGCAAAATTATCGAAGTAGATGCTTTCAATATCAGCGGGCAGAGAAAGAAAAGTGCGGAGAAGCTTTTGCCTCACTTTAGAAGCCGCAGGCATGCCTTCGATCTGATTGCGAATGGCCCCTTTCATCCCCTCAGGCGTCAGGCGGTGATAGCGCGCGCCGATCGACAGGTTATAAATAGTTTTTCGGTAACGGGCGTAGCCGGCGAGCAGCTCGTCACTGCCCTCGCCGGTCAAGACCACTTTCACGTGTTGCGCGGCAAGGTGCGAAACGAAATAGAGTGCAACGCTAGATGGATGCGCGAGTGGCTCGTCTTCGTGCCAGACAAGTTTTGGCAAGGCTGCGAAGAAATCTTCAGGACTGACAACAATCTCGTGGTGATTGGTCTTGAAGGCGTTGGCGACCAGCCGTGTATACTCCAGCTCGTTCGCTTCGCGTTCCTTAAATGCTACCGAAAAAGTCTTGATTGGCTCGTCGACCATGCCGCGCATCACGGCCGCAATCGCAGCAGAGTCAATGCCACCTGACAGGAACATTCCCAGCGGCACGTCCGCCATCAAACGCAGCCGCACGGATGTGCGAAACAACTCGCCCCATTCTGCAATGTAGTCCTTATCGCTACGCCCATCGTCTTGGGTTTTCTCGAAACTTACGTCCCAATACTTCTCGACCTCTAACTTCCCGTCACGCCAAATCAGCGTATAACCGGGCAAGAGCCGCTTCACACCGCAAAAGAGCGTTTCTTCGCCCGAGGTTGCGTGGTTTGCGAGGTAATCCGGGAGCGTCGTAAAGTTGATCTGCGGTTTGATTGCCCCCACCTCAAACAGAGTTTTTATTTCCGAACCGAAGTAGAGCGATCCGTCGTCAGTATGTGTGTAATAGAGAGGTTTGACGCCCAGGCGATCGCGGGCAATTAGGAGTTCGCGTTTCTTTTGATCCCAAATTGCGAAAGCAAACATGCCGCGCAAATAGTCAACGCAAGTTTCGCCGTACTCTTCATAGAGATGCAGGATGGTTTCCGTATCACAGTGGGTTTGATAAACGTGCCCCTTTGCTTCGAGCGCGGAACGAAAATCCACGTGGTTATAAATTTCGCCGTTGTATGTGATGTGAAGCGTGCCGTCCTCATTTGTCATCGGCTGATGACCGGCGGCGACGTCAACAATACTCAAACGACGATGGCCCAACCCAACTCGACCATCGATGAAAAGTCCATCATCGTCCGGACCGCGATGCCTGATGATGTCGCGCATCCGCTCGAGCGCTGCGACGTCAATCGAGCGACGGGATCTGCTTGATAATGCTATGCCGTTAATGCCACACATGATTAGGAATTTCGGATTGCGAATTTCGGACTGCGAATTTCAATCTCTGCTTTCGGATCACCATTTCGAAATCCGCAATCCGAAATTCGAAATTCACTATCGCCCTTGCGACTGGCTGCCAGGTAGTTCAATCGACTCCTTGATTTAAGAATCTCCTGACCTTCCAGCCTTAGGGTTTGCCCACCTAGCAACACCAGCTCTTCCAGAACCGAGGCGCCAGCACTGGAGAATCGGGCCCAGGTCCAATCAAAATCCGAGGCCATTCGAGCAGTTTCTACTCGTTGGCCGTCCCGGATCATAACTAAATCCACCGCCATTTCGGAAGTCACCTCAAAAGCTCGGCCGCCAGTAGTCTCGACCTCGCTCACAGCCGGCGGCAGCTTTGCGCCGGCCAGCGGCAAAATGAACGTGACAAACTCCTCATCTGCCGCGTTTGCGGAAAACACGCAGACCGGCGCCGGCTCCCTTTCTCCATAACATTGTGAAACCCAAGCCTCTTCCCAGCCCCAATGTCCATCGCCAGCAAAAGCGAAGATTTTAAGTGAAGCTTCATCCAAAAAGTCGCTGATCACCAGCGCCTGTTCCGCGTCAACTCTACCATTGAGGTCAGAATTCAGGTGAAACCACAAGGCGTATAGGTGCTCCGCATTAGACGCAACCCGGTCGCGCACAATCCAGTAGTTGTTCTTCAGGAACAGAATGCTTCGCGCATGCGTCACAGGTGCGGCCAGACGCAGGTAGCCGTCATGCTTTCCCTCAACATAATCAAACCGATCCCGGCTGATCCACGCCATTGCCTCAGCACGAGCGATCGACTTCCAGGAAAAGGGGCCGTCTGGCACCGATGACGACTGGCCATCAACGGTGAGTGTATTGTGCGCAAGCGAACTGCGAAACCAGTTTCGAAGCTCCCTGGATGCTGTGTAGGTGTAGGTGCCGGGATCGACGAGCAGTGGCCGACCATTGGCCGCCACCTCAATGGCGAGGGCGTCGGCGTGGGCATGGCCGCAATTGTCCTGGCCATGAGGTCCACAATCAAAGAGCAGATAATTGGCTGTCGTTGTCCAGCCATCGCGCATAACGTAATAGCCGCCCGCGGCGAAAGCGATGGATTGATTGGCAGGCTTATGCGCCGGCAATCGATCCAACTCTAGCAAGGCATCGGCCCCGAGCAGCCACAGCGTCTCTTCCGCCGCTTCGCCGGCGACGTATTTGTAATCGCCGCGGCCAAAGAGTGCAGCACCAGTTGAGAGTGGCGCGCGAAAATCATTCGCTGCCCGCTGGGCCAGCATCATCAATCGTCCGCCGTCGTCATCGCCAAAGAACGGTGTGGTCCCATCCGGACGCGGGATATACATGAGATGATCAAGCAGTAAGGCGAGCTTCTCTTCGACCTTGGATTCTGCTGCCTGTCTCCGGGCGGTATTGTGGCGCGATAGGATTAGGAAATGGCTGTAAATATCGGTGGTGTATCGATGATAGTAACTAGATTGCTCAAAATAAGTGCCGTCTGATCTCACGTGACGAGGAAGTTGTTCAATCAGGATGCGCCGGCCCGTTTCGCGCCAACGAGCTGCGAGCTTTAACTCCGGCAACAATGTGCCTAGATAAAACAACCCCAGCGCCTCGCCCGTTAGATGGGTATTGGGACTAAAATAAGTTGATAGGTAGGTCTCGAGATGCCGCCCATTGAGATAAAGATACTTTAGCGCCCGCAGAAGTACGGATGATGTGAACGCCGGCGAAGCTTTGAAAAAGTGAAAAGCCCACAGCCAGGAGATTGAACGAAAAGCCACCTCCAGACTGCTGGCCCAGTTGATGCCGAGCTTGGGCGGATTCTGTTCCATCCACGAATTGATATGGTCCACGAATGTCTCAGCGTACCGTTCGTCACCTGTCAGCCAGTAGGCCTGGCCCAATATTGAAAAGTATTGATGACGATTTAGTTCCCAGACGATCTTCTTATCACCCGCCAGTTCGGCGTCGAGAACATCCAACCGGCTCCAATGCAGAAGGGGCGCTCGCTTCCCCGAAACTGGTTCCAGATGCCAGTCGATCGGATTGCCAAAGCTCAAATCGTGAAAGCCGAGCAAATCAAAGCGGTTATCCAAAATGCGGTTTGCTCTCTCAATGATTCTGCTCTCGCCATTCGGCCACCTGCGCCGAAACTCTACAACAGTGGCTGCTCGATCAGCGAAACCATCAAAGAATCTTGGTTCATTGCGTGCTCGGAAATGTTCGAGACAACCCTCCGCGGACCGCAGTTGTCGGCCATCGCCAATCGCCGGGTCGATGATTCCCAACATTGCTTGATCAGTGGGCAGCTTCGTCAAAGACGACCAGCCACGACGCTCGGCGAAGGCGGAAACTTTCTGCGCGCTTCGCCCTCGCAGTTCGACGAGAGTGAGCCTCTTGAGCTTATCGAGTTTCTTTACTAAATCGACCATTTATAGGGTCCGGCGTACCATCAATTCTCTAACATGGGTCTGTCGACTCAAGCCGCGACTCCGGCTTTACTCTGTGATCTTCGCGTAACAGGTCCGGAGTTTTTTCGTTTTTTGAGCAAGGTTTTGAGTGAAGAAAACGATCCACCAAGCCACACTAACCAACACAAAAGGTTTAGTGTCATTTCGTGTGAATTCGTGGATCGTGTTCGATGCTGCATTTAGTTGTGGCTGAAAGCCGCCCTGTGCCTCTATGGTGAGCCAGCTCTCCGCTTGCCAACTGTTCATAAACTTCAAGCCACTGCGAACGTATCGCTTCCCAGGCATACTTGCGGCATTCGTCACGTGCCTGGTTGATAATCTTCTCCGCGAGTTGTTGGTTCTCTAACAGACGCAGAGCTCGATCGGCCATCGCCTGGTAATCACCACGCTGCACCAAAAACCCGGTCCTTTCGTCTGTGACAACAAAGGGAATCCCCCCGGCATCTGTCGTTACCACGGGTAATCCGCAGGCAAATGCTTCGAGAATGGAAAGCGGCTGGTTGTCGATCTCCGAACCATTTAGGTAAATATCCGCGGCGTCATAGAGCTCGACAACTTTTTCGTGACCAACCTGTCCAGTGAACTCGGTATTTCGCAGCCCAAGTTCGCGTGCCAGCTGCTCCAGTGGGCCGCGCTGGCTACCATACCCGGCAACAACAAGACTCGCATCAGGCACGCGCTCTTGAATGATAGCGAAGGCGCGCAGAATGCGGTCCACGCCGTAATGTGCTTCAAGGTTGCGATTCGAGAGAAAGACAGGTCGCAAGGGATTTCGCTTGCGGAAGCGAAACCTGCCAGTATCGATAATGTTGAAGATCGGCCGCGCCTTAAGTCCAAACCGATGAAAAAGCAGAACCAGGTAATCTGACGGCACCACCACCTCATGGGCAAGACGAATAGTGGGAATCGCCGAACGACGCCAGCGTGTTAGGTGATCCTCTGCCTCACCGCTGTGATAGTTGAGCAGAATTTTCTTCCCGTAAAGCAGCGAAATAAGCATGGCCGGAGTCGGCGCCAGTACGAACGAGAAATATGAGGCTGAGAAAACATGAATTACGTCATACTTGTGAACCCGCGCCAGCAGGGTCGCCAGGTAAAGTAGAGAAGTAACAATTGTTCTTATATATTTTATGGACTGGAGCTTTCGTAAAACTCCAGGCAGTCGAGGATTTATCGGCAGAAACCCAACCTCAACAGATGAATCTTCTCTAAGCCGTGACAAGAGTCGATCTGCCTGTACCGATTGGCCCCCGAGGATATCGAATGATGGCGCTACGATCAGTAAACGCAGCGGCTTCAGGTTAACGGTGGCTACTTTAGGTTGGGCCAATGACTGATCGCTGTTCATTAGAAGCCGCATTACCAATCTAGAATCGAAAGTTCGGCGAAGGCAGAGCGGGGGTAAACCCACCTTCTGTATAGACCGGGGAGATGGTGGATACCTGTTTGGGCACATGGTGAACACCAAAGTTGTGAGAGCCCGAACGTTGGCGGCACTCAATACAGAACGGGGAGCGGTAGCGACCTGGTGGGCCGGGGCAGCTTTCAAGCCGTGTCAATTGTTGCTTTTGGTTCACGGCTGCTGCTTCTGTAATTGAGTATCGCGCAGCCGACCAGGTCGCTACCGCTCCCTGTTCTGTATTGAGTGCCGCTGAAGTTGGGAGCCCACATTTTGAGTTTCAATACTTAAACTGCCCGCCAAGTCCTCGTCTATACAGAAGGGCGGGGCGTGCCCCTGCAGGTTACGATACGCCTCAATATCCAGTTGTAACACAAACTAACCGCACCAGGGTTTAGAGTTTCCTGGAGTCAACGCCTCGTCACCGCTTGTTTAAAGCGGTACAAGTTGCCACACTGCAAAGAGGTCACTCTTCCTTTATATGCCTACTTTCGCCCGCCAGGAACCGATGCGGTTCCCTCTCATGGAGCAGTGTATCGTAAAGCTGTTCAGTACGCCTGAGCTGCGCTGCGCATGAAAACTTCTCTTCAACAACGCGCCTTCCCGCCTGCCCCATCACGCGCGCCCATTGCGGATCTCCAAGCAATGAAATGATGCGTTCGGCCATCATTGCCTCGTCCCCAGAAGGCACGACATAACCCGTTTCGCCTTCCACAATCGCCTCGCGCGCGCCACCCACATCTGTCGCCACCACCGGGCGCGCGGCAGCCATGTACTCCAGAATCGAATTGGAAAAGCCTTCCGCCTTTGAGCTTAGAACGCACACTTCAGAGGCGCTCAGCAACTCTGCTATCTTGTCGCAACGACCCAGAAAGAAAGACTTGTCTGCTATCCCGAGTTCGTCGGCAAGCGCACGAAATGAATCCATCAATTCCCCCTCACCGGCGAGCAGAAAGGTTGCTTGAGGAACCACCTCGTGCACCCGCCGCGCCGCGCGCAGAAACATCGGATAATCTTTCACATCGTGCCTCATGTTCGCCACGATGGTAACAAACCTTTGCTTCGTGGAAACTGTCTCTGCCGGCAGGTCTAGCAGTGTGAGCAACCCCGCGCGGTCTAGCCCAGCCGGCGGGGCGAGGCGTTTAAGATCTAGGCCGTTATAGACCACGGTTATTTTGTTCGCGCGGATCCCTTCCTCGATCAGTTTGCAGCGAACTGCCTCAGAGTTAGCGACGATGTGATGCGCGAGCGAATAGGCAAAGTGCTGCACTCGTTTTTGCGCTCCAGAGCGCATCCCACTCGTCTCGCGTCTTGATGCGATGCGGACCGGCACACGAGCGAGTTTGCCCGCAGCCATCCCGAAAATGTTTGTATAAAAGTCGTGAGTGTGGAGGATTTTTATGTTCGCGCTTCGTAGGAAACTTACAAAGCGCCTCAGCTGCAGCACCGCTTTGGCGTCATAAAAACTGTTGAGCGGATAGGAAGGTATCTCTCCAAGGTTAAGGGACTCAGCCTGCGTCCGCAGAATTCCCTCGGGATTGAGGGTCGCGAGGTGTACCTGAAAGCGTGTGCTGTCGTGCAGCAAGCGGGTGAGTTGCACTGCCTGCCGCTCCGAGCCGCCTTGATGAAAACTGTCGATCAGTTGAAGAACAGCAGGTTTCAATTAGGGTAATGCACAGATTACGCTGATTCCTCAGACTCCAATTCTAGCTAGACGGCGTTCACGCACAACTGCCTACGTTAACGCCTCCTGTTCTAGTGCCGCTCAGTCCAGGATAATAGAATCTGCATAATCTGCGGACCGTTTCTCAGGCATTGACGGTCGCCTCTGCGAAACTCAGTGAGGCGCGCGGGCTGTCAACAAACTGCCTGTGCCAGAGTTCCAGCATCAGCAGAGCCCACAAAGCCATTGAATGGTCGCGCCGTCCGCGCTCGTGCTCATCAAGTAGAACGTCTAGATAGGCCGGCTCGACATAGCCTCGCTGCCGTGTGCGTGGTTCTCTGAGCGTGTCGCGCAGGCGATCGCGTAGCTGCTGGTTGATCCACTCCTGAATGGGTACGCCGAAGCCTTGTTTTGGCCTGTTCAGGATTTCTTCCGGCACAAGATCTTTAATTGCCCGTTTGAACAAGTGTTTGGTCTCGTGTCCAGTCAGCTTCATCGACGCCGGAATTCTTGTTACGAAGTCAATCACCTTATGGTCCAACAGAGGCACGCGCGCTTCCAACGAGCCGGCCATGCTCATGCGGTCGACTTTGGTCAAGATGTCTCCCGGCAGATAGGTCTTACTATCAATGTAGAGCAGCCGGTCGAGCGGCTCGCCAGTTTTCACCTTCATGCCATAATCGCGAAAGCGAGCTGCGATGAAACCATCACCGCCCAATCGTCTCCGAAAATCCTCCGAGTAGAGTAACTGCTTGTTGAGCCCGGTGAAGATCGAAACACTGTCAAGATATCGATCCAGGGGATCGAGCGAGATATTGTGCAGGTAATTGCGGCCTCGAGCGCCGTGCGGCAAGCGACGGCTGAGCGGCTGCACTATGCCCTTTCGCATGAACGCAGGCAGGTTAGCAAAACCACTGCGCTGTTGCTCAACCAGGTATCTCGTATAGCCCGCGAATAGTTCATCCCCGCCGTCGCCCGAGAGAACGACCGTCACATGCTCACGCGCTAGCTTTGAAACCATGTAAGTGGGAATAGCAGATGAGTCGGCGAACGGCTCATCAAAGTGCCAGGCAAGCTCTTCCACGATCTCCCAAATGTCCGGCGTAACAAAAAACTCATGATGGTCCGTGCCAAACTTTTTCGCGGTCAAGCGCGCGTACTTAAGCTCGTTGTAACTATCTTCGTGAAAGCCAATCGAGAAGGTCTTGACGGGCTGGTCCATGTGGCGCGCCATGAGGCCAACGACCGTGCTTGAGTCGATCCCCCCAGACAAAAAAGCCCCGAGCGGCACGTCTGAGATCAAGCGCAAGCGTACGGCTTCGTCCAGTAGCGCTCGCAACTCGTCCAAGTAGTCTTCCTCGCGTCGCGAAGAAGCAGGCTCGAATGTGAAATCCCAATACTGCTGGACGCTGACGCGGCCATCCGCGAATGTAAGATGGTGCCCAGGCGGGAGCTTGTGAATGTCGCGGAAGATGCTCAAAGGATCGGGCACGTAACCGAGCGTGAAATACGCGTCTAGAGCATCCAGATTGGTCTCGCGCTCGACGTCTGGATGCTCAAGGAGTGCTTTTATCTCGGATCCAAATACGAAGGCACCAGTGGGCGTCACTGTGTAGTAAAGCGGTTTTTCGCCAGTGCGGTCGCGCGCAATAAAGAGCTTTCGGTTGCGGTCGTCCCAGATGGCAAAAGCAAACATCCCGTTCAGATGGTCCACGCACGATGCGCCGTACTCTTCGTATGAATGAACGATGGCTTCCGTGTCTGAACGGGTGCGAAATGTGTGGCCTCGAGTTTCTAGCTGACGTTGGAGATCGCGGAAGTTGTAGATCTCTCCGTTGAAAACGATGGTCACCGTGCCGTCCTCGCCCGAGATCGGCTGGTGCCCGCCCACTAGGTCGATGATTGAGAGTCGACGCATCCCCAGCGACACCGGCCCTTCAACCATCATCCCCTGATCGTCCGGACCACGGTGCACAAGGCTTCGACACATCCGGTCGAGAACGACCGTCCGTTCTGCCACAGGTGGGGTCTCACCGTTCGCTACAAAGCCGGCGATGCCACACATCGTTCAACCTCTTGGTGCGCCCCGATTTCGGCGACGCCGTTAGTGTTAAGCTCCCACTTTTAACCCGGGTTGTATGCGCCGTGCCTTCCTCCAGCGCAAGAGCCTGACAATATCATCTACCATCGCCAAGCGGAATCCGACGCGCTCGATAGCCTTGCGCGACGCCACGTTCGTATCTTGGACCATGATGTACGCCCGCTCGGCACCTTCGGCGAATCGGGTTCGCATTATTTCTGTCAACAGCGCTTGGTAAAGACGTCGCCCGCGAAACTCCGGAATGGTGTAAAAATCATAAAGGGACACAGAGTTCGGTGCGAACTCAAGTTTGGTCTGGGTTACGTCGATCAACTCCGGCCCCTGCGGCCGGTAAGACCAGCCCCAACCTGCGAGGCGCCCGTCAACTAAGATGGTGTGCAGCTTCCGCCCCTTTCGCATTTCCTCTGGCGCCCGCACAACTCTAGAGCGGATCTCCTGCGTGGTTTCCCACAACTGCCCTTCCCACTTCAACATGTCTCGGAGTTCGTCCGTGTGAAACGTGCATGTCTCCCCGGTCGCGAGCAAAGGCTCTGCTGGCTGCAAGTTTTCAGGGGTCGCAATCAGGGTCAGCCATTTCGCGTGCTCGCCAACAGCGTTGATGCCGCGCCGGGTTAAGCGGGCTATGCTCTCCTTTAGCCCCAGATCCCGGATCCTTCGCGCCTTGTCGACAGCTCGTTCTAACTTCGACGTCGCGTGGTCCCATGCCTCCGGTCCCCTTAGTTTTGCTAACAGCAGCTTGGCCCCGGTGACGGCCCGGTCACGGAGAATCTGCGCGTAGTAGCGTTGGCATCCCCAATAGATCTCTACCGTGGGGAGTTCCACCCGGCTGTTCGAGAATCTCCTTTTGTACTCCTCGACCCCAATAGTTAAATCAATCCCGCGCATCCCCAGCCGATCAGCATCTTGGATGATTAGCGCCAGAAGCACCAAACCTGGCGAGCGCTGCGCCTCACGGATATCGAAAGCCAGCGCGCCCCAGTAAAGGATTTTGTCCCTCATGGGCCCGTAGTGCGCGGCGATGATGCGATCGTTGACGCGCAAAGCGGCGACATGTACATCGTCCGGATTGTTGCGGATGAGTGCCTCATAAAAGGCCTGCTTTAGAGAGTCGTTGAATGATACAGGGCGGTCAGCGTAAATCTGCCGTAGCGAATGCTGGTCGTAGAATTCATGCTTGAAATCGTCCCAGGCTTCCGCCGTCTCAATACGTTCCAGCCGCAAGCCCCCCTGCCGCTGATAGTACTTGATAGCCCGGCGGACCGACTTCTTCTTTAGGAACTCTGTCGCGCTATCATCAATTGGCCACCAGCGCCAACCCGGGTGTGATCGGGGAATGGAGTAGACCCCGGGCACTTCCCTGCAGAAGTCGCGGACAATTGCCGCTGTGTTTGACTCCGGCAACATTGGCCCCAGCCGCAAAGGTTGATTAAAGCCGCCAGTGCAGTAGAACTCTAATAGGTGTGCAACCACTCTCTGTTTATGCTCCGAAAGGGCAAGCACGTCTCGGTAGTCGCACATGTTGATGCCGGCGAAAACTAGTTCGTCAGTACCCCGTCTGACTGCCAAGGGAACCAGCCCCACGAGCGCGTCGCCATATGTCACAACGAGCAGGCTCGGTTGATACCGCTCGTAATACGTTCGATACCATTCCAGACACCAGACCTGCCCCTGGAACAAAGTCCCAGTCGGGTCGGCCGCTAACAGCTCATCCCACGCCACAAGTGGCCCGCGCTGCCGCGCCTCCTCAATCTGTGGCAAATCAGTTAGCTGCTGCACCCTGTACTCAAATTCCCCGCGACTAGCGTTGACCGCGGTTAATGAAGCGCATGGCGCGACCTTGCCAAACTCCTCGGTTTCAATACTCCCGCTCATTTATGTGTTAACTCATTTAACCGTGCTTTTGCCACGTCGCCCACTTCGACCCCCAACTTACCTACCGGGAGCGTCTTTTACGATGTTGAATGAGGGCGTCAAAGGGTTTGAATCCGGAGTCTCGCGCCGAATAGTCAGCCCTAGTTTTGAAAGTTCACGCCGCAGTAACCACTCAGAGAGAAACGTCTCTGAGCTAATCAGCTGCACACGTATTTGCGTGCCCAGGCAGTGGTAGAGCGTGCCCGCTACCATCACGCGGCCGGCGTGAATCATTGATAAATAGTCGCCGGCCCGTAGACCTTTCCAGAACTTGTCTAGGTAGAAGCGGAGATGATGAATCTTCAGTAGCAATATGCCCTTCGGGCGGGTCACTCGCGCCATCTCCGCCAGCGCTTTGGCATTGTGTGTGTACGGCAAGGAGAGCCGGCAGATGACGACGTCAAAACTGTCGGCAGTAAAGGGCAATGCTTCGGCGGCTGCGCGCATAAAAATCACAGGCGTGTTTTGCGTGTGAGCAAAGACTTGGCGGCCAACCACGCCAACCGTCGGAGCCACGTCAACCCCCACCAATGTGCAAGGCTCATTGACAAAGGGTAGGAGTTCTTGACCCGCCCCGCACCCGACCTCGAGCACCCGCGCGACGTCGAGATCGGACACCTCAGCCAACGTCTTACTGCTGCGTGTCGAGTCCCCGGAAAATGATTCCCACTCCGTGCGGAGATACTCGTCGTACTCGTTCATTGCGATATTGCTTGCTCGACGTGGCTTGGGCGCGATCCCCGCTTCTTATTAAACGTCTATTAACATTAGACTTTCGGAACAGACTTAATCAGCTTCAGACGGTGGTCCCGGAAAGCAGCCGGGTTACCGGAAACTCCTTCGCACCTGGCGAGGATGATGTTGACCATCTCGCGGGCTGTGACGAAATGCACTAGGGGGCTGCTCCCCTGCCGCATGGCATCAGTAAGTTCCTGTAAGAAACGCTGCGCCAACCCGCCCAACATCGCCTCCTCGTCTCGCGGATCCATGCCATGGCAATGGATTTTAACGAATAACCAATCAGCCGTCCGCGCACCGTGATCGCGGCTTGCTGCCAAAGTTTGAGGCGGTCCATCGTCGGCGGATGGTTCGTCGTCACCTCACCGTTTTCGATGCGGGAGATAGGAAGGCCCCTGATGCTACGACCGAAATCCAGTCCGAGCGGCCCTTGCACGATCAGAGGAAAAATCTGTGGCACGTGCCCGCGCAGCAGATCGCGTCCCCGCCGATGTGGTGCGCGCCGGTCGAGTGGCCCGGCGCATTCATATAAAGCATTTATTTTTGCTGTTTGCGCCGGATTCGGGGCTGAAGGTAGTGTCAGGTCGGCGTAACACCCCGTCTCCGCCAGCAACTGCATTTCATCATCTACGCCGCAGGCCACTCCGTTACCGGAGTTAGCCAGGGTCCAGTTACCATGAATAAAGGCATACCGTGGCGCTTCAATGCCGTCCCAACGGGAAAGGCAACCGTGATCGACCAGCTTGTCCCTGAAGAACTCGAGCGCGCGTCGCGTGTTGGCCGCCGTGTCGGGTGCGCTTACACCGTGATGTAGATGAACTTCCAAGTCTCCCCCCAGCGTGACAGTGCTCGGCGAGGCGGTCAATGACCGATTCTTCATATTGCTCCCCCGGGAAAAAATAGGTGTGACGTAACGGGCGGCCATCCGCATCGCGCCATTTGCCAACTGAATTGGGATACTCACAGCACCACCGCTCAACTCGCCGCTCCCTCTCTGCTGAAGTGGCGAAAAGGTGAGGCGTTTCCGGCAGAATGGACGAACAAAGTGGTCAGCTAAACAGAGAATAAGATGCAAGGGACCTCGCGGCGCGGAGACGACGCGTAAGCCGTTGCCACCAGTACGCCGGCAGCCAGCGCAGACTCAGCAAGCCATTTTTCACCTGGGTTGCAAACATCACTTATTTCCAGCATTCGCCTTGAGTCATGCCGAAACCCTTTGCTTCTTGGGCTCGGGGAACCCGCGCTCACCCGGCTATCGCCTCACCCTCCTGCCAGAGAGTCTCGCTGACGGGGACCGAAGAGGAAGCCGCGCAGCATTCCGATGCGTTGCCGTATTATCGTGCGTTCCTGAGATGTTATTACACCGAGAAGGAGCGCGAGCGCGTAACAGACAGAGAAAACAGTGCCGCAAACGGTCAACGTGAAGAGCGGACTGAATTCGCCTACTAGTCTGCGGGTAAGCACCGTCACGCAGCTTGCCAAGGCGACCGCAATGAGCAACTTGACAACGTCTTTGAGCAACAGCAAGTCGTGCCGAGTCAAACCCAGGAGGTGGCCCACTCTAACCGAAACTATGATGCGCTCGATGACCCCTACGCCGATCACGATTGAGACAGCGCCGAGCATGCCAAAGCGCTTGGTGCCGTACCAGAGCGTCACTCCTTGTAATGCCAACAACAGAATCCGGACACGCAGCAGAAAATAGCGCTGCTGGGCGTATGCCCGCAGAACCGGGTCGTAGGCACTCGTTATAACACTGAGAGGAATCTGCGCCAGGTTAACCGCGAAGATGGGCCAACTTGCGATGTACGCAGTGGTGAACAGAACGACTATGAAGTCGGGCCCCACTATGAGCAGCAGGGCGTAGAGTGGGAGCGCGATAGCTGAGAGCTTGCGCATCATGCGGGCGAGCAACAACACGATCTCTCGCCGCTCGCCCAGCTTTTGCAGAGAAGTCACGCGCGGGATCATCACTGAGCCAACAGCATCGCTGATGAGAAAGAACAGCGGGATGTTGAAACACCCGATTGAATAGACCGCGAGCGCTGCGGCCCCCATTTGCTTAGAAACGAAGAATTTGTCCAGATCCATCTGAAAGTGCAGGATGGTCACGGCGATGCCGAGCGGCAACGCGTAGGATAGCTGGGCCCGCAGCAGCGCCCAGTCGAACTCTCGCCAGAACCTGCCGAAGCGTAAGTATACGTAAATCAGTAACGCCAGCAGTTGCAATCCACCCTGAAGTACTGAGGCATAGAGCAGCGCCTTCAACGAGCCAAGCATAACAACGGCGCCGATCAGGAACACCGCTCTGCTAAAGTTGAAAGTAACAATGAAAATAGCGGCCAGCTTTATTTCTTGGTCGGCCAGGGCGATAGTTTCTAAGTATGAAGAACAGCCCCAGGTCAAAACTACCAGCGAGATCAGCGCTGCATAAAGCGGCAACTCCTGACCTCCTAGCATCGTCGCGAGCACAGATGGGCGCAGGACTATCACCAGGCAGGCGGCACCAATTGTGAGCATGTAGAAGAGCAGGATGTTGAAAACAATCTGGCCCCTGCGCTGGGGCTCCCGCGGCAGGAAATAGTAAGCGCTCATGTTGAAGCCCAGCGGGAGGATCAATATGGTGCTGCCCACTATCAAAAAGACCTGCTTGTAAAGCCCAAATTCAGATTGGTTCAGCCGCCGCACTAGCATCAGCGGCAGCGCAAAGTTGAAAATGTAGCCCAGCGTCTTGGCGAGCAGCAGCCAGCTCGTGCGCGCGGTCAGGGAATGGTCTTGGGCATCTGTAGCCATATTCAATTAATGTCCTGATTCTCCCCCGCTGCGCCGGACTGCCTTCACAACACGCCCTTATGGGGCGACGACTGCGCTGATTTCATTCAAGGTTTCAAAGGTGTAGTCGGGGCTACGATCTGATCCGGCTGTCCGTGGGCATAAATTACCGGCAACGTGATCTGAAGCTTAGCTGCGAGACCGCGCCCCTCTTTACCGGCTGTAGTTACGCTGGCGGACGGCATCAATTCTGGTGTTCGCACCGCGCGGCCGTAGACACCTAACGTGAAGATAAAGAATTGGGCCGCACCAGAGCACCGGGACAGCGGTTTAACGCTCACGGTTAATCAGCCCCGGCTTGGCGCCCAACCGGTGTGGGGAGTCCAAAATGCTGCCCCCGTCGCTTTTTCAACCATTTCCATTTGTGGGTAGCCAGTATTCCTTCCAGGTCCGCACCAGTCGTGCCCTCATATAACCGGCGAAAACACACGGCATAGCCAACCAGATAATAGATGTACCAATAATAAGCCGCCGAAGCGAAAACACTGCAAACCATGTAACCCACGAGACTGGCCTGCAGGCCGACGGCAAGGAAATAGTAGCGCGAAGCTTTCCCCGGCGAGAAAATTAAGCCCTCGATGAGCAACAGACGCTTTAGCGGGACTATCAGGAACTTAGCGTAGATGACCAATGCCACGAGGCCCATCTCCGCCGCGACCTGGGTGTAGGCGTTATGACTCACCTGCTCTCGAAACCCCCGAAAGTGGAAGTTACCCATTCCGATGCCGAAAAAGGGGTAACGTAAGGCGACGATGAGCGACCTCATCAACAGATCCCAGGGTGCGTCGCGGGAGCCATTTTGGATCAAGGCCAGGAACGAAGATCGAGGCCAACCGCAGCCCATAATTACCGGGGGCCAAAGCGATAAACAGGACTCCACCAACTAAGAGTAGCAACATGAAAGTGAGCCGATTACGCCGCCCGAGCTTCCAGGCCAAAACAACCACAACGGCTATCAGGCCCAAGAAGCCACTACGCGAGTAAGTGACGGTTACGGCCGCTACCATTAGCGCCGCAGCGGACCAGTAAGCCGCCTTGGAGTAAAACGTTCCGCGCCCCGAGCCCCAACGCGACGGCGATCGGCATCACGGTAATTAAATGCAACGACATGTCGTTCGGGTTAGCAAACATTCCTCCGATACTGCCTGCGATGCGGTAGCCCTCCACCGCCAACTTGCCCGCGCTGTAATCACTGACCGCGTTGAAGCTCAAGACACAGCTAATCGCAATGGTCAGGAGAAAGAGTCCGTGCAGCCGGCGCTCGGTGCGTACCACGTTCACAATCACACGAGAAAAACCAGGACGGCTTTGAGGAACGGATTATTAAAGGTGTCCCACGCCTCCTCCGGACTGATTGCGAATGGGACGGAAAGCAGACCCGCGAGACAAAAGAGAAGCACGAGATTAACTTCGCCGGGGCGGGCTGTTAGGTTACCCTCGAGTGCCAGTTGGGTGGGAAAGAAAACAACTAGGGTGAAAATGGCGATCCATGAGGCGCTGTACGTGAGCCACGCGGCCGAGGAAAAGTATTCGTAAGGACGAAAATACAGAACTATCGTAAACAGAAAAAGTCCGGCGTAGCTAATCGCGTGTCCGCGCTTTGTAATCCAATTCTCTTTGAGTCGACTTGGCGTGTTCGCATTCTGCTTTCGCGGAATCCCTTCCTGCATAGAGACTTCTGTGCCTGTCGAGTTTTTTGATCGCCAACCTTGCTCGTCCTTAGCGGTAACGACATCCAGCAAGCTTGAGTCGGGCCGCCCACGCGCCCCTGTGGAATTATTCTCCGCCTCGGCCCATAAGATTTCGGAGGTCTGTGAGCGACTGACCGGTTCGTAGTCCGCAATTTCGGTGCGACGTGGCATTTTTTTCCTTAATTCCTACTCCGAGTCGCGCCAGGTCGTTTGGCGCAATCATATAGAACCTCAATCCTAAGCTGCTTCCTTGAAAAAGCAAAAGAAGCCGCAGCGTCCTTGGGCGCTGCGGCTTTAAACGCTGATCGGACAGCCTAACGTCAGGACGGGATTCACTAAGCCAGCGAAGATTACACCGATTTCTTGGGAATTAGTCCACCTGAACAGCCAATTCTTGCTCCGGCTTGCTGACCAGTATCCGGACACGCTCGCGCAGGGCGCTTTC
>JBPCNX010000003.1:0-21430 GCA_051000815.1 Pyrinomonadaceae bacterium
ATGCTATCGCGCCGTCAGCTGCAAGGCTTTGTTCGAGCGCCCCTGAACTGGAATGCTCAACCCTCTTTTTCTGCGGCAGAAACTGGGGAGCGCGGCAAAGCGAACCCAAGCACCGTCAGAAGTACCAAGTCCTATTCGCCATTCGAATCGCCGCGCGGTTTATGCCATGGCAACAAGTCTCGCGCTCGTTTGTTGGTTTTCCAAAACGCGATGCGCGCGAACGATGGCCTTCAGCTGCGGCGCCGATCAGCATCCAACCTGATTGAAAAAGGTTACTTGAGAAACACGCTATCGCGCCGTCAGCTGCAAGGCTTTGTTATGCGGAACGTTTTACGAAATCCAAGTGTCGACTTTGGTTTTGATTTTCCAAACGCCGCCATCCTTTGTAAGCAAAACGAAGTAACCCTCGCCGCACCTAAGGCCACAGAACCGACCAGTCGAGACGACAGCCTGAGTATAGTCGCGATTGAATCCGGGATTCGAGAAATTTATGGTGCCGGATGACTGCGGGTATTTTGCGTAGAATTTTTTGTAGTCCCCGTTTTTCGGAAAGAGTAGTTCAAGGTCCTTCTGTCCAAGCAAAGCATATTCGACGGAAACATCAAGCTTCCGAGCCAGAGGATGGCACTCTTTTTTCCGCGTCTGAAAATCTGTCATCGTATCAGGGACTACGTCAGGAAGACGCTTAAAGGCGTTCGTCTCCATCCGTTGGCGCAATTCTTCAACATCCGGGTCGGGCGTTGCTTCGGGGGTTGGACACGGATCGGGATTTTGAATGACAACGTTGCGCGTTGGTCCCGTCGCATACATTTCGCGAATCACGGCAGAAACGATGGCGTGCTGTTCGGATTCGTAGTCGATTGGTGGCTGCGATGCTGGCGAGCGAGTTTGGTCATGATGTTTACACGCAAAGCCGGAAGCAACAATTACGACGGTTAGTGCAACTGCCAGACGTATTTGCATGTGGAGAGAATTAGATGCCAACCTGTGAGAAAAGTTCCGCATAACGATAGCCTTCAGCTGCGGCGCGCGATCAGCATTCGAGCTGAATGGGAGAAGATTAACTTTAGAACCATGCTATCGCGCTGTCAGCTGCAAGGCTTTGTTATGCTTTGTGGCCAATGCATTCGAGGTTAGCCAGCCATCTTGCCCAGCATGTGGTCTATGACCTTGCTGTGCTCGTCTTGGGGACTAAACAAAATGACCTCGGCGTCTTCACCGACTTTCACTGTGTGTCCCGGCGGCCAGTAGAATAGGTCGCCGCCGCTGATCACTTCCTCTGTGTCGTCTGCGTAGGTAACAGTAAGTTCTCCCTGCAGTAGGTAGCCCCAGTGCGGAGATTGGCAAAGGTCGCCTTCCAGCCCCTTGAGGAGCGGCGAGATATCCGCGCCAGCTCCTAGAGAAAAATACTCGCCGCTGATCTTTCCGTACCCGGAGGCATCGCCAAAATTCGCCTGTTGTCGAGCTACGGCACCGGGCGCGTCGATTCTGACGGGAATGTCGTTCTTGGCTATTCGCATTTCGTACTCCTCCCGTGGCTTGTGGCAATGAAAAAAAGCATAACTACGTATTAGATGACGGATCCGTCGGATAAGTACGAATCTGGTGGTATTATCCGACAGCCTTGATCCTCACTGAAAGGATGATACTCCTCGCGCCATGCCCTCACCAAAGCTCCTCGATCAGGTGCGAACGGTCGCACGCCTGAAGCACTTCAGCCTCAGAACTGAGCAAGCCTACGTTAGTTGGATTCGACGGTTCATTCTCTTTCACAAGAAACGCCATCCGGCTAATATGGCCGAAGCTGAGATCCGCCAGTTCCTCGCCAACCTGGCGGTCGAGCAAGAGATTTCTGCTTCCACGCAAACAGTTGCGCTCAGCGCACTGCTCTTTCTCTATCGAGACGTTCTGAAACGTGAACTGCCTTACGTCGAAGGAATCGAACGCGCGAAGCCGTCAAAGAGACTGCCTGTTGTCTTCTCCCGAGCCGAAGTGCAATCAGTGCTGGCTCATCTCAACGGCACGTATCATTTGATCGCCAGTCTCCTTTACGGCGCGGGGCTGCGACTGAGTGAAGCAATCAGACTCCGCGTCAAGCACATAGACTTTGCGGCCAACCAAATCACCGTACGAGAAGGCAAAGGAGATAAGGATCGCGTCACGATGCTGCCGCAAATCATTCGCAGCTCGTTACAGCAGCATTTGCTGAAAGTAAAGGTGCTTCATGATAAGGACGTTCGCGAAGGCTTTGGCCGAGTCTATCTGCCTTACGCACTGGCCCGAAAGTATCCAAACGCGGATCGCGCTTTCGCATGGCAGTATGTCTTTCCCGCCTTGAAACGCTCGATTGATCCACGGACGGGAACCGAGCGACGTCACCACATCACCCCGGAAAGTATGCAGCGCGCAGTGCGGTCAGCAATCAAGCTGACGCAGATCAGAAAGAATGGTAGTTGCCATACCTTTCGGCACAGCTTTGCGACCCATCTGCTCGAAGATGGTTACGATATCCGGACTGTACAAGAACTACTGGGACACAAAGATGTGCGAACGACGATGATCTACACACATGTTTTGAATCGGGGAGGCCGCGGTGTGAAAAGTCCCCTCGACAGATAGTGCGGTGCAAACTGCTACGCCGACGTGGGGTTACTCTTGAATCCACACGGTTTTGATATTCACAAATTCTCTAATACCAAACTCGCCCAGCTCGCGACCGTAACCCGAGTTTTTGATGCCGCCGAAGGGCAGTCGCGGATCTGAAGCGACCATTCCATTGATAAAAACGCAGCCAGCCTCGAGCTCTTCGATAAAGCGAAGTTTCTCCTGGGAGTCTTTTGTCCACGCGGCCGCGCCTAAACCAAACGTAGTGTTGTTCGCGAGGGCGATTGCTTCGTCAATACCGCCCACCCGAAAAAGCATCGCTACCGGCCCGAACACTTCTTCGCCTGACGCGGGCGAACCGGCGGGAATATTGGCGAGCACAGTCGGCTCAAAAAAGTTGCCCGGCCGCTTCAGTCTCTGTCCTCCGGTTAAGATCAGCGCACCAGCGGCAACTGAAGTCTGTACCTGATCGGCGACGTCTTTGAGTATCTGTTCAGTCGCAAGGGGCCCGATGTCTGTCGTTTCCTGCAGCGGATCACCCACGCATAGCGATTTCATTTGCTCTACAAAGCGGCGTTCAAACTCCGGATAGATTTCTGACGCGACGATGAAACGCTTCGCTGCGATACACGACTGCCCGCTGTTGATGGTGCGCGCTTTGACAGCAGTGGTAATTGCCTCATCGAGTTTCGCCGAAGGCATGACGATGAAAGGATCGCTTCCGCCAAGTTCCAGCACCGTCTTCTTGATATTTTTTCCGGCAATGCCCGCAACACTTCGCCCCGCCTGTTCGCTGCCTGTAAGAGTCGCCGCCACGACTCTTGAATCGACGATTACCTTTTCGACGGCCTGCGCCCCAATCAGAAGTGTCTGAAACACTCCTTCCGGAAACCCGGCGCGCAAAAATATCTCTTCAATTGCGAGGGCACACTGCGGGACGTTGGAAGCATGTTTTAGAAGACCGACATTGCCGGCCATCAGTGCCGGTGCTGCAAAACGAAAGACCTGCCACAAAGGAAAATTCCAGGGCATCACAGCGAGCACAGGACCGAGCGGTTGAAATTGCACATAGCTGCTGCCGGCATTTGTATCCACCACCTCATCCGCGAGGTGGCGTGCGGCATTCTCGGCATAGTAACGACACACAAGCGCGCACTTTTCCAATTCCTGAATTGCACCCTTGATGGGCTTGCCCATTTCGGTAGTCATTAAGCGAGCAAGCCTCGACTTGTCCGTTTCAAGTATCGTTGCGGCTCGCAGCATTAGTTCGGCACGCTCGGCGAAGGAACTATTCTTATAACTGCGAAAAGCGTTGGCAGCGCTTTGCAGCTTTCGCTCGAGTTGCTGCTCGCTCAACTCGTCGAACGTTTTGAGTGTCTCACCCGTGGCTGGATTGATGGTCGCGATCGGCATCTGGATTCCCTCAGTTCTCTTCGTTTCTTGAATTATAGATGAACAGCTTTAACCGCCAAGACGCAGAGCGCCCAGGACGCCGACCGCGGCTTGCCGCCTTCCGTGCGGAAAGGCTTTGCCTTTTCCGGCCAGCGTTTCATATTCAAGGAGGCTATGCCTCCGTTTTATGCCATGCAATCTGATCGAGATCCATTGTCAATGGCTCAGTCTCTAACGGATTTCGCATCCAACATCTGACACTTGACCAGCGGTAATCTTGCGGTTGCTCCACCAAGCCCGCCCGTACGGGATTCAAATGAATGTAGTTTACCTTCTCCATGAATCCATTCTCAGTCGTGATCAGTTTCACATTTGGATGATGATCCCAAAGTGAATATTGGTACGCGCGGGCTCCCTGAGCACGCTTGAGCTTTTGGAGTGATGATTCGTACCTGCGAGCTTTCAAGTAATTGATCAGCCGTCGGCTGGAAATGCCGTTGATATACCTGAGTACCTCGGAGGGTTTGCGATCCGAGCCGATAAATGCGTGCAAGTGTTCTGGCATGATCACATACGCGAAGAGGAGCAAGCCCGCCGAGGTTCGGGCTTCATTCAGGGCGGAACACACCAAGTCCTTAATTCTGGCTGTCTGGAAGACTGGTAGCCGATTATTCGTAACTGAAGTGAGGTAGTAGACTGGAGAATCCTTGGATATGCGGAACATGAGGCACAGCCTCCTTTCAAAGGGTGAGGTTTCGGAAAGGCAAGCCTTTCGGCACGGAAGGCGGCCAAGCCGCAGGGCAAATCGTACCTAGTTTGTCCAGACATAGCATCCCAACTAGGCCACCCTTCCGCTTGAGTGCATACCCAACATCTGGCATGTGCGGCATCAGATCATGGTTACTGACAACTTCGTAACTTCTAAATAAGCTGGAAATCAAAATGTCACGAAGAGCTGTTTGTAATCGGAGATAGGAGAACGCTCAACGAATGGATAAGAAACTCGACAAGTTCGCGATTGCGGCGGCGTTGCAGGAAATCAGCGGCCTCCTGGAGTTAAAGGGCGGAGTCAATCGCTTCAAAGCGCGTGCTTACCAGACTGGCGCGCGCGCTGTTGCGGCGATTGCAGGAGACATCGGCAGAGCCCTTTCCGAAGATCGCATAACGTCGCTGCCAGGCATCGGCAATGCTCTTGCTTCGCAAATCCGACAGCTACATCTAACTGGCACCTCCTCAGTGCTGGATAAACTGAAGCAGGAATTTCCGCCGGGAATCATAGAACTCTCGCAGCTGCCCGGTTTGAACACAAAGAAGATTGCCACGCTTCACGAGACCCTCGGAGTTACCTCGATTGCAGAACTACAAGCGGCGGCCGCAGCCGGCAGGGTGCAGCAGGTACCAGGCTTCGGCGTTAAGACTGAACAGGCCTTGCTACAGGCGATTGCCGATCACGAACGTGACCACAAAAAACAGAGACGTCTTCACCTGCATCATGCGGAGCGCATTGCCGATCAAGTCCTGAATTACCTGGGCACTTCCCGTGAGCTGGGTGAAATAAGCGTTGCGGGATCGTTGCGTCGTTGGCAGGAAACTGTAGGAACGATTCGTATCGTCGCGAGTTCGAAAAAACCTTCGGCTGTGATTCAGCACCTGCTACGGTTCCCGCTGGTCATCACGGTCGAAGAGCAAGGCGATACCAGTTGCCTGGTTGAATTGGCCGAAGGCGCACTGGTTTCACTGAAGGCAGTGAAGCCGAATCAGTTTTCGCTCGCTCTGTTTTGGGAGATCGGATCTGAAGCGCATGTGGTTAAGCTACAGGAGATTGCCAGGCGGAAGGGTCTGGATTTGAATCGTGAGGGTTTGAAACTAAAGATCAAGAAAGCCGGCGGTGGAAAGTCTTCCAGATCAGCAGGCCGGCCGTTGGAGCTGCGTAACGAAGGTGATGTTTATCCCTTGCTGCAAATGCAATACATAGCGCCGGAACTCCGCGAAGACGAAGGCGAAATTGAGGCCGCGCTGAACAAAAGCCTGCCCGACGAACTGGTGACACTCGCTGACATCCAGGGGATGATTCATTGCCACACGACATATTCCGACGGCAAGCATTCCATTGCCGAGATGGCGCGCGCGGCCGAAGCGGTGGGAATGAAGTATCTGACGATTACCGACCATTCACCTACCGCGTTTTATGCGGGAGGTCTCAAGCTCGATCGTCTCAAACGTCAATGGGACGAAATTGATGAGACGCAGGAAAAAGTGAAAGTGAAACTGCTTAAAGGCACGGAATCGGACATTCTCGCGGACGGCAGACTCGACTATCCGGACAACGTGTTGGAGCAGTTTGACGTAGTAATCGCGAGTATTCATTCTCGCTACAAAATGGATGCCGAGAAAATGACAAGGTGTCTCGTAACTGCGATGCAGCAGCCGGTGTTTAAGATTTGGGGACACGCGCTTGGCCGGTTGATCGAAAGGCGGCCGCCGTTTGCGTGTGATGTTGAGCGGGTGCTGGATGTAATCGCCGAATCACGCGCGGCAGTCGAAGTTAATGGTGATCCTTTTCGGCTGGACATGGAACCGCGTTGGATTCGCGAAGCGCGGAAGAGAAAAATCAAATTTGTGATCTCAGTTGACGCACACTCGATGGGAGCGATGAATAATCTTAAGTATGGAGTGGCAATGGCGCGTCGAGGGTGGGTGCAAAAGGGTGAAGTGTTGAATACTTTAGGTGTGAAATCGTTTATGAAGACAGTGCGTCCGGCGTGAATAAAAGCGGGAGCAAGCCCGCCTTCCTGACCCGAGCCAGCCCGACTTGAACAGCGAATCTGACATGGGATTATCTGGCCAACCTAATCTATCAGTTCGCTAAAAACCAGAACATATCCATTCGGATCTTTCACTTCAAATTCCCAGTCACCGTAGAATTGCTTCTGCAAGGGTCTGAGGATCTCTACTCTATCGTTTATTGATTCGTAAAACTCTCTTACGCCCTTCATGCGAATGTAAGCATCCCAGACTCCACCGTCGCGCTTCGAGTACAGGTCTGGTTTCTGATAGTTATCGACCCGTTGGAGCATTATTTCAATTTGATCGCGTACGAGAATGCCGAAAGCATGAGGTTCATTCTCGGGAAAGGGATGTCCGTGAAATCCCAACTGTTCTTCGTACCAACGAATTGTCTTGCTTACATCGACCACGGCAAAACAAGGCGCTGCGGAAGTTAATTGTGCCATCGCTAGTTCTTTCCTGCGGTCTCTCCGCCCTCAGGACCGTAGAACAAAACCCAAGTTACTATTTACTGCCATGGTAATTTTGCCGCGGCACTGAATTCAGAATTCAACCTACTGAGTCGGCCTTCCAGTTTCTCTCTTGCCTCTGCAATTCCGACATTTGCGGTTTCAAACTTGGTGCGTTGCGCCCAATCCGCCCACGTTTCGAGGAGCTTTGCGTAGGCGCCGCCCTCGGCGTGAAATTGAGTTCCCACGATTAGAAGTCTGTTTTCAAGTTCACGAGCGGCGTCTCCCACTTTCATGTCCTGGCGAAGAGGCCACACGAGTTTTGCCGTTGTGACGCAACCCGCAGAGTCAACTTGTTTCAATAGCGACTTCACCGGCTGCGGCAGTCCCTTCAACTGCCAGGGTTCACGTGAATCGCCAATCGTCATCAACTCGGGCCAGAGACGACGATGAACAAATGTCACTTTTCGTGAGATCAGTTTTGTAATTAGCACATCCTTGTGGGCGTCGAGTTTTTCGTTCACCTGAAAGATTTCCTGAGCCCGAGGATGAGACCACCAGGAACCGCTCATTGGCGCGCCTGCAATCAACGTGGCGACGCTAGGCAATTTAGGATCAGACTCGAGCAGGAAGCCGGTACTTTTCAACATAAGGAAAATTCGTTGGAAATGAGTTGCCACGGTTTCCACGCCGGCGATAATACTCCAGTGAATAAATTTTCGACTGCAGTATCCAAAACTACCCATGAAAGACACGTGCGTTTTTTGCCAAATAATTACAGGCGCTTTGGACGGAAATATCGTTTTTGAAGACGACATTTCAATAGCTGTCCTTGATCACAGGCCCCTATTTCCCGGGCATTGCTTGCTGTTGCCGCGTGAACACCACGAAACGCTGGGAGATTTACCTGACAGTTTAATCGGCGGATTCTTTGGCAACGCGAAGCTACTTTCCCAGGCGGTTGAGAAGGCGTTGGGCGCCGAAGGCACCTTTATTGCGATAAATAACCGGGTTAGCCAGAGTGTGCCGCACTTGCATGTTCACGTGGTGCCGCGACGCCGGAAAGACGGCTTGAAAGGCTTTTTTTGGCCACGGCACAAATACCAAAATGATGAAGAGATGCTAGCCGTTCAAGCAGCTATTCAATCGGTAGTTGCTGAAATGCAAAGTTGATTTTATTTTCCCTGCGGAATTTCCTGCATTAATCCGGGGAGGAAGTGAGCTTTTCCCGGCATAAATCAAACACTAAAATAAAATTTCGTCGAGGACGGAAAATAAAACACAGAAAAGTTTGACCTAAAATTTCTCTAAGCGTATAAAGCGACTGTCACGAAGGTCACGGTCTTTGAGACCGACGAAGGGATCGGCAAACGGTGTGGTGACACACTGTGAGAGAGGAGAGGCAGGCGGCTGCCAATCCTAATGACGCCCTTAGTCGAAGCCGAAAGGCTTTGCTAGAGAAAGTCGTAAGGCTTTCTCAAGCTACTCGAATAAAAACGAGTAGCACCCTTTGGAAGAGGACCCGCCGAAGGGGGCGAATGGCTCGGCGAAAGTTGGGCCACGTTGTCGGAACGTAACCGAAGGTGGAGGAAAAGCCACCACAACAAAAACCTAACGGCACCGCATCCGCAAGGATGCGAGATGGGTGAAAGCTTGTCGCGTGCTGACCGGTGACAGACTTACCGCAAGTTGTCATCGGGATACAAAATCGGCAGCTTCTGTGTGTACATGCAGGGTTGCCAACCCTATAGAAAGCTTCGGCGATTTGTAGGAACGGATTGCGCTACTGTCAGCTTGCTGATGGTAGCGCTTTTCGTTTTTATGGCGTACCTTTTACTACCGTTAGTCATCCTAACAATCCAATACGCTAAATCCATCAGTACGATACGCCGGCCCGGTCCGGGCGTATTAAGACAAGCTGCTGATAATTTCGAAAAGGAGAAAATAATGACGGAAGCCAAAATGCAAGAATGTGTCGAGTACAAGCCTGGGACATTTTGCTGGGTAAAGTTGGCTACGACAGATGGCGAAGCTGCAAAGAAGTTCTACACGCAACTTTTCGGCTGGGATTTCGCCGATAACCCCATGGGCCCCGACATGGTTTACACCATGCTCAAACTAAACGGGAAAGACGTCGGCGCGCTGTATAAGATGACCCAGGAGATGACCGCCAATGGTATCCCTCCGAACTGGCTTTCCTATGTCTCAGTCGCCAGCGCTGACGAGTCGGCTGCGAAAGCAAAGTCGCTTGGGGCCACGCTCCTGAAAGAACCTTTCGACGTTTTTACCGCAGGTAGAATGGCAGTAGTCCAGGATCCAACGGGTGCCGTATTTGCTCTCTGGCAAGCGGGAGCCCATAAGGGGGCAGGCATTTCTAATGACACAAATTCCTTATGCTGGAACGAGCTAGCAACCAAAGACACTGCTAAGGCCGGCGAGTTCTACAGCGAGCTTTTCGGCTGGGACAGGAACGCACAACAGATGGAAGAGATGACTTACACGTCCTTCATGAACGGAGATCGACCGGCCGGCGGTATGTACGAGCCAACTCCCGAAATGGGTGAGATTCCTCCGCATTGGGCCGTGTACTTCGCCGTCACCGATGCTGATGCAATGGCGGCCAGGGCGACTGAACTGGGTGCTACTGTTTGCGTCCCGCCCATGGACATTCCAGGTGTGGGACGGATGGCGGCGATAAAAGATCCGCAGGGTGCGGCGTTTGCAGTCATCAAGCTCGAAACTCCGGCATAGTTGACGTTGATTTAGTAACTGGTCGAGCGCTCAAGACGGCAGTTTCGAAAGCACCGTATCAAAGCGTTGACCGCCAAGCCGCCAAGCCGCCAAGGATCGCCAAGAACGCCAGGAACCAAAACGCCTACACCCGCTCTTCTTTTCTCTTGGCGTACTTGGCGGTTTCTTTTGACCGCTGTTGTGGTTAAGTTGATCTGCTTCATGCTTACTAAACATAATCGCACCAGTTACCCTGAGTTATGAAACCACGCCTCGTCTGGCTCTTACTGTGTTGCATCTGGGGCTCGACCTGGCTGTTCATCAAGCTCGGCCTCGAAGACCTGCCTCCGTTCACCTTCGCCGGCATCCGCTTTGTAATTGCCGTCACCATTCTTGCTTCGATTATCGGAATTCGCGGTTTGCCGTTGCCGCGAGCGCGTCGGGACTGGTTGCTTCTGATTGTGAGTGGCGTGTTGGCGTTTTGTGTTAACTACGGCCTCTTGTTCTGGGGCGAACAATATATTTCCTCAGGGTTAGCCGCGGTCTTGCAATCAACGATACCGGCTTTCGGTTTGGTGATTGCGCACTTCTATCTGCCAGGCGAAAAGATGACGCCGGGAAAAATAATTGGCATTGTCCTGGGCGTGATTGGGGTGGCGGTTATTTTTTCGAATCAATTAGATGTAGCCGGTCCCAGGGCTTTGGCAGGATGCGCCGCCCTAATCGTCAGTTCCATGGGTGCGGCTTATTCAAATGTGCTCGTCAAGGCCTACGGCAAACATCTCGATCCGGCGATCCTTGCCGGTGGTCAGATGTTTTTTGGAATGATTCCCTTACTGTTGATTGGAGTTCCGCTGGAAGGAAATCCGTTTCGCTTCAACTGGACGGCAATGGCCGTCCTCTCTTTGTTTTACCTGGCCATTGTGGGTTCCGTGGTGGCGTTCTTGTTGTACTACTGGTTGGTTCAGAACATGGATGTAACGAAGACGATGCTGATAGCCCTCGTAACTCCAGTGATTGCGGTGACATTGGGAATGCTGGTGTTGAATGAGGAATTACATTTGCGCACGCTCATTGGCGGACTGATGATTATTTCCGGAATTGCGATCATCGTGACGCGACACGCGAAACCGCGGAAGGTTGTTATTGTGTAACCAATTTGAGAAGGCAGGTTTAGAACAAGCGGCCAAATCCCCGCTCATGAATGCCGTTCAAACTTGGCGGGGGCAAGCCACTCGAGACTAACTGTTGAATCAACCTTCGCCCGTGTAAAACTCCTGCAGTTGGGCACGCAGGTATGCTTCCACGGCACGCGCTACGAACGGAGCATCTTGCGGAGAATAGTATTCCGGTAATTTTCGCAACTGTTCTATCTGATCTGTCATCAACCAAAAGCCGCCTATCTCAGAACCAAATCGATTGTAAACAGCCAGCTCTAGCGCAGTCCTGCTTACACGACACAAATACTTTTCTGTTTGCGGATCAACCTGGACGAGACAATCGCTCAGCGCGAAGCCGGAGAAAACGGTTTCGAGTTTTGAGTTCCGAGTTTCAAGTTGTTTTGCTGGATCTTTAGAAGACATTTGCATTTCTCGAAACCAGAAACCCGAGACTCGGAACCCGACACTATGCCGATGTTGCGTCGTAACGTCGAATCAGACCCCGCACGACACCCTGGATCTCGATCCGCTCCGGGGTCTTGATAAAGATGGGCTTGAACTGCGGATTAGCGGGTTCGAGCCGAATAAAATCCGGTTCGCGATAAAACTTCTTCACAGTCGCATAGTTCCCATCAATCAGCGCGACCACCATCTGGCCGTTCTCCGCAGTTCGCTGGGCAGAAACGATGATGGTGTCGCCGTCCTGAATATTCTCTTCAATCATCGAGTCGCCCCGTACGCGCAAGGCGAAGGTGCGGCCTTCTCCCCTCATGTCACGCGGCACGGCGACAGTGTCGTGAGTAAGAATCGCTTCGATTGGTTGGCCTGCGGCAACGGCACCCAGAAGGGGAATCTCATAACTGTCGCCGGCAGGCTGTTGCTCCAGGACCTCGATTCCCCGGCTTACGTTGGGAATTCTTTTGATGAGCCCCTCGCGCTCCAGCGCGGACAAGATGCTGTGAACACTAGCCGAAGAGCTCATTTTGAACTGCTTGCCGATCTCGGCGATGGTGGGTGGCTGTTTGTGAGCTTCGTTGAAACGTGAGATGAACTCAAACACTTGGCGTTGACGAGCGGTTACGGGCATTTTCAAATCCTCCCTTGAATTGGCGTGGAGCCTGTGTTAGATTTTCGCCGTGCTCCGAAAACATGGCGAATATTATCGAAGATAGCTGAAGCCGTCAAGCGCTTTTGAAGTTAGGGTGAGAAGACGGATTTAAAAAGCTACTTAATTACTGGAGCGGGTTTTTTGAGGTCGTCGATAAAGCGCGGAGTTCGAGTCTTCGAGTTTCATCGTCGAGCGTGCGCAGGATTGAGGAAGGGTGAACCGTTGCCATCATATAAGGAGCGAGATCCGATTCCAGGAATTCGCCGCGTTGTTTCGTTACACGAAACTTGGGACCGAGCAGCGCCTGGGCCGCGGTGGCCCCCAGAGGTTATAAATCATGCGCGTGGCATTGTCCAAAACTACATTTGAATCTGAGATAGTTAGTCGCTTCGGCGCCGCCTTTAACCAGCAAAAATCGCCTGTAGAAGTAATGTCCACAGGTATTGCGGAAGTTGATTGCATTATTGAAGGCCTGCCGCGCGGCGCGGTCACGGAGATTTTTGGGCCCCCATCTTCCGGGCGCACCAGCTTTATGCTTTCAGTACTCGCTCGGGCAGCAACAAATAAGGAAGTGTGTGCCTTGATAGATACAAGCGACGTCTTCGATCCCATCTCCGCTGCCGCCATGCGGTTGGATTTGGATCAGCTGCTTTGGATTCGGTGTGCTGCCAATATTGAGCACGCATTCAAGGCCACTGATCTGCTTTTACAGGGCGGCGGTTTTGGTCTTGTACTCTTAGACCTTGGCGACGTAGCCGGCAAGGATGTTCGGCGAATCATCTCCTCGTGGTGGTATCGTTTCCGTCGCACGGTGGAAAATACGCCTACTGCTTTGGTCGTCATTGCGACGGATTCGTGTGTTCGCTCGTGTGCTTCCCTCACACTGGAACTAAGTAAAGATACGGACATCTGGTCGACTCCCGGACAGAGATTACCCATTAATTTCAAATCAGCCTTCCCTGAACTACCCCTACAAACCACCCATGCCAACCTTCTCACCGGGATGAAGGTGCAACTCGATCGTCACCGGCCCCTCCATTCCGGTGAGAGAAGTGCACACTTTAAAGCCACAGCAAACCAAGCTTAAAACCATTTGCACGCTTGACAGTTTTTGTTAATTTTCGCTAATCTTCGTCTTGGGCGTTTAGGTTTGCAGCTTACTCTGATGTTCGGGGCCGAAGTCTGAATAGGCGATTGAAAGCCCTCTCAAAAGGTGGTTATGTTTTCTTGTATTTACTTTCCGGGGAGTTCTGACGGGGCGTTGACGAATTTTGCTTATTCCTTTTCACCCCTGGTGGAAGAGACGGCGCCGGATACAGTGGTGCTGGACGTTGATGGCTGCGAACTTCGCTTTGGCTCAGCGTATGGTTTGGCAAAAGAAATTGCTGACCATGCGGTTCAAGCAAAAGCCGCTGGCGGTTTAGGAGTTCGACTTAACGTCTCTCTCGCAGGTAACCCTGACACAGCAATCTTCGCGGCAAAGTTTTTTAAGGGAATAACTTTTATTGCCCCGGGAGAAGAACTCACAGCGTTGGGCGAACTACCGATCGAAAAACTTTTAACGCAAAGTCCAACATCCCACCTAAGTCCCAAGTCCAACGTCCAACGTCCAAAGTCTCTACAAAGTCCAAAGTCCAAAGTCCAACGTCCAACGTCGGGAACGTCTAATTCAACATTGAATAGGCAGACATTGGACATTGGACTTTGGACATTGGACGTCAAGAGGGCTGAGGAAATTCTAGAGACACTAAAATTATGGGGTGTGCGGACGTTTCGTGAGTTTGCCATGCTACCTACCACGGGCGTTGCCGAGAGGTTGGGCCAGGAGGGAGTCACATTGCAATTGCTTGCTGCGGGTAAAAAAGAACGACACTTAAAACTAATGCAGCCGGCGCCTGTCTTCGAGAACATGATCGAGCTGGACTATCCGCTTGCGGAGTTGGAACCGCTTTCGTTCATTTGTGCGCGTTTGCTCAATCAACTCTGCTCCACGCTGATTGCCTATGCTCTGGCGACAAATGAGTTGCGAATCCGAATGAAGCTGGAAGATGGAGCCTCCCATGAGCGAACGCTAAGTCTTCCCGTGCCACTTCGTGATCACAAAGTCTTCCTCAAGTTGTTGCTGCTTGACACGGAATTACATCCGCCGCCAAAGGCAATCACCGCAGTGGCAATTGCTTGCGAGCCGGTAAAGCCTCGGGTGTTGCAGGCCGGACTCTTCATTCCGCAAGCGCCGGAGCCGGCAAAACTGGAGCTCACTTTAGCCAGGCTGGCAAAGTTAGTTGGAGCGGGGAACGTTGGGTCGCCGGAGATAGTTGATACCTATCGCCCCGACACGTTTCAGATAAAGAGATTTGTGGTGAAGACCGGTGCGGAGCGGAAGAGACGTGGGGATAGGGAGATGGGGAGAAGGGGAGACACGGGGAGGGGGAGACGGGGAGACACGGGGAGGGGGAGATACGAGGAGCGAGACAAGCAGATCCCCGCGTCGCCCCATCGCCACGTCTCCGCGTCTCCAGTAATGTCTCCCCATCCCCCCGTCTCTAACGAGCCGGGCATGCTATCGACACTGGGATTCCGAATCTTCCGTCCCCCGTTACGCGCAATGGTTGACGAGAGCCGTGGTTATCCCATGCAGGTCAGCGCCTGGGGACCGAAGCGGAGTGTGTACGGAAAGGTGGTACGGCTTGGTGGGCCATGGCGCAAAACCGGTGATTGGTGGCGTGATGATTGTTGGGCCAGAGATGAGTGGGACGTGGCAATTGAAACACAAACAACTGCATCGAGGGATCATAAGAGGGCCAAATTCTCCCCGGTTCTTTATCGCATTTATAGGGAGTTGCGCAGTGGCGCCTGGTTTGTGGAAGGGGTTTACGACTGATGAAGGATTTCCGATTGCCAAATGCCGATTGCCAAAATGGAGTCATCCAAGATTGAATCCTTAACATCAGTTTGAATCCTCCCCTCAAGAAGGAATAAATGCCAATCGGAAATTGGCAATCAACAATTGGCAATTCCATGTACGTTGAGCTCCACGCGCGATCGGCATTCAGCTTTTTGGAAGGCGTTTCGGTTCCGGAAGAGCTGATTGCAACTGGTGCGGAGCTGGGAATGCCGGCAATGGCGCTACTGGATCGAAATGGAGTGTATGGTGCGCCACGCTTTCACTTGGCCGCGCAAAAGAAGGGAATCAAGGCGCATGTTGGCGCTGAAATCACCGTTCAAAGTCTCAAGTCTCAAGTCTCAAGTCTCAAATCTCCAATCTCAAATCATCCAGTGAACCTGGGACCTGAGACCTGGGACTTGAGACAAAATCGCTCAATCACTCCAAGACAAAGCTTTTCATTACCGGTTCTGGTTCGAAATCGCACCGGCTATCAAAACCTCTGTCGTTTAATTTCCCTGATGAAGCTGCGTGTACCGAAACATGCAAAGCCGGGCGAGTGTGCTGTAACGCCAGAGGAACTGGCAGCTCATGCAGCAGGGTTGATCTGCCTGACTGGTACTGAAGATGGGCCATTGGGAAACGGAGATGGGGGGACAGGAGGATGGGGTGACAGGGAGAAAAAGCAGAGAAGTGCCGAATGGTTGCTGGAAGTATTTGGCAAGGGAAATGTCTATGCAGAGTTACAACGACATTTTGTTCGCGGTGAGGAATTGCGGAATCAGGCGGTCCTGGCGATCGCGAAAAAGTTACAGTTACCTTTGCTCGCCACTAATGGGGTTAGTCAAGCCACACGTGCTCAGCGCGAAGTGGCTGATGTATTTACCTGTTTGAGAAACCACGTTCGTCTGGAAAACGCCGGACGCTTGTTGGCCAGGAATTCGGAAGCATATCTGAAGTCGGCAGAGACGATGGCAAAACTCTTCGCGGATCTGCCTGCGGCAATTGGCAATACTGTTGAGCTTTCTGCGCGACTGGAGTTTACGCTGAAAGATCTTGGTTATGAGTTTCCCAAGTACCCCACTCCGACAAATGAAACGATGAACTCATTTTTGCGGCAACGTACCGAGGAAGGCGCGCGACTGCGTTACACCGGCCGGAATGGCGCTCCCACCTACACACGCGCGCGACAACAAATCGAGCGCGAACTGAACCTGATCGAAAAACTCAAACTGGAAGGTTATTTCCTGATCGTCTGGGACATCGTGCAATTCTGTCGCCGGGAGGGAATTCTGATTCAGGGGCGTGGCTCGGCGGCAAACAGCGCCGTTTGTTATTCCCTGGGCATTACAGCGGTTGATCCTGTTGGCATGGATCTACTTTTCGAACGTTTCTTGTCAGAGGAGCGGGGTGAATGGCCCGACATCGATCTCGATCTGCCCAGCGGTGACCAACGCGAACGGGCGATTCAATACGTTTATCAACGCTACGGCAAACTTGGTGCGGCGATGACGGCAAACGTGATCACTTATCGCGGGCGCTCAGCAGCAAGGGAAGTCGGCAAAGTGCTGGGCTTTGACGAGGAAACGTTGGGTCGACTTTCCAGTCTGGTGCATACCTGGGAGTGGAAAGATCCCAACGACTCAACTGCAAGGCAGTTTCGCGATGCGGGCCTGGACCTTCGACAAGCACGTATTAAAAAGTTCTTTCAACTTTATCAGGCCGTCCAGGATTTGCCGCGTCACCTTGGCCAGCATTCCGGCGGGATGGTGATCTGCCAGGGTCAGCTTGATTCGGTTGTTCCTCTCGAGCCGGCAGCGATGCCCGGACGTGTGGTGGTGCAGTGGGACAAAGAAGACTGTGCCGACATGGGGCTAATCAAAGTTGACCTGTTAGGGCTGGGAATGATGGCGGTGCTTGAAGACTCAATTGAGTTGATTCGCGAGTCGTATCAGGAAGAAGTCGATCTCGCGCATTTGCCGCAGGATGACCCTTTAGTTTATGCGGCGCTACAAAAGGCCGATACGATTGGAATGTTCCAGGTTGAAAGCCGAGCGCAGATGTCCTGTCTGCCAAGATTGCGTCCGGAAAAGTTCTACGACATCGTGGTCCAGGTTGCCATCATTAGGCCAGGTCCTATCGTGGGCAATATGGTTCATCCTTACTTGAAACGGCGACAGGGGCGGGAACAAGTTATTTATCATCATCCCTTACTCGAACCTGTATTGCGGCGAACTTTAGGTGTGCCGCTTTTTCAGGAACAGCTTTTGAAAATTGCCATGATCTGTGCAGATTTTTCTGGCGGGGAAGCAGAAGAGTTACGGCGCGCATTCGGTTTCAAGCGCTCGGAAGCGCGCATGAAAGAGATTGAAGTAAAACTCCGGCGCGGCATGCAGCAGAACGGGATTAGCGGCAAAGTTCAGGATGAAATTGTGCAGTCGATCACTTCGTTTGCGCTCTATGGTTTTCCTGAATCTCACGCCGCCAGTTTTGCTTTGCTCGCTTATGCCAGCGCTTATCTCAAGTGTCGCTATCTGACCGCCTTCACGGCTGCGATGTTGAATAATCAGCCAATGGGTTTTTATCAGCCATTCACAATTATTAAAGACGCGCAGCGGCATGGCCTGGAAGTGAAGCCGATCGACATTACTTGCTCAGATTGGTTGTGCACTATTGAGGAAGGGGAGAGGGAGACGCGGGGCCGAAGAGACGGGGAGATACGGAGACGGGGAGATACGGAGACGCGGGGATGGGGAGACATAGAGAGTGGGAAAGAATCTGTATCACCGCATCCCCCCGTCCCCCCGTCCCCCTCTCTCCCCGTCACCCGCTCCCCCGCGCTTCGTCTGGGATTGAAATATGTAAAAGGCCTGCGCGCGGAAGCCGGTGAAGCAATTGTTCGCGAGCGCTTGAAAGCTCCTTTTGCCGGAATTGATGACTTGCGCAATCGAGTTCGGGAGTTGCGCAAAGATGAATTGCGAAAGTTGGCGGCGGTGGGCGCGTTGAATTTTATCCAGACTGCGGAACGGCCAACGTCCCACGTCCAACGACCAACGTCGAATCAGAAGACATTGGACATTGGACATTGGACATTGGACAAAGAGCCGGTTTCACACGGAACCAATCGCCGCGATGCTTTGTGGCAAGTTGAGCGAGTTTCACGCCCCGCCGGTCCTTTGTTTAGAGAATTGCGTGAAATTGATCGCGGCTCCCCATTGGCCCCGATGACTTTGTCGGAGCGGCTGAATGCAGACTTTCACGGCACGGGCTTAACTATCGGCCGGCACCCCGTAGCTCATCATCGAATGGAGTTGAACAAGCTGGGAGTGTCGCGCGCTATTGATATCAAAGAGCTGCGCGATGGCAGTTTGGTGCGAGTGGCCGGGTGGGTGATTGTTCGTCAGCGCCCTGGCACGGCAAAGGGATTTGTTTTTCTAAGTATTGAAGACGAGACGGGCGTGAACAACATCATCATTACGCCGAGGCTTTTCGATAAGAATCGGTTGACAGTAGTCGGCCATCCATTTTTGTTAATCGAAGGCGCGCTGCAAAATCAAGACAATGTCATTTCCGTAAAGGCGCAACGCATTCGACCGCTTACTTTCAAAGTAGCTGCGGCTCCATCGCATGACTTTCATTGAAGTAGCAAACCAACGTCGCAGATTCCAGACTCAGTATTGAGATTGCCTTCGAGCCGCGAATGAATAGAATCGGGCCGCATTCCGAACTGACATCCATCCCACGACCGGTTTCGCAATTTTCGAGAAGCGATGATCTCCCGAAACTCTTAGACTGCAAAACGTATTCGGACGAGGAGGATTCTTCAACTTCAGACCCGACGCAAGGAAAATACAAATGAAAATAAACTACCCGGCGGTATTGGTGGCGGCAATCCTGCACTGGATTCTCGGGGCTGTATGGTATGGAATGTTTTCCACCAAATTCATTGAACTGATGGCCTGGACCCCGGAGCAGATGAGGGCGATCGAGAGCCAGAGTCATGCTAAGGAATATATCCTTGCCTTCCTGTCTTCCCTCGTCCTCGCCTACATCCTCGCTCATTTTGTGCAGTACACGAAGGCGACCAACTTAGCCGGCGGCTTGCAAACCGGTTTCTGGCTCTGGCTTGGTTTCGTTGTAACGACACAACTTCCTACGGTGATCTTCGAAGGTAGAAAACCAGGCCTCTACCTGCTAAATATCGGTTACCAGTTTGTGGCCGAAGTTGCAGCTCAATGACGATCGCCAGCGGATTGCAGTCAAGAATGATTGGCAAAAGAACATACTCGAAGTTTTTGCAAGCTCAGCAGAATTGGATAAACTTCGAGCGAAATGTCGAAGGGAGCCAGCGGAAAACAGACGTATGCGGATACACAGGAAAGCCGTGCGACTGAAGTCGTCCCTGCGCCGGACAGTGGCCCTCTGCCGGCGAACCGGCAATTAGATCCCGCGAAGGGTTCCCTGCGCGACCACGCTGTTGAATTACAAGACAGCATCCCCAACGCAAGACCTGGCTCAATCATACCTGGCTCCATATCGAGAACTGGCGCCAAACATCGGCTCGGTCTACCGCAAGGTTTTGTTTCGCGTTTGGGTCGCTACGGCAGGACCGCTCTATTGGAAGACAATGTTTATCGTCTGCCGAACGGGGAGGAACTCATAACACAGCATCCATCCGGAACTTTAGGTGGGCGCCGTCACACCTACGCGCTATTGACGGCGGAACAATATGAGCAAGGGAAGCGGGGATCAGTTTACGTTAGAACAGACGGCCGAATCTTCGACTATGCTTTTGATCACGGCAACCCGGATCGGGAGCTTTTTGACACGGGCTTTTCCATCCATGATCTCGAGCGTACCGGGCGCTATATTTCTCGGCACACCTCTAAAACCGCGACTCCGGATAAGCGAAGGAAAAAGAGATTGGCGGGACTAAGAAGGTAAGTCAGCTGTTATGCGGAGCTGGTAGCCTGTTTGGCGGGAGATTCAATCAATCCTTGTACGACCTGCGCAACCTGTGACAGAGGCTTAGGCTTACGTAGAAACGCATCAGCGCCGCAACGTCGTGCCTCATCTTCAATTTCAGCTGAACCGTATGCGGTTAGCACAATGATGCGCGTTTCCGGATTGCGTTGGTGCGCCAGCTTAATGATTTTCAAGCCGTCTGGATCTCGATTGGTTCCCAGCCGCAGGTCTTGAATGATTACGTTATACCCGGTAGCTTCCACAAGCCTTTCGGCTTCGTCCGTTTCCGTAGCGGTATCGACTTTGTATCCGTGAAGCGAAAAATACTCACTCATCGAAAAACAAATCGACGCTTCATCATCAACTACTAATAGTCGCGGCATCGGCGGTTCCTTCCGAGCGGGCGCATCTTCGCCTACTAACATTCGTTTGAAACGCCCTGAAACTCTTTTTATCGTGCCAAAGCGAGATTGCTTCACAATCGTTCCCAGATAGCCAAGTGTTTCGTCCTGGCTCATTACGTCGTGCAAACGCTGCAACGAAATTCAAAACAACTCAAAAGAACAAGCATTCAAAAACTGCATCCCGGCGGGCCTGGGGAATCTGGGTTCTGAAATCCTGCGCACCTGAATCCTCTTCTGTCGGACAGAACTGCAGCCAGTAATCTGCCTCGTAATTAAATGTATAGCGCTGTTTAGGAAGGAAATTGGAGGACTTCAAAAATGATGAACGTCCTTCGGCGAGGGTCGAATTATCTTTAAGTGGAACCATTCCTCCCTCTAGAACGCTTTTTCGATTTTCCCCGCCGCACGCGCAATCGAAACAAGCCAGACCGGCTCAACCTCCAGAGCGAGGTGATCGTTTCTGATGGGAGCTATATCGCCATAGCCGCACGCACATTTGGCCTTTTTGGAACTAACATTTGCATTCGGCCAGAAACAGCGGGTGATGCCGCCTTGGTAATAATGTAGAGCAACACCTCGCACACCTCTCGTGTGCCCGTGCCGATGATATTTCCCTTTTCGTCCTGGAGAGCATAAATCGTGCCCTGGATGTCCAAAGGAAGGATTACTGGTTTGGTCTTCATATGTTTTGTTGATGCCGTCCGTGGCCGAGTAGACCACGGCCGGCATCAATCATTGACAAGAAGCTAGGCCCACTTACAAGCTCTCGTATTGACCCTACTTCCGAGAAAACCTGCGCCTTGCTGCACCAGCAACTCCAATCAGTCCAGTTCCGAGGAGCAACATGCTTGTCGGTTCCGGAATGGTCGTTTGCTGGGCGGCTGTGATCTGTCCCGTGACAGACGCAATCTGTCCCGGGTCAAGCGCCAAGTCGTTTACGGAAAAGA
>JBPCNX010000004.1:0-44374 GCA_051000815.1 Pyrinomonadaceae bacterium
CTTGTGGTCACCACGCAAACCCCAAACTTGAAAAGAAGGAGCACATAAAAGCTATGGCAACTAAAAAAGGTGGAAAGAAAGCAGCGAAAAAGGGTGGAGCAAAGAAGGGCGCAAAGAAGGGCGCCAAAAAGGCCGCCAAGAAGAGATAGTTCGAACCAGCAGGTTACAGCAGGAACGTTCAGTTGGCGCACACCAACATCTGACGGCCTGCAGGGCTTTTCCAAGAGGAGCGACGAATACTTCGATGAAGTTCGTCGCTCCTTTTGTTTGGTCACGTCCTGAATCATTGTCCGATGGTGAGCGAATGATCAGCATTGCGCTGGTAGAACCTGAGATTCCTCCCAACACGGAAACATTGCGCGGTTGTGTGCTGCGGTGCGAGTGCCGCTTCACATCGTGGGCGCCACCGGATTTCGACTCGACGACCGCGCTGTTCGGCGAGCAGGTTTAGACTACTGGCCCGAAGTCGACCTTCAGCGCCACTCAGATCTTGCGGCAATGTATGCCTCCCTAAGCGAAGCCCGCTTTGTGTATTTCACAACGAAGGCAGAGATTCCTTATTTAGATTGGGTTTTTACCGAAAACGACTGTTTGGTCTTTGGGAGAGAGACTCGGGGCCTGCCGGAATCCGTGCTGCGCGCTAATTGGGACCGTTGCCTCAGGATTCCGATCTTGAATCCGCGAATTCGCAGCCTCAATCTTGCAGTGTCCGTGGGTATCGTTCTTTACGAGGCTTTCCGTCAAACTGGTGTTCTTCATAAGGCATCAGGATAACTCTCACCTGTCGCCACCGGACGCTGTTGGAATCTCCACGTCAAGCAAACTGCAATCTTGCGGAATAAGGTGCTAACATCCGAAGTTTCGCTCACAGCCGTTTTCCGGATCTGTGAGCTACCACTATGACTAACGAAACAAGAGACGACATTCGTAATATTGCAATCATCGCGCATGTTGACCACGGGAAGACGACACTGGTCGATGCCATGCTTCGACAGTCGGGAACTTTTCGAGACAATGAACAGGTGCGCGATCGTGTGATGGATTCGATGGACCTGGAACGAGAACGCGGCATTACCATCATGGCTAAGAATACCGCCGTGCGTTATCGCGATCTGAAGATCAACATCGTAGACACCCCCGGCCACGCTGATTTTGGTGGTGAGGTAGAGCGAGTCCTTAAAATGGTTGATGGCGTAATGCTACTAGTCGATGCAGCAGAAGGTTGTTTGCCTCAGACGCGGTTCGTACTCCGCAAAGCCCTGGAAGCTCGGCTGCCCGCCATCGCGGTTGTGAACAAGATTGACAGGCACGATGCGCGTCCCGCCGAGGTTGTTGACGAGATTTATGAACTGTTCCTGGATCTCGATGCCACCAACGAACAAATCGAATTTCCCATTCTTTATGCGATTTCGCGTGAGGGCGTTGCCAAGAAGCACTTGCAGGACGAGTCGCGCGATTTGCGACCGCTGTTTGATCAGATTGTTGAGACCATTCCGGCGCCGCGCGCGCTACGAACAGATTCGTTGCAGTTGCTCGTTGCCAATCTTGATTACAGCGACTACCTCGGTCGCCTGGCCATCGGTCGTATTTTTTCAGGTGAGATTGCGATAGGCGATCAAGTCGTTGTCGTTCAACGCGAGGGTGGCTTGAAAAAAGTGCGCATCTCCCAGCTCTATGTATTCGAGGGCCTGAAGCGCGAACCGGTGGAACGCGCGGCGGTAGGCGATATTGTGGCTTTGGCGGGTTTTGAAGATATTGAGATTGGCGACACAATCACCTCGGCAGAGAATCCGCAACCTCTGCCGGTCATAGCCGTCGACGAGCCGACAATTGCGATGATCTTTAGCGTAAATAACTCGCCATTCGCCGGCAAGGAAGGGCGGTACGTAACTTCGCGTCAGCTCAAGGAGCGCTTGGATAAGGAGATACTCGGCAACGTCGCGATCCGGGTGGAGGCGACGGATTCACCGGAACAATTCAAGGTCTCAGGACGCGGCGAGTTGCAGCTTGCCATCCTGATTGAAATGATGCGGCGCGAAGGCTATGAGCTTCAGGTTTCAAAGCCGGAGGTGATTACCAGGGAAATCAATGGAGAGAGCCATGAGCCAATTGAGATGGTGGTTATTGATTGTCCTGAAGAATTCATCGGCGTCGTGACTGAGGCGCTTGGACGCCGCAAGGGTCAAATGACCAAGATGGTCAATCACGGCACAGGCCGAGTCCGGCTTGAATTTGACGCACCCTCACGCGGATTAATCGGTTTTCGCAGCGAATTTCTCACAGAGACGAAAGGCACCGGCCTACTCAACACTATGTTCCTGCGCTGGGACCAATGGCAGGGCAATCTAAGAGGCCGTGCCACCGGGTCGCTCGTCGCCGATCGCACGGGCGAGACCACCACCTACGCACTCTTCAATCTTCAGGAACGGGGAAGCCTCTTTGCGCGTCCCGGGACTCGTGTTTACGAAGGAATGGTGATCGGGGAAAATGCGCGCGCGGTCGATCTCGACGTAAATGCCATCAAGGAAAAAAAGCTAACTAACATGCGTGCCGCATCAGCGGACGATGCGATGAGATTGGTTCCAGTTAAGGATTTGTCACTCGAGCAGGCACTTGAGTTCATTGCTGATGACGAGCTAGTCGAGGTAACTCCGAAGACAATCCGCCTGCGCAAAAGGACTCTTCGTGCGAATGAACGACCTAAGCGGAAAGAATCATAACTCGCAGCTCGTTTCAGGAATTCATGTTTCCGCGTGCCACCAGGGTTTATCCGATCACCGATGTGCGGCTTACGGGTTTGCCCCTTGCCGAACAAGTGAGACGCTTGATCAAAGGCGGCGCAACCTTGATTCAACTGCGTGAAAAACACCTCTCGCCCGACGAATTCTACAATCAGGCGAAAGAAGCCCTGACCGTCGCCAGCCAACACCAGGTTCAAATCATCATTAATGATCGGGTTGACATAGCTCTCGCTCTCAAGGCGGATGGCGTTCACCTGGGTCAGGACGACATGACGCCCGAGACGGCGCGGGTCCTACTTGGAAAGCAGGCCCTGATTGGCTATTCCGCTCATAACTCCGAACAGGCATGTCGCGCCCTGAAAATGCCTGTTGACTACATCGCACTCGGCCCAATCTTCCCCACCTCTTCAAAAAGCGACTCCCAACCCGTAGTTGGCCTGGACGGGTTGCGAGATGTTTGCCAAATCGCTGGAAATGTTCCGGTCGTCGCCATCGGTGGAATTACCGAGGAAAACGCACCGGCAGTTTTCGGCGCCGGCGCAGATTGCGTTGCTGTGATAGGTGCTGTGCTTAATATCCCGAGCAAAATCTCCGACAGAACCCGCCGCCTGATTTCCCAAAATTAAAGGCCTAACCAAAGAACAAGCCGCTGTTCAACATATTTTTCTTGCGTTCAGAAGGGTTATGCGCGAAAATCGCAATGCCTTGAGCGCCTCAACCTGGCGCCCTGGACCCACCCGCAAGTTTCTTCTACCCCCAATGGAGCTCTAGCCGGCATGCCCTTTTTTGATCTGCCTCCCATTATCGAGCGAATGTTGCTGCTTTCCGACAGGATAAGCGACCTCAACTTTTCAGTTGGTCAACTGCCGCAAGTTGAGATCAATGGAAAGCTGACCCCGGTGCAGCCGCTTGGAATGCAGAAACTGACCCCCTACCAGACTGAAATCATCGCGATGACCTTGCTGCAAGGGAATCCCGACGCGGCAGAGCGGCTCGCGCATACCGGAACTGCGGATCTTAGTTACTCGTTGCCTTCGCGGGCGCGGTTTCGCGTCAACATCTTCCAGCAACGTGGTGTCTACTCGATCGTTATGCGTGTGATTCCGACCGATATCCCGACGCTCAGGTCACTCGGATTGCCGCAACAGTTGGAAGAAATTGCCGATCTTCGAAACGGTCTCGTTCTGGTCACTGGGCCTACGGGATCAGGGAAGAGCTCCACTCAGGCCGCGATCATCGACATTCTCAACGAAAAAAAGCACTACCATATCGTGACGATCGAGGATCCTATTGAGTATCTACACTCGCATAAGAATTCAACGATTAACCAGCGCGAAGTTGGACACGACACCAAAGACTTTCCCTCTGCATTGCGCGCCACGCTCCGCCAGGCGCCCAAGGTCATTCTTATCGGAGAGATGCGCGACTTTGAAACGACCGAAATTGCCCTGGAGGCAGCCGAGACGGGACACCTCGTACTCTCAACCTTGCACACGATTGACGCTTCAAAAACGGTTGACAGGATCATCGGTCTTTATCCCAAGAATGAAGAGCGCGTGATTCGCACGCGACTCGCTCAGACGTTCCGATACATCATCTCTCAACGATTGATTCCCCGCGCTGACGGCCGCGGCCGTATCGCAGTTGCCGAAGTTCTGCGTTCGAGTCCACGAACGCGTGAGTACATCGACGCGGGCGAAACTGACGGCAAGTCGCTACTTGAGGCGATGCGAGATGGCAAGCTCGACGGGATGCAGGATTTCGATTCGGTAATCAAGGAGTTAATTGAGTCTCAAGTGATTTCCCTGGAAGACGGGCTGAATTTTGCCACCAACCAAAACAATCTTCTGCTGTCACTGAAAGGGCTCACCTCAGCTGAGGAATTTGTACGCAGAGATGGTGAACATGTCGGAGCAGCCGCCAATGCGGGTTCCATGCTCGGAATGCTCGAATAGTCATCCAGAGTCAAAAACAATGATTGTTGTCTGCCCAAAATGTTCTTCGCGACTTCAGCCCGGCGGGAATAAACCGCTCGAGCATCCCTTCACCGTTCGCTGCCCCAAGTGCAACACTACGATCAACTCCGAACCAACCAGTCCGGCCTCTACGCAGAGCGGGCTGGCGTTGGGCAATTCGCCATCGACCGAGCGAGCGCGACATGAAATGAGCGAGCCGGCGCCCCTCTTCCAGGTGGATGGCGCAAGACAGCCGGCAAACCAAACGTCGCTCGAAGAGTTAGCTCGTCTCCTGGGCAGTGTTCTGGGCCAGAGTGCGGCGGGAAGCCCGAGCCTGACAAACGGAGCCCGGCCATCCTGGAATCCGCGCAGGATGTTGGTGTGCGCTGCAGAGCCGCATCGTGAGCGGCTGGCGCGCCAACTTTCAGAGATTGGAGGTCAGGTCTTTGTAGCTGAAGATACAAGACAGGCGGTTGAGCGGATGCGCGAAAATCGTTTGGACGTGGTATTGCTTGACCAGGACTTCGATCCAGTCGAGCAGGGTGCTGCCTTTGTTACCCGCGAGGTGGCAGTGTTGCGACCCGCGCAAAGGCGGCGACTTTTCTTCATGCTGCTGTCTCCCGTGCTTCGCACGATGGAATCTCATGCCGCTTTTCTTCACAACGTGAACGCGGTAGTAAATATTAAGGACATTGATGAAACGTCGCGAGTCCTGGAGCATTCGCTCCGTGAGTACAACGATCTGTACCAGGAGTTCAATGTCGCGCTAAAGGTGACCGCGTTGTAGCTGACCCGTCAGCGAGAGTGAAATGAAGAAGGGCCCTGACGGCCCTTCTTTTTTCTTGCTTGCTCGCCAACGACGGGGAGCGCATGTGGGAGGCGGTTCCGGTACCGGAGTTTAGGATTTCAACTGTCACGCGATTCCGTAATTTGATAGTCTTAGCAAATCCGGTCTCCAGGACTAATCATCGGGAAACCCATCATGTCGTCAGAACCAGCCACCGCCGCAGACAGTCGTTCGCGGGCTACAATCGCTGTCCATGGAGGAGAGCGGACGGAGGAGCAGCCTTTCGGAGCGGTTGTGTCGCCAGTCTTTCATTCGGCGACTTTTAGCTTCCAAAGTTTTGCCGAGATGCGCCGCTACGCACGCGGTGAATTGCGCGAGGCCTACTTCTACTCACGTTACGCAAATCCCACAGTCGCTGAAGTGGAGCGAAAGATCGCCGAGCTGGAAGGCGCAGAAGCATGCGTTGTCACTTCGTCGGGTTCTGCGGCAACTTTTTGCGCCCTGGCCGCCTTGTGTGAAGCGGGTGATGAGGTCATCGCCTGCGACTCCGTTTACGGCGGCACAATCAAGCTGCTGACGAAAGTCTTCAGCCGGTTTGGTGTCACTTCGCGTTTCATAACCCTTGATGAAGTAGCGCGTCTACCAGAAATCGCGGAAAAGCGGACTCGAGTATTCTGGTTTGAAACGCCTGCCAATCCGATCAACCGGATAGTCGATCTTGATCAGGCAGTCGCAGCGGCGCGGAAGGCCGGAGTAATGTCGATTGTCGACAACACTTTTGCCACGCCGATCCTGCAACGGCCGATTGCGCACGGGGTCGACGCTGTAATGCACAGCGCCACAAAATATCTAGGCGGTCATTCAGATTTGACTGCCGGTGCGGTTGCGGGGAGTAAGGAATTTCTGGAACGCGTCCGGCAAATTGCAGTGGCGGTTGGCGCCACGTTGGATCCGGCCGCCGCCTACCTGCTCTCACGCGGAATCAGGACACTGAACGTAAGAGTGCGGGCGACCTGTGATAATGCCCTGAAGCTCGCGCGAGCATTGACCAGTCATCAGCGAGTTGCACGCGTCTACTACCCTGGCCTGGCGGACGATCCCGGACACGAGCTGGCAAAGCGGCAGATGAGTGGGTTCGGCGGAATCGTAGCGATTGATCTCGTTGGCGGCGAACCGGAGGCAGAGAGATTGTTTGATGCCTTCCGGCTGATTCGCACGGCGCCTTCGCTGGGAGGAGTTGAAACCCTTGTCAGCTATCCGGTTTATTCCTCTCACACCGGCTTTTCAGATGAACAACTCCGCAAGGCCGGAGTGTCTGCAGCCACGATTCGTTTTGCTGTCGGCATCGAAGCTGCAGACGACATCATCGCCGATGTTACGCAAGCTCTCGACAAGGTTTAGAGTCGTATGGCTGAGGTGGAGATTAAAGCGAACGTGGGTAAGTTCAATCCGGCTCATGCGCAGCTACAGCATCAGCATGGACGCGCTTCCGATAATCGGCGGAAGTTGACTTTGGTCCTGGGTCTGACTGCAGTCTACATGATTGCTGAGGCCGTCGGCGGTTGGTGGACCGGATCACTTGCGCTACTCGCCGATGCCGGTCACATGTTGACTGACGTTGCCGCGCTTGCACTGGCACTGTTAGCAGCGTGGTTTAGCGCACGCCCCGCAACCTCCCACAAAACTTTTGGATATCACCGGTTGGAGATTCTCGCGGCACTGATCAATGGCGTCGCCCTGGTGGTCATTTCAATCCTCATTCTTTATGAGGCTTACCAGCGTTGGGCTGCCCCGCCGATGGTGCGGGGGAATGTAGTAATACTGATCGCGACCGGGGGTCTGGCGATCAATCTGGTGAGCGCGGGGATACTTCACGGTCGTCATGAGATTGACTTGAACATTCGTGGTGCCTGGTTGCACGTGATTAGCGATGCGCTCGGTTCTGTAGGCGCGATCGTGGCCGGGGCCTTAATGTGGTTTTACGGTTGGTACGCCGCCGATCCGCTGTTTAGCGCCTTGATCGGAATATTGATCGTCTGGAGTTCGTGGCGCCTGATTCGTGAGTCAACCAACGTCCTACTCGAAGGAACTCCGGCGCACATCAATCTTGCAGCCGTTGAGGATTCGATACTGCGGACCGAAGGCGTAGATAACGTCCACGACTTGCATGTTTGGACTATAACTTCCGGTCGCGAAGCGTTAAGTGCTCATGTGATCCACGCCTACGACGTTTCGCAACCTGATCTGCTCAAAGTCCTTCGCACCAAACTTCATGATCGCTTCGGAGTCGATCACCTGACAATTCAGATGGAGACACCCGACTTTGAAGATGAGACGTTCCACTTTTGCCATGCCGGAACGGCGTGTTTTCAAAGCAGTAGACAGGAGTCGGAAGAGAGTCGGCAAGAAAGAAAAGCTACTACTGGTGTCCGCTGAGTGCGCGCGGTCACACCAGGAGACAACTCACTGCTGACTACTGACTTCTGTTCTATCCCGCCCATGGAAATCAACCTTCTGCTCACGCTCGATCTGCGGGAACAAGCGGCTTTGCAATCGGCGTTGGTAACCCATGGCGCACCGGACGCGTTGGTAACGTTGGCTCTGACCGGCGCCTGTCGGATTTCCTCGGCGGCTGAAGCGCGGCGCTTGCGCGAATGGCTTGCGGCTGCGCGAACCGCAGGAGACACTGACTTTGCCTCGCTCCTTGTCATCGAACGAGCATTAGTGAGCTTTGGTATTTGAGTGCGTTGAAGAAACACCAAGTCCGTTATTACAAAATAGAAGCTAAATGATGAGGGAGATTCCACTAGCATACGGATCAGCTGCGCTCAACTTCAGCTTCGATGAAGACAAATTTGAGATCCTTTCACCCGAGCCTGCTGCGGAAAGACCCCTTACCGATATCGAGATTGGACTGGCACTCGATTCTCCGATCGACTCACCTGAGCTCGATGATGTTCTTTCGCCCGGTGAATCGGTCTTAATAGTTGTCTCCGACGCAACGCGAGCAACCGGGAGCGCCCAGATTGTTAATCCGCTGGTGCGTCGAATCATTCAGCAGGGAGTGACGGCGGCAGACATTGCAGTCATTTTCGCAACGGGTATTCATCGACCTGTCACCACCGAAGAAAAGCAGAAACTGCTGACTTCCTTCATCACGCAGCGGATCAAAGTGCTTGACCATAATTTTGCTGATGAATCGAGTCTGCTTCTGTTGGGGAAAACTAAAGGGGGTGATCCGATCGAGGTAAATCGCGCACTGCGAGATTTCTCTCGAGTAGTCCTTACAGGCGGAATTGGCTTTCATTACTTTGCGGGGTTCAGCGGAGGTCGCAAGTCGATCTGTCCCGGTCTCGCTTCAGAGCAAACTATAGCAGCGACGCATATGCTGGCACTCAATTTCGAAAAGGGCGGTAGACGAACGGGTGTAGGGGCCGGCCTGCTCGAGGGAAATGCGGTTCACGAGGAATGCGAACGCGTTGCTGGGATGATTCATCCCGCGTTTAGTGTCAACGCAGTGGTTGACGAATGGGGACGCGCGGTTCGGGTCTTTGCCGGCGATTGGCGCCAAGCGCATCGGGAGGGCTGCGGTTACTACCTCAAAGAGCATGCGACAAACATTGCCGGCAAGCGTGACGTAGTGATCGTTAGTTGTGGCGGCTCTCCATACGACATCAACCTGATTCAGGCGCATAAAGCACTCGAAATGGCGGCAAACGCGTGCCGGGACGGCGGCACAATTATTCTGCTGGCTGAGTGTCCTGATCAATTTGGCCGGAAAGATTTTCTGAAGTGGTTTGCGGCGGAGAACGCGGCAGCGCTCGAAAGCCGTTTGCGACATTCTTATGAAGTCAACGGGCAAACTGCGTGGGCGCTCTTGTCGAAGAACGAGCGGTTTCGCGTGTTACTAATTTCCGAACTCGATGACGAAGATGTTAAGCGCATGCGTATGTTTCCTGTAGGCTCACTGTCCGAGGCAATGTCTGAAGTGGACCCGCAAGCTGAGGGCTTTATTCTTCCGCGCGGCGCCGCGTTTTTGCCCATACCCCCGGGTTGACTTAAAGATATTGCCTGCCACAATGCATCCGGCTAGAATTCTGCATCCAGCGCCACAATTCTCAACGGGAGAAAAAGCAGTGAGAATCAGAACCAGTGTGATGGCCGCAGCGGTTCTTTCGCTTCGGGTGATTTGCGTTTCAGCTCAAGAGCCAATCCAGAACGCAACTGAGCAGCGCATGCCGCTGACCCAGGCTGCCGTCGCGCTGGACGCCGGCGGCAATGCCGCACTTGAAGGGACCTTGCGCACCACCGCGTTGAACGGTGCGCCGGACTTTCCAGTCACAAATACTCGGCTGGTCATCAAGAATGTCAGCCCGATCTCCTTTAGCTACGTCTCTGGCCTCGTAACCTTCTACGACGGATCGGGCGTGCGATGCGGTGAGGGCCTGCTGACCGCGGACGTGCTGGCCGTCGATGAAGCGGTTGAAACTGACACTCCAGGTATTCGAATCAGATGCGCTCCTGCAACCTGGCGACTAGTTGCTACCAATCTGATCCCACGAATTCTGCCCGGACCTCGACCGCTGGAGGGGGTGCTCGCTCCCGGCAATTTAATCATCAGCATCGACGGAGAAGAGCATCCCATTCAACTGGAAAAACCTATGATCCTGAATCTTGGCGAGCGGCAGAGAACGATCATTGTGCGCCAGACGCCGTGAGTTGGAAGCGCTGCTCTTGAAACTTGACGGTGTGGTTCGGCAGTTCTAGGATAACGACTACCGCTCGGCAGAACTAAGGAGAGATTCATGGCAGAGAATGAGAAGGACAAGTGCGCACATCCGGCTTGCGATTGTCGGCCTGAGGAAGGCAGTAAGTATTGCGGCGAATATTGTGAGAATGCAGAAAAGTCAGGCGTGATGGAGATAGGCTGCGGCTGTGAGCACGACGGCTGCTGAGGTCTGTCATCCAATCCAGGCGTTGCGACCTACGATTTAAACCGCCCGCTTAGTTCCCCCCAGATTAGCGAACACCTCTTCGTTTGACCGCGTTCCGCAACCAATTTGTAATGATGGCGCCGAATCGCAAACGGCAAATGGCCCGGAGGTTTGTGCGCTTGAGTAGCGAGGCAGGCTCAGTCATCGGTGCTACTTTTACAGCTTACCTTTTCGAATGGTGATCAATCTGTCAGAAATGGCGATGGTAGAATCCAGCGACTACGATTGGTGTGATTGCGAAGTGTGATGAAATGAAAATTGTTAGCACCCTAATTGAGCTTCAGCGCCTTAAGCGACTGGAGCGGACGGGTTGGACCTTACGGGGCATGGGGAACGGTACAGAATCAGTAGCACACATTCGTTCGGAGTAGGTGTCACGGCCATGCTGCTCGGCGATGAAATACGAGCGCGCGGAACCGCAATCGATCTGGCCAAGGTCCTGCGAATGGCGTTGTTGCACGACTGGGCAGAAACACGGCTCGGCGACCTGCCGAAAACTGCTGTATCTTATTTCGGCAGCGAAGCGAGAAGGAAAGCAGAGTTGGTTGCGTTCAGTGATGTGATAGCAGAAGCCGGCGGAGGTGCGCTTCAATATCAAGGGCTCTATGAAGAATACGAACAACGCGAGACACTCGAGGCGCGACTCGTTAAAGCTGCAGACGTAATCGATCTTCTGGTTCAAGCGCTGGCGCTTGAGCGGGCCGGAGCACGAGGTCCTGATGAGTTTTGGGAGGTTACAGAGTCTGGAGACTTTCAGCTGGAAGGCACAGCGCGCGAAGTTGTGATGGAAGTGTTGTCACTCTTGCTGGATGCGCGGGGAAGGCCAACCAATTAGAAGCTGCCTTTCGAAATGCCCGCAACCGGAATCGGTTATTTACCTTAGGGAGACCCAAGAGAAACGCATGGAGAATTTGTCGCAGTTTTTTACTTCCCTTACTTTGCGGGGCGTATTGATGGGAGTTGGTATCTTCCTGATAACTTTTGCTGTCAACCTCGTTTTGGTTTCAGTGATCCTCGTTAAAATCCCTGCGAATTACTTTCAGGAGTCTCGCAACAGCACATTCTTAAAGGGCCATTCTCCCGTAGTTCGCGTTATGGCTATCATCGGAAAGAATCTGGCCGGCGGGCTGCTGGTTGTCCTGGGCGTTCTGCTTTCGCTTCCAGGCGTCCCCGGGCAGGGTGTGCTAACAATTCTGCTCGGCATCATGTTGCTGGATTTTCCCGGCCGACGCAGATTTGAACGTTGGATCGTGAGCCGGCCCAAGGTTTTCAATACCATAAACAAGTTGCGGGACAGATTTAATAAACAGCCACTTGTTCTCGACTAAGTACCAAACGGCAGCAACCAAAGGCAGTTGATTTGTGATGAGTAAGTAGACAAGCTGGGGCGGCTGAGCGCTTGTTCTTCGAAAAGTCATCTCGTTGACAATGAAAAGTCTCTTTGCTAGCTTGAAGCCGTTAAGTCCTGGGACTGTCCAGTGCGGTGATTAAGGAGTCATTTCTGAAACTTTAGTTGATGCTCATTTCAACCCCCGTCCCACCGTTCGTTTTCTCCCTAGTCAATAAAAGGTCACGGAATCGAATACCGCTTCTGCTCGTGCTTATGGTCGGGGTTATTGCCATAAATGGTTGCGGACTTTTTGATACTCACAAAAAGGTGCAAGTTCCTTCGCTGCTCACACCGCTGGTCGACGTAAACAAGAACCAGTTGATCGAGGAGGTTAACAGGCTCGCCTCCGTTAAATCGATTAGAGGCAAGGTCGACATCGTGTTTGAGGATACGTCTTTTGCGGAACAGGGCGTTTCCGATAAGTACCGGCAGGCGGATGGCACCATTACTGTACAGCGGCCAGGCAAGGTTTATTTGATCATCCAGGTGCCGTTCATTGCTACAGACATTGCGCAAATGACTTCCGACGGACAGGGTTTCCGAGTTGCGGTGTTGCAGGGAGAAGAGAAATACAAACGCTTCGTGAAGGGCACGAATAATGCCGTCTACGAGAAGCTGGAGATGAATGGGGAAACAACCGAAGGCGACAAAAAGAAAAAGACGATGAGTGGCAAGGAGACTGTCAGCGCGCTCTCAAATCTCCGTCCCCAGCACCTCACGGAAGCGTTTATGATCAACCCGATTCCGCCTCCCAATCAATCAGGTTTGATTTACTCACAGAGCGAGTTTTTCCAGGAAGAGGCTGATTCACGTCCCCAAGCGAAGAAGAATGCGCGCGTGGTGCGCGGTTATTCACTTCTCGAGGAGATGAGCTCACCCACTGCTGACGAAAGTCGCTTGCTGCGGCGGTTCTGGTTTGATCGTGTTGGCGGGATCCGCCTGGCGCGGTTGCAAGCATTTGATGAGCGCGGCCAGTTGATTACTGATGTGGCCTATTTGGACGACAAGCCCTTCGGAGAGGGTGGACGCAAGCTGCCCTCACGCATCGACATTACCCGACCCCATGACCACTATCGACTGAGTATAACTTACCAGGCCCCGGCTTCTGTAGATATCGATCGTGAATTTCGATCTGAGGCCTTTGTCCTGGAAAACAGATGGCAACTACCAGAAGTCGATTTGGATGCCCGCCAGCGGAAACCTGCAACAGTCAATCAGTGATCAGCTCGGACGTTGGTCGGTTAAGCACTGTAAGGCAAACGTTAGTTTTGCACTTATCAGCCAGCCCAGACAGCGAACCCTTAACTAATTGGATCTCAAGAGACCCATTCAGGTTTCTGGGTGTATTCGTGGCCTTCCTCGTCCCCGGCGAAATGGGACGCTAGTGTCTAGCGTCTTACTAGGTATTAACTGCTGCGTGTATTAACATCTGAATCGAACTCGCTGAGTTACCAGCAGCGCGCTGCGACGAACGAGCCTCAATCAAACGAACACATATGAGAACGATATTAAAGGCTGCAGACCTGGTTAAGGTCTACACCGTCGGGAAAGTCGATGTGCCGGCGCTCCGCGGGGTGTCTCTTGATGTTCAGGAGGGTGAGTTTGTAGCAATCATGGGACCTTCCGGTTGTGGCAAGTCAACTATGCTGCATCTGCTCGGGGGGTTGCTGACACCGACAAGCGGCCAGATCATCATCGATGGGGAGGATTTAACCGCCGCTTCGGATGCCGCTCGAACTGACATCAGAAGAAGGAAGATTGGGTTTGTTTTTCAGCGCTTTAATCTCTTTCCCACGTTGACCGCCGAAGGCAACCTACGGCTCGCCGAAAAAATTCATGGCAACGGCGATGATGACCCGTCGCGGCGGCGGGAAGTCTTGCGGCTGCTTGGCTTGGAGGACAAACTTCACCACAAACCACTCGAACTCTCCGGTGGGGAGCAACAACGCGTAGCGCTGGCCCGCGCCGTCGTAACCCGCCCGGCAATCGTTCTGGCAGACGAACCAACCGGAAATCTCGACTCTGAGAATTCCAACCTGGTCCTTAATATGTTCCAGGAACTCAACTACCGGTTCAATCAAACCATCGTCATGATTACTCACAATCCCGAGGCTGCAGCAATGTGCCGACGAATAGTGCAAATGCGTGACGGCCATATCGTCGAGCCAGCCGCCAGGGTGCGGATGTAAACAGGCGGATTTACAGGGAAATCTTGTCAAAATAGAATTTAATAGGCCTTCAGGGCGCAAGGCGTGCTATTTGCTTTTCTTGCGTCTGAGGATGGGGAGTCACTCAGCTTTTGAGCGTGATTAAGAAAATTTTCCTTTGGACGTACGAGAGGAACACTTGGCAGTGGGACACCCTCTGTGGGCTGATTCTTGTTTTTATTTTTTTGACACCGAAAAGCTGGTTTGAGGTTAGCGAACGGCATCTGCGATCGAGGCATCAAAGCCCAGTCTCAACGATGCTGATTGTTGACACCGAAGTCCTTGAAAGTGAACATGATACGGTCAGAATGCGAGACCAGGTACGGGTCCTAACAGGCAGGCCAAATGCGGAAGTTGTCGGAGTGCGGAAAGTGGTGGACAAGGAAGGGAAGACGGTGGGCTTTCAGGTTGACATACGTTAGACATAACTTATAATCGCTGGGTTTTTTGACCCTGCCCAAAACAGGGTTTGTGGGACGAGGCATTATTCGAGGAGTTGATATGAAGAGATTCGGTTTCATGATTGTGGCATTGCTGCTGGTAACAGCGGCTGTGACTGGTGGTTCCCCTTCAGAAGTGAACGGCCAGAGCGCGGGCTTGGTGAGTTCTGTGCTCAATCGGATGGAGCGTAATCGGCAGAACCTGAAGTCACTGCGTTCGGGAATTAGCATGGAGAAATACAATTCGCAGCTTCGCGATTCTGAGAAGTTCAATGGAGTCGTTTCCTACGTGCCATCAAGTGGCCGTGAGGCTTCGGTGCGGATCGAGTGGCACAGTCCGCAACATGAGATTCTGACAGTTAGTAATGGTAAATTTGTCTTATTCCGTCCGAGGCTGAAAATGGCCTACGTGGGGAATTCCAAGTCAAAGAACAATAAAGCGGGCGGCGTGCTCGAAATGATTTACATGTCGCGCCAGCAACTAGAGGCGCGTTTCCAGCCCATCCAGGATGTTCGCGAGGAAACCCTTGGGGGGAACGTCAGCACGATTCATTTGACACTCGTACCCAAGGGCGTTGCCAGTTTCAAATATGCTGAGATCTGGGTTGACTCGTCCGGCATGCCGGTGCAGACGAAAGTCGTCGAAAAGAATGACGACGCTACCACCATGCGTCTGACAGGATTGGAAAAGAACCCGAAAATTTCGTCTGAAGACTTTAGTCAAAAGCTTGACGGGAACGTCCGGATCGTAAAAAGCTAAACTGAGATTCAGGTACTAAGCCAAGGGGGCTCTGGCACTTTAGACCAGAGCCCCTTTCGTTTTCTGCTGACTTTCCCGGTTGGCCCGTCTTGCCTTCTCCGGGGTGGTCGCATATTCTTCGTGGCCTAAAGCAAGCGCCTGGGCAATTACGATTATCGATAGCCATAATGAAAAAGAGCAAGTTTATTAAACTTAAAATTCGCGAAGCGAGCTTTATTACCCGGGCCTTGCTCTCAAGCGGCCATCCTGTGCTTGCGCACCTCATTCCGATGCGTCGCTGCAATCTCGCCTGCGGCTATTGTAATGAGTACGATCACTCATCTTCGCCGGTCCTGCTGGAGGTCATCAAACAGCGAATCGATAAGCTTGCCGACCTCGGTACCTCAATAATCACGATTTCCGGCGGGGAACCGATGATGCACCCCGAGCTTGACGAGATTATTCACCATATTCGCCTGCGCGGCATGATCGCCGGACTCATCTCCAATGGTTATTACTTCACGCCTGAACGAATCAAGCGACTGAACAAGGCTGGCCTTGAGTATTTGCAAATCAGTATCGACAACGTGGACCCGGACGAGGTTTCGCGAAAAAGTTTGCGGGTGCTTGATAAGAAACTACGATACCTGGCGGAGCATGCTGATTTCCACATCAACATCAATTCGGTGATTGGCGGCGGGATTAAGAATCCTGAAGATGCTTTGACCGTTGCTCGCCGCGCAGTGGAGTTAGGGTTCTCCACCACCGTAGGGGTAATCCACGACGGCGACGGGACGCTGAAACCACTCTCTTCGCGAGAGAGAGACATTTTTCAGCAGGTCAAAAAAGTCGGGAACAAGGATCATGCACGCCTTAACTGGTTTCAGGACAGCATCGCTGAAGGCAAACCTTACAATTGGCGCTGCCGCGCTGGCGCCCGCTACCTCTACATTTGTGAGGAAGGATTAGTCCACTGGTGTTCTCAACAACGCGGTTACCCTGGCATTCCGCTCGCTGACTATACGATGGATGATTTCAATCGCGAGTACGCTACCGAAAAATGGTGTGCTCCTACCTGCACGTTGCAGTGTGTCCATCAGGTGGGCATCCTCGACAACTGGCGCGATCCGCAGAAGACCCCCGCGCAGCTGGCCCAGGAGCGTGAGAAAAAAGAAAAGCTTGATGAGATGGTTAGCGTCGAATAGCCGCAAAGTGAACTGCGCCACCCGCAATATCCTCTGGCCGTAAAGATTCTACCGGACATTTTGATTCTCCTCGGTCACACTCCTTCTTGCAGTCTCGCATAGTGAGTCTGGAGGATTTTGCAGACATGCCCCACTGTTCAGAAATCGTTGATATTCAAGTCTGGCCTGATTCGGCAGGTTGAGCACGGCCAAAAGATTTGCGATGCGGAAAATCGACAAGTCATCGGGCTCGCCGCCTCGTTCCGCCAGGCGCAACTCCGAAAGCGCGTCGGTCCAATAGCCGGCAGCTCCCAATTCAATTCCCAGCAGTTTATGCGTGTGCGGATCATCATTGTCGCGGAGCGCCGCACGATACTCAGCGATCGCCTGATTGCGATCACCACGCACTTTTGCATAAGCGGCCTGCGCCAGCCGCGCATCGAAACCTCGCGTTTCCTGGTACAGGTAAATGCCGATTCCAACCAGCGTGATAGCGGCAAAAGCCAACGGCGCAAGGATTTTTCCGCGCGGTTTAAGACGCGAATCGCTTGCGGGTCGAATAAGCAGCACAATGAGGTAGAGCGGCAAAACGACTGAGGTCAGGAATAGAGTGGCGACGGCCCAAGCCAGTGCGACGTAGAATGAAAAGCGTCTTCGCCCACTGGCGAAAACCCAGGTTGAGGCCAGCGCTGAGAAGATGAGGGCGGCTGGTCTAAACAGCTCAAACAACTCGCCGGCCGAGATGTTTAGTTGGGGAATCACGTGCGCGAGGGGGCTTGCGTTCCGCCGACGGTGAAAAGGGTAACCGAACTCGAGAGTCCAAGGCCCGAAAGCCGGCCGGCCATAATCACAATCATCTCGCCTTTTTCGACGGCGGCCGCTTCCAACAAGGTCTTTTCCCCAGCCTGCAACATTTCTTCAGTTGAATCAGCCTTGGGAGTAATCAGAGATTCTACGCCCCAGATTAGAGCGAGTTCGTTTTGCACATTTCGTGAAGTGGTTAACGCTACGATTCGTTGCCGCGGACGCAGAGCGGAAAGTCTCCGCGCCATAAGACCTGATTCGGTCAGCACAGCCGTTACTCTCGTACCCATTTCTTCGGCAGCAAACGCCGCTGCTTCGCAAAGCGCACGACTAACCTTTCCTGATTGTCTGCCCGCCCACTTCACCACATTGTTGCCTTCCGGCTCTTTGCCTGACTCCGCAGATTCGATAATCCGGCACATCGTCTCCACCGCGGGAATCGGAAACTGTCCCACCGCAGTTTCGTTTGAAAGCATCAAGGCGTCCGTTCCATCCCAGACGGCATTGGCAACGTCAGATGCTTCGGCACGCGTGGGGCGCGGGCTCGTAATCATGGATTGCAACATCTGCGTTGCCGTGATTACGAGTTTCCCTGCCATCATTGATTTTTCGATGATGCGCTTTTGATATACCGGGACGAGTTCTACACTCGTCTCTACTCCCAGGTCACCCCGCGCCACCATGATCCCATCCGCGGCAGCAATAATCTCATCGAGATGAGCGATCGCTTCAGCCTTTTCAATCTTTGCAACAAGAGGCGCTCGACCGCCAGCTTCGTTGATCAGGCGCTTGGCATGCAGGCAATCCTCAGCGCGACGCACAAATGAAAGGGCAATGTAATCGACGTCCTGCGCTACGGCCCACTTGAGATCTTCAAGATCCTTTGCGGTGAGCGAGTCGATTGGAAGCGAGATCCCGGGCAGGTTGATGCCCTTACGTTCGCCAAGCACCCCGCCATTGATTACGCGACAGACGACGTCAGTCTCCGTCGTAGTCTCAACCACCAGCGCAATCGCGCCATCGTCAAGCAACAGCCGAGCACCAGGCTTAACAACGCGCGGCAGATCCGGATAGTTAGTCGCGACCTGGCTCTCGTCACCCAGAATTTCCCGCGTGGTGAGCGTGAAGTTAGCCCCCGCTTCAAGCGTGACCGGTTGTCCGTTTTTAAGTTGGCGGGTGCGGATCTTGGGTCCTGACAGGTCTACCAGGACTGCCAACGGAAGATTCAACTTTGCGGCAGCGGCGCGCGCTCGCTTAATGTCTTCTGCCTTCTCTTCATGAGTGCCGTGCGACATGTTAATACGCACGCCGTTAGCGCCGGCCTTGAGCAGCGCTGCAATCACTTCAGGCTCGCGAGTGGCGGGACCAAGTGTCGCCAGGATTTTTGCCTTCCGCGTAGTCAAGTGTTCCCCCTAACCAAAATCCGTTCTAATACAGGCCTGGCACAAGGGCGGGCACGCTGCGGGCATAAGCTTCAAATTCTTGACCAAACGTTTCCCGCAGTAAGCGCTCTTCAATGCGAATACGAATCGCTGTGCCGATGAAAAATACAATCGTCGCAACTAACAGCGCCGGCCAGTAGCTCACAGCGATTCCGGTAGCGAGCAGCATTCCCAGCATGCCGGTATAAATTGGGTGACGCACAACCTGGTAAGGACCTTTTGTAGCGAGCTTGTGCCCTGTGACCACCCGGGCAGTAATACTCCATTCTTTGCCGAGTGTTTTCACGGACGCCATTACAATGGAGACCGAACCAATCGCCGTCACAATCGCAAGGATGGCGATGGTGATAGCCACGGATTTACTGGTCGAAAGAAACGGAGTGAATAGCGGACGGCGCAGTGTCCAGACAATGGCGTATGACAGACCCTGTAAGAGAAGTCCCGGAATCGAACCACGATCACGTTTCTTGTCGGGTGCAACCGGAGGTTTCTTGCGCAGAAGAAAGATCAAGGCGAACACAACCCAGCAGACCATGACGATTACAAATACCAAAGTCGGCAGTTCCATACTGGCTTGATTCGAGCGGGCGTTAATAGCGTAGGACAATTTTGATGGTATCACGCCCTGCGAAGCCTTGTCCGCGAGTAGGTTTAGGTTCGACTCCTGGTAGATATTCCCCTGTTCTGCCGGCTCTGTGTTCAGGGACTGCTATGTAAGAATCCCCAACGCCCACAGTTCACAGAAATCATGACGGAGAACAACACAAGTACGTGTTGGTCAGGTCAGACTAAACCGGTTCGAGTTCTCCCGCCGGCGGCAAGCTCTTCTCAATTCGCTTTCTTCGTTTCGCTGCCACCCTTCCGTGCACTGCCATGACCACGCCGGTTAGCATATAAATCTCCGGCAATGCCGGCCCACCCCGGGCCGCCAACCAACACCGTGGCGATAGAAACTATCGCGATGCCGCAATGAAAGAACGTATTCCTGAACACTGCTCCGGGTATCGAACCGTTCCAGACTGTTCAGGTCGAGCTCTTTCCGCTTTCGGTAGACTCGCAGGTAAAGCAAAACAAACACGCCGAAGACGGCGAAATATCCAACCCCAAAATTAGCATCAGCGTTCCCACCTGTCCGGGTTCGATTATTGCCTCGATGTGGCACCAGGAAGCAACACCTGACCAGGTCCCCCGGTAAGTCTTTCGACAAGGCTTGAGAAGAGAAACTTCAGCGGATAAACATAGAAGAGAACCACAAAGAGCAGCGCACCTTGAGCACCACCGTCACTGTGTCGCGCAGGCCGTAACGCCGGAAGAACTTGTACTGGTTGTACCAGACCGTGAAGAGCAGAGTGAAGCAGATGGCGAAGGCGCCGAAACCCCGCATCGCCTCGAGTAGTTCGTTGAATGTCTTGGGCACCTCGAGCGAAACAACGAGCAGAGTGATAGCAAAGCCGAAGACAGCATCGCTCAAGCCTTCAATACGAGAAATCTCATGGCTGCGCCAACGAAATGCGCCACTTCCGATTTCCTTCTTAATCAGTTGTTCTCGCAAAATGCTTCGCTCCGGAGGGAAAAGTAGGAAAGCCCATGGTCATCTTGCTTCCGATGCCAGCTCAGCGCGAATTACCTGTTCCAACTGTGCCGGCATCGCACCATCGTAACCAATAAATCTCTTGAGAAGCCTGCCCTCGCGATTGAAGACGTAGGCCTGCGGGATGCTGCTATCGTCAGAGAGAAACAGATCCACTAAAGGCTGATCGGGAAAGCCAAGCTGATACGAGATGCGGAACTCCGCAGCGAAGCGCGGAACCTTTACCCGGTCATCCGGTCCGCCGACGTTGAGCCCGACGAGTTGCAGTCCTTTTGTTTCGTAGCGCTGCTGAAGTTCGATGAGATGGGGAATGCTCTGACGACAAGGCTCACACCATGTCGCATACAGATCGAGTACTAGAATCTTTCCACGATGGCCAGACAGACTTACTCGCTTTCCGTCTGCCAGAGTCCATCCAAGATCGGCTCCCACGCCGTCAGTCTGGATGGGGGGCATCGGAAAGGTCGTAGATGGAGGGCCGGAGAGCACGGGCGTTGGGCCGGAATTGTTCGCATCCGGCCGCGAGCAGGCGGCAAGCACGCAAACGCCAATTGTCAGGAAGAAGAGAACCAGAAAGCTGCGAGGTCGAGTCTTGGCTGTGAACATACCAGGCACTTAGTCGTCCTGGTGTGATTCTGCCGGAGTGGGAGCATCATCCTGCTCCGTGGGAACAGGCATTCCAGGAACGCTATATTCCTCGGTTACCCAGCGACCGAGATCCACCAGCTTGCAACGCTCGGAGCAAAAGGGGCGAAAGGGATTGTCTTTCCACTCGACAGGCTTGCCACAAATTGGACATTTCATAAAGGCTGCAGTTCCCGCACCAATCCCTCGTCAGTTGCCAGTCCGGCCTCATGCACCAGCGATTCAGGCCGCTTTACCAGGATGCGTCGATTGACGAATTCGATCGTACCTTCCCGGCGCATCGCATTCAAGCGGACGGTAACACTCTCGCGTGTGGAGCCCACTATCGAGGCAATTTCACGATGAGGCAGCGGGATATCAATCAAGACGCCTTCCCGTTCAGGCACGCCGTAACGATTGGAAAAATCTGCGAGCAACCTGTCGAGGCGTGCAGGAATCGCGTTAAGCGCAAAGTCAGCAAGCCGTCGTTCAGCATTTTGAAGTCGTTGACCGATCAGGCGGAAAGTGTAATCATGAAGTTGGTTGTTCCCCACCATCCCCTTTTGAAACTCCCCCGCAGGAATTTTGATTAACCGCGAATTTGCATAAGCAACGGCGCAATTCTCCCTGCGTCCAGCCGTGGAATAGAGGGCTGATTCGCCAAAGAGGGAGCCTTCTGAAAGTATGTCAATCACGGCTTCGCGTTTGCTGATCGGGTCGATTCGGCAGAGTTTAACGCGTCCCTGAACGATAGCGTATAACGAGTCGGCCGGTTCACCTGCCTTGTAGATGAAGCGCCGTCGGCGAACGTCAAGCACGCTGGAGCAGACGGCCAGTTCCATGGCTGCTTGATCGCTGAGGGTTGGGCCGAAATCTAGATGGCCGATTAACGCGACCAGGTCGGCAGTTTGAATATCACGGGCACGCTGCATGACTATTTTGTCCCTGTCTCTCATGGGAGAGTGAACTGAGGTCAGTTAATGAAAGATACGGGTTAACCTAGTTTAACTATTAATTGTCCTGACACTGGCTAGCGGTACCGAAGTAAGGAAACCCCTGGGAAATTTTATTCGAGGTCGTAAACTCTACCGGCTATTGCGCGGATTTTGTATTTGGGGCAACGCGAAACAGACAATGACTGAATGGGCCAGACTCTAGCACGAAGCCGGAAGGTGCGCAACATTTAGCGATTTAAATTATCTATGATTGGAAAACCTACGGTACTGGTCGTCGACGACGACCCAGACAAGCTCAATTTACTAAGGTTCGCCCTGACCAGGGCCGGGTACCAGGTTCATACGGCGGTAGATGGGCAAGAGGGATTGGATGCGGTGGCGTCGTTCGATCCCGACCTGGTGGTCTCCGACATTATGATGCCACGTATGAACGGTTACGAGTTGGCCCGGCGCATTCGTGAAAACCCGCAAACGAGATTTATTCCAATCATTCTTCAAACCGCGGCCGGTTTTCGCGCCGAGGATCAGCGTCTTGGTTCCGAAGTCGGCGCGTTGGGCTACATTACAGATCCGACGGATTTGGATTTACTGCTTGCCCGGGCGCGGACCTTGCTTGATTTCAAAGCTTATCTCGATACCTGCGAGGAACAGGCTTCTACGGACCATTTGACAGGTTTGTCAAACCGGCGCCGGTTTGAACGCCAGTTGGAAGCTGAGGTGGCGCGTACAGCGAGACACGGAAGACCGTTTTCTCTTGTCCTAATCGACCTGGATCAATTTAAGCAGGTGAACGATACCCATGGGCACGAAGCTGGGGATCAGGCGATCAAGCGCCTCGCCCGAGTACTGCAGGAGGGGACTCGGGGAATTGATATGGCAGCGCGTGTTGGCGGCGAAGAGTTTGCCGTGATTCTCACGGAGACAAGTCTTGAGGGTGCGATGGAGGTGGCAGAGCGGTTGAGGTTAACGCTGAAAGCCAACGAAATGCCACCAATCGGCCAGATTGGCGCGAGTTTTGGCGTCGCGGAATGCCCATCGCAGGGTCAGACGGGGAAAGACTTGTTTGCGAGCGCCGATATGGCTCTCTATGAAGCGAAGCGCCAGGGCCGGGACCGTGTGGTCAGCGCCACGCAGGCCAAGTCGAACTCTGTCGAGGCCGGAAGCGTACAGTGAATCGGGTCCGGAGTTCGGGGTTCGGAGTTCAGACTTCCGAGTTTTTTGCACGTTTTCCGAACTGATTAATTTGAAACTCGAACTGCTTTTTCAACGAACCGAAACTCGAAACTCGAAACTTTAGACTCTGAACCTGAAATTTGGCATGGCTGATTACAAAGACAAGATAGACGAATGGCAGCGGGCGGCGCGTCGGAAGGCGCGTGAGCTTGATGAAAAGTTTGCTATTTCAGACCTCGTTGAAGAGGGTTCGCGCGTTGCCGGCGAAACAGCCAAGCGTGGCGCGGAGACGCTGGCCAACGGCGCCGAGAAGATTCGCGTTGAAGCGGAGAGGCTGACGGACGACGGCGAGGTCGGCGATGCCGCGAAACGCTTTGCTGATGAAGCGGTGCGCAACGCGAAGCAGGCGGGCAAGTCCATTCGCAACGCCGCCGGTGATGCGGGCAAAAAGGCAGGCACAGTGCTTGACGACGCGAGGAAACACTATGACCGTGCCTCCCAGGTTTACGACACCGGCGCTAAATTCACCCGCGCTTCATCGGCGGCTACCTCCGGTTTGCTAAAGGCGCGCGACTGGATCAAAGAGAATCCCGGCAAGGCGGCCGCAGTTTCATTTTCATTGGTGCTCGGCGTGCGGATGGGGGCGGCCTTACCAGGACTTGATGCTGTACTACTCGGCGCGCACCCACACTGGCTGACTCATTCAGCGCTTCCGATTTTTGGCATGCGAAAGCTCAGCGAGAAGTTTGATGGCTACCTGCGCAAGCAAGAAGAGTTAATAGCGCAAGGTGAACTGTCAGAAGCTGAACGCAAGCGGGTGGAATTTGAGCGCAACATTACCAAGTATGTGGGCGCGCCGCTTTTGGGGGCCTTTAGTTGTGCGGCAGGCGCGGCGATGTTTGCGCAGATCTTGCAACCGGGGAGCGTCGTCGGCGCGCCAGTCAGCTGGCTCGTTGGGGGAAACCCATTCCTTGGGGGCGTCTGGCTTTTCGCTAATGGCGTAATCTGTTTCCACGAAGGTTACAAGTTCTTCATGATTGCGCTTGCGGACCAGGAAGAAGTGGTTCGGATGGTAAGAGAGATCAAGGGCTTACTGCCGGCCGCCGCAACTTCATAGAAACCGGCGGATTTACTAGCCAATTGTGATCGGGAACGGCCAGAAGCAAAGCGCAAAGACGATCAGGGTAAGTATGGCGACGATCTGGCGAGCGACTCCCAGCGGCTCCAATGAGGCCGGTTGTGGATGCCGCACTTTCAACATCACTCCCAGTAGAACCGTGTAAAGGAATCCGCTCGGACTCCCATGCCAGAAAAATCCCAGCACGGCCAGCACCGCCATCGTTACAAAAGCAATCCTTCCTGTCAGGTGATGCACTCGCTTGCCAAATACTGCAAACGTTCCGTGCCCACCATCAAGCTGTCCCACCGGCATCAGATTCAGACTAGTCACCAGTAGTCCGATCCAGGCCGCCATGTAGTAAGGATTCGGCAGCGAGTAAGGATCGAGCGGTACGCTGAACAGTCTGCCCAGCAAGCGAAACAGCAATGGGTCATGGAACACGATCCCGTAGCCCGTATCAGAGGCGGCGGCTTGCATGCGCAACACCCCCAGAACGGACACAGGCACCGCCACCACAAAACCCGCCAACGGTCCAGCCAATCCGATATCAAACAGCGCACGACGCGAGGGAATCGGCGACTTGATCTTGATGAAGGCTCCAAACGTGCCGGCAAGGAACAGTGGCGGCGCCGGAATAAAAAAGGGCAGCGTGGCGTTAACACCATAGCGGCGGCAGGCGACATAGTGACCAAATTCATGAGCCGTGAGAATCGCCAGTAGCGTCGCTGAGAAAACCAGGCCTTCTGACAAAACGCGTGGATGCTGAAACGCAAATGAGAGCAGTGCGAAGACTATTTCCAGGTAATAGCGAGGCACATAGAACAAATAATCTATTACGGTCGCCAGCGGAGGTTCAGGCAAATCGATCGGCGGGGCGGCGATCACGATTCCCGCTATTGTCGTTGTAATTACCGTGAGGAAAAACAGAGCTGCGTGGGTTAGCCATTCGCGAGTAGTCGGTCGAACCGCGTGGTGGTTTGCAGGATTACCCGTGAGATCAACGACAAACGGCGGAATTTCTCGTACTGACTCTGCCATGCGTGGTGGGTTAGATAATCAAAGGCCAGAAACTGGATGCCTCACCCAGCTCTGGCCTGACGAAACTATTTGGCTTGCGGACTTCTAAAGCTCTCCATCCGCGTCATCAGATTCGTGAAGGGCCGCTTCGCCGTCTTCATGGGCCTGCAACTCTTTTCCGGGCTTAAAACGAATCGTCTTGCCGGAAGGAATCGCCACTTCCTCTCCGGTTCTGGGATTACGTCCCACCCCGCGTTTCCGAGGTTTGACTACAAATACACCAAAGCCTCGCAATTCGATTCGCTCCCCACGCGTGAGCGCCTCCTTCATGGAATGGAAAAGGGCATCAACTGCCTGTTCAGCTTTCATTTTGGGAACGCCGGTTTTGTCCGCTACTCGGTTAATGATGTCCAGTTTGATCACGGCCTTGGGCCTCCGTTCCTTATTCGAGAGGAATTTCCAACGGGACTGAATTGCGGCTGCGATGATAGAGAGCGCCAACGAACACTGTCAAGGATAAGGCGAACCTGGCCCGGTCTTGTTCTAATAACAGAGGGAGATGATCCCCGAAATTACGCCAGGCAATTGAAGTTTGTTCGTGTATTTCCGCGACTCGCCGTTGATTTCCAACCTTGATCCAAACTTGACGGAACCTGGGAACCACAACCTGCATCTGAATATTTTCGGAGTGAAGCTTTTGAGAAATCATTGCTGACGAAGCTTGCGTTGACAAGCAGGCAGGTGAAAGTTAACCTCAACTTTGCTGCGATATTGCAGCCTGTTTACATTCTTTGACAGGGGAAGATCCCCCACGGTTCGATTGAATATGTTTGGAATTAGCTCCCGTCGTCCACCACCTTTTGGCGGCATCCATCCTGGTGACGACAAAGATATTCAGGTTTATAAACCTCAGGATGGCGCGCGCGGCAGTCTTTGGGGCGAAGCTCGTTTGCTCCTCCGCGATCTCGTGTTTGCCCTGATGATCGCGGTGCTGGTTGTCGTGTTTATCGTTCAGCCGGTGAAAGTGGAAGGCACGTCAATGTTGCCGCGGCTGCACGACGGTGAAAGAATCTTCGTCAACAAACTGATTTACTACGACGAGTACAGCTGGGCCCCGAGCGTTGACCGCGGCGATATCGTAGTCTTTTGGTTTCCGGACGATCCTTCGAAGAGCTACATCAAACGCGTGGTCGGCCTTCCTGGAGACAAAGTTGAAATCCACGATGGCATCGTTCGCCTTAACGGGCGCGACCTGGACGAAACTTACCTCGATTCAAGACATAATCTGTCCCATCGAAGTCAGTCTGAGGTTTACGTAAAACCGAATTACTACTTTGTCATGGGGGACAATCGGGACAATTCCAGCGATTCGCGGATCTGGGGAACAGTGCCAAAAAAATATATCTACGGGAAGGCATTGTTTCGCTACTGGCCGCTGAATGCGGCGAGCGTAATTGAGCACGAGAACGTTTCAACGATCGCGCCGCCTCAACCCGAGCATCGTCCAAGTCCCGAGAATTCCGGCGCCGTCATAGAACCGTAGCATCGCCTGCTCTTTCAAAGTTGGATGTCAGTATGCTTGATTGGTTACGACTGGTATTGATGGCCTTCTATGCGCCCGCGCGTGGCTTGCGAGAAATGCGCGACCGTGGAGCGTTAGGTCAGGCGGCACTGATTGCACTTGTCAGTCAGGTCTCTTACCTGTTGGTCACGCAATGGCTGTCCGGTGAGAAGAGTCTTGTATTCGGCGGCCCCAGGGCGGCAGCCGGACTGTTGTTTCAATCGGCTATCTCCCTTCTGCTCATCGCCGGGGTTCTCACTCCCATCATCGCCTTTGTCGGCAATCTTTTTGAACGCCGCGGGAGTTTTGGTCTGCTCCTGCAACAGGAATATGCCTCGCTCGGCGCCACAGTCTTGTATGCCCTCGCCATCGCCAATCTGTTGACGATTCCCATCGCAATTTTCTTCAACGCCAGCGGGATGCAATCAGCTTATATTGCCAGCTCGCTCGAGTCTGCAACGCAGATCCGCTCCTGGGTGAAATTAACTCCCGAAATGGAAGTGCAGTTGCAGTCGGCGCTTAGCGACCCGCGACTGGTTGCCGCCAGCCTGTTTCGCACGATCAAGCTTTCGATCTTTCTTATTACCGCGGTAATGGCGGTGCGCACAGTCCTGCGAACTTCCGCCGTCAAGGCGATAGTTGTTACGTTGATTTCATTGATCGTGGCACTGCTGATTGCTCCAATTTGGACGCTTCTCTTTACGCCGATACTCGCCTCGCCTTTTCTGTTACTGATGCTCTTCTTCCTGCTCCGGGGTTACATCGGCGGAGTGATGCAAACTCAGCGGGCGCGCGAATCGTTTCGCCAGAATATGGAAGCCGCCACCCTGAATCCGGCGGATGCTTCGGCCCATTACAATCTTGGTTTGATTCATCAGAGTAGGGGAGAACTTGACGCGGCGCGCGAGCGCTTTGAGCGGGCGATTCAAATAGACGAGGAAGAGGTCGACGCTCACTATCAACTGGGGCGGATTGCCCGGCAGCAGAAGCGGCTGGCCGATGCGGTGAGACATTTTGAGCAGGTTGTCGCCCGCAATCGGATCCACTCACAACATGAAATCTGGCGTGAAGTCGGTGCGACATATATCGAAGCGGAACAGTACGAAGATGCACGCGATGCCCTGGAGCAGTTCCTCGAGAGCCGGCCTTCGGATCCGGAGGCGCTCTACCTGATGGGTCGCGCCCATGCCGGCCTGGGACACCAGCGTGAAGCCACGAGCTCAATGCAGGCGTGCATTGACGCCGTCAAGACCGCGCCGGCCTACAAGTATCGCGCCGACAAGCGCTGGCTGAATGAAGCGCAGCAGTTTATACGAAGTAGTCAGTAGTCAGTAGTCAGTAGACAGTAGGCAGAAGGCAGTAGAAACCTCACCTCACGGAGGCCCTCACGATCATGAAGTCACGAACATTTGAAGATGTAGATCTTTGGCGTAAAGCTCATGCCTGGGTCCTCGCGATTTACACGTTCACCAGCAAATTTCCAAATCACGAATTATTTGGTCTTACCTCACAACTTCGGCGGGCTGCTGTCTCGGTCCCCGCAAACTTTGCAGAGGGATTCAAGAAGCTTGGAGTGGCCGATAAACTGCGATTTCATAATATAGCCCAAGGCTCCCCAGAGGAGTGCCGCTACTACCTAATACTCGCGAGAGATCTTAAGTATGGTGATTCCGATTCTCTAAAGCGATCGTTGGAGGAGGCCAGCCGTATGTTGGATGGGTATTCGAACGCAATTCGCCGATCGCGCAATTGACTACTGGCTACTGACTACTGTCTACTTCGCGTAATGCATTCAAATAATAAAGCTTTTCTCGCGCTTGAAGATGGCCGCACGTTTCGTGGCCGTTCCTGGGCCGCTGCCGGGGAGTCGTGTGGTGAAATGGTCTTCAACACTTCGATGACCGGCTATCAGGAAGTGCTGACTGATCCCTCTTACGCCGGCCAAATCGTTTGCATGACCTATCCGCTGATCGGCAACTACGGCGTGAACAGTGCCGATGAGGAATCAGCACGGCCGTGGGTCGAAGGCTTCGTCGTGCGCGAAGCCAGTCGAGTGGCTTCAAGTTGGCGCGCTGAAGAAACGCTTGATGCTTATTTAAAGAGATGGAACATAGTTGCGATCGAGGGGATCGACACGCGCGCCCTGGTGCGCCACATTCGCGATAAGGGCGCAATGCGCGCCTGCATCTCGACTACCGATCTGGACGAAGCGAGCCTTGTCGCGAAAGCGCGGAAGTCTCCGGCGATGGAAAATCGAGAGTTGGCCAGCGTCGTAACAACCAAAGCAAACTACTCCTTCGCGGCGGAGGGCGAGGAGCGATTTCACGTCGTCTGTTACGACTTCGGTGTGAAGCGAAACTCTTTACGCGAACTGGCCCAACGTGGTTGCCGCATCACGGTGGTGCCTGCTTCCACGCCGGCGAGAGAAGTGATGGCGCTCAGTCCTGACGGGATCTTCCTCTCCAACGGTCCGGGCGATCCGGCCTCCATGGACAGGGAAGTCGAGCAAATCCGGCAACTCGTGCAAAAAGCAGTTCCGACATTCGGCATCTGTTTTGGCCATCAATTACTGGGGCGAGCTTTTGGCGGCAAGACATTCAAGCTGGCTTTTGGTCATCGCGGCGGGAACCAGCCGGTGCAGGATGTGCTAACAGGCGAGGTAGAGATAACGTCACATAATCATGGCTTCGCGGTTGAGGCTGGAAGTCTCCCTGGTGAGTTGGAGGTCACGCACATCAATCTCAACGATAAGTGTGTAGAAGGCATGCGGCACACGACCCTACCGATCATTTCCGTTCAATACCATCCCGAGGCTGCGCCCGGCCCTCACGATGCCGAACACCACTTTCAGCGTTTCATTGATTTGATGGAAACCGCTCGATAACAGCTTTGGCCTTTGATCCTGGGCCTTTGCGCTTTGTTCTTTGAGCTTCGTTCTGTCTTTTAACTTTTCGCCTGGCGATCAAAGAACCAAGTTCGAAGGCCCAAGACCAAAGACCAAATCACTTCACGGGCAGCTTGAGTTCGCCGGTTGTGAGGTCCGGACGCGCGCGGGCCATTTCGCCAGGCGTCGTGCCTTGAGTTGGGTGCTGCTGCTTGTCCGTTTTCACTTCGCTGACGTCATAGCCCATTCGATCCAGCAGTGCTGCGTCGGCGGCGGCACTGGACTCAGTTGCAGGCGCTGTTTCGAGCAAGTCTGCCAGACCCTCACTACCGCGATGTTCCAGCCAGTGGCGATAACTAACAGTCAGAATTGCGACCACCGGAATTGCCAGAAAGATTCCGGCCACACCCGCCAGTTCGGCGCCGGCGAGAATGGCAATGATCACCGCGAGCGGATGAAGATGGATACCCTGCCCAATGAGTTTGGGATAGATGTAATAGTCCTGAACGATCCGCAATACACCAAGAAACAAGATCACTAACAGCGCCGACGAAGATCCGCCATGGAGCGCTCCGACGAGAACAGCTACGGTTCCTATCAATAGAGGACCCACGAGCGGTACGAATTCAAATACTCCCGCGATGAATCCGAGCACGAGTGGGCTGGGAATTCCCAGCAACGCGAAGCCAATGGAACAGACAATCCCGATGAACAAGCAGGCCGTCAACTGCGCGCGCGTGTAAGCAGCAAGCGTGCTGCTCACATCCTGGAAAAACTCATCACCGCGCCAACGCCAGCGTCCACGCGGCAACGTTTGCAGCGCAGAGCGGCGAAATGATTCCGCGTCCTTCAGGAAAAAGAAACTCAATACAGGAATCAAAACCAGCCACGGAATATAGGCCAGCCACAACACCATTCCTGTTAGCACCTCTTTGAGGGTGTCGCCGACTCCCTGAACAATATGGGGAATCTCCTGATTGATTGCGTCCATCACCGGGCCGGGCATTCGCAGGCGCAGGTAATCATTAACCCTTTGCATGCTTTCGCCTAGCGATCTCCAGTAGCCTCGCGCTTGCTGCGCAAATTCCGGAAACTGATTGGCGAGATGTGGGAGTAACACATAGAAAGCTGCGACGACCGCGCCAACAATAATCAGGTAAGCCAGCGAGATCGCCAGAACACGGGGCATCATTCTTTCCCGGCCGGAGATTTTGATGGGGCGGCGGAGGAAATCGACCAGCGGTGAGACGAGGTAGGCAAAAAAGACAGACAGGATCAGGAGCAGGATTACGCCGGTCAACTTGATGATGATCCAGAGCGTTACCGCCACAGCCAGGATTATGATGATTATTCGCAGAATGACGCGGGTTTGCGGCCCCGATGCTTCGGCAGCCGCCCTCCCGGCGGTCCGAGCTACATCATCGATTTCGTCCTTGTCTCTCACAATCAGCCGTTTACCAGTGTGCCACCATCAGGTAGTAAAACATTCCTCGCAAAGTAGCCAAGCACCAAAAACATAAAGAAAATCAGCCGAGTACCAAAACTGAAGTCTTACTGCTTACTGCCTACATTCTACGAAGCCCCGGCGTGGAGACGCTCGATTATTCCGCGTACGCCGCGCGTCTGAGTTGGCGAGAGACCGCTAAACTCCACGCCAAATGTGTCCGGACTACCATGATGAACCACCTCACCATGCAGCGAAAGCGCGTCCTCGCGATCCATTAGCAGCAATCCCAGGCGGTCGCCAACCTTAACGCTGGAGCATGCGGGAAGGTTACAAACCCGCACACCACCGAGGCTGATATCACCCGGCTCCCCAAGACCAAGAGACTCGCGGACACTCTCGTCTTCGATTGCCAGTGTCATGCGCGCGCGGACATGATAACGCGGGAACCTACGTCTCTCACCGGGTGGGGTTTTCTGGGGAGTCGTCATGAGCCGCTCATTAATTAGCCAGTTCAGGCTCGTCTTCGTCGTCCTCCGACTCATCGTCAGTCTCGTCGGCGACCTGTGGCGCGACTACGCGAGGGGCGGCGGGTTCCCAAATCAAACCTTTCCATTCATCCGTTTCGCCGAGGAGTTGCAGCGCTGCGAGTGGATGACCGGGATTACGCTCAATGCGCAAAACTTCCGCGACTACCTGAAGCTTCTTCCCATCCTCACCCGCAACTTCCAGGCGTACCCGACTGCCAACCTCCGGCAGCTTTTTCGGCAGGTGAACGAGGGTGCCTTCAGGGCCGACGTTCTCGGTCGTTCCTTCTGAAAGAACGTGCGCGCCATCGGCTTCGTCCCATTCTGCGCGCACTTCAAACGCCGCCAGGTAACGGGGGCCTGTGCGATTATTAATTTCAATATGTCGAGTCAATGCATTAACTCCTTGTGCTGAAGAGAGGGTAGATGAACCGTGACCGATTCCGCCGCACCAACGATAAGCAACTAAGCCAGAAACGTCGCAAGTCTATACCGCTTTTCGCCAAACATTAAGCTTAACTTTCCAATCTGCTTTTAAAGTTATAGAAATCGACCCGTAGGGTCGAACAATAATCAGCCGCGGATTTACGCGGACGAGCGCGGATCAGAACAACCAGATAACCCCTCTTTCCTGTTCTTTGTTCTGATCGGCGTTTATCCGCGTAAATCCGCGGCTGGTTATGACTTCTTATTCCTCTTCCGTTCTTAGTTTCTCCAACACCGAGAAATCCTCCAGTGTGGTGACATCGCCTGCTACCGAACCGCTCGTGGCAAGTTCGCGCAGCAGTCGTCGCATGATTTTGCCGGAACGTGTTTTTGGCAGCATGTCAGTGAACTTGATCTCATCGGGTCGCGCGAGTGCGCCAATCTCCCTGGCTACATGGGCCCGCAAGTCTTGTTTAAGCTGGTCTGAAGGTTGATGCGAGCCTTCGAGCGTTACGAAAGCAACAATGGCCGATCCCTTCAGCTCGTCGGGGCGGCCCACCACCGCCGCTTCCGCAACAGCGAAATGGGACACAAGAGCGCTTTCCACTTCCGCAGTACCGAGACGGTGTCCGCTGACATTAATCACGTCATCGATACGGCCCATGATCCAGAAGTAGCCATCATCGTCACGGCGAACGCCATCACCCGCGAAATATATTCCCTCGAGTTGCGACCAGTATTGGTCGCAATAACGTTCGTCGTCGCCCCAAATTGTTCGCAGCATCGAAGGCCAGGGCCGCTTGATCACGAGGTAACCGCCTTCATTGGGACCGACAGACTTTCCCTCGCGCGTCATCACGTCGGCTTCGATTCCGGGAAACGGTTTGGTAGCCGATCCTGGTTTGGTCGGCGTCGCGCCGGGAAGCGGCGAGATCATGATCGCACCAGTTTCCGTTTGCCACCAGGTATCGACAATCGGACAGGTGCCTTTGCCGATCACCTCGCGATACCACATCCAGGCTTCCGGGTTGATTGGTTCGCCCACGGTGCCGAGCAAACGCAAACTGGAAAGGTCGTGTTTCAAGGGCCACTGTTCACCCCATTTGATGAACGCGCGAATCGCTGTTGGCGCTGTGTATAAAATATTAACTCGATGGCGTTCGATGATGCTCCAGAACCGGTCCGGTTCCGGATGGTTAGGTGCGCCTTCATACATGAGAACAGTGGCGCCATTTGATAGTGGCCCGTAAACCACGTAGCTATGTCCGGTCACCCAGCCGATGTCAGCCGTACACCAGTAAATGTCTTCATCCTTCAAGTCAAAGATCCACTTCGTCGTAAGATGCGTTTGTAAAAGATATCCCGCGGTAGTATGGAGAATGCCTTTCGGTTTACCGGTCGTACCCGAGGTGTAGAGAATGAACAGTGGGTGTTCACTTTCCAGCTCCGCGGCGGGACAGTCGGCATCCACAGTTTCTACTAGTTCGTGCCACCACGAATCCCGGCCGGCTTGCATATGAATCGGAATACCTGTGCGTCGAACAACGATGCAGGATGTCACCGAGGGAGTTTGTTTGAGCGCCTCATCGACCGCGACCTTCAGTTTTACTTCATTGCCACGCCGCCAGCCGCCATCGGCAGTGACCACTACTTTGCAGCTCGCATCGTTGATCCGATCAATCAGTGCCGCGCTGGAGAAGCCGCCGAAGATGACGGAATGAGTGGCGCCGATTCTCGCGCAGGCCAGCATCGCAATCGCTAACTCTGGAATGAGCGGCAGGTACAGCGCAACTCGGTCACCTTTTTCTACCCCCGCGTGCTTCAACACGTTCGCGAACCGGCAGACCTCGTAATGAAGTTGTTGGTAGGTAAGTGTGCGCTGGTCGCCAGGTTCGCCTTCCCAGATTAAAGCGGCCTTATTGCGTCGCCAGGTTGAAAGATGGCGGTCGAGACAGTTGTAAGAGATGTTTAGCCGGCCGCCCAGGAACCATTCGGCATGCGGTGCTTCCCAGCGGAGGACCCGGTCCCATTTCCTGAACCAGACAAGTTCCTGTTCTGCCATTCGTGCCCAGAAGGCTTCCGGATTCGAACTGGCCTCCTCACGCAACTGCTCGAGCTCAGCCAGGGACTTTATGTGCGCCTTGGCGGCAAACGATTCGGAAGGAGAGAAGACCCGCGCTTCCTGCTGTAACGATTGGATATTGGTGGTTGGCGTAGACATGGAGGCGCTCTCTCTTCGTGGAATTGGCTTGGTTGCGAAGCAGGATTCTAACAGGAAAATTGGCCGCGGATGAGTGCGGACGCCGGAGTACGAAGAGATTAAGCCGCGGATTACGCGGACGAGCGCGGATCAGAAAGGAAATTTCAGCCACGGATTTACGCGGATAAACGCGGATCAGAAACAAAGCAACAAGAAAGAGATTCAGAACCAACACGCTCTGCCGTTTCTCAATGCATGATCTGCATTTGTCCCGGTAGGTCGCACCGGTTCTTTGTTATGGGTTTGGTTTGATCCGTGCTCATCCGTGTAAATCCGCGGCTTAATTTCCTAATACTCCGTCACACATCCTCGTCGCCGGTTCTTTGTTATGCGGTTTGCTCTGATCCGCGTTTATCCGCGTAAATCCGCGGCTGATTTTTTTTCACCGGCGGACGTCATGCTTGCCCAAAACCAACGGCGGCGGTATTTTGCTCACGTGACCAGCCTTATGAATTGTCCGCAGTGCGGTGCGGAGCTATTGCCTGAGACGAAGTTTTGTCGTCGCTGTGGCGCATTAACGAATGACACCGCTGAAACCGACTCATCGGAGTTGCCGACGGAAGTTTTACATCAGGGAGCGGTTGACTCTACGACACGCCGCCTCGAACCGCGACCGACGAGTCCTGACCGATCTCTGCGAAGCCCAATCTCCGGCATCAGCGTTGAAACAGACGCGCCTGCCGCCATAAGCCGCCGTCGCTCCGCTCTGATTGGCGGCGCAGTAGTCATTTTATTACTCGTCGGCATTATCGCGTCAGTTGCTTATGTGAGGCTTAGCAGTCACAGCCGCACGACTGACGACGCAGCGCTTATTTATCCCGGGTCAAAAACGATTGTGGATCTAGCCAGCGGCGACGGGCGGGCGATTCAACTGCAGACTGACGATTCCCTCGAGCGAGTAATTGCGTGGTATGAGGCCAGCCTTAAACCGACCAAGACCATGCGGCTGACCTCTACCAGCGTTGTAATGAAGAATGAAAACGTAACCACGACTCTCGCGACTGAAGCGGGCAAGACCAACATTCTGATTAAGCGGATTCGCTAAGATAGGAGTTTCGGGTTTCGGGTTTCGAGTTTCGAGTTTCGGGTTTTGAATTTCGAGTTTGTCGTACGACTGTTGTGAACCATGTATGGACGAACCATGAACTTTGAATAAATCTGATCCCGAAACGCGGAACTCGAAACGCGAAACTCTAAATATATGCAGCTCTACGTCGGCACAAGCGGTTTTAGTTATAAGGAATGGAAGGGAAGCTTTTATCCCGAGAAGATCCCAGCGAAAGAGATGCTCGCGTACTACGCCTCACGACTTCCGGCGGTCGAGATCAACAACACATTCTATCGCTTGCCACAAAAGAGCATGCTGGAGAATTGGAAGGAGCAGGTTCCCGAGGGCTTCCGCTTTTCAGTTAAGGCCTCGCAAAAGATCACTCATTTCAAACGACTCAACGGTGTTGGGGACGAGACAAGTTACCTGCTCGATACGGCAAGGGCCCTGGGCGATCGTTTAGGTCCGATCCTTTTTCAGTTGCCACCGAATATGAAAAAGGATCTTCCGCGCCTCGAATCGTTTCTCAATGGTCTGCCGGCGGGAACGTTTGCCACGTGGGAATTTCGTCATCCGACGTGGTTGGAAGATGACGTGTTGGAACTCTTAGCCCAGAAGAATCATGCGCTCTGTATTGCCGACACCGACGACATGCCGGTAACTCACGTGGACAAGACGGCCGACTGGGGTTACCTGCGTCTGCGACGGGTCAACTACTCAGAAGAAAATCTGGCTGACTGGCTACAGCGAGTGCGCGATCAGAATTGGCGGGAGGCTTTTGTGTTTTTCAAACATGAGGATGAAGGGACCGGGCCGCGACTCGCTGGCGAGTTTCTCAGATTAGCCGGTGCGGGCCCAGTCTGACGTTGGGCAAAATAAAAAGAGGCGTGAACCACGCCTCTCTTTTCAGAATTGTCCGGCCGGGGGAACTTAGAAGTTTCCACTGCACTCCGGGTGTCCACAATCACAATTGATTTCAATTGTACTGCCGGTGCCTTCGCATTGGGCGCTGCAGTATTTACCATCCGGCTGCGCCGGACAGCTGCAAGCAGGATTTTTGCAAACGTCTTTGTCGTCTGCCATGAGTTCCTCCTAGCTTCTCGACCAGCCCTGTTTACTCCTGCTCAACTGGTTTCGGCTTAGAGCTGAGTCGGTTGATTGCGTTTCATTCTCCGCGACGTTCAAGTCTACGATTTGATGTCTGGTAAAGCCGGTGGCCTCTATCGTCACGCGGTAAGTGGCCGGCTGCAGTCCCTCAAATCTGTATTCGCCGGCCGCGTCGGTCAACGTTCCTGACAGAAATTCTGTGTCATTGGTGCCGAGGGTAACACCGGCACCTTGGATGACAGCTCCGTGAGCGTCTGTGACTTTGCCTTTGATAACAGCGCCGAAATTTAAAGGCATCAGGGAAGCTCCAACCTCACTGTAGGCGAAGATGCGCTCACGAGTTACGTGGTCGATCGCCGTCTGTGCAACCGCATTCGAGAGACTCAGAGTGGCCGTGAACGCGCCGGCGGCAATCCTCGAGGCTCGTCTGCCGATGGTGTGAAGTTTTTTAGGAACAGCTTTGAGCAATGGAGAGCCGTCCGGAAGACGGCGGTAACGGACACAGAGTCGGCCCCTGGATTTAACAATCAGGCGCCGCACACGTTTCGGTGTCAGGTTAGAAAGATCATTAACCGTGAGATTGCAGTGTTCGCAGAAGCGGATCCGATCATTACCGATCATCGAATCCCAGTCTGCGGTGCAGGGAGTCTTAATTTCAATTTGTTTACTTAGATCTCTGGCGGACATAGGCGTTCTCCTTTCAATCCTTGGTTGAACGGAGAGCCTGGGGAGAGAAGCTCAAGGTCAATCGACGTAGTTAGACAACCAGCCGGAAGTTAATGTTCCGGACTCAGGTGGTATTCGGTTGTGCGAGTTGAACCGTGGGCCTGGGGAGGAGCTTTTTGCTTTCAAGGCTGAGATGCCTGAAGGGTCACCGGTGGTTGTTGGCGGGCCAAATTTTTTCGGAGCGGCGTGCGAAAATTTGGTTACTACGTCAAGCGGGAAAGATTGCCGATTCTCTTCGCTTGCCAGGTTCCGACAGGAACTCAGGATTTCAGAAATCTTGCATGTACGAGAATCTCACAGTCAGGAAGGAGGGCTTGCCACCGCTTTCGGACCACAGAGTAAAATGGGTCGTCGATCTCACACCTCATGTCTCGCAAATGGTCAAATCAAACCTGCCCGGTGCGCTTCATTTTGTAACCGGTAATCTAGTTGACCGGATCCCCATCTTCAGACGCGACGACTGCTGCGAGTCCTTCATTCAAGTCCTTCGAGAGCTATTGAGTGGCTGGCCTTCAAAGATCATAAGCTATGTTCTAATGCCTGAGCACTTCCATCTCATCGTGAATCCCCGAGATGGCGACATTAAGGGATTTATTGGCGCTCTTAAGAGCTGCTCGTCCAGAAAGATTGTAGAAGTCACGAACGACCCGCGTTTCTTGAGATTGAAGCCTGACACCGATGGCTCGATTCATCAGGTTTGGCAGGAGAGCTTCAAGGCGCTTCCGATGTGGAGTTCATGGATGATTTGGCAAAAGATCAACTACATCCACGCTAATCCGGTTCGGGCTGGCTTGGTTAATTCCGCTAAAGACTATCGTTGGTCGAGTTTTGGTGCGTTCTATCACGGACTAAATGGACCGCTGCCCGTCGATCAGGATTGGTGGTGGCCCGATGACGGAGAAAAGTTGTCGGCTGAAATGAAAAGATTGGGCTGGAGAACGTACCACAAGAGGTCTTCTGAGGAGAGTTGAGGCGGGGGCAAGCCGCCCTTCCGGACTGTGAGACTCTTGCACTTTCAGGTCTCAGCACGACTGAATGGGATTACACAGTTGGCGCATTTGATCATAAGAGGACAATCGGGGTAAGAGATTAGCGTGCAGAATCAACCTGTGAGGTCAAGTCCAGAGGTGGCTGATGCTTTGGCGCAGGGCAAGCCCGTAGTTGCACTCGAGTCAACCGTCATTGCTCACGGACTGCCGCGTCCGATCAACCTCCAAACCGCACAACGCCTTGAACAGATAGTAAGAGATGCCGGCGCAACTCCGGCGACGATCGCGGTTCTCGACGGTCAACTCTGCGCTGGGCTCAACAGAGGTCAAATCGAGTTCATCGCTAATAGCAACGACATTAAGAAGGTCAGCACACGAGATCTTCCGATCGCTCGTGCTCGGAGTTGGAATGGTGCGACCACGGTGGCAAGCACAATCTGGATCGCGCACCGCGCCGGAATCAGTGTTTTTGCCACGGGCGGCATAGGCGGTGTGCATTTTGGTTCATTACCGGATATTTCCGCTGACTTGACCGAACTTGCGCGTACACCGATCACAGTGGTCTGTTCCGGCGCGAAGGTTGTTCTCGACTTGCCGGCAACACGAGAGTGGCTGGAAACGTATGGCATTACTGTTGTCGGTTATGAGTGTGATGAGTTGCCGGCGTTTTACTCGCGGCAAAGTGGTTTGGCGGTCGATGTTCGAGCGGATTCGAGGTTGGATATAGTAAGAATCATCGTCGCACAAAGAGCGTTAGGAATATCGAACGCGTTGCTGGTCACAGTTCCTGTCCCTGAAGAATCGGAAGTGGCCTCCGAACTATTGCGGCAGGTTTTGAATGAATCACTGGATGAGGCCGGGCGTCAGAATATTGTTGGACGCGACCTCACCCCATTCCTGCTCTCAAGGATGTCTGAACAGAGTGAGGGTTTGACGTTGAGGGCAAACATTGCGCTGCTCGAAAACAACGCTCGTGTTGCCGCAGAGATAGCAGTGGCGTTGGTTGCGGCTGTCAACAGACCTGCGAAGGGCTCCCAGTGATAACTTGACGCCCGGCTTTACTTATCTGCACTATGACTCTGCAATAACTTCATCCCCGTCAATCAGCTCTCTCCTGAAAGGTATTCGAATGTACTTGCGCAAACTATTCTGTTCGTTCGTCAGCTTACTGCTTTGCCTCAGTGTCATGTTGCCCTCGCTTGCCGACAGCAAGAACCATGAGCAGCAAACGGCGACAACAAACGCTCCCAGGGATGAGAAGCTCTGGAAAAAGGCCCTGGAGATTCATCGCAAAGCAATCGTCGTTGATACTCACAACGACATTCTTTCGATGATGATCGACGACAACTACGACCTTGGTGTTTCTTCGGTCGGCAAGTATCACACTGACATCGCGCGGATGAAGCAGGGTGGTCTGACCGCCGAGTTCTTCAGTGTTTACATCGATCGCAGTTTCGCTCGAGATGGCGGCTCGGCGCGGCGCACCCTCGATATGATCGACTATGTCTATCGAGCGGCGGAGCGTTATCCCAACGATTTAATGATGTCTTACTCAACTGCGGACATTCGCCGCGCGAAAAAGCAAAACCGGATTGCCGCACTGATGGGCATCGAAGGCGGACACGCGATCGAGGATTCGCTGATGGCCCTGCGCGACTTCTATCGCCTGGGCATTCGCTACATGACGCTCACCCACAACAACACAAACAACTGGGCTGATGCCTGCTGCGATACAGCAAAGCACAACGGACTCTCGGATTTTGGCCAAGACGTGGTGCGCGAGATGAATCGCATAGGCATGTTAATCGATATCTCGCACGTGTCCGATAAAACTATGAGCGACGTGCTGGATGTTTCCCAGGCTCCGGTGATTGCTTCGCATTCCTCCGCTCGCGCTTTGGGAGATCGGCCGCGCAACATTCCGGACGATCTGCTGCGGCGTATCGGGAAGAACGGCGGAGTCGTGATGGTCAACTTTTATCCCGGCTTCATCGACGCGAAGGTTATTACGGCCGCGAAAGAGCGTGACGCTCGGCTCAAGCCGGAACTCGACCAGCTCAAGGAAACCTACAAGGACGATGCGAAGAAGCTAGCCGAGGAAACAAACAAACTGCTCGCGGCGAATCCACTGCCCACGACGCCACTTTCGGTCCTAATAGATCACTTCGATCACATCGCGAAGGTTGCGGGCGTCGATCACGTCGGCATTGGTTCGGATTTCGACGGAGTGCCTAGTTTGCCAGTGGGAATGGAGGATATTTCCAAACTGCCAAACATCACATACGAACTTTTGAAGCGTGGCTATAGTGAGAAGGATGTTAAGAAAATACTGGGTGACAACTTTATGAGAGCGTTTGCGGAAGTCGAGCGTGTGGCCCAGGCAACAGGCAAGAGACTCAGCGGCGATGGTAATCTGCGGCGTCTCGATCCGCTCAAGAAGTAATAGTCTGGGCGAGCTTGCGCAAAAAAAATGAGGCTGGCAACTGCCAGCCTCACTTGCGTGCTCGCCAATTTGTTAACGGCCGCGGTTTACTCTTCGCCCTCACTCTGGGGTCCGCCCCCACCAGTTGGACGGTCTGCACCGCCGCCACCCTGAGAGCCTCTGTCCTGTCCCTGATTCGGATTGCGTTGACCAGTTCCCTGAACGCCGCCGCCCTGGCCGGCTGATTCCTGCGGATTGCGCCCGGAATTTTGCTGTCCTGATTTTTCCTGATCCTTTCCCTGTTGGCCCTGAGCTCCGGTGGCATTCGCACCCATGGCCTTTTCATTGCGCTCACTACCCTGGTTTTGATCTTTGTTCTTTTCGTCTGCCATATTCCCCTCCGTGAAAATAAAAAGTTGTTGCCGGTAAAATTTAAGACATCAGCCGGCGTCACCTCGTGCTTATCAACAGCCGTGCCATTCCTTAAGTTCTGTAACAGAGCCAACGTTTGCGAACGTGCGCTCACAAAACATACACGAGAAAAAATGAAACCGTACACGACGTTTTGCAAAACCGGTTTTGCAGATCGAGTCTCTCTTAAGTTGTAACGCAAACTGTTGGTTTGCGCTGAATGAATGGCATCCAAGGCGCGCGCAAACTAACAGTTTGCGTTACGAAAACCAAACTAGGGCACTAGCGGATGTCGGGCGATCACAAACCCCATCAGGCCCGCGTGTTATAATTTTGTCCTTCATGAAGGCTGCCGGGATCTACATTCACATTCCTTTTTGCCGCTCGCGTTGCTCTTACTGCGACTTTGCCACCGGCATTTACGAGAATTCTCTCGCAGAGCGATATGTGGCCGCGCTGTTGAAAGAAATTAGAAGCTGGGACGTGATTGAGCAGCCACGTGACGCGGACACGATCTACTTTGGCGGGGGTACACCTTCACTGCTGTCAGCCAGCCAGTTGGCGAGAATTCTTGAGACCATCCATGCGCGATTTGAAATTGCCAGTGGCGCGGAAGTGACCATGGAAATGAATCCAGGGACGGTAACGCCGGAAAGTCTGCGTGAGTTTCGTCGTCTTGGAATCAATCGAGCAAGTTTTGGAGCCCAGACCTTTGATGATCAAGAACTCGCTCGACTGGGGCGTTCGCACACCACGGAAGATACGACGAAGACTTTTCAGCAACTTCGCGATGCGGGTTTTGATAATGTCAGCTTTGATTTGATTGCGGGGCTGCCGGGCCAGAGCATCTTCGGCTGGAGCTACAATCTGGATCGGGCGCTGGCGCTGAGGCCCGAACATCTGTCCTTCTATTTGCTCGAAGTGCATGAAGGAACTCCCCTTGCCGATCACATCCGAAAAGGCATACAACCTCGGCCAGATGAGGATTTGGCTGCTGAGATGTATGAGTTGATGCTCGAACGAGCCACGAAGGCAGGATACGAGCACTACGAGATCTCCAACCTCTGTCTTCCCGGCTATACATCGAGACATAACAGCAAGTACTGGATCGGCTCGCCTTATTATGGCTTTGGTTGCTCAGCTCATTCTTACGATGGGGAAAGCCGGCGCTGGTCTAATGAACGGGATGTTGCACGCTATGCGGAGTTGATCGAACAGGACGCTACCCCGATTGTGGAACGTGTGGAGCTAACTCCAGACGAAGTGCGGGCCGAGGCAGTTTTTTTGGGGATGCGATTGATGCGCGGAGTAAACCTGAATCAGTACCAGAAACTGTTCGGCATCGACCTGCGCCACGCACATCAAAGTCAGCTGAAGCGATTTAGCGAGGCCGGCTTGATCGAGTTTGATGGCGACCTGCTCAGGTTAACGCGTTCCGGTGCGCTGCTTTCCAACGAAGTCTTCAGTGCCTTTGTGTAATGTTAGCCAAAGTTCGGAGTGCGGGGTTCGAAGTGCGGAGTGCGGAGTGCGAAGTGCGAAGTGCGGAGTGAACAGTGGAGCAGTGGGCAGTGGGCAGTGAAGTGGAAATTCGTTTCAGGTTTCTACTTCAAGAGTTAGAGCCCCGGGTTCTAAGTACAAAGCACAAAGAACAAAGTACAAAGGCCCAAGACCAAAGACCAAGATCAATGTTAATCATCGCCATCGATGGTCCGTCAGGCGCCGGCAAATCGACCTTGGGCCGCATGTTGGCGCGCGAGTTGAACCTCCTTTACCTCGACACAGGCTCAATGTATCGCGCCGTTGCCCTGGCGGTGATGGAATCAGGCGTTAACTCGAATGATGATCTCGCTGTCGGGTCGCTGGCGACTCGGGTCGATATCGATCTCAAGGGCGATCCGGATTCATTGAGAGTGACTTTGGAAGGGCGCGACGTGACGGAAGCCATTCGCGCTGACGATGTCACACATATGTCGTCGATTATTTCCACGATTCCTGCCGTGCGACGTGCGATGGTGGCTCGTCAACGCGAACTAGGCAAACGAGGAGCGGTGTTGAATGGGCGCGACATCGGCACAGTTGTGTTTCCGGATGCTGATGTGAAGTTTTTTCTGACCGCGGTTCCACAGGAGCGCGCGCAACGACGTTTTGAAGAGGAGCGCGCACAAGACAGCAACGCCAGCTTCGAAGCAACTTTCGCAGACATGAGCGAACGCGATCGCCGGGATCAAACTCGCGCCGACTCACCGCTTGCAGCTGCCGACGATGCAATCATCGTGGATTCAACCGGACTCTCAATTGAAGAAGTCTTTAAGAAAATGATGTACGAAGTGGAACATCGCACCAGCGCTAAGGACAAAGGCGCTGTTGGCGACTGAAGGTGACGTTCGCTCGGGAGAAGAGTGAAGAAAATGATCAAGTTGATTCAGTTCTCATTTAAGAGGGAAGCTATCTGGATCACGGTCCTGAGCTTTGCGCCATTCTTACTAGGCCTTTTGTTCTTCATGGCTACGAGACTAATGCTGTATTTCATCCATTAACTGTAATCTGTATTCGGCAACTCCAATCGGAAATTAGAACTTGTTCACAGGCATCATTGAAGAACTCGGGCGAGTGCGCTCGATTAACATGCGGGGAGCGGACGCGCGCATTGTGATCGCCGCGCGCACAGTGACTGAGGATGCTCACGATGGCGACTCGATCGCAGTTAACGGTGTCTGTCTCACCGCGCTTGATGTCACTCCAGAATCGTTTGCCGCGGACGTATCGAGGGAGACACTCGATAGGTCAACCCTCGGTCGACTACAAACCGATGCGCCGGTGAATCTCGAACGTGCGGTTACACCCGCGACGCGACTTGGGGGACACATTGTTCAGGGTCATGTCGATGCGCGAGGAAGGTTTCTTGAGGCAATTGATCACGGAGGTTCGTGGACTGTGCGTATTGCTTACCCACGTGAGATTTCGCAGTACCTGGTTTTCAAAGGCTCTGTCGCTGTGGAAGGGATCAGTCTCACTATCGCCGCACTCGCGGATGACCATTTTGATATTGCGGTGATTCCCAAGACCTGGGAAGTCACAAACTTTTCCCACCTTCAACCCGGTGATGAGGTGAATCTAGAAGTGGACATCATCGCGAAATATGTGGAGCGAATACTCGCGTACCAGCGGTAACGGGTGGGTTCCATGATTGCCAACTGCCAATTGCCAATTGCCAATTTCCGATTAACTGCTTGCATCACAGACCAATTGGCAATCGGAAATCGACAATTGGCAATGTCAGACCCACCCGCTTGTATGTTAAGAGCATGCAAGTTAGAAAGTGTCTATCGCCTGTGGCCAGTCGCCGGTAAGCAAAAGCGATTGGTCCAAGGGGTGCAGCAGATCGTCCACCCGCTTGGCAGCTTA
>JBPCNX010000005.1:0-19863 GCA_051000815.1 Pyrinomonadaceae bacterium
TGGGAACCGATCGTACCGGTGAGATTGTTTTGTTCGAACAGCGATGTGTGTTCTGGGGGAGCGGTGGCGGCGGTCCAATTGGTGGCGGAATCGGTCCCGGTGATCCTATTGGAGGCGGGCCGCAGAACCCTGCAGTGCCACTGACACCAGGTCAAACTGGGGCGATTAGTAATCAAATTGCAGGGCTGTTAACTGACAAGTGCGCAAAGTTCATAGATCAACTTGTCAGCAGTCAAACGGGCAAGCCTTACGATTCCAAGAGCGCGCTCTTAACGGACTTCAATAGCATCAGGGATGGTAAGGGTGGCTTCTTTTTCGGCGGGACCTCTCATGGTGGAGATGCGTCGGGATCGCTTGGTAGCGGAAATGGGACAGTTCGCATCAACAACATGTATTCCTTTACCGATTCCAATAGGGCCTTTGGCGCAGCCTTTGTCGCTCTGCATGAAATCCTGCACATTGTCACGGGCGCTGGAGACCAGACTCTATCGGAACGAGTTAAAGGTTTAGGAATAGCTGTGACTGCTTACCCTGGATACACACTTCCTTATCCAACCGACAAGGATAATAGGAATCTTGCCTATAGCGGTTATTGGGGGCAGGCGCTTAAGAATGCTTGTGATCCGAAAGGCTACTAAAATGGTTCTGATATATCTTTTGGTACTCCTTATGAGCAACGGTCATCAACAGACTAACTGTTGGCGCGGCATTACCCCTTTGCGTTCGACGCGGGCAGACGTTGAGAAAATACTTGGTCCAGCCACGCCCTACAGCAAAGCAGCGGACGCGGCGGATTACAGAACGGAGAATGAAAGAGTATTCGTTCTCTACTCAACCGGGGCATGTGACGTTAATCCCAGCAACGGCTGGAGCGTCGCGCGCGGCACAGTCATAAGCATTTCAGTCGAGCCTAACATCAAGCCAAAGTTCGCTGACCTCCAGTTAGACGAAAGTAAGTACGAGAAGGTAAGAGATAGCGAAGTTCTTGATCTCACCTATTACACCAACGAAGTCAAAGGAATCAGTATTGAGGTCAACACAGCGGAAGGAATAGTTACTACTTTCAGATACTCACCGATGTCTAAGGATAATCACCTTCGCTGCCCGACTTCTACACCGAAGTCCGGCCGGTGAGTTGGGCTTTTCATTGTCTGCTCTGCGCGTACTGACTGACGAGCGCGGAGACGACCTCAACGATCTTCTCCTGTTGGCGGCGCGGGAGCTTCGACACCTCTTCAAAAATCTTATGCACCTTGCCTGTTGGCCCAGTCTGGCGAGCGCGTTTGAACTGCACCTCTTCACCCAGCAACTCAGCCACCGAGAGACCCAGGACGCGCGTCAGTTTCGGTTGCTTCCAGCTTCTTAGCTTGCCCAGCTTGGTTAGGCGTGGCCAACTGGCGCAGTCGCGCACGTTCCTTGTAGGAACGTAGGTCAGCTTCCATCTGCTCGCGCTCGCGGGCGCTTCGCTCTGCCGCAGCTGCTTTTCGTCCCTGCTCAAGTTTCAATTCCCGAGCTCGCCTTTCTTCCCACTCAAGAACGTCTGCATCCCAGCCATCATCCCGGCCAGAACGCCGTGCAGCTGCCGTGGCCCAACCATTAGGGTCGATGATTCCAGGTTGAGCTCGAGCGTATGCCTTGTAACGATCGCGGCTGATTGCCTCCACACACACACCGATACAACCCTGGCTAGGCGCAGAGGGTGTGTGTGTATTTCCTGACGGATCAACTGACGGATCACCTGATGGATCGGCGGACACTCGGGTGTCAGGCTTTGCGCTCGAAATGTCCGCCTTTTGCGCTCGAAATGTCCGCCTTTCTTCAGCCGGCATGTCCGCCTTTTGAGCGGTAAAGGGTGACGCCTGAGTGTCCGCCTTTTGAGCGGTAAAGGGTGACGTTTGAGTGTCCGCTTTTATTTCTTTTCGGTACTCTTCTTTTAGAGTGCCTGCAGACAGCTTTACACGATAGAGCACTGGGTGCCCTCGCCCGCCTTTCAGACAAGCAACCGGCTCCAACAAGGCAGCTGCAACCAGGTCTGCCACGATCCGCCGCACTTGGCGCTCTGAGAGGTCACACATCCACGCGACGCGAGCGATGCTCGGGTAGGCGCCGGCGCCGGTGTCATCAGCGTAGTTACAAAACGCCATTAGCACCTCGCGCTGTGAGCGACTCAGCACAAGCGTGTAACACTGGCCCATGAGTTTGCCGCTCAACTTGTGGGCCTCCTATGTCTGTGGTGGTGGTCTTGCCGGCAGGTGAGCTCTTTCCGACACGTTTTGGAATCCTGCGGCTTGGTCAACCAGCGGTTAATGGCCCTCAGGAATCTGCAGAATAAAGAGCGAGCGTCCGCGGTCAGTAGAGACACTTTGCTTGTTAACCGCTGGCTTGACCTGGCTAGGCCCGCGGTGATCCATGGTCATGCTGCCTTTGGTTTGCGCTCCGTGCGGCCTAGGAACTCTTCGACGTGTCGAGGATAGATGTACAAGACTCGACGGCCGACGCGGCAGTGCGCGAGCTTTCCAGCCTTTCGAAGTGCGAGCGCGGTGCTGATGCTAATGCCCGCAAGCTTGCAAAACTCTGGCTCAGTAATCGTCTTTACATCAGTCCCGTTATCGGCGTTGTGTGTCGTTTCAAATTGGTCGTACCTCTCTTTCATTAAGTAAATCGAGTCAGCAGCGAAAGGTCTCAGCTGCCGTCAAGCTGTGAATGCAATAACTTGCAAGAAGCAGTCGATCGCGCCACCCGCTTTGCTCTCCGCTTTGCCTTACCCTCACTCATCGGGACATGACAGAGCGCACCGGCAAGTCTGAGCATAGGTCTGAACAAACCGCTAAAGATAGACGCCTGAAAACCACGGCCAATCTTCGGCAGCGACCAATGTTATTGACGAAGAAAAAGGCCGTGATTTAGCTTCGGTGAAAAGGCGAGGTTCGACTCTTTAATTTCCTTTTGGAGTTATCCTGCAGATGTCGAAGGGTGTAGTGGTAAAGCGGAACGCCGCAGATGAGCGCGGCGTGATCAAGGGCGAGATCACCAGGTGAAGCCTTTAGTTTACGGTCCTTCAGCTTTTGCTGTTCGGCTGCGGAGAGGCCCGCCAAGCGACCGACTAATTCAGTTATCTTGTCAGAGCTTAGCTTGTCAGAGCTGATCTGATTCAGCTTGGCGCTTTTCAGTTTGTCCTCGATTTCGCGGGTCACAGTTTCGCGCCAAGTGTCATAGCTACTGTTCGAACGAAAAACCTTCTTAGCATGTTGCCACACTGGCAATAGGCGGTGATAAAGAAAGGGCAGCGGGGTGAGATCATAGTCTCCAATGCGACCGCGGCTGATTCCCAGTCGTTCGTTAATGTAAGCCTTATGGTAGCTCACGTGATTGTTTCTGAATTCCTCGATTACTTCGGCCGTTTGGAGTGCCTCATCCGCGACTGCAAGCTTTCTCTCCGTTTGAATTAGCTGCGCGACGGCACAAAGTAGTCGATAAGCAAAGTTTGGTGGGAGACACACTTCATTCCAGGGAATCGTTGAGTTCTCAGAATACTCAATCGCAAAATTTGTGTCGGCCTGCCCACTTTCCGTACTGATTACTATCAGATGCATGTCTTTCAGGCGAAGAGGTTGGAACGTAACGCTGAAAGCGCAGGGCTCACCCTTTTCGCAGACTTCGATCAGACTCTTAATCAGAGCAAGGCTGTCAAGGTGCTTATCGCCGCTGATGAGACTAGAGATCAGTTTCCCGACTTGCTGTTGATGTTCCTCTTCGGCCGTGAAGTTTCGGGTGTGAAGCGTTCTCGCCAATCTAAGGCCCTCCTTGGTGAAGCCCCTCCCTGGAAAGAATTATCGGCTTGCCGTCCGCCCAGGGAAGTGCGAACCTCCGCGCGCCAGCTAAGCGCACATAGGCAAGCCGAATGCTGTCAATTTACCACGTCCGACGTTGGCGCCGGCGCTGCTTCACCGTCAGCGTTGAAAGTATCGAGCGCAGCAGCTGCTCGCTTGGCTGTCTCAACGTTGGCATTCACATAACGATAGGTCGTGTTTGCCTGAGTGTGGCCCAACACTCTGCCAACTTCAGAAAGCGGCATGTGCGCGCCCACCAGGCGCGTTGCGTGAGTGTGTCTCAGATCGTGAAAGCGCACATCTGTCAGTCCCGCCGCCGCTCGAGCAGCTGTAAAGCTTCGCTTGACGTTATCGACAATGCCAAACACCAGGCGCGTGGAATCTTTCGGGCCCTGCTCATAAATACCGGTGAGCTCCTGGGTCAGCCGTATGGTCATCGCCAGCTGGCGCTCGCGCATTGTTTTTGTGTTGAAAGCCCGCACAGTGATTACTCCGGCCTCGAAATCAACATCTCGCCATCGCAGCGAAAGGATCTCACCGCGGCGCATCCCCGTGTCGATAGCCGCGACAATGATCGGCCGCAAGTGGAGGCGTCGCGTGTCGGCACAGGCCTCGAGCAGTCGCCGTTCCTCATCACGGGTCAGAATGCGCTCGCGCTTTCGCTCGTCAGCATTGCTTATCAGCGATTCGCCCTGAGCGAATGGATTTGAGCGGATCCAGCCCTCGCGCTGCGCAATGTTGAGCATCCTGCGAAGCTTTGAAAGCTCTCGATTCACTGTCGCAATGCTACGGGTTGAAAAAAGCTGAGCTTTTGAGTTGGCCTTCAGCGCGTGCTGATGTCGTGCATGGTCGCTGCGGGTTGGGTCCTTCAAGCGCGCAGCTCGGTAAGATCGAATGTCCCCGTAGGTTATGCCCTGCAGTCGGCGCTTCCCGAAGTACGCCTTGAGCGAGTTGACCGCCGATCGTGCCGGCTCGAGCGATCGCACGCCTTCAATCTTTCGGCCATCCACGTATTCAGCAGGTTTGAGGTAATGCTCTTCGAAGTAGGCTGCGAGATCCCCGAACGTCATGCGCGATGCGTCAAGCGAGCGGCCGCCACGCTCTTCAAGCTCGCGCAGTATGTCGCGAATCAACTCGCGCGCGTGAGTTCGACTTGTGGCCCGCCGTACAACATCGCGGCGCCTGCCCTGGTCATCCGTGAAGCCCACTCTCGCATAGAGTCGGCCGTTGCGATTTACAATGAAGCCCTTGCGTTCTCTGGCCATTGGTGGTGTCCCTCCGGGTAGGACCAAGCTTTGAACTGAGGCTGCACTCCGCTTTGAGTTCCGCTTTCGCGTTAAGACTCGGCAAGTGTGGAGCGGATTCTACACCACTCAGCAAAGGTGGTAATATAAAAAGCCCGAGCATTTTGTACCGCAGCGAGGTCGATGAGACTCAGCAAGTAATGATTGCTGCGCCTCCGGAGCGAAAGGTCGCAGGTTCGACCCCTGCCGCGGGTACCAGCATTCAAGCCAAGCAAGACATTATGCGCACTTCAATAAAGAAGGTCCCTTAGATCTTCTCAGCGCACATCACGATTCGAGTCACGTTCTCCTCCCGCCAACTGCCAATCGGTCTCAGGCCCTGCCTCCGAAGGAAATTCCGTGTCACAAATCTTGTCCGGCGGTGTTTTCTCTTTGAACGGCAAAAAATTTCATTAGAGGAAATCCGACTATGTCTAAGAAAACTTCCACACGCTTCGTTATCGGTCTGTTTATGGTCACGGGCTTGGCTTTTGCAGCTTGGGTCACCAGTTCAAATGTCCTTGCGCAGAATGCAGCTCCGGGCGAGTGGACGGCCTCAATGGAGAAGGACTCCGCCAAAATCAATTTGCATTTAGCGCAACGCTCTGAAAAGAGTGGCAGAAACCAAACAGGTCGAACCTTTGATTTTTCGGATTTGCAGGGTTTGAGTCGCGAACAGGTATTGAGCGGAGGTCCGGTCAAATTCAGCCTCCTGCGTGAAGCCGGAACAATCGATTGCGAGGGCACATGCCAAAATAGCAAAGGGTCTGGCTCGTATCGCTTTACCGGGAATCAGAGCTTTGTTTCGGCAATGAAGAGTCGGGGTTTTGACTTTGAAACATCATCCTCGAACGATGGAAATCATTCTGAAAACCGACTATTCGCGGCCACGATGTTGAATGTCACGACGGCACTCGCTGACGACTTGTCGTCTGCAGGCTTCGGAAAACTTCAAGTCGAAGATCTTTTCAAGGCGGCAATCTTTAAGATCGATTCCAGGTTCATGCGGGAGATGAAAGAGAGCGGCTTTTCTAACCTGGGGATGGAAGAACTGGTTAAAGCCCGAATCTTTAAGATTGACGCTGACTTCGTCAGGCAGGTAAGCCAGATGGGTTTTGATAAAGAGCCTTTTGAGAGTCTTGTCAAAATGCAGATTTTCAAAGTCACGCCAGACTTCATTACTGAAGTTCGCAACGAAGGATTGACTGACCTGTCGGTTGAAGACATTGTCAAACTGCGCATTTTTAAGATTGACGGCGCATTCATTCGCCAGGCAAAGGCTGAGGGCTTGCCGCTTGAAGTTGAAAGGCTCGTGCAAAAACGAATTGGCGTTGCACGTAATTACTGAGTTAGCGGAAGCCTTTCTTTCGCCTTCCGATAAACCTGCGGAGCAGGTGAAAGCATAGAGCCTGGGGCCTGAGCCCCAGGTACATGCCAACCATTAATTGAGCCCGCGGAGCGGGCGATAGCGCTTTCATCGAAGCTGTTCTGTCGCCCGCTTCGCGGGCTCTTAAATCATTTAACTCTCGGTGACCTGGGGCTCACGCCCCAGGCTCTATGCTTTCACCTGCTCCGCAGGTTTAGGCGAAGCGAAACGTGGACCGCTCTTTCGTCCTGGCTTTCCGAATCCTCAAGGGACTCTCCTTCATGCGAGCGAGACGATTAGGGTGAGTAGTGATTGTGTGCTGAACCAATGAGTCAGGCTCTTAATTTAGGTTAGCACCAACACCGCCCAATATTGGCACGCGAGACCGAACATGGTAGGCTGACACCTCCCGACTTCAAGCATTTTTGGAAGATCCTAATTGCGGTGAAATTCGTCCCCCGCCAATTGGTCAGACTGCGGCAGGAAATCCAATTACCTATCCTGTTGCGGGTAACGACTATTCTTCCTTGTGACAATGACTACAGGTCCAGCTAATGCAAGAAGTTTCCAAACCAACGATTCTGGTTGTTGATGATTTTGACGACACCAGGTTGCTTCTGAGGACCTGGCTCGAGCGCAAGGGCTTTAATGTGATCGAGGCGGAGAATGGACACGAGGCAGTGGCTCAAGCTGAAAGTGAACGTCCGGATCTGATCATTATGGATCTGGAGATGCCAGAGCTTGATGGCCTCGCCGCCACTCGCAAAATCAGAAGCTTAAAGGACCTCGACAAAGTCCCGGTGCTAGCCGTTTCCGCCTACGGCGCCGAGCAGTTTCGTGAGGACGCGCTGGCTGCCGGGTGCAATGAATACGTCTCGACGCCCTTTGAGCCTGAGGATCTTGAGTTACTCATTCGCTCCTTCGTCAACTGATGGATGCGTCGCGTTGCCGCCGGCAACTCGCCTTTCGACACTTCGCATGAAATCTTCCTTCCCGCTCATCGCAATAACCGCGTTCGTCATCCTCTGGCTGTTTCCGACTCGACTAATCGCCCAACAGAGACCCTGCAAAATGAGTCTGAGTGTTCTCCCCGCAGCAGCGGAATTGAAAGGGTTTCGCCTCGGCATGACGATGGAGCAGGTTAAGGCCCATGTGCCCTTAATCGTTTTCGGTCCGACCGATGACCTGGGAAATTCCAAAACAACAATCAATCCCAACTTTGATCCGCGCATTGAAAAATCAAATTTCCAGGACACCAGGACTATCTCACTGGATTTTCTTGATGGTCGCCTCGTCTCTCTCTGGATCGGCTACGATCGCAATTTCAAGTGGCTCACCGTTGACGACTTCGTGACCGGTGTTTCGCAATCATTGGGATTGCCCAGCGCCTGGTCGCCGTGGAAGTTGCGTGGGAAAGAAATTACCTGCATGGATTTTCAGCTGACCGTCTCGCTGATTGCGCAGAGTCCCAGCTTTCGTATGGTTGATCGCGCTGCTGAGGAGGTTCTAACTGCACGCCGCGTAGCCAAAGAGGAGCAGGAGTCCGCAGCTGCGGAAGCACAGATGGAATCCGAAGAAATTCCCGCCGACAGTCAAAACAAAACTTACTACCCGCCGGGCTGCAATCCCCATGTTGAGATTGGCGAAAAGGACCGCATCAGTTTTAAGACAATCGAAGAGGCGCACAAGGCCGGATACAAACCTGCCCGGGGTTGTTCGTAAGGCTCACAGAGCGATTGCCGCGTCTCTCTGAAGCGCGCAAACACTTGCCACTAGCAGGAAAGGAGCTCGCACATGCTAAAAGAATTTAAGGAGTTCATCTCACGCGGAAGTGTTGTCGATCTCGCGGTCGCGGTAATTATCGGCGTCGCGTTTGGCCGGATCATTACTTCCCTTGTCGAGGGAATCATCATGCCGCCGATTGGCATGCTGCTGGGAAACGTCGACTTCTCAAATTTGTTCATCGACCTTTCGGGACAGCGCCCGGTCTCCCTTGCTGACGCGCAATTGAAAGGGCTGCCGGTAATCGCCTACGGTAGTTTCTTCAACGAAGTTGTCACGTTCCTCATAGTGGCGTTTGTGATTTTTTTGATCATAAAGGCTGTAAACAGGAGCAGGCGCGAAGCGCCGACGGCCCCGCCGACAAAGGAATGCACCTATTGCCTGACACCGGTTCCACTCGCCGCGACACGCTGCGCGGCCTGCTGCTCGGATTTGGTAACGGCGTAGCTACTACCAATAACGACGACAGTAATCTAGACTTCACGCATGCGCGAGTGCCCCCGTTGCGAAATCTGCTATCCGGATGACGTCCTTGTCTGTCCCGACGACGACGCGAACACCAAACACACTCTGCCCGGTCAGCCCTTGTTATCTGGCCGCTATCTGCTTGAGAAGCGGATTGGTCGCGGCGCAATGGGCCAGGTTTATTTGGCGCGTGATCAGAACCTCGTCACGCGCCGGGTAGCCGTGAAGACCGTTCGGCCCGACATCCTCAGCGATGAAGACATGCAGGAGGGCGAGGCCATCGCCCGGTTTGAACGCGAGGCCCGCGCCGCTGCTTCAATCCAGCACCCCAACGTCGTTGATGTCACGGATTTTGGAAAGAGTCCTGACGGTGTTTTCTTCCTGGTAATGGAATACGTCGAGGGTGAAACTCTTTACCAGCTTCTGCGTCGCGAGGGCACGCTAAATGTAAAGCGCACGGCAACCCTGTTGCGCCAGATTGTTGCGGGAGTGGACGCCGCACACGATCGCAATATCCTTCATCGAGATTTGAAGCCGGCAAACATCTTTATCATGCAGCAGCTCCGCAGGAGCGGCCCGGGTGACGATGGCTTCGTTAAGGTCGGTGATTTCGGGCTGGCGAAGATCGTGCACTCCGAACTTTCCGAAACCGTGAGTGGACCTGCCTCGAGAGGTATTGTAGGCACGCCGGAATACATGGCTCCTGAACAAATGAGAGAAGGAGTAGCACTCGATGTGCGAGCGGACATTTATGCGCTGGGCGCCATCGCCTATCACATGCTTGGCGGTCGACCGCCCTTCACCGGTCACATCACCCAACTCGTCGCTCAGAAGCTATTGGAGAAGCCGCCGGCGCTGACGACGCTGCGATCTGATATTTCACCCGACGCGGAGCGAGTGGTAATGCGCGCACTTGACCGGGAGCCTGGCAACAGGCCGGAGACAGCCAGCGAGTGGCTCGAGGCATTTGAAAAGGCCATCGCGGAACTGTCGGAAAAACCGGAAGGTGAATCGCGCGTTGTCATCATGGCTCCCGCCGGTTCCGAGGTTTATGTTGACGACGAACGCCAGGGCAGCATTGGCCGCTCGGGGCGTGTGATCCTCACGTCTATTCCGCCGGGTCAGCACGTGCTGCGTGTGGCGAGACTGGGAGAAGCAGACGATGAACGTGTGATTGAAATCCGACCCGACGCGGCGGAGCAGATCATCCAGGCGCAATTCTCGGATGCCCCTTCAAGTGAACATTTGACACCCTCGCGCGGAGGAAGTCTCGCCAGCAGAACCGGCAACGAACCGGTGACGCATGCCGTGGTTGCTTGTATGAAATGTCATGCTCGCTTCGCTGAGGGGGTCAAGTTCTGCGGCAACTGCAAGAACACGACGTTTGAGTTGGTCACGCCGGGTGAAGAACAGGAGTTGAAGGAAACTATACCGGCGGCGCCAGTGGCAGAAGACATAAGCTGTCCACGCTGCGGTAAGGATTATCCATCATCGACTCGTTTTTGTGGCCGCTGCGGCATTCCGATCGGTACATCTTTGCTTGATTGGAAAGCGCCGCGGCCTGTAGAGGTGCTCTGCAAACATTGCGGAGCGAGCTATCCGGGAGAGTCAAGGTTTTGCGGCGGTTGCGGAAAACCGCTTAGCCCTTGAGCCTAAAGGACAGTTTCCAGTAATGTCGTGCCCCACATCAGGGCGTCCAAATCAGAAATACCGCATCCTGACGAGCTGGCAAAATGAAACGCTGCCCGAGTTGTAATCGAACGTACACGGACCTGTCCCTTAAGTTCTGTCTTGAGGACGGCTCTCCGCTTATGGTCGACACCGTCCCTCAGTCAGCCGGTTCCTCAAACAGATATCCAGGGCCTCGCAATACGAGCGAGCCACCACCGACAGAGATCTATCGCCCCGAGGCGCGGCTGAACCAGGTTGCGGGAATGTCTCAACCACGTCCGGCACCCCAATGGTCTCCAACTCCGCCTCTACGCCCGCAGCAGAAGTCGAACCCTCTCTGGTGGGTGTTGGGAGGAGTTCTCGTCGTCGGTGTAATCGGAATCGGTCTCATGATCATGATCCTGGCTCTTGCGAGCATGAACATGAACAACGCTAACGGGAACGCTAATTCGGGCGTAGCTAACATCAATAAGGGTTCCAACACAAACGGCGCTTCCGAAAGCAATAAAAATTCGAGCGCCAACACGAATACAAATACGAACGCCACCATTAATCCCGGTCTGCCTTCATCAATCACTGACGACTTCGCGGCTGAGAATTGGAAGACCGGCACGTTCCAATTTGGCGACATCTGGTATGCCGACGATGAATATCACATGCGCGCCAAGGAGACGTTGTATCTCGTGATGTACGCGCCGGGCGGAGACTACAACACTGAAAACGCCACGGTTCGGGTGACTGCGCGCAGTGTCGATGGCGTTTCACCCGCTTCGGGTTATGGGCTGATCGTGCACGGAGAGAAGTCGCAGGATAACGCGCTTGAGGATTACGCACTGCTGATTTATTCCGGAAGCGAGCCGCAATACCAGGTCGTAATGCATAAGAATGGAATCCAAAAAATCCTGGTGCCCTGGACTAAGGCGTCAATCATTCGTTCCGGCACCAACCCAAATCAGCTGGAGATTCGCTCCAAAGGCGATGAGCTGTCTTTTTACATCAACGGTCGCTACCTCACGCGCATCACGAATTCGGAAAACCACAAACGCGGCGTGGCCGGCCTCTATACAAGCGAGACCGGAGAAGTTGCCTTCGACGATTTGGAGATCTCGAGATAGGCCCCGGCCACGCAAAGCTCCAAAGTCTCGCCACAGAACCCGGCGGTTAGCAGCCGCCCCTTCAATGGACTGTCGCAACTCAATTACAGTACGGGAGCAGTAGCGACCGCATGCAACTAGCGATTCTGATGTTGTCTAAGGTTAAGCGTAACGTTCATTGAGAGAGCGGTCGCTGCCGTCCCAGTACTGTAATTGCGCTTTGGACCCGAGCGATACCGCTCCCGGTTTTGTATTGAGTGACCATGCGAGCAGAGTATCCAACCATGCAAGTGAATCTTAGAGTTCTCGCCGGCCCTTACGAGGGTCGCGTTTTTCCCTTTGATGAGCACGATACTTTTCTGATTGGCCGTACCAAAGACGCGCACCTTTGCCTGCCTGAGGATCGCTTCTTCTCGCGCAATCACTGTCTTCTGGAAATCAATCCGCCCAGGTGTTTTCTGCGCGACCTCGGTTCCACCAATGGCACGATTGTAAATGGCAAGCGAGTCAACGAAACCTTTCTGCAGCACGGCGATCAGATTCAGGTCGGCGAAAGTATTCTGCTGGTTGAAGTCAACGCCGGGCGAAACGCCCAGCGACATGCGGAAGAAGAATCCCACGAAACCAACCAGCCGCCTGCCATAGTGATAGTTGAGTGTCTGAATTGTAGCCGGCGCGAGCAGGCCCAGGCTTCAAATCCAAATGAACGGCTGACATTCCTTTGTGAAGACTGCCGCGAAGAGTTGAAGCGGTCGCCGCAGCCGATTCCGGGTTACGAGACGGTGAGAATGCTGGGACGCGGGGGAATGGGATGCGTAATGCTGGGGCGTCATCAGAAAACAGGGCGCGCAGTCGCGATTAAGACTCTGCTGCCTGAATGCGCGGTCAGCGACAAGGCCATGCGTCGATTCCTGCGCGAGATTGAAGTGGCGGCGGCGCTCAAACATCCCAACATTGTGGAGTTTCTGGATCGCGGCACGCATAACGGCGTGGTTTATCTGGTCACAGAATTTGTCGACGGTCCTGACGCTTCAAAACTTGCCGACGCGCAGGGCGGCAAGCTTTCCTGTTCCGAAGCCGTAGCAATAGTTTCTCAAGTTTTGGATGCGCTTTCACACGCCCATTGTCAGGGGTTCATTCATCGCGACATCAAGGAGCAAAACATCCTGATTACTGGATCAGGCAGCCGTCCTATTGCGAAGCTCACGGATTTTGGTCTCGCCAAAAGTTTCGCCCAATCAGGAATGAGTGGAGTGACCATGGCGGGAGAAGCCGCCGGTACCATCGCGTACATGCCGCCGGAGCAACTGCGAAACTTCCGTGATGTGCGCCCACAGTCGGACATCTATGCTGTGGGGATGACAGCCTATAGTCTTCTCACCGGGGAGTTAGCTTTGGATCTTGCCGGCAAGTCCATCGCTGAAACAGTGAGGGCAATCTTTGAGGAACCATCGATTCCGCTAGCGCACCGCGCACCGTACTTGCCGCCGGCGGTATGCGAGATTGTCGACCGCGCCCTGCACAAGGATCAGGCGCAACGATGGCAGTCAGCCGCGGCGATGCAGACGGCGCTGCGCCATTCGGTTTGACCGTTTTAACAACTTCGAACCGCGATAAATCTCTGAATTCATTCGCGCAATCTAGCTCGCTCCCTCAATGTCAGAACCGGGAGCGGTAGCGACCGGGTCCATTCGCGCGACTGTCAACTAACAAATCCAGGTTCCTGACCATTTGGAATGTTCCCCCACCACCCCTGTCCCGACTCCCTCCGGTTCTGACTATTGAGTGGTAACGACCCCTCTCGACCCAAACTGAATAGTACCAGCCAGCTCAGACTCATAGCGCCTATCTCCAAGCGAATCGCTGGGCTGAGACCTCGGAATCCCTTAGAATAGTCTTTACTTGACTGCCGATGGGTCGCATAATAGCGGCTCCGTCACCGGCCCAGAGCCGGTGAAGCAGTCTAAAGGTTGTACGGTTTACGTCTCGGTTCGACAAATCTGAGTTTGCCGGACGTCACCCCGGAGAGAGTCGCAATGAGATCCATTTGGAAAGGTCATATAAGATTTCTGCTGGTTGCCATTCCCGTCCGTATTTATAACGCCATCGAGACGACTGAGAAGATTCAGTTTAACCAACTGCACCGCGAGGACTTCGGGCCTATCGGCTACGATAAGCGCTGCAAAAAATGCAGTCAGGTGGTGACCCAGGATCAGATAACGAAGGGCTACCAGTACGAACCTGATCGTTACGCGATCATCGAACCCGAAGACATTGCCAAGGTAAAGATCAAGACCACCAAGGCTGTAGACATTATCGGGTTTGTGGAAGCTGAGGAAATTCCTACGAGTTTTTATGATGCGCCATATTACGCTGGCCCCGACGGCCCGGTCGCCGAGAAACCCTACGCCCTGTTACGAGAAGTGATGAAACAAACGGGCAAAATTGGGATTGGTAAGGTTGTGTTGCGCGACCGCGAGGATCTCGTCGCGCTGTTTCCTCATGAGAAAGGACTCGTACTACAAAAACTGCATTACCCGCATGAGATGAGAAAGATGGATGACGTTCCGGAAATTGACGGAGCCAGTAAACTCGATAAGAACGAGTTGAAGCTCGCTACTACACTCGTGGAACAGATGGTCACTTCCCTTTCCGAGATCGACACCACTGACAATTATCATGAGGCGCTGAAGAAATTGATTGAGTCGAAGATCAAGGGAAAGAAGACTGTCGAGTTTGAACAGGTTGAAGAAATCCCGCGACTTGATATTATGAGCGCACTGAAGAAGAGCTTGCAGCAGTCTAATCGTAAACCGATGGTTAAAGCGCCGAGTGTGGCCAAAAAGAAACCACAGATCACCCTTGTCAAGAGCGAGGTTAAGCCAAAGGCCGTTAAGCGACGAAAGGCTTCCTAGATTTTTTAGTAGCCGATGAAAGAAAACAGCCCTAAGGTCCTCTCCTTTCCTTCACCTGTCCCGGCAAAGGCGGATTACCAGCGCGTCAAAGCACACTACTCCGTCCGCGAAATCAAACAACTCTTCGGCTTAAGCGAACGCACGATCCGCCGCTGGACCGAACAGGGCATTATCCAGGCCACTCCCTCAAACGAAGCCAAAGATTTCTCTTACGACTTTCATGCCCTGACGCAGTTTCGCCGGGTGCGTGAACTGAAATCACAGGGACAAAGTATTCGGCAAATTGAAGCCGAACTTCAGGGACAATTAAACCTGTTTCGCGCGGAAGTGGGACGTTTGGCGCGGCTCCTCACGCCCTTTGAAGAAGCATTGCTGCTCCACGAGCAAGGCGATCCCAAAGCGTCGGAGTGTTATATGGAGGCGATTAGCGAAGGCGACAACGTCGCCGAGGCTTACTGCAATCTGGCAATTATTAATCTCGAGCAGGGAAACACTCCCAAGGCTCTCGACAATTTCACGCTTTCGCTGAAGAGTGACCCCCGCCACGTCGAAGCTCACTACAATCTCGGTAATCTTTATTACGATGCTACAGAGTTGGGGTTGGCGCGACTGCACTACGAGGCGGCAACTCAGATTGAGCCGGGTTTTTCACTCGTCTACTTCAATCTCGCTCTTGTCTATCACAAACTCGGAGACAACCAGGCGGCGTCGGCGACGCTTGAGCGTTACATGCAGCTCGAACCCGATGATGACGAGACTGAAGCCCTGAAGCAATTGTTGAAGGCGATGAAGGAACCACGTCGACCAGGACGTTAATGGTGAAATGGCGGTGGGCAGGAGGGACATTCCTTTGGCTGAAGTCCCGTTGCTGCCCACCTGCTCGTGCAGGACCGTAGAGAATGAGTGAACGATCCCGTTGACGTAGGTGATCTATTCAAAACAAGAATGACCGCATGATTCCACGAATTTTTGAAGCGTCTTGTCTGCTTGCTTAAAAAGACGGCTAGTCACGCCGCGCGATTAGGCTTACAATCTCATGGCCCTCTCTCCCTAGAATGATTTGCAGGAGGTTCCCCTGTGGTACAAATTAAATGTCGGATTCTGTGCGTCGAAGATCACAAAGACACATCAGACATGCTTTCCCTGCTCCTCTCCCAGGAGGATTATGAAGTCGTTACCGTCACCACTGCGGAAGCGGCGAGGACTCTGGCTGTGAGCCGGGAGTTTGACCTTTACGTTTTGGACAACCGGCTTCCTGACGGCGACGGTTTGGCTCTCTGCGAGAGACTGAGTGAAATAACTCCCGCCGTTCCCTGCCTGTTCTACTCGGGCGATGCTTATGAAATTCACCGTCTTAAGGCCATCGACGCCGGTGCGGCGGGGTACGTTACCAAGCCTGATATCGAGGGTCTAATTGAAAACGTGCGCAAGCTGCTTTCGACGAGAGAGTGTGCCACCACGGCGTGAAGGCCAGGCACAACGAAGCGGATTCTGGAGACAAATCGCAACGCTTCATTCGTGCTGATTAGTGTTTGATTCGTGGATCGTGTTCGCCGGACCTCATAGCCTGCGATCCACGAAGACGAATTGCGACGCTTTTTATTCGTGCACATTAGTGTTGATTCGCGGATCGTGTTCGCCGGATCTAATAGCTTACGATCCACGAAAACACACTAAGCATCACGAACCAAACAACGCCTGTCGCTACGCTTGACAGATGAATCAGCGCACGCTAACTTCCTCATTCTTGCGGGCCGTTAGCTCAGTTGGTAGAGCAGCTGACTCTTAATCAGCGGGTCGGAGGTTCGAGCCCTCCACGGCTCACCATTTTCATTGCCGATTTCCGATTGCCAATTTGGATTTCAAATTGTCGGTTTAGAGAGCCTCACTGGATTCTAGCTCCCATCGCAGCCCCCAAAAGTTCAACAGCCGTAATAGGCAATCGACAATTGGAAATCGGCAATCTTGAAGAACCTGCCGCTTTTCGTTTCTGACAAACTTCTTGACGTCGCTTTTGTCGATACTCAGGCAGCGCGTGCCGCATCAATGTCCGTGGTATAACTCGCCCATGTTTGAGGTCTTGTCCAGTAAGGAAATAACGGGTCGAGTCATCCGCAACGCCCAGCCGGAGCCTACCGATTGTTTCCACCGCGCCGAAGCTCTTCCTCAAGAGCCATGAACAGGGTTCCATCTTCGCCTTCGATCTCGTATCCGATCATTTCGCCGGAGTCGTACCCCTGACGGATCCGGCCGCGCCCTCGTTTCGCGACGACGCGTTCACCCTTCTTGAACTTGAAGACGGAGGCGGCGTCAGAATCGTCCAATGTCTTGAGGCTGTCACGCCACTGATTCCCGGCGCGCCAGTGGATATGGAATGGCCCGATCCCGTGGACTTGAACGATGGCTGCTTCGGGGGTGTAGCCGAACATCGTGCGCCCCTTCGGGATGAAGGCGTAGCTCCCAGCTTTTAACTCTTTCATCGCCGCGTAGTCGAATTTCTCGCCCACGCCGAAATACAGCGTCCCTTGCACCACGGTGATGTGCTCATCGACCGGGTGTCTGTGCGGAGGGATAACGCCGCCGGCGAGTTCGCGGATTCTCATCACGAACGGCTCTCCCACTTCCTCAGGGTCGCCGTAGAGGATCTCGACGTCCCGTGACATCGGTGCGATCGGTATGACGCGGTGTTTCCGCGTCTCTTCGGACTGGCCCAACACCCCCACAGCAGCAACGAAACTCAGCAGCGAAATCAGCGCCAACCGGGATCTGTTCGTTATCAACATAGGACACCTACAGTATTGAAGATCAACTTGACCAAAGAAGCGAGTGGGTCAGTTTAGAGTTCAAACTTTAGTTTGTGGCTGCGAAACCGCAACCTAAAGGTTGAACTCTGAACTTCCGTAATCAAACTGACCCACTACCAAAGAAGCAGCAGAAAACCATGCCGCGACATGGCGGATTTCAAGCGCCGAAGACATGTAATAGCTGGGTGCATCCATCCGCCACTGCCAGGAAGAACGATGTCAGGGCCTTATCCGAAGCACCTGGCCGGAGGCGCTGAAGATGCTGTTATTCGTCACGTAGACAGCCGTGTCCGAGCGGACGGCCACTCCGCCCGGTGCAAAGAGTGCGCCCTCGGCGATCTCCGTGCGTGTACCGTCAGGGGCAATGCGGATCAGCGCGCCGGTCCAGTCGTTGAAGGTAAAGGCGTCGAGCAACCCGTTCCTGGCGATCTCCAGAACATACAGCGAACCGCCCGGGCCGAAGGCTAAGTCAATGATCGCGGTGAACCCTTCGGCGTAAACCTCCGGCACTCCGCCTTCTGCCGGCACCCTATAAATGTTTGCTCCGCCGACCGGGAAGGGAAAACCCGTGAGCTGACCGACGTAGTAATGTCCGTCAGGCCCGAGGGCAACCGAGGTCGGCACAGTGTCCATCGGGATCAGCGTACCCGGCGGCAGCTCAAGGAAGGGCGGCGCTTCCACCAATCGGTCGGGGAAGACTGCCAGCGTTGATATTGCACCGTTCGCAGCCACCTCATTGAGGGCGTTGGCGCCGGCGTCCGCAACGACCCGCTTGCCGGGCAGGGCCAGGATGCCGTAAGGGTTGGAGTCCACCTCGTCGCCGGTAGGGTTCGCCGCCGCTTCATAAGCACCCAGGTCTTCCTGAAGCCTCCAGTTTCCGCTGGCGTTCATGCGAGCCAGCCGGGCAAAACTCGCGCCCGCCGCCCCGAAGTCAGTCGTTCGAGAGGCAGGGTCTCCGCCGAAGCCGATGGTCATAAACGCATTGCCTCGACCATGCAGCGAGATGTCGTGGACGCCAGTGGCGAAGCTGCCGTCTTCACCGGCGAGGGACGGCAGACCCGTCGCGACGCGTGTTACCTTTCCCTTGCGCAGGTCAATGCGTGTGATCGATCCGGTCGTCCCGTAGCAGCGCATGCCTTCCGGCCCGGGGGCGCAGGGGCCTGCGCCGCCGCTGCCCGCCTCGGCAACGTAAAGTGCGCCCTCTGCCCCGAAGTTCAGCCCGCGGGGATTATTCAAGCCTGCGGTAATCACTTCTGTGGTTTCAGGGTTGGGTAAGACATTCGGACCGAAGCTGATCCGGCGGACGTGCGAGCTCGAGGCGCTCACAGGCTCGACCGGGCCGCCGAAGTTGAGGACTGCTAGTGCCGCGCTGACCAAAACGACGAGTGCGAACGCGAACGAGATTCTATTTCTGGTGTTCATGACTTGATACTCCTTCTCTTGTCCGAAGAATGCCTTCACCTAATTCGGCGAAAACCGAATCGAAATCCCATCACGCGGTGGAAAAATTTTGGCGGAAGGGGCGGTTGCGGGGTGCTGTGGCAGCCTTCAGCGACTTGTCAGGCGGCGACAAGCGGCATCACCCTTATTTTTGTCCCTTCCTGATGAGGGGGTTCGGCCCTAGATCGCCCTTGGCGTAGTCGGGGCGACCGTCAGGAAAGACCGCGATCAAGTTGAACGGGGCGGAGCCGGCGTTGATGAACGTGTGCGGCACGCCCGCCGGCACGCGCGTGATGTAAGGCCCCTCGACGGTGAAGCGGCGCTCGCCCACGAGGTAAGTCACTTTTCCTTCCAACAGGATATGCGCCTCTTCGGTCTCGTGCGTATGTAAGTTAGGCCCGCCGCCGGGGTGCGTCTCCGTGAGGATGAAGGAGAGAGACTTGAAGCCGTAATCGGCGCCGTCTATGTAATACCCGAACTCGCCCGGCGGGCCGTAGAACTTTCTCATCTGATTGAGCCGGATGACCTCATCGGTGGATCGGAAGGGCGACTCCGGGAGGTTGTCGAAGCCCTCGGTGGGGAGTGGCACGTTCGTGGGGAATATCTCGAAGGGCGTACGCGGCTGTGCCTCGGACGTGGCAGCGGGCGCTGCGGCTGTTTGCTTCGGACTGTTATCGCCGGGCGCGGCACAGGCCGCGAGCGAGACTGAAAACGCGAGCGCGGTCGTGAATCTCTTTCGTGTGTTCATTCAATGTCCCTTTCCTGTCCGTTTAAGTGCCCTACACCAATCGGCGAAAACCGGTGCGAAATCCCATCACGCCATCAAGAATTTTTTTCGGCCGGGAGCGCGAGCGCTCCCAGCGCTGGGCGGTGCTATAATCCGTGCCGCCCCGACTTGCCCAATAAAACCCGCGGAATCAAATGGCGAAACCCTCCCCAGAGGAAATCACCGGCCTGCTCCTCGCTTGGGGCGGCGGCGACAAAGCAGCCCTCGACAAGTTGATCCCCCTGGTCTACCAGGAACTGCGGCGGCTGGCGCACCGCCAGATGCGGCGCGAGCGCGCCGGCGACACGCTTCAAACTACTGCCCTGGTCAACGAGGCGTATCTCCGGCTCGTGGACTACGAAAGGATGCTACCGCGCGACCGCGCCCACTTCTTCGCCATCGCCGCGCAGGCCATGCGGCGCATCCTCGTCGAGCGCGCACGCAGCC
>JBPCNX010000006.1:0-125946 GCA_051000815.1 Pyrinomonadaceae bacterium
GAAAGTCTCAGGTCTCAAGTCTCAGGTCTCAGGTCTCAGGTCTCAAGTCTTAAGTGAGTCTTTAACCGAGTCGTAGATCACTCTTGAGGAAAGCTTAACTTCGAATCAACTCAATGTCAGAACCGGGAGCGGTAGCGACCGGGTTTGGTAGTGGAGTTTAGAGTTGAAGAGACCTGGAGTTGTTAGTTTACAGTCGAGCCATGGACCCGGTCGCTCCCGCCCCCCGTTCTGACATTTAGTGCTACCCCCGGGGTTTGAGCAAAGTAACACACAACCTGACTTGAGACCTGAGACTTGAGACCTGACTTGAGACCGGAGACTTGAGACCTGAAACTTGAGACCTGAGACTTGAGACCTGACTTGAGACCGGAGACTTGAGACCTGAAACTTGAGACCTGAGACTTGAGACCTGAGACTTGCTAAATCCGCCCTCCGTCGTATATCAACATCCAACCCATGACGAACAAAGCCAACTTCTCCGAAGTCGTGAGCCTCTTGCGTCTCGAAGCAAACGCAATCGCTGATGCTGCGGCCCGCCTGAAACCGGAACAGGTAGATCGTTCAATGAACTTGCTTGCTGCGTGCAAAGGCAAAGTTGTGATTGTCGGCGTTGGCAAGTCCGGAATTATTGCGCAGAAGATTGCCGCAACAATGACGAGCACGGGAACAGCCGCCTTGCATCTGCACCCTTCGGACGCACTTCACGGCGGCCTCGGAATTGTGAGCGAGGATGACGTGGTCATAGTGCTGAGCAACAGCGGTGAAACAGACGAGATTGTCGCGATGCTCCCTTATCTAAAACATAGGCGCGTTCCAATTGTTGGTATTCTCGGCAATCTCAAATCAACTTTGGCGCGCCGCTGTGATGTGGTGCTCGATGCTGCTGTTGACCAGGAGGCTTGCCCGCTCAATATGGCTCCGACGACCAGCACCACAGTTGCCCTCGCGCTCGGCGACGCGTTGGCTATGACTCTGATGAAGTTGAAGGGACTGACACTGGATGATTTTGCAGTTAATCATCCGGCCGGCCGTCTGGGAAAGCGTCTAACACTAAAGGTTGAGGATCTGATGCATAGCGGCGCAGAGAACCCTACTATTCCCTCAGGATCGACCTGGGTTGCCGTGGTGCAAGGCATTAGTAAGGGCGGGCTGGGCGCCGTCAACGTTATCGACGCGTCAGGCCATCTGTCAGGCATTATCACTGACGGTGACTTGCGGCGAGCGATTCAAAGCCGCGATCACGCGGCCCTCGAGGGTTTAACGTGCGAAGAGATTATGACGCCTGATCCGGTTGTTGTTTCTGCGGCGGCGCTCGCTTATGACGCGCTTAGACTCATGGAAGATCGGGAGTCGCAAATCTCAGTGTTGCCGGTGGTTGATGAGGCACGTACTTGCGTAGGTCTAGTTCGCCTCCACGATATTGTCAGGAGCGGGCTATAGGAGTGGAGTCCAAAGTCCAACGTCCAACGTTCAAGGTCCACAAGGCCGAGGGCTTATTATGAAGAGATTCCCATTGTACAAACATTACACCGTCAAAATGGTGGTCTTGATATCGCTGCTTCTCATTAACAGTGTCGCTGCGGGACGTAACACTCGGGCTCAAACGAGCAGCCCGCCACGAACCGGAGAGGCGACGGTCACCCTGAACGAAGCGTTTTTCAATTCCTTTATTGAAGCAATCTTCGTAAATCTCAAAGCGCCGTCAACCCCGCTTGTAATCACTGCCTCAGATAAGAACCGAACTGACGAGGCGGCGAAAACCTGTCCCAGCGTAATCACGCTGCAACGAGAACATGGCAACGTAAAGACAGCGGTTAAGTTTGAGCAGGGACGGATGGTCGCGCCCCTCGCCTTCACAGGCTCTTACAACTCTACTCTCCTGGGTTGTCTGGAATTTCGCGGTTGGGCCAACACGGAATGGAATCTGGAGTTTGATCGCAGCGCTCAAACGCTGCAGGCAAGGATCAAGGTCACAGACATGCATCTGGAGAACATCCCTTCCATTGCGCAGGGTTCGGTTGTGAAGCTTGTGCAGACTGCAATCGATTCGCGCATCAATCCCTTGAAGATTTTGCGTCCAGAGCAGTTGTCGAGCGTGGTTCCGATCGCACCCGCGAGAGGGTCCTTGCGTTTGCGAGCCAGGGAAGTCGAGCCGCAGATCGTTCCCGGATCAGTTCACCTGCGCATCACCTTCGAGTTCCTGCCTGAGAAGTAGCGGGGGAGCAGGGGAACAGGGAAACAGGGAAACCGGGGAACCGGGAAACGGGGGAACCTTCTGCCAGACTTAAACTGCTCGTGCCACCCCATCCTTCGCCGGCATATCGACGATATCCCAGGCCGAACGGACACGCAGCAATTTTGACATCAGACCTGCGTGCAGTATGTGACCGCTGCGCTCGGCGACAACGCGACCGAGAATCGGCATGCCCAGCAAGGCGAGATCACCGACGATGTCCAGTATCTTATGTCGCACAAACTCATCGCGGAAACGCAAGCCCGTTTGATTCAACATGCCGTCAGGCGTAAGGACTATGGCATTGTCGAGCGACCCGCCCCGAATCAGATTTGACCGCTGCAAGGCCTCAATCTCATTGGTAAAACCAAACGTGCGCGCGGCGGCGATCTCGCGGCTAAAGGCGCCGTTGGCTAGTTGCAGGGCAAAGCGCTGCACGCCAATCAGCGGGTGAGGGAAGTCAATCAGGCAATCGATTTCGTAGTTGTCGGCAGGCTCAACGCTAATACGGCGATTGCCCTGCTCAAATGAGACACGCTCACGCACGAGCAAGGCGCGTCGCGCCAGTGGCTGTTCGACGACGCCGGCCCGCCCGATCATGTCGGTAAAGACTTCCGCCGAACCATCCAGGATCGGAATTTCGAGATTGTCGACTTCGATATAAACGTTGTCGACGTTTGCACCGCGTAACGCCGCCAAAAGGTGTTCGACGGTCGACAGCATTACGCCGGTGCGCATCAAGGTCGTTGCATAACCGCAATGCGCAACAGATTCCACTGTCGCCGGAATTTCAAAGCCACCCAGGTCGGTGCGTCGAAAAACATATCCAGTGTCAGGCGGAGCCGGCAGGATCCTCACCTTCACCTCAACTCCGGTGTGCAGTCCAATACCGTCCGTTTCAACCGGCGAACCGAGGGTAGTTTGTTTGTTCAATTTGCTGAGCGTTCCTTGATTGAATTTGACGCCGTTCGTACTGGCAATCTTAAGGGCAATTTCCAAGCCTACCGTAACACCTGCGAATCCGATTGATGCTGAGCTGAGTTGTTGCAGGACGGCGACAGAATTGTAAGCGATATGGATTGAACGCAACATCTCATGACAGGATTCAGCTAGGTTCGCCTGGTGAGGTATTACTGGGTTGCGCACACAGTAACTTTTGCGTCCCGGGCCACCGGCTACCGCCTGGTGGTACTGACCTCAACTAATCGGCAATTGGCAATTGGCAATCGGCAATCTATCCAAAACCTCCGGCTTCCGCGTGGTACTGACCTCACTCCCAAACTGCATGACTACGCAACATTGACCCTAATTGACACTCACAGACACGCTCTCTATGATCGAAACACATGCCAACCAAGCTAGCTGCCACTGGTAACGGACCAGTCGAGCGGGTTTTTCTGATCGATTCCATGTCGCACATTTTTCGCGCGTTCTTTGCGCCGATGGCGAATCGTGCCGCGCCGCTCTCAAATTCCAAGGGTCAGGTTACGCAGGCAGTCTTTATCTTTACTAACATGCTGCGCAAGTTGCTGCAGGATGAAAAGCCGGAGTACATCGCCGCAATTTTTGAGTCAGGTGAGAAGACTTTTCGTCATGAGACCTTTGCCGCCTACAAGGCAAATCGCCTCGACATGCCCGGAGATCTTGCTTCACAGCTGCCTTACATAATCCGGTTATGCGAGGCTTTCAATATTCCCGTTATCAATTCGCCCGGTTATGAAGCTGACGACGTAATAGGCGCCCTGGCAACGCAAACCGCAGAAAGAGGATTGAAAGCCGTCATTGTTTCCAATGATAAGGACATGTGCCAACTCGTCCGAGATCCTTATGTCATTGGTTTGCGGCAAAACTCTCAGGTCGTGAAACGAAAAGAGCCCGTGCCGCCGATTGAATGGTGCGACGAGGCCTGGGTGGAGAAGAAGTTTGGTGTCCCCGCAACAAAGGTTGTTGACCTGTTAGGACTGATGGGCGACTCGATTGACAATATCCCTGGCGCCCCGGGTATCGGATCGAAGGGGGCGGTGCAAATCATCCAACAGTTTGGCTCTATAGAAAACGCCCTCGAGCACTGGGAAGAGGTTAAGCATAAGACTTATCGCGAATCTCTTCGCGATAACGCCGATCAGATCCGCCAGTCACGCGAATTGGCGCGCATTAAAATCGACCTCGACATCGAACTTGATCTGGAAAGGATCAGAAGTCGTCCTCCGGATCGCGCCGCCGCGTATGAGCTATTTCGCGAATTGGAGTTCTCGAACCTGACACGCGAGTTTGCCGATGCGGCTTCCCCTGTTCTCCCCGCGAACGTTGGGTCTCCACTCCAATACAGCATGGTGCGAACGCTCGCCGATCTCGAACGCCTGACCAAAACACTTTGGGACGCCGAAAGAATCGGGATAGCTATAAGCGATCCCACGCCCACCGAGTCAGCCGAACAGCAGTGCCTTGCCTATGAAGTTGCCGCGGGAATCGCACTCTCAACTGACACCGGCGTTGCTGCTTATGTCGATCTGGAAAACTTTAAGGAAGAACAAGCGCCGGCTTTGAACCAACTACGCGAGTTTTTCGGAAATGGTTTGATTGAAAAGTCCGTTCACGACGTTAAGCGTGCTACGGGGTTACTGGCACGACTGAACATAAGTCTGGATGGTGTGAAGGATGATACGTTTCTCGCCGCCTACCTGTTAGATCCAACACGCAGTAAATATGAGTTAAGCGATCTGGCGCGGGAAGCGATCGGCGTGGATGGATTGGATGCTGCGCCAGCAGGGTGGTCAACAGCCCAGTGGCAAACAGCAGTCGCGGCCGATCTCACGGCCCGCACGGCCAGGGTGCTCCACGAGCGAATCCTCGAAAAGAAACTCGAGACAATTTATTCGGAGATTGAGCTTCCGCTTGCGCCTCTGTTGTATCGCATGGAGCAGGCAGGTTTGAAAGTAGATCGAAACGTGCTGGCAGAACTATCAAGCTACCTCGGCCAGGAACTCCACAAGTTGACACTGAAAATCTACGAACTTGCAGGGCGGGAATTCAACATCGGCTCGCCGAAGCAGGTCGGTGAGATCCTCGGCGAACTAAATATTATTTCCGGCAGAAAGACTTCGACCGGGCGAGTTTCTACGAGCAAGGCCGTACTCGAGGAGCTGGCTCAAACTTTTGAATTGCCGCGGCTGATTATCGAGTATCGCGAACTGGACAAGCTGAAGAGTGTTTACACGGACGCGTTACCGCATCAGATCGCCTCCGATGGGAGAATTCATTGTCTGTTGAATCAGACAGTCGCCGCGACCGGCAGGCTGTCCTCGAGCGATCCTAACCTACAGAATATTCCGATACGCAGTGAACTCGGACGCCGCATTCGCCGCGCGTTCGTGGCGGAGAAAGGCAACAGGATAATCTCCGCTGACTATTCACAACTCGAATTGCGACTGCTGGCTCATATTACTCAGGACGAAGTGATGCTCGAGGCTTTTCAAAAAGGCGACGACATTCACAATCGCACCGCGCGGCTGGTCTTCGGCGCCAGGACGGATGCCGAACTGAAAGAGGCCAGGCGCTTTGCCAAAATTGTAAACTTCGCGATCGCCTATGCGATTGAACCCTGGGGTTTATCGCAGCGCGTCGGCATTTCACGCGCTGAAGCAAAGAAGGTCATTGCTGATTACTACAACACCTACAAGGGCGTGCGTCGTTACATGGAGGAAGTGCCTTTGCGGGCGCGGGAGCATGGATATGTGCGTTCAATCTACGGCCGGATTCGTCCCCTCGCCGGCATTAACGATCGGAACGCGAATATCAGACGAGCGGCCGAACGTGAAGCGATCAACATGCCGATTCAGGGTACGGCCAGTGACATCGTGAAGATTGCGATGCTGCATGTCGAAGAAGAGTTCAAGCGGGGCGGTTTGAAAGCACAGCTTTTGATGCAAGTGCACGACGAGCTCCTGGTTGAAGCGCCGGCAGCGGAAAGCGATCAAGTCGTCTCAATTCTAAAGCGCGAAATGGAGTCTGCCGTAGAGCTTGATGTGCCTCTGATTGTAGACATTGGTATCGCAGATAACTGGATGGACGCAAAGCCCTAAACCTTGAGATTGCTCAGATGGCCCTTTTCACCCCGCGGGATAAACCGTCATACTCAGTACGGGCTAAGTTCCTATAGACGCCCCACTCCAAAGATAATGGTTCAACCTGAGTCAAAGAGCGGTTCAAGCACCCCTGGTTCCCGGCCCGGCGGGGAGACGGTGTACCGTCGGATCGAGCCCACCGATGGTAAGGCGCCTGGCGCAGCTCCGCCTCCGGAAGGCACACGGCCGCGAACTCGCGAGATCGCGCCGGCGATCTCTCCCTTAGTCGTCGGGTTTACCTTACTGCTCGCACTCATTTTCGTCCTGGGCTACTTGAGTGTGCAGAGAATGGATGAAGTCAGCTTTCTTGTGGCCGACCTCGAAAGGCAGCATTCGGCTCGCCTGGGACTCTTGCTAAGACTTCGTCTCGCAGTCACAAAATTGAATAACGAAGCGCGCGCGATTCAAGACGCGGACAACAGAGGGGGGTTCAAGCCACCATTTGAAGTCCGGTTGGGGAACGCGCGCGAAGAAGTGAATAAGCTTTTGCGGCGGATGGAGCTACCGCCCTTAGCTGAAGACCCCGCCTGGCGCCGCTTTCGCGACGACCTGAACGCTTATTCGGAGGTTACCGAGGATCCGCGGCGTTATTCACTCGAGGGTTTTGAGAAGTTTCGCGTCGTCGATGTGGAACTCACCGGATTGCTCGATGCATCGTACCGCGAACAGACTGAAATTTCTCGTCAGCGCGAAAGGATTGAACAGGAGGCGGTAAAGTCGATTCGGCGCTGGAGCTTGTTTGCGCTGATGGTTGGTTTTCTCGTGGCCGCAGGAACCATTTGGGAAGTGCAACGGCGTTTCAGACAGATGCGGCTGAGTATGATCGAGGCCGGACGCGAACGCGCTTTCACTAATCAACTGCTTGAGGGCATGGTCAGTGCTATCGCTGCGATTGACGAAGACGACCGGCTGCGAAGCGCCAATGCCGCTTTCTTTAAGATCTTCCCCAACGCCAGCATTGGCGCGTCAATCCGGGAAAAATTTGCGCCGGACGATGCGATGAAAATGCTGGAAGCCGCAATAGCGCGGCGCGCAACCAGGGCTACATATCAGGGGCGCTGGGTGTGTGAGGCAAGCGACGGGGCTGAGGGACAAAAGACTTTCGACGTTTACGCCTCGCCTCTTGCGATCAATGGTGATCGAGGACAGATCGTTACGCTTGTTGATGCGACAGACGCTGCCGAAGCAGAACGTGGTTTACGGCGTTCGGAGTCGTTAGCCGCAGTCGGGCAGGCAACTGCCCAGGTGGCTCATGAGATTCGCAACCCTCTGGGCTCGATCCGCCTGGGCGTATCCATGCTGCGCGACAGCGTCACCGGCCCCGACGGTTTGCACACAATCGAACTGGTCGAACGTGGGATCAGACACTTGAATAAGCTTGTCGTGGACGTGACGCAGTTCTCTCGGCAGAAAGATTTGGAGCGCTCGCGCGTTGATCTCCACGAGTTGCTTAATGTGAGTCTGGATCTGATTTCAGAGAGTGTTAGGGAAAAGCGCACACCAATAGAAAAGAGATTTAGTGAGCAGGAACTCGTTGGAAACTGGGACGGCCATCAGTTGCGGCAGGTGTTTGTTAATCTAATTGCCAACGCCATTGATGCCAGCGTGGCTGAATCGCCCGTAAGAATTTCGACGACAACGATTACCGCCGCTGCCGGCGAGAGCCGTGAGCATGAGGTGCGTTACGCCCGCATCACGATCTCCGACGAAGGCAAGGGTATGGACCCGACAACGCTTAATCGTATTTTCGAGCCATTTTATTCGACCAAGAAGCGTGGTACGGGTCTAGGTCTGGCGATAGTGCGACAGATTGTCGAACAGCATGAAGGACGAATTTCTCTGAATAGCGAGGTTGGGAAGGGGACGCGTTTTGTTGTAGACCTGCCGCTGTGAGGGGAGCGGGGGAACGGGGGAACTGGGGAACGGGGGAAACGTAGTAGGATCTGTTTGCCGATTGTTTCCGGACGACTCCGCTAATCTCCGTCCTATTCCCTGTTCCCCTGGTTCCCTGTTCCCCTATTCCCCCGTTCCCCCGTTCCCCCCGCTCTCCCCACTCCTTCCCGTATCTGGCGAAACGCGCTTCGCGCCGCGTTGATAGTTTGCTCAATGACATCGTCGGTATGCATGATGCCCACGAACCCCGCCTCAAATTGTGAAGGAGCAAGGTAAACGCCTTCTTCAAGCATCGCATGGAAGAACCTGGCAAAGGTCTCGCGGTTACTTTGGTTGGCGCTAGTCCAGTCCGTCACAGGTTCGGCAGTAAAAAACGTCGTCCACATTGAACCTACCCGATTAGTAACAGTCCTTATACCAGCCTCCGCGGCGGTAGCGCTTAAGCCATCACACAACTTCGCTGTGGTGCGTTCCAGTCTCTGGTAGATCGATTCATCGCGCAGTCGCCTCAACGTCACTAATCCCGCGGTCATCGATAGCGGATTTCCCGAAAGGGTGCCTGCCTGATAAATGGGTCCGGCGGGTGCAACGTTACGCATCAGATCTTTGCTGCCGCCATATGCGCCGACGGGCAAACCTCCGCCAATGATTTTTCCCAGCGTAGTAATGTCCGGCTTCACATCGTAGAGTTCCTGAGCGCCTCCGCGCGCCACACGGAAACCAGTCATCACTTCATCAAAGATAAGCAGTGCCTCATGTTTCGTGGTTAGTTCACGCACGGCCTGTAAGTAAAGAGGGGCTGGTGGCACACAGCCCATGTTCCCCACGACGGGCTCGATAATCACGGCTGCAATGTCCCCATGCTGCTCAAAGAGCTGTGCCAGTGCTTCAACATTATTGAAGGGAACGGTGAGCGTATTTTCCGCGAGCGACGCCGGAACGCCGGGACTATCAGCCAGTCCGAGCGTGGCGACTCCCGAACCCGCTTTGACTAATAAACTGTCGCCATGCCCGTGATAGCAACCTTCAAACTTGACCAGCTTATCCCGTCTGGTAACGCCCCGGGCCAGACGAATCGCCGACATAGTCGCTTCCGTACCGCTGCTGACCATCCGCACCATTTCAATTGAGGGAACGGCCGCGATAACTTCCTCCGCCAGCTCCAGCTCCAGTTCGTGAGGAGCTCCAAAGCTGGTGCCCCGGGCGGCAGTCTCCGCCAGCGCCGCAACTACTTCAGCATCGGCATGCCCAAGGATCATCGGCCCCCACGAGCCGACGTAATCAACGTATGTACGGCCTTCAACGTCGGTGACGGTCGCGCCGCGAGCGCTGCGAATGAAGCGCGGCGCACCGCCGACTGCCTGAAATGCCCGGACCGGCGAGTTCACACCTCCAGGCAACAATTCAGTAGCGCGTCTGAATAGGTCATCCGATGTTTGGCGTTTGGTTTCTCGTGCAGATCTCATCGGGCACGAGGATACCGGGATTGGGGGAGGAGGAACAGGGGAGGGGGGAACGGGGGAAAGGGGGAATGGGGGGAACGGGGAACAGGGGAATAGGGGAACGGGGGAAAAGGGGAAGAGGGAACTGGAAAGGCGATTTGCGATTTCCAATTGGCAATCGGCAATTGGAAATCGGCAATTCCAATGTTAGTTGCTTCCTGTTGTTTGCTTGCCGGCGGCTGATTCTGCCGCGGGCAATCGAATGTTGGGAATCTTGATCTGCCGGCTGCCTTCGACTTTGTCCTTCGGAGCTGACAACACTTGCTGCTGAATGCCGGGACTGGCGAGTCTTACATCGTCGAGCCGCCGCACCTGATCCGCGACCGCATTATTTGGCGAGGCGTTCCTTTCCGCTGAACGGTTCCGACGTGCTGCGGTTTCAATCGTTTTTGCAGCATCCAACTTTGGGCTGTCGTTTGCTTTAGTTTGGTCCGGCTGTCTTCCCGAATTCACGTTGTGAACAGCGGCAGCGCGGGTAGGAACCCGGTCGGAAACAGAAGGCGACAAGTTCATTTGTGGATAGCCGTAGAACACTCCACCAGCAGCAGTCAGGACAATCAGCATCACCGACGCGACCAGAGCCGGACCATGTGTCTTATTTCCCGGCAGCGTTCTGAACATTGCTACGTCTTCAACCGGCTCCGCGAACAAAACCCTACCGGCCTGGTTCGGTTTGTAATTAACACGACTGGGAGCCCGCCTGCCCACGCGTCGCAAGGCCTCGCGAAATTCCGCGGCGCTGCGGAAGCGGTCCTCAGGATTTTGCGCCATTGCTTTGCCCAGTACCGTAGCGATCTCCTGACCAACTGCCGGATGAACGATGTCCGCCCGCTGCAGCGGGTCAGGTTTTCCATTAGTCAGGGACGCAGCGCGCGACAACGCATCGGCAGGCTTCACGCCTGTAAGCAAGTGATAGAGGGTCGCCCCGAGAGCATAGATATCGCTTCGCGGACTGGCGGCCTGAGCCTGAATTTGTTCGAGAGGCGCATATTGGCGCGTGTAGCCAAAGAACGGCGCAGACGCAGTCGTTGAAGATTCGACAGGTTGCGCTTTGGCCAGACCAAAATCGAGTAAGGCAATTTGTCCGGTCGCCGTTAGTTTTAAATTGTGGGGCTTGATGTCGCGATGAATTACCTGACGATCCTGCGAGTGGAGGTAGATCAGTGCATCAAGTAGCTGATCGGCCCACGCCACTACCTGCTCGCGCGGGAATGGCCCGGGCTGCTGATAGATGATTCTCGCAAGGTCAACTCCACTGACGAACTGCATTACCAGGAACGCCCTGTCGGATTCAGCAAAATGATCAGTTACACGTGGCAAAGCCGGATGTTGCAAACTCGCCAGGAGCCGTGCTTCCTGCTCAAACTGTTTTCTTACGTTCGCTTCGGCTGACAGCGTTTCCTTCAAAGCAACTATGATCCCGAGTCGCTGATCGATCGCTTCGTAAACAGCGCCCATTCCACCCTTACCCAACTGGCGGACGATCCGATACCGGCCTTGTAATACAGTGTCGGCTGCCAGCACGTTTGTGCCGGCGTGGGATTCAGTTTTGGGTGACGTTGACAAAAATCTCTCCGGAGTTGTTTGCGGACAAGCAGAAGGGAAGTCAAACGCGACTTGGGCGTGATCGAAATCAACCTTCGCTTGTTTTGGGGAGTTGAGGCGCCTGGCGGCTTGGGGCGGGTAATCTATTTGCTGCCAGATCGGGGGAGTGGGGGCATGTAGTAACCCCATCCACTAAAAAAAGTATATGCCAGCGCAGATGGGGTTACAACAACTAAGTTATGCCGGAAGCCTGCTCGCTCGACTTCCGCGAGGAACTCTGGTCGATTACAGGGGTTTTCAGGAAGTAGAGGTAAGGCTCTTGCGGACTGGAGCCCGGCTCTGCCTCAAAAGGCATGCGCAACGTCAGGTTCGGCTTTGCCGCCGGATGTGCGGCGGTGGCTCTGCCCCGCCATACGCGTGCTTTTTACATTTGGGCTGCGCCCCCCTCGTGCGGCCTTTGGCCCAAATAAGCCTAGGGCAAGGCCCGAACCAGGGGCATAGCCCGGAAATAGATCTGGCCGCCGTCGGCGGGGCGGAGCCACCGCCGCACATCCGACGGCAAAGCCGAATCAACATTAGCTTACGCTTCCATCTTATCCGAAGGCTAATGTTCCTCGTTTCGCTGCATGTACGCGGTGACAGCCTCGATCGCCCCTTCATGCATTCGCTCGGGTCGCACGTAAAGCCAATGTTCCTCAAATTCCTCCTCAGGCATGTCCTGCTGTGAGGTTCGTTCTTTGTTTTTCAACCACGTTTCCACCCACTGGCGCAAATCAGGATCCTGGTTCATCGCTGTACGGGCGGCATGCATGCTTAGCGGTGTGTTCATAATCATTTTCGACCTAACGGAAAGAAGTCACTTATGTTTAGCGGGTGCGGGCAAGAATATCCGGCGTTGAAGGCACCAGTCCCAGCTGCTGAAAAAAGCCCAACGACTCAACGAGCACCCAGTCCTCGGCAATTTTTCCTTCTCGAATTCGGTGAATGACGATCAAGCGAATACTTACAGTCTTACCAGTCGGACCAACTCCAAACCAGGCGCCGGTGTGTGTGCCCTGCATCACACAAAGACTTACGACGTGATCGGCCTCCGCAAAGATTTGTTCGACATCGAAGTGCAGATCGGGAAATCCCCCCAGGCCAACCGTTCACATGGTGCCTAATAGCTTCGGCGTTTCGAAGGACACCAACATCCTCAGCTCCGGATTGGAGTTGATGAGTGATGCAATCGGTTGCAAAGATCTCATCGGCAATCTCGACCCTTCGCTGATTCCAAAGTTCGTCATAGAAACGCTTCACCACAACTTTGTTTTCATCCGCGCTCATAGCCAAACCTGCTCTTGATTAGCGCAACTTTAAGCCGAAATGGTGTGCCTCGATCGCCATTCGTTTTGCCAGATAGAACCGGTGCGCCGCGAATCTCTGCACACCCGAGTCCAAATGAAACTCATCGCACCCGGCCCTTTTTGCGTGTGCGACTAACCAGTCGAACAAGACTCCGCCGTAACCTTTTGATCTATCGTCGCTTCTCGCCACCAAATCGTCCACGTAAAGGAACTTACCCCAGGCCAGGCACTCAGAGATGCGAAATCCAGCAACAGCCTTAACATTTCCGTCTGCAAGGTAAGCCAACTGATAACCGGCAATCTCATTTTGTCGCTTTACTCTTAAGAGAAACTCTTCAGGACCCACCTGTGGCCGCAGCTCAACCATAACGCGGTAACAACTCTGAATCTCGTGATCGGTCTGAGCCAGGGATACAACGCTGTTCATATGAACTCGCCGCTTAGCGCCGTTACTAATCAACAAAACTTTGTGAATGATTTGGTTCTAGCATCCATCGGACTCGAAGTAAACCCAAGCCTTCGGTTAAACCTCTCGCCGTGATCTTAAAAAAACGACTCTCGAATTTCTTCGAGAGCCGCTCTTGCAATCATGGTTTCCGTCTGGCAGCTGTTAGGCATTGTCCGGCGGAATCGTCAGTTGCTGGCCGACCTGGATCTTGTCTGGATCCTTCAGTTTGTCGCGGTTAGCATAGAAGATGCGCATATACTCATTCGCGTCCCCGTAGTGCTGCTTGCTGATTTTTGAAAGAGTGTCGCCACCCTTCACAGTGTAGGTCTCACCACCCTGACCGGCCCCGCCTCCTGCGGCAGCGCCCATTGCACGGCTGGTGTCGACGGAAACATCTGCCGTGATGTCATCCTGATTGGGATTAACCAACTTGACCTGATCCCAGAACTTATTCTTCGCTGCGTCGGAAGGCGCAATCGTTTTGATGAAGAGTTTGTCCTCCTGCACGTGAAGGTTCAAGAATTGAATCTGCTCCTGATCGGCGGCATTTAGCACCGATGCGTATTTCTGTTTCAGTGTGTTGAAGCGTTGTTCGCCGTTTGGCTGTTGCTGCGCTTCAGACGCACCTCGTCCGAACATTTTGTCAAAGAGTCCCATTGTCGTTCCATCCTTTCTAGTTTTGCGATGTCGTTTGGATGAGCCGATCGTCTCATCTACAAGACTGGTTGGCAAGCATCATTACGACGTACCAGTACCGCCGGTCAATTGGCGCGCTTTCTTCGCACAGCAAGTTTGCCGCGAATTTGGAAGGATAAAGCAGAGGCTACGTGTTGACGCGATTTAAAGACGCGGAATGGTTTCACCAGGCTTCACCGCGATCGTCTTGAAAGTGGACATGCGGACTAATCCCGGCGCAGCACCTTTCGGCTTCGAGAGAAATTTTCGTGAGGTGTAATGGACGTCGACACGGGAATCTTCACCTGCCTGGCTGAACCTGGCTGCAAGTTGTGCAGCCTCAATGATTGTTCGATGCGGAATTTCGGAGCGAGTTTGATTGCGAATGACTACGTGGGAACCGGGGTAATCTGCGGCGTGAAGCCAGATATCATGAGGCTTCGCCACCTTGAAAGTTAATCGATCATTCGTCTGGGCAGCTCGCCCCACGAGAATTTCGTAGCCGTCAGTTGAACGATAACGACGCACGCCCGGAAGCTTTTCAGCTTCCCGCTTCTTTCTTGTGGCAGGAGCAGATTTGTCCACCGGCTTTTCAAACGCCGCCAGAGCTGCCCCATCGCCAGCTGAAACAATCCTCTCGATCTCAGCCTGTTGGTCTTCCAGACTCCTGATTTCAGGCTCGAGCGTGGCGAGACGAGCATTGATCTCCTCGGCGGCACGTTTGGCCTTGCTGTAACGGGAAAAGAACCGTCTCGCCTCTTCTTGCAGGGAAGTGTTTTCCTCGACGTCAATGACGATCTCTGGCGCGCCTTCGGAATAGTAATCCTTGAATGCGACACTGGTTCCTGAGCGTCTTGCCGACGTGATGTTCGCAAGGAGAAGGTCTCCTATGCGCTTGTGTTGCTCCGGATCTCCGTGTTCGGAAAGGTCGCGTTGGAGATTCTTTTTCAACTTCTGCCGCTGAGCTAATTCCTTCCTAACCCGCCCGCGAATCTCCCTGGCTCGGCTGGCAAAGCTCCGGACCGCTTCGAGATGCTCGTAGTAATGATCCAGTTCTTCGGAGAGAGAAGCGAAATTCTTTTTCGCGGCCGAGCCGGACAATTGCGGCAGGTCCACGAGATTTGAAACCTGCTGTGCCGGAGGCTCATAGGTTTGCCCGATCTCTTGTCCTTGCCCGATCGGTGCCCGCAGGGCATGTCGAATCTGATCGTTATCATTCAGCAAAAACATGTTTGCCGACCGACCAGTTAGCTGCGCAACAAGCGTTATCTGGTTGGGTTCACCTATCTCATCCTCAACAACAAATCCGAGTCTGACTATACGTTCGGAGAAATCTTTGCTGACGGAAAGCAACTTCCCGCCGGCCAGGCTGCTGCGAATCGCCTGGACAAAAAGGAGTGGCGGAATCGACTGCTGTTCGAGTTCGCGCGCGCGTCGCTTGATTAGATAGATCCTGGGCTGGACCGGGTCGACACTAATAAAAAGGTAGCCGAGGTTTCGAGCGCCGAAGTCGATGGCCAACGAAAATGGCGATAGTTGGAAGACGCGGCCCAGGAAATGACCAGACAAGGCGGCCTCAAGTTCATCAACAATTGATTTGATCGTTTCGTGATCCATGAATCGCGAGACTCAGGCTAACAGATTCGCCAGGGCAAAATGAAAAAGGCTCTCAAACAGAGAGCCCTTGTCGAATTTCATCACGACTAAGGTTAGCCGTGAACGACTGCAGTTCGCGTAATTCGATCGTGTGCTGTCAACTGCTCGGAATTAAACAGTGCGAAGATCGAAGTGATTCCCAGTATCAAGAGCGAGGCGAGATAAATGAGCGCGCGTCCTGCTGACTGCGTCCCTGTGGGGATCAAACCGGTGCGTGCATCAACGACGCGCAGGGACATGAGCTGAAGTCCCAAAGTACGTCCGGTCAACGCCGTAGCAATCGTGAAGTAAAGAAACCCAACGAGCGAAAAAACGCCCGCTGAAATGATCCAAACCCGGAAGTCCTGCCAGTTAATATTTGTCAGTTCCAGTGCGGCGGCGAATGGAGCGCACAATATAGTAACGACGATAAGGTCAAGCACGGCACTCGTGACGCGAGCAAAAACTGACGCACGCCTTCGCAGAGTCGTTTCCACGCGTACCGAAGTTGGGATCGAATCCAGGTAGTTAAGCGCGGGATCGTTAATGTCGCCAATTATGCGCCTAGGTTTTGGTTTCAGAGGACCCTGCATTTCAGCCTTTGGTAAAGGCGGGGGAACTACTACAAGGTTATGAACTCTTTCTGACTGCCTTAGATCAGTCTCTTCGAAAGTCACGGTTACGTCAGGCGCGGCAATTTCTGCAGCTGTCTGCGCATTCGTTTCACCTTCAAACATGGGCGCCGCATATGCCACCGCCGCAGCGCTTACCACATTGCGGGATTCATTGATGTATTGATGTGATTCGTGGGCTCGTTCAATTCGGCGCAATGCGGCCGCGACTAATGGGTTTACCGGCGCCATTTCAGTTTGCGGCAAAAGCTCCAGCTGAGGCGCAAGGTCAATCTCACCTGCTTCCCCAGCCTTTTCTTGCAAGCTGGTTTCAATTCCTTCCTCGCGTGAGCGCTTCTCCTGTGCCACGCGCACGCGCTCGCTCAACTCTTTACGCCACTGAGGAACTGTATTTCGCGATACGCCAGGAAACTCAATCAGTTTTGATGTTTGTTCTGCTGCGGCATGGGTTGGCTCTGCAAGTGTGGCGGAGGAATGAATTGTCGCTTCGAGATCGAGAGCAGCGCAGTCATTACATTGCCCGAGGCTGGATTTCATTAGAGCGCCGCATGACGGACATTCCATACGAGGTGCCTCCGAAGGGGGATCTTATGTGCTGGATTTCGCGACGCGCGTGGGGCTCAACCCAAGCTCGGTGCACATGCGGGGCGCATCCTATCAGGAACTACTTTAAGTGGTCAATCAGAAATATTCAGATGGTTGAGGTTGGCAGGTTGGGTGGATCAGCGACTTGATGAAGATGAGGCTGTGGAAATCTTTGGTTTCAGATTGGGCTACGTCCGGCAAAACCGTCCTCAACCTCATGCCACCATTCGACCTCATCGCCTTCGCCCAACTGCCAGCAGAGCAGAACGACGCGACCGTCACGAATCGAGGGAAAATCCACGAGACCGCGGCCGAAATCTTTCAATTGAACACCGAGCACTTCGAGTTCACTGGTTTCTGAGGTGAGCTTGATCAAGAGAGGGGCGTAGCGCAAGCCATCACCGAATCCGCCTCCCCCATGCTCTGCTCCTTCGACAGCAGGTTTTACAGCATCGTGATAGGAAGCGAGTTTCCTGTGGACTTGCTGAATCCGTTTTAGGATCCCACGAACTGTTGGCAGCAACGCGTTTGCTTCGGCAACTGTGAATAACTTCATGAACTGTCTCTCGCCGCTGAAGTTTTCACTGCTCGTCTGTCACCCTAATGAATTCCGGCGCCGGCCCAAAGTCGTCAGTCTCTTCACCGAGTTCTGTTTCCAGCACCACGCGCATTGCGGTCTGAAACTCAACCGAGGCATCTTCCGGTTGAATCTGTAGATGTTCGTGAATGAAATGCGTGGGCACATGCTCGTGCAACTCACGTTCGTCATAGCGATGACCGTGACTCGCCTCTTTCCGCACCTTGTCGGCAATCTCGCCGAGGTCAATGAAGTAGTCGGCAACGTCAATTAACTTTGGTGCGGTGTTCGAGCGGAATCCGGCAATCTCGACGCGACAACCTTTGTAAGCGACTGCGTTGACCGCGTAGACAAAGTCCTCATCACCGGAAACAAGCACTGCAGTGTCATAACGGCCCGCAAGCGAAAGCATGTCAACCGCAATTTCCACATCGAGGTTAGCTTTGCGTGTGCCGTCATAAAAGGTCTTCAGCTCCTTTTGAACCACACGAAAGCCGTTACGACGCATCCAGAGGAGGAATCCCTGCTGGCGTTCAGCTCCGACGTCGACTCCGGTGTAAAAGAACGCCCTGAGCAGGCGCCCATCGCCGAGCAACACACGCAGCAGCTTGTTGTAGTCGATGTCGATGTTGTGGAAACGCGCGGCGTGAAAAAGGTTGTTGCCGTCGATGAATACTGCGACTAATCCGCGATGTCCCAGTTGCCAGGAGATATTGTTAGTTGGATCAAAGTTATGCATTCAAATGGGCGCTCCAAAAAAGTGTTATTAACGAGTCTAGAATGCGTTTGTTGCAGCACTTTGGTCAAGTTGCAGGCCAATTGGTCGGTAAAGGTTAAAGGGCAACTGCGGATCCAATTATTTTTCCATCAACGGCGTCAACGTAGACGAACCTCCGTGGACTGGCGCTCACAATTATTTCCCAGGCGACGTGTAGTTCCAGGGCATCTGTACGGCCGGAGGAGCGAACCACATAAGTCACCATCTCAGCCGCGGCAACTTCGTCACTGGGTGCGACACGAAAGTTGATCTGCTGCCCGGAATTCGTAGCAGGTATTTCGTTGCTTCGCACTGTCTTGATGACTTCCTCCGCTGTGAGTCGCGGGACGATGGGGGCGAGTGCAGCTTGCAGCCGTTCGGCATCGGGAAGGCAACTGCTAGTGAGATTACGCAGCGCGCGATTGGGTAGAAACTCAATCTGCAACATTCCATAACCGCCGCGGATCGGAAAACGGAAGGGTCGTTGCTCATATCGAGCCACCTTCACTCCGTCCGGCCGATCCAATCGCTCAACCAGAGAAAGATGAGCAGGGTTGGCGCCAATCATTACCTGCCAGTCGTCTACAAATCTGCGCAGCGATTCTCTTGTCTCTTCTTCATTCATCTCGACGCCGACGCCGACCTTCGGCAGGTACAAAGGAGTGTTCAGTACAGGCGGAAGACTTTTTATCGCAGCCGTAATCGGTTGAAGTTGAACCTCTGCCTGGCCGCTACCGGGTTGAGCAAGGCGATTGAACGCCAGGATCGACGCTTCTGTTCGCTGGGTTTCCTCTGTAAAGACCACGGGGTAAGGTGGCCCGCTTGCTCTCGGTCCACCAGTTTCAGGCGGCGGGATTGCAGCGCAGGAGATCGTTATTAGCGCGAGAACCATACCCGCGAAAAGTCGAAGTCGTTGGTTGCAGATCATTTTGAGCACTATGGTCAATAAGCTCCGATTCGGAGTAGTGCACTAATTTGTAACGCAAACTGTTAGTTTGCGCAGAATGAATGGCATTCAAGGCGCGCGCAAACTAACAGTTTGCGTTACGAAAACCAAACTAGGGCACTACCCAATTAGGAATGCGCCTCGATGGAAACTTCCGCCGCAGGTATACTCCCAAGTACTGGAGGAATTATTTCTGAAAGATCACGAAAACATTCCGTTCCTTGATGATAGCCCCTCCGCGCCAAAGGAACCACACGCCTTTACACCGGAGCAGATGGTTCGCTGCGAAAAATGTTCGCGCTCGAACCCGCCAACAAGAGCTAACTGCCTGTATTGTGCCGCAGCTCTCTCAACTGGCGAAAAGGAAACGAGACTCCGGATTGTGGATCTCAGCCCGATCGATAGTTCCGCGGCGGGTTATAACGGCATCCTTCTGCCGAAACCAGTCACCGACCTGCCTCCAAATCTAATCGCAGAAGCTGCGAACATCTTGAAAATCAGCCCGGCTGACTTTCAGGGAATCATTTTGTCCGGCCTCCCGCTGCCGGTGGCTCGCACGGTTACCCGCGCAGAGGCTGACGTCGTAAAAAGCACGCTGGTAGAGCTCGGTTTCGACGTGATGGTGATCTCTGACCGGGAGTCTGGTTTGATGGAACCAGCCAGCTACCTGCGCGCCGCGGAGATTGCTGAAGCCGGCATAACTCTGAAACAGCGCGGTGGAGGAGATGGAATTTGGGCTTCGTGGGACCAGATCGTTTTGTTGGTTAGCGGTAGACTAATTTCCAGGCGCGTGGAATCCTCCGAAAGGAAAGGAAGGCGAGGCAAAAAGGAGATTCTGGACGCTACCGAACTTTTCGCGGACGAGTTGATACTGGATCTCTACGTCGATGATCGAAATGAGAATTTTCGTGTCGCAGCTAATAACTTTGATTTCTCGTGCCTGAACGACATGAGCATGATAGCCGCAGAAAATTTTTCGTCACTTAAGAATTTAATCCGCAAGCAGGCAGCAAACGCCGAATGCGACGATTCGTATCTTACTGTCAGACACGCGTTAACTTCGGTCTGGCCCTCTGAGCAACACACTGGATCGCGAGGCTGGCGTCGCGATCGTCCTGGCAAGTACAGTGTCGAAGCAGTTACTCAAAGCAGCAATGAAAACCAGTTCACACGCTATTCTCGGTTGCGTCATTACCTCATGAAGACAGCGAAGCATAAGTCGCAAATGTAAGGCGATGACAAACTACAGACGCCAGAGAAGGGAAACATCACGACCAGTCAGGGGACCGATGCGGCAAGACGACGAGCGTCGGGATGATACCGGACGCGGCGAACGAGATTCGCGGCCGGAGATAGCTGCGAGAGTTGGAACTGAGAGCGAGAAGGTTTACGGATTGATTCCTGTTATGGAGGTGCTGCGGGCCGGACGCCGGACGCTCGAGAGTGTCACGATTGCGGAGGGTGCAAGGCATGAGCGGCTAAGTGAGCTTTTACAGATGGCGAAGCAGGCGAGAGTTCCAGTTCATCGCGCGCCTCGAATAAGTCTGGATCGCGATGGGCAGATGAACCATCAGGGGGTGGTAGCGAGAGTAGCAGCAGCGCGCTACCGCGACGCCGACGACTTGGTGGATTTGCTGGCCGGCAAAGTTGCCGCCAATCAGTTCCCACTTGTTCTTGGTTTGGACGGAGTAGAAGATCCGCGAAACTTCGGAGCCATCCTTCGCACGGCCGAGTGCGCCGGCGTCGACGCCGTCTTCATTCCTGAACGCCGAGCTGTCGGGCTAACGGACACGGTTGCGAAGGCTGCCGCGGGCGCTGTCGAGTATGTGCCGGTAGCGCGTGTGAATAATCTGGTTCGTTTGATAGAGCAATTGAAAGAACGTAACATCTGGGTTGTTGGCGCAGCAGCGGAGGCAAGTGGCAGCTATGTTGAATGGGACTGGAACCTGCCGACCGCAATCTTTCTCGGCAGCGAAGGGACCGGCCTTCATCGCCTGGTGAAGGAACGCTGCGATTCATTGGTGCATGTTCCCGTACTTGGGCAATTACAATCCCTAAATGTTTCGGTAGTAGCAGGTATATTGCTGTATGAGGCTTTACGGCGGCGAGCCGAGAATAGATCATCATAAGTTTGAATTGCCCTCATCGTACTTAGCAGCTGAAACTGCCATGTTCGGAGAGGCAAACTAGATGGAGGCGAAAAATGTTCTGCCCCAAATGTGCAGCGCAAAACCTGGATGGCGCCAGTTTTTGCCGAGTGTGCGGCGCCAATATTAGGCTCGTGCCTCATGCGCTCACCGGGCAATTGCAACAGGCCGGTGAAGAGGTTCCTACCCGCTCCGGCAGACGCGCGCGAAGGAAAGAAGCCACGCTGGACAATGCCTTCCGTAACGCCTTCATGGGCATTGCCTTTCTGCTGGTGACGGTGGCGCTGTCGTTCTCAACTGTGGGAAAGGGCTGGTGGTTCTGGATGTTGATACCCGCATTTTCAATGATGGGAACGGGGATCGCGCAGTACATTCGTTTCCGAGAACAGCAAAACCGCCTTTTACCGGGCCAGCCCACGGTCTCGGCTCTTCCCTTTCAGCCCGCACAAACCAATTCATTTCCTATTCGAAACACCGGCGAGATGATGGCGCCACCGCCAAGCGTAGTCGAAGGTACGACACGTCATCTGGGGGCCGAATCACCTACCAAACATTTCGATCCTGCCGAGCCGACCAAATAGATGGTTTCATACGGATCTGTGGGTTTGCCCTTACTGACTGGTTGGGCGCCTCGCGTCGTCGTTTAGCTAATGGACGCTCAACCCAAAGTGCGAATCTGTGTCCCGGTTTGTGAGACGACGATAGCCGGCGCCCGCGAGGCCCTCATTCGCGCGCGGGAAGGCGCGGACATCCTTGAACTGCGACTCGATTGTTTAGAACCGCTTGAGCTCGAAAGAGCAACTGAACTAAAACCGTTGCTGGCCAATCTGGGGATTCCGGTGATCATCACGCTACGCCCAGCCGGGCAGGGCGGCAGTCGCGAGCTCGATTTCTCTGTGCGCAAAGCTTCGGGGCGCGCCTGGGAGGGCTTGGATCACATCTACCGGGATATGGAATTGGATCTCTTGGAGCATATCTCTGCGTCTTTGAATCCTGCACAAGTTGAACGGCTGATCTGTTCTCACCACGACTTTGCGGGCGTGCCCGCCGATCTCGATCAAATCTACGAGCGCATGTCCCGTACGAAGGCGCCGATTCTCAAGCTCGCCGTTCAGTCGCATGACATCACTGACTGCCTTCCGATGTTTAGGCTGCTTGACCGCGCTCGCAAAGAGAATCGAGATCTCATCGCCATCGCCATGGGTCCAGCCGGTGTCGCGACGCGAATTCTCGGTCCATCCCGCGGAGCCTTTCTCACTTACGGATCGCTCGACGAACAAAGCGCAACCGCACCAGCCCAACTCACTGTGACCGAACTCCGCGATCTTTATCGCATTCAGAAGATCAACTACGAAACTGCGATCATGGGGCTCGTGGGAATGCCAGTGACGCATTCCGTATCGCCTCACATGCACAACGCCGCGTTGGAGTCAGCACGAGTAAATGGCGTCTACATACCTTTTCCGGTGAAGAACATCGGCTCCTTCATACGCCGAATGGTCAGTCCACAGACGCGTGAGATTGACTGGTATGTTCGCGGGTTCAGTGTTACCGCTCCTCACAAGAGCAGCGTCATGACGTTTCTTGATTGGATTGAGCCGTCAGCTTTGGAGATTGGCGCAGTGAACACGATCATAGTCGAGAAGGACGCCCTGCGGGGTTACAACACCGATGCCTCAGCCTTTCTTCAAACCATTTCACAGGAATGTCCTGACCTTGCAGATGCCCGTTGCGCCATCATCGGGGCTGGCGGCTCAGCCAGTGCTGTCGCCTGGGCACTCACGCGAGCGGGGGCGGAAGTGATCGTGTTTGGACGCGATGAAAACAAGACCGCGCAGCTGGCCGCCAGATTCAAAGTCAAAACGCAGACACTCAAGGGGGCTCGCTTTGGTGAATTTGAATTAGTCGTCAACGCAACTCCGCTGGGGACGTCAGGTTCACTTGAGAACCAATCCCCTGCAACGTCTGATCAACTCCGCGGTGCACGCGTGGCCTGCGATTTGGTTTACAATCCTCAGCAGACGAGTTTCCTGCTTGAAGCGAGGGCTGCTGGATGCAAGACAGTTGGAGGGTTAGCGATGCTCGCCAGTCAGGCGGCCGAGCAATTCAAATTATGGACGAAGCTTCCGGCGCCTGAAAACGTCATGCTGGATGTCGCGCGAAAAGCGTTGGAGAATACTTGAGGTGGCTTGGCCTCAAAAGTTACGCGCTATGGCAGGAAGCTACACCAACGTCCGACTTTTAGAGCAAAGCCACTTGAGGTACTAATTGGAAGTCGAAGCTCACAAATCCACAACTGACGAACGCTACAGCCGTCAGGTTCTTTTCAACGGCATCGGCGCGGAAGGGCAGCGTCTTCTGGGCGAGGCTCGTGCGCTGATTGTTGGCTGCGGTGCGCTTGGTTCAGCCCATGCCGAGTCGTTGGCTCGTGCGGGTATCGGCAAACTGCGCATCGCTGATCGGGATTTTGTCGAAGCATCAAATCTGCAAAGGCAGACGATGTTCACCGAGCAGGATGCTGCCGAGCGAATACCCAAAGCGGTGGCGGCTTCCAGGCACATCGCCGAGCTGAATTCCGATATCGACGTCGAGCCGGAAATCGTTGACGTGAACCATTCCAACATCGAGAGATTGATTGAGGGCTGCGATGTGGTACTCGACGGCACGGACAACTTCGCCACTCGCTACCTGATTAACGATGCCTGTGTGAAGCACGAAATCAACTGGATTTATGGAGCGGCAGTGGGATCTTACGGCGTAACAATGACGGTGCGGCCGCATCAAACGCCTTGCCTGCGCTGCGTCTTCGAGGAAGCGCCGCCGGCAGCAAGTGCGCCTACTTGCGACACCGCGGGCGTGATCATGCCCATCATCAGCGTTGTCGCGGCAGTCCAGGTCAGTGAGGCTTTGAAACTTTTGACCGGAAACGTGGCGGCCCTGCACGGGTCGTTGATGCAATTTGACGTTTGGCGCAACGAATGGCGCAAGATCAATCCGGGACCACCAGCCCCAGAGTGTCCGACTTGTGCTCTTAACGATTTTCAGACTCTGCAAGCTGCATCTGGAGATTTTGCCGCTGTGATGTGTGGTCGCAATGCTGTGCAGATTTCGCCCTCACATCCGACCCAGGTGGATTTCCCGGCTCTGGCCGAGCGACTGCGGGGCGCTGGAGAAGTGAAGTTCAACGACTACCTGTTACGGTTTCGCACCGGCGAGTTTGAAGTCACAGTCTTTCAGGATGCGCGCTCCATCATTCGCGGCACCGATGAGATGAATACGGCTCGCTCTCTTTACGCCAAGTACATAGGAAACTAAGTCTCGCTTATGCTTCAACTCAAACGACTCAATCACGCATTCCTCCTCGGAATGTTCTTCTTCCTCTCGCTCGGATTGATTCCCATGGTTCAGGCCGGCCAACCGGTGATCTGGGAAATCACCGGTCGTGCAGAATTACTGAAGGGCGACGCGCGCGGCGTTTCCATTACCGATACCGGCGTGCTCATGCTCGCGCCCAGTCTCACGGAAGTTTTCAATACCGAACAGGCTTACATTTGGTCCAGCGCGATCGATAACCAGGGCAACGTTTATCTCGGCACCGGTCATGACGGAAAAATCTACCGCGTGACCCCAGACGGTCGCGGCTCAATGCTTTATGACGCTGCGGAGTTGGACATTACTGCACTTGCGATTGCGCGCGACGGCGCGTTGTATGCTGGAACTTCTCCCGATGGCAAGGTTTATCGAATTTCGAGTGATGGCCGGTCGGAAGTCTATTTTGATCCACCGGACAAATACATTTGGTCGCTGGCTATGCTTTCTGATGGCGCTATAGCTGTCGGCACCGGGGACAACGGAAAACTCTATCGCGTCTCCGCCGCCGGAGCGAAGGCTGAGACATCGCTATTAATCAGCACCAATCAGACGCACGTCATGTCGTTAGCAGTTACTGCGCAAGGCGATTTGGTCGCGGGAACCGATCCGGGCGGACTGGTGTTGCGCATATCTTCAGACGGCAAAGCGTTCGCTTTGTTTGATGCGCACCTTCGTGAGATTCATGCGCTCGCGCCGGCGGCCGATGGTTCGATCTACGCGCTCGCACTAAGCGATGCGGCCTCGACAGCTCGTCCCCAGCCTGCCCCTGCCCCCCCCACTTCAGATCCGGGAACTACGCCGAGCACAAGTGTGACGATTACCGCCGTTGATGAGAGTGGAAACCCAATCCAGGCGATCGGTGCTCCCTCGCGCAGTCGCTCGGATTTGTCGAGTGCCCGCAGCGCAGTTTTTAGGATACTGCCTGATGGCGCGGCCGATGTGGTTTGGAGTTCCTCAACGGTAACCGCCTTTGCGATCGCTCCCGCGCTGCAGACTGGAAGCGTCCTGATCGGCACAGCGGACAAGGGGCGAGTCTATTCCGTTACAAACGACGGCCGCGATACCCTCTTGCTGCAGTCAACCGAAGGGCAGATCTCATCTTTTCTCGTGCGCAGCGGCCGGGTCTATGCAGCCTCAAGTAATCAGGGAAAGCTTTTGCGGTTTGGCCAGGGCTCGGTTTCCGACGGCTCTTATGAGTCACCGGTGCGGGATGCAAAGTTAATCGCAACCTGGGGCCGCATTTTCTGGCGCAGTGCCGGGAACATCGAATTGCAAACGCGAACCGGAAATGGCGAGCGACCGGATTCGACTTGGAGTGAGTGGAGCGCGCCGTACCGCAATCCCGAGGGCAATCAAATCGCGAGCCCACGCGCCCGCTTCATACAATGGCGCGCGACACTGCGATCGACTTCCAATGTCGGGAGTGGAACCTGGATGGAAGATGTGAGCGTAGCCTACCTGCCGCGGAACGTCGCTCCCGAGGTTTTATCGATTACATCGCTGCCGGTCGGAATTGGCCTGCAGCCGGTCGTTCAGATGCCGATGGATCCCAATGTGGAATCGTCTGGTCTGGATCCTTCTTTGTTTGGTGCAGTCGCGCAGGTCCCACCGCGTCGACTCTTTCAGCGCGGCGCCCGATCGTTTCAATGGCAGGCGGAGGATCGCAACGGCGACACTCTCGAGTACGCCGTCTACTACCGGGCGCTAAATGAAAACACCTTCCGATTGCTGAAAGACAAACTCCGCGACAACTTCTACACCATCGATGGAGCAACGCTGGCAGATGGGCGTTACATCATCAGGGTAACTGTTACTGATGCAGCCGATAATCCGGCCGGGCAGGCATTGTCGGGCGAGCGTCTCAGCGAACCTGTAGACATCGACAACACGCCTCCGGTAGTGCGCCCCGTCGGTCAACCCCGGATTAGGACAGATGGCAGCGGCGCTGTGGTCTTTGAGGTCGAGGATGCAACAGGGAAAGTTAAACGCGCGGATGCGAGTATCGATGGAACCCCGTGGAGTCCGGTCTTTCCCGAAGACGGAATTGCCGACAGCGGGCGGGAAAGGTATGCGGTCGACTTCGGGACTTTGAACCCGGGCGAGCATACGATCTCGCTGCGAGTCTTCGACATCAGCGGGAACGTGGGAACTTTAAGTATAGGCGTCAAGCGCTGAATCAGTTGAAGCTGGCTTTCGGGTAACGCTGCCGTGATTGCCGGCGCATCTGGTGCACGATACGGTGCGAGCCAGCGCCAAACGGTGCGGACTCATGATAATTTCCCTGGGAGAATGGCCCTGATTCGGCGAAACCCTAAGCTTGTGGAAGCGAAGCCTTTTTGGCACCCAGGTTGCTCAGCTTGAAGGCGGCGCAACTCTTCTCTTCTCCCAAAAAGCGCTAAATGGGAGCTGAGGAGGAATTTAACGTTATGACTAAACTAAGGCGAAAGTTGATGGCGGTGGCAATGTCGGTCGTGATGACTGGCATCGTCTCTGCCGACGCCTTCGCTCAGAAGAAGGGGGGCGACGATAAGCGTCCTCCGAAACCGCCCGATACTAAGGTCGTCGTTGAGCCGAAAGGGAAGCCGCCGCAAAACACCAATCAGGGAGGCAAAAAGAACGACGGCAAAAAGGGAAGACCCTGAACACCGGGAACCCCTGGAATTAACTCAGCTGATGTGGCGCTTGCTGAGCAGACTATAAGAGTGAGGGAACCCGCGAACTAAAGTTCACGGGTTTCATCTTTTTTCGGGAGTAGGGATAATGAAACGATTAATTCGGCTTTCTTTGTTTTTACCGGTGATGCTATTGAGTCTGCTGCAGTGCACGGCAGCCTCTGCGCAGACACCACAGGGGCTTGTTTACCGCGCCCGCCAGGTTACCGGCGACAATTTTCCATTCACTACCAGGACGCCTCGAGGCGTCGCTATTTTTGCGAGTTCCAAACCGCGTCCCGAAATGTTACGAGCGATCGATCAAGGACTAACTGATTTGTTTGCTGTGGCAACACGACGCGGTTATCGAAACCGTCTGAACTACTCCAATTACACAGTCTTCATTGCGCGTCCAGACCGAGTCCAGGACAGCAGTGGACAATACTCACCTGACATCGCCGTAGGTTCAGCCCAATATGCGGGTTCGGTTTACGACCAGGGCGGCTTCGTTTATGCGGCGGGAATGGTGCTGGCATTTTCGCCAGGCGCGTTCGTAATTGCTGAACATGATCGTGACCTGAGTCGCGTCTCAAATGTGGTGCGCTACGAAGGCGAACATATCGTTCTCTACCACAACGACCGCTCACTTTATACACAGACCGCCGATCACAGTCGCGGTGGCTCGCATCCGATCCTTCAGTGATATTTAGGTTCTCAAAGAGTTTGCCGTGTGCCGCAAGTGGACCCACGCTGTATTCCTCTTTCATAAGAAAGCCCAATAGACCAATCGGCAGACAGCGACGAGGAATACAAAAAAGAACACCCAACCGCCTGGGCTGACCCGCCTAAACAACGTAGGTGTTGCTGAGGCCCACAAGCACTGCAACGATACTGATAAGAACCAGTCGCGAGAGAATGCAATGGCACCCAGCCATCGATGCCGGCATGCCATGCTTGATCGTCAGATTTGAATGTTCCATCAGACAGCCATCGCGAACGGTCTCCAAAGCATAAGGACCGTGCCGTTGCCCGTTTCGCAAAACGTAGACGTCAATAGCCATTCCGAGATGCCTTAGTCCTTCTTACTAATTGAGATGTTCTGTTGTCGAACAATTTGTGTTATCGAACCGATCCACACTGGGCGGTCGCTGATAAACACCGGCTAGAGCGTGAGGCCCACTGCTTTCAATGCGGATATCAAGGTGGAGTGAGCTACGGAAAAGTGGTGCCCGCTAGTAGATTCGAACTACTGACCCCTCGCGTGTGAAGCGAGTGCTCTACCACTGAGCCAAGCGGGCACTAAGTCTTCTTATTAGTCTACGCGGATTATTGAACCACTCAATTATCCGGGAACTCGCCGAGAATGCGGCATCTTAAACGATCAATGCCCACCTGCGCTAGCGGTTCATAAGTCATCAGCCTGCCTCTGAACGCAATCTAATCGTAACATTCAAGAAACACCACGAGTGCTATAGTTCATTCTCCGATCGAGGACGTCTCCTATCTCTCGATTCGAGCAGTGTCTGTTATCAACCTAACCGCGGTCTCGAATCTAAAAACAAACCAAACCAGAAGAAAGGATAAAGCGTTGAGTAGTGGAGCAATTGCCAGAACCGCTGAGCACCCCCAGCGAGTGAAAACCCCCCAGGACAATTGGCTTGGCTTCGTCGGAGATGTCTTGAAATTTACCGGCGAAGTGCAATTCAAATCGATGTTGCGCATCGATGGACACTTTTCAGGGCATGTCGATTCGGCGGAGGGCACACTCATCGTGAGTAACGGCGCGCAAGTCCGAGAGGCCGTGATAAATGTTGCCGTGGCAAAGATCAATGGCACCGTGGAAGGCGATATCAACGCAAGCAGGGAAGTGGTGCTGGGCCCGACGGCGGATGTGACCGGCAACGTTTCAACTAGTCTGTTGTCCGTTGCGGAAGGGGCGACGATTAATGGCAGGTTCCATAGGATCTGAAACTGTGGTTCAGCTTTTGCTCTCAAGGCTCCATGGGACTGGGCAGACACTCGCTCGGATTGGTTAAAACAATTACGCCAGAGCGGCCAGAGGCGCTCGGCCTTTCGCCGAACCTCCGACCAGGGAATGTCCGCACTCCTCGCCTGGCCGAAGATACTGATCTAACTCTTAACCTCCGATTGAGGGATCACTTGCGGCGGCGGGTTGCGACTCATTCACGTGGATCGTGTTTGAATCCGAGTCGAGGTAGTAGTGGTTTCTGCCTGTAGCTGAGTTGCCTTCAGTAACTTGCGGATCTGCATTAAGAGCCCAGCTGGCTTGTTGCGTTGTGGATCGCGGAATCACCCTCATAGTGAAAACGTAGCCTTCGACTACGGGCGTTGTCCCCCCGAAGCGGTTATCAAGCAGCCCTTCCTTCAACATCTCATCAAACGTACCGAACGTCGTGCGCTGGTGCGAGTTGTAGTAAAGCAGCTGTTGTTCGGCAACAGTTTTCATGGTCTTAATAGCTGCAGCCTCGTTAGCTGAACGTACCGCCGCCTTCCACCCGGTCACGCCGACTGCGATCAAAATTCCAATAATGGCGATCACGATCATCAATTCGATGAGCGAGAAGCCCGCCTCACCTCGTCGATGTTTACGGTTGTGTTTCATAAAATCTCCTTCAGCCATTACACGTGCCAGTTGATAGCAGGTTCCGGTTTCCTTTAAAGGGACGTGGGCGCACCATGTAATGACAGCGGTAAGTTTACTACAGGCCGCGGACAAGATCACATGCCGCTGGGTAGTGGCTCACTTTGAAATGAAGCCCTAAGAATCGCGGGGCGTTTGCGAACGGACACTTTGGGGACACTTTGGGGGTGCGGCGGTCTCTCTTAGCATGTAGAATGGGCCGAGTTTTAAGAGGAAAGAATCTCATGCGACGTCTGCAACCAGTAGAAGGACATCCTCCGACAGTGATGTCGGGCGCTGTCGAAAACGTTATCCGGCTTCAGGAGGCTATCGAGACGGTGATCAAGGGCAAGCCGGAAGCAGTTCGTCTGGCTATTGTCACACTGATCGCCGGCGGTCACCTGCTAGTCGAAGACGTTCCCGGGGTCGGCAAGACAACTCTCGCGCAAGCTCTCGCGCGGGCCCTCGACTGTAGTTTTCAGCGAATCCAATTCACGTCCGATTTGCTGCCTTCGGACGTCATTGGATTGTCAATTTATAACCAGCATTCCAGCGTTTTTGAGTGGAAGCCGGGACCAGTCTTCGCGAATATTGTTTTGGCTGACGAAATCAATCGCACCACACCGAAAACCCAATCGGCACTGCTTGAGGCCATGGGGGAAAAGCAGGTGACAGTAGAGGGCATCACACATCTTTTGCCCGCCCCGTTCATGGTTCTGGCGACACAGAACCCCATTGAACATCACGGTACCTACCCCCTGCCGGAGTCGCAACTGGATCGGTTCATGCTTCGTTTACGTATCGGTCATCCAAGCTTGCGCGATGAGAAACAGATTCTCCGGGACCGCGAACACTTTGATCCGCTTGACGAGGTGGTTCCGGTCATGACTGCTGAGGAAGTGATTGACTTACAACGCAGTGTGGCGGCCGTTGCCATTGACGACGCGCTCGTTGATTACCTGATGAGTATTGTGGCTGCAACGCGTGCCTCAGAAATGCTGGATCTGGGAGTCAGCCCGCGTGGAAGTCTGGCATTGTTTCGTGCAGCCCAGGCCCTCGCGTTAACCGAAGAACGATCATATTGCATTCCTGATGACATTAAACGGCTGGTCTTACCGGTGTTCGCCCATCGCATTCTCGTGAGTTCGCGCTTTGCGTCGGCGTTGAGACGAAGTGAGGAGGCTGAGGCGGTTCTGACGGAGATTATGAAAACGGTTAGCGTGCCACTCTGAAAGGATGAGGGATGAGGGATGAAGGATGTGAGATGAGGGATGAGGGATGAGGGATGAAGCAGATTCGGAATCAGGTACTTTAGCTCCCAGCTCTCAACCCTCATCATCTGATTCATCCTTCATCCCTCATCCCTCATCCTTCCCATATCCTCATCCTTCATCCTTATTAAAGTGGCGCAATGCCATACTCGGAACGCTGCTCGTACTTGCCGGCCTGGGCTCTGCAGCAGTTACCCTTCTCGCGCGGCGCACCAACGACAATAGTCTGGCCACGGCAGGCGCAGTCCTTTCACTCATAATCGCCGGTTTGATTATCATTTTGATTGTGCCGCCGTTGGCCCGCTCCGCACGGCTCGAAGTCGTGGGACTTGATTTACCCGTTGAGGTGACCACAGGAGGCGGAATTTTTCTGGCGATCGTTATCGTAGTTGGCTTTGCTGCCTGGAACACCGGACACAATCTGCTGTTTCTAATTTTCTCACTCCTCGTTTCCACGCTCTTCGTTGGTTGGGCAGCCGCCAGAACATCTCTAAGAGATTTAATTGTATCCGCACGTTTTCCTGATCATATCTTCGCCGGCGAGGCGGCTCCGGTGATTGTGACGCTGCGGAATCCGAAACGGCTGCTGCCGTCGCTCTCAGTGCTGGTTGAAGCACGCGGTCCCAGGGAACACGACGACGAAGGTAAACGCAAACCCCGAAGAATTCGATACCATAAACGGGCTCTGGCTTACTTCACATACATTCCCCATCGCGCCGCCGCCGAACAGCGAGTCGAACAATTGTTTAGCAAACGCGGTCATGTCTTCATCGACGGCTTTGAGCTCTCTACGCGCTTCCCGTTTGGTTTTGTGCGCCGGCGCAGACGACTGCGAGCAAGAAACGTCGACATCCTTGTCTATCCAAAACCCCTGCCGATCGGCGACGAGCTTCACTTGCTGCCGATGTCTGCCGGCCGGATGGCTTCGGTGCGCCGCGGTGCTGGTCATGATTTGTTTGCCTTGCGCGATTACCAACCTCAGGACGACTTGCGCCATATCGATTGGAAAGCCACGGCACGCGCACGACGCTTGACGGTGCGTGAATTTACATCTGAAGACGAACGACGCATCACAATCATCCTGGACACGCGACCAGTGCCGGACTCGGAGCAGGGAAGTTTTTCAGAACGGTTTGAACGAGGTGTCGTTAAAGCCGCCTCACATCTGAAGCACTTTATCGACGAACGCGCCGAGGTAAGAATGATACTCGGAGGCGAGAGTGGCCCGTACGGTTCGGGCCTGGAACATCTTTACCAGTGTCTGCGGCGGCTTGCGGTCGTCAGTCCCGAGAAGGAAGCTTCGCAGTCGAATGTTTTTTCCTCGCTGGCGGCGGCAGACGATTCCGTTGTGAGTGATTCTCATCTCGGCGAAGACTATGCAATCGTTCTGACTGCGGCGGTGCCGGGTTCTATTCCCGCCAGGATCTGGCGTAGTTCATATGTGATCTACCTATGAACCTTGGGCGTGGGCTTTAATCGAACTGATCACTGGTTCGAATCAATGTTGAGTGGCTGCTGTGGTTGAAAGCGGTCGCTACCGATCGCGTACTGTAGTTGAAGCGATCAACGATGAGTGACGAGCGTAGTTTATAGGGCCGCTACCCTCGATCACGGTCAAGTACGGGAATTAACGCAAAGGCCTTAGTCTCGCGTTTCGTAGTTTGGCGTTGAGAGCTTAGCTTATTGGGCAGGCCTGAACAGAGACGAGTTGCCAACCGCCGTTGCGCCGCGAATAGATGTGAACGATTTTGTAATGACCGCTGAAGTCGCGCCCTTTGTAAGACCACCTTGCTGAGTCTTTTCCGGTCAGCACCGCCGTCTCTCCCCAAATTCTGACGGCGACGTTCTCCCGTGTAAGGTGTTCGACCTTGACCTCACCTGAAACTACGTCACCAATAAACTGCGCCTTGTCGTCTCCCTCCATGGGATACGCAAAAAAGAAGTCATCCGCCATGATTCGATCCAGCGTGTCGTGGTCAGCGCGGACCAGGGCTTTCACCCAGTCATCATTCATCTGACGGAGTTCTTGTTCGATTTCAAACTTCGCTGACGTTGATTGCCCGCTGGGCATTGGGCTCGACTCCTTATCGTGGGGGTTGGGTGGTTTCTACGCCATCTATGCTAGTTAGTCAAAGGCAGGCTGACTTTCTGAGGACGCCAACTGTTGTTTTGTTGCTTAACCGCGCGCGTCTCCTGATACTCTGAAAATCTGATCCGCAGCGCGCTCGCCTTCGCGGATGCAATCCGAAATTCCTGCACCCGTGTAGGCGTTGCCGGCGAGCGCAAAGTTCGGCACCTCGGCCGCGAGCTTTTCAATTCGCTTGACTCGATCGAGATGCCCCACGTGATACTGCGGCATCGAGCCTTTCCACTTCACGATCCGGCTGAAGAGCGGTGTCTTCCTTATTCCCAACAAATCGCGAAAGTCCGACAACACGCGTTGAGTCATCTCCTCTTCATCTATCGTGAACAGCTCCGGCTGCAGGGCACCGCCGACAAAGGCACGTAACAAAACACTTCCTTTGGGAGCGCGATCGGCGAATTTGACGCTACTAAAAGTGCAGGCAAGAAGCGAACGCTTTTCGATGAACGGCACGACAAAACCAAAACCATCGAGAGGATGGGGAATATCTTTTCGTTTGTATGCGAGATTGATCGTAGCGGTCGAAGCATATGGTATCCCCCCAAGCTCGTGGGCGAGATGATGATCGACATCACGTAAAAGACTTGCCGCCGCCGGGGCAGCCAGGGCAAGGCACACTCCGTCGGCACGAAGACTCTTGCCCGACCCATCCTGAATCAGCCATCCAGCTGATTCCGAATCGCGAGCAAGAGATACAGCTCGGGTATTGAGTTGAATCGACGCGCTCCCGATTTCAGCAGCAAGTCGATCCACCAGGAACTGCATTCCACGATCGAAGGTAAGAAAGAGACTGTAGCGAGCGCCGCCGGCCTCGGCGGTTTTGACTTCGTTTCGACCTCGCTTTTGCAGACTCCTGATCAGGCTGCGATCGTCCCGCTCCATTTCCAGAAAGCGCGGCATCGTTGCTCTCAAACTCAGTTGCTCCGGATCGGCAGTATAAATTCCACCAATCAACGGCTGGGCGATGCGCTCGAGGGCTTCTTGTCCAAACCGGCGGCGCACGAAGGCGGCCAGGCTTTCGTCGTCATTCATGTGGCCCTTTGGTAACAGAAGATCCAGCGCCATCCTGACCTTGCCGGTCCAACTGATGATGTCGCTGATGACGAAGGGCCAGAGCCGCGACGGGGCCATCAGATTGAAGCCTTCTGGAATCGGCCTCAGGCGCCCGCGATTAACAATGAAACTACGACGATGTTCCTGATTCGTTTGCAGGAGGTGGGAGTCGATCCCAAGACGTCGGGCCAGTGCCACTGTTTCCGGCTTCTCGGAGAGGAATGAATCCGGACCATGTTCGAGGATGAATTCGTCGTGATGTTCAGTCTGAATCACCCCACCCAATCGGTCACTCGCTTCGAGAATGATCAGGTCGAGCCTTTGAGATGTTTCATTTGCCAGCTCAAGCAGCCGGTGCGCAGCCGCCAAACCGGTGATGCCGCCGCCGATGATGACGATTCGTTTCATGACTGCAAGATTGCAGTTTGCTCACAACAACCGGAGGGACAGATATCAGCGCTCGCCCCGCGCTCGCCCAGGAATGTTCGCTCACTTTTCGGGTCCATTCGTTCCAGGATCAACTCGCGAATCATTTGCACAAACTTGGGATGGGTGCCCACTGTGTTCGCTCGCACCAGGTTCAATCCGATTGATTCACAGAGCTGCCTTGCTTCCGTGTCCAGATCGTAAATGACCTCCATGTGATCAGAAATGAAACCGATTGGCGCAAGGAGCACATCGGTGGTGCCGGCCTCTCTCGCGTCGCTGAGGTAGTCGAGCACATCAGGACCAAGCCACGGTTGCATGGGCGGACCACTCCGGCTTTGGTAAACGAGCTTATGAGGAAAAAGTCTTTGCTCAATGGCAATGTGCGACGCAATTATTCGCGCGGTTTCCTCAAGTTGTGCCTGGTAAGCACAGTTCGCGGCCATTGACATTGGGATGCTGTGCGCGGTGAAAACGAGTTGCGTGGTGGGCAACTGCGACTCAGGAATTTGAGACAAGCCGGCCCGGACGTTTTCAACGTTGGCCTCTATGAAGAGCGGATGATTGTAGAAGACGCGAAGCTTTTCGATTTGCGGAGCGCCTGCTCCAACTGTTCGCTGCGCCCCGGCGATGTTTTCCAGGTACTGCCGGCAACTTGAATAGGAACTATATGCCGAGGTAACGAAAGCCAGGGCGCGATCTATTCCATCTGCCTTCATGCGGGCGACGGTGTAGGCAAGCAGAGGGTGCCAATTGCGGTTACCGAAGTAGATCGGCAGAATTGGACCTTTGGCAGTCAGCTCCTTCTCCAGGGCCGCGATCAATTTGCGGTTTTGTTCATTGATGGGGCTGACGCCGCCAAACATTTTGTAGTGTTCAGCCACAGCCAGCATGCGTTCGCGCGGCACATTCCTTCCCCGCAAAACGTTTTCGAGAAACGGCAGTACATCGCTATTGCCTTCAGGGCCGCCAAACGACACGACTAGCAAGGCATCAAAGCTACGTTTCGAGTTTCGAGTTCCGAGTTCCGAGTTCGTTTCCAAGTTCGGAGTGCTAAGGTCTGGGTTGGGATTCGGGTTTGGATTCACCAGATAAGCTTAGCTCGCTTTAGAAGTTTCTCGGAACCCGGACTTGAAACTCGAAACCCAAAACCCGAAACTACTTAATACTCATTTCGTGAACCATCTCAACCAACGCGATTACATTCTCGACCGGTGTCTCCGGAAGAATGCCGTGTCCGAGATTGAAAATGTGTCCTGACCGACCGCCAGCCTGGGCCAGGATCTTCTTGGCTTCTGAGCGAATGTGATCCTTGCCGGCAAAGAGCGCCACAGGATCAAGGTTCCCCATGACTCCTGCATCCGTTCCGATTTGGTCCCACGCCTCATCAAGCCGGACTCGCCAATCCAGACCAATAACATCGCCTCCAGCCTCGCGCATGAGTTTGAGCAGGGAGCTCGTTCCCGTCCCGAAGTGCAGGACAGGAGTTCCCGGTGTCACGTTCTGAATGACGTTGCGCGTGTGCGGCAAGACGTAGTTCCGATAGTCATCGGAACTCAAGCACCCAACCCACGAATCAAATATCTGCACAGCCTGAGCGCCGGCGGCAATTTGAGCATTCAGATATTTCACCAGAGCCCGCGAAATCAGCGACATCAGGGCGTTCCAGGCGCCTGTGTCGCGATACATCAGCGACTTTGTATGGACGAAGTTGCGCGAGCTGCCACCTTCGATCATATAGGAAGCGACCGTGAACGGTGCGCCGCAGAACCCTATCAGGGGCAGATCCACCCGCAGCGAGCGGCGAGTTTGCCTGATCGCTTCGCAAACAAAATCCAGCGAGCCCATATCTTCCAACTCTCGCAGGCGCTCAATATCGGCGCGGTCTCGCACGGGGTTATCAATCTTTGGCCCTTCACCTTTACTGAATTCCAATTTCAGTCCCAGCGGTTCCACGACCAGCAGAATGTCGGCAAAGATAATTGCGGCATCAACCCCGAGGCGCTCCGCTGCAGTGATCGTCACTTCCGCTGCCAGTGCGGGCGTTTTGCATAGTTCCAGAAACTCTTTGCGGGCGCGAATCTGACGGTATTCCGGCATGTACCTGCCTGCCTGGCGCATCAGCCAAATCGGCGTGTAGGGAACAAGCTCGCGTCTACAAGCGCGCATGAAGGGACTGTCGTGCAGTTTCCGGTCAGCGTCGTTGATCGCGGGGACGAGCAGATCGTCGCGTTCTGCGACAGTTTTGATAAGCGAACTTTCAGACATGCTTTGCGTTTAACTGAGCACCTGGAGACGTACTAATCGATTAACTGAACTTAACCCGCTCTCAGGAATTTGTGCAAACTTCGATTCAGACTACAATACGGCGCGGAAAACGCGTTAGCCGGCAACTCGAGCCGACGCTTAAGAAAGTTGCCATAAACCGATAGTTTGCGGTGTTTGCATGGTTGAGAGCGGTGATCAATGACTGGACAAGCTAGAGCTTTGACCGAGCCCATGGCTAAGGAAGTGGCGACTGCGGCGACCGCCCTCAGTTTTGACGAGGCGTTTACGCTTCATCACCGTGCTGTCTTTCGGACTGCCCGATCGGTGGTGCGCGACTCGGCTCTGGCTGAAGATGTTACCCAGGAAGTTTTTCTCAGGCTCTATCGCAATCTCGACGCCACGCCGGGCGAGGAACTCTTGAGGGCGTGGCTTTTGCGTGTGACCTTGAATGTAGCGCGCAACACTTTGCGCGGACAGAGTCGTTCGATGGCGCGAGACAATGAATACCAGAAGGAAACAATGCAGGATTGGTTCGCACCCGCGCCTCACGAAGATTACGAACGGCGCGTGGCCATCGAGAGTGCTCGGCGCGCGCTCGAGAAGATTAAAGAGCCGATGCGCAGTTGCCTGCTTTTGAAACAACAGGGGCTTTCTTACCGGGAGATCGCCGTGGCCTTGTCTTTGAAGGAGACGAATGTCGGCAGCCTGGTGGCGCGAGGAAGAAAAGAGTTTGCTAGGGTTTACGGAAAAATCGGAGGAAGTCGATGAGAGAGTGTCTGGACGAAGGAATTCTGCAAAGTTATTTTGACGGCGAACTTGCCGGCGAATCACTGAAGACAGTGACGACACACCTGGCGGCTTGCCAAAGCTGTACAGCGTCAGCGCGAGAGTTGGAGGCCGAGCTCAACTTGCTGTCTTCGGCGCTGGCACCTGAGCTGGAAGCAGCCGTGCCCACGGAACACCTGCGCCAACGTATTGACGCTGCGATTTCGGGGTTGCACACACGTAGCTCGGCTGTGAACGCATCGTCCGCGTTCTCAGTTCGCGCCTGGTTGCAGTCGCTTGTCACTCCTTTCTCTGTTGCGCCTCAAAGAGCTTTCGGTTACGCCGGTCTTGTCTTGGTCTTGGGATTGGGTGCAATCCTGGGACTAAACCAATGGCGTGCGGTCTCACCGGTTGTTAATCAACCTGAAGTAGCGGAAACAATCACACCCAGCAGAAAAGAAAATCCCGGAAGCAGCGTGGTTGCCCCTCAGATTGCGCCAGTAGTGGCAGTTATTCCCACACCAGTGAAATCGCCTCCGAATCGGAAGGGTCGCAACGTGAGACCTCAGTCTGCAAATCTCAATAACCAGGTAGCGAACAAAGGCGTCGAAAGGAATGATGACACTGTGAAGTTGTTGCCTGGCGAGCGCAGTTACCTGCAGACAATCGCCAAGCTGGATTCCACCATCAAGTCGACGAGTAATCGTCCGATGCGTCCGGCGCTTCAGGCTGAATATGAGCGGAATCTCGCTCTCGTAGATAGGGCGCTGGCGGCGACGCGCAACGCTGCGAAGAAGAACCCCAGTGATCCGGATGCCGCGGAATTTATGTTCGCTGCTTATCAAAACAAAGTAAGTCTTCTGAATACCGTCGCTGAGGCGCGCACATTTAATAGACAGCAGGACTAGTTAGTAATGATGTTTCGAGCAATTATTGTCAGCCTCATAACAGTAACTTTTGCGGCCAGCAGCTTTGCCAGTCCCCCGACTCCGCGTTCTGAGCTCCGCGACGAAGAACAGAAGGTGGATCGCACGGTCGCTGTAGATGCTGCCGTCACTGTTTCGCTGTGCGTGATGTCAGGGAACATCACAGTGCGCGGCTGGGATCGCAACCAGGTGACCGCGCGATCGGCGGACGCCGTGCAGATCGACCTAAAGCACGCTGCTGAAGCCGGTCCTTCCGGTGTCATTAAGAAACTTGAGGTTGTAGTTCTCAATCAAGCTGAAACGCAGAAACCGCAAGGAAAGTGTCAGGCCTATAGCGATGTTGATTTGAACGTTCCGCACGGCGCCACTGTTTTAGTGCAAACTCGCGACGGCGACATCAGCATCGCTGAAATTGCTTCCGCTTACGCGGGAACGCAGAACGGCGACATCGAAGTTGAGCAGATTTCGCGTTCAATTGAGCTGGGCAGCATCGGCGGCAGCATCTGCCTCAAGGATTCGAGTGGTCGAGTGAGCGTCAGTTCGGCGGGTGGTTCTATAGACGCAGCGAATCTGCGGCCGGTGGATCCAGGCGACACAATTGACGTGGTCACTACCAGCGGAGACATCACTTTGTCGCAGGTTACTCACAAGCAAATCAACACCAAGACTGTCAGTGGAAATTTGATCATGACCGGCCCCCTGGCCGCTGCCGGTCGTTATTGGTTCAACTCGTTTTCCGGGGATGTCACCCTGGCTCTGCCGGCAAATGCTTCTTTCAAGTTGCGGGCCAAGGTTTCGGAAGACGGTGAAATCATTACTGACTTTCCCTTAACTCTCACTCAGTCGTCAGCGGCGACGGCCCCTGAGCCGCCTGCTACGCCAACAGCGGCGGATTCGCCTGAAACTCCAGCCCCACCTTCTGCTCCGAAAGCCGAGCCAACAGGCGTCGCGCCGAACGTTGCACCTGTAGTTAAGGTGACTACTCCTTCAGTCAAGATTCACGTCAAACCGGTAATCACGGTGAGCCCGGTGGCCAAGGTCACATTCATAATGCGTCGCATTAGTGGAATACACGGAACGGGCGACGCCACTATCTCCGTAGCTTCCTTCTCGGGCACATTGCGCCTGGAACAAAACTAGTCCGAATCGCGTCCAAAGTGTGAGCATTAATAGCGTGGGCAACGCGCATGGCGATTAACTTTCACGCCTTCAGGGTGATGGAAGAGGCGTGAACCGCAAACTTAACCGGGGGCGCGCCAATGACACCCTCGGACTCTTAACGTTGATCCACACTTCCGCCTCACGCAAACTTGCTTCCCGCCAAATAAAATCACAGTTTTTAATGAAATTGTTGTCACAAACATCCGCATTTCGGTGTTCTGGTAATAGAGCAACGCAGACGGGCCGGGAATGACCGTTAAGCGAACTTCAGGTTCATCATCCCGGTCCGGGTGCAAAGGGAAAAAGGCCATGAACGAGATGAAGCCAATCAGCAGGTCGCGAAACAACGTATACAAGGTTGCAGTCATTCTTCTTCTGACATACGCAGCCTTTTCAACCGCGATGAAGGATTTGAATCGCTTGCAGGAAATGGCTGGTGAAGTTCATCAGTACACGTCGGAGGGTCTGGGGGGTCTGGCGAGAGTCTACTCGGCGACCAGGTCTCTGGCGGAAGGCCCGCAGTTGGCACACGGACAGGTAATCGGATCAACGAGTGAATATCCGCGCGGCGAGGTCATTGCTGCCGGAGGTTCGGTAGAGTTCAAAGGGTTCGCTGGCGAGACAGGTGAAAGTGTGACTGAACTCCCAATCGCCCCTCGAACAGATCGCGATTCAAGGATTGCTGGTTTCAGAGGAGTGAAATATTTGACGCCGGAAATTATTACTACCGGCAAAGGACTCTCTTGCGAGGCAGGAGAGAAACAACAAGAGAAGAGTGCCGAGAAGGAGTTTCAATGGAACGCGCTGGCTCAGGCGCCGACGCGGATCGCGTTCCTTCGCGGCGGTGCACGCAAGACAGGTGATATCGACGTCGCACTCGCACGGGGGAGAGCCCGGATCAAAATCAACAAACTTCCAGCGAACTCGAGCGGGGTTCAGTGGCCCAGTGTCAACGAGTTTAAGACTTTCAATGAGATCATTAGTTTGAGACTTCTACCCGCGCATAACGACGCGGTCGAAGCCGACAAGGTCATCGATGAATCAGCCGACGAAGTTTCACTTCCTCTGTTGGAGAAGGTGAAACGCGGTGTCATAAACGAGGAGACAGACAACGCACATAAATAATCTTTACCAGCAGGAAACTATCAGGCCGCAAGCGCCTCTACAGCTTTTCAACGGAGTAGAAGAGAACAACATGTTCACCAAAAGTTTGATTACAGCAATAGCGATGATCGGGGCGCTGTTGAGCGCCTCAAGTGGAATTGCATCGAGACTCCCCTTCAGTGGTTTTGTTTCGTCTGCGAGTTTGGCCTCAAGCGAGGCGCACCAGTCACCCCCAGATCCATTCGAAGTGCGACAGGAATTTCACCAAACCTATCCTTTGTCAGCAACCGGCCGCGTCAGTGTTGAAAACCTGAACGGCGAAGTGCGCATCTCTGTGTGGGATCGCAATGAGGTTCAGGTAAACGCCGTCAAGCGCGCTTTTAAACAAGAGCGCCTGGATGAAGCGAAGATCGAGGTAAACGCGAGCGCTGAATCGATTCGCATCAGGACCGATTACCCCAACTGGGACCAGCATTTCACCGATGACGATCGCGGACGGATGAACAATCCTGCGCTCGTAGATTATTCGATCATAGTGCCGCGCAAAGCCCGGTTGGAGTCGGTCGATCTCGTAAATGGTTCCCTGGAAATCGATGGTGTTGAGGGCGACGTTAAAGCCTCATCCGTAAACGGCCGAGTGGTAGCTCGCGGTCTGCTGGGAGTCGCCAGGTTGTCTACCGTTAACGGTGGTTTGGAAGCCACGTTCGCTAGTCTTGATAGCGCGCGTCCGGTGTCTTTGAACTCGGTTAATGGCAACCTGACGTTGATTATTCCTTCTGATGCTAACGCGGTGGTCCGCGCCGGCACTGTTCATGGCGCCATTAGCAACGACTTCGGTCTGCAGGTCCATCATGGCGACTACGTCGGTCATGAACTTTATGGGCAAATCGGAACGGCAGGGCCGAGCATTAAGTTGGGCAATGTTAATGGCCGCATCATGATCAAGCATGCGCAGGACGGCCGCGCGCTGAGTCCGGCAACCGGCTTGCTGCCCGACAAAGACAAGAAAAAGGAAAAGAACAAGAGCGTCGGTTACGGCGAAGGTGAAGGCGAGCACGAGGATGAATCCGGCCGTCTCAGCGCCGAAGAACGTCGCGAAGCAGCTGAAGCTCGTCGCGCAGAACGAGCGGAGCATGCTAGCGCCGCAAGGATTTCCAGGGAGACTCAAGCCGAGGTACAGAGGGAAGTAGAACGCGCGATTCGTGACGCGCAGCGTGAGATTGCCGTGGCGCAGAGAGAAGTCGAGCGGGAAACACAGCGGCACGTGCGGGAACAGGTACGCCGAGAGGTCCGTGGCGAAGGTTATGGGCGTGGCGAAGGCTACGGTCGAGGCAAGGGAGACGGACGCTTCACTGAAAAAGAGTCGAAGACCTTTACGGTGAGCGGAACTCCAAATGTGAACATATCAACTTTTGATGGCTCCATCGCAATTCGTGGTTGGGACAAGTCGGAAGTGATGTACACCGCCACCAAACGCGCTAACGACGCGCATGAAGCGAAGCTAATAACAATTCAGAGCGAGCAGCAGGGTTCATCAATCTCTGTCATTGCCCGTTCCCCGGAAAGCAACGGAGTAGCTTCGCTTGAGGTCTATGTTCCGCGAAATGCGATTCTGCATGTGTCATCGGGAGATGGAAGCTTGAATCTGGACGGAGTCGCAGGTGATCTCGATCTGCGCACCGGCGACGGTTCGATCGAAGTCTCCGGCAGCAGGGGACAACTTCGTGTGAATACCGGCGACGGCTCCATCAAAGTTTCTGAATTCGATGGAACCATCGATGCGCGCACCGGCGATGGCTCGATTTCGCTTGACGGGAAGTTCACGGCCCTGGCCGCCCGGACCGGCGATGGCTCGATCTCCTTGTCCGTCCCTGCGAATTCCGATTTCACGATTGAAACTGATGCCGAGGACATCGACAACAGCGGTCTAAACATGACCGAAGACATTGCCACCTCTAAACGAATGCGTCGATGGAAGGTGGGTCGCGGCGGAAACGTATTTCTTTTGAGCACCGGCGACGGAAGGATTGCGCTGCAATCGCGCTAAGGGCAATCGGGATTTCCGCAATACGGGGAATCCCCGCCTGGCCTCCGTCTTCATCCGAAACGCGTCAACAGTTAGTAACTTGATTCCTCCACCGGCAATACTCGTAATCAGTTCCGAACCAGACCACCAGGGGATCTTGATGAAAGCAATCTCAAGCCGCGTTTGTTTGATAATACTTTTTTCGCCCCAGTGGCCGGACGTTTTTTATCAAAACCGCTCCTTATTTCGGAGAGTGTTTTGCGTGGTCAGGCATATTGCCGAGAACACGGATGTCTCCTCCTGCGTAGAGATTAACGCGCTCGAGCATCCCGATTAACCTTAACGCGCATCGGAGCGCATCGCCGTTTTTGGGTATCTCCCCGTACCCAATACCTCTTAAAGTTCTGCTGGTTCACGAAGCACGAGTTGGGTGTTTCTCCTGGTCCGGACCAGCGGTAAACAGGCAATCATTCAGGGATGGTTATAATGGAAAGAGCAGCTCTACTACTCGGTGTCATTGTCCTGTTCGCAGCAACTGCGGCAGCGCAATCAAATGGTAAGACGCCTCCTCCCGCGCCCCCGTCGCCGTCCCCTTCGCCTGCACTGGTATCTGGGACTCCGGCGCCAAATCAGCCGGCCGCGGAAACCGCAACCGCCAACCCGAAGACGCCCGCAACTCCCGCCGCCCCCGCCGCCAAAGGCGCAGTGACCCTCCCGCCCGAGAAAGCGAACCCAGTCATCATTCCGAAGTTTGAAAAGCCGCCGAGTATTGATGGCGTTTTGAACGACGACGTGTGGAAGAGCGCGGTGATGCTGAAGGATTTCTATCAGATCGATCCCGGCGATAACATCGCGCCCTCAAAACCAACTGAGGTACTGATCGGCTACGATTCAAGGTTCCTCTATATTGCTTTCCGCGCTTTCGATGAGCCCGACAAGATCCGTTCGACGGTCGCCAAGCGCGACAATATTTTCCAGGACGATCATGTAGGTTTCTATCTCGACACTTTTAACGACAAGCGTCGCGCGTTTGAAATTTTCTTCAACCCGCTTGGCATCCAGGGAGATGGAATTCTTACCGAGGGTCGCGGTGAAGATTTTAGTGTGGACTTGTTGCTCGAGTCGAAGGGCGCAATTAATGAAAGCGGTTATATCGTCGAGATTGCCATTCCTTTCAAATCGCTTCGTTATGAAGCCGGAAAAGGAAAGCTTTGGGGTGCGCACTTCTTTCGTCGCATCCAGCGGTTCAACCGCGAACTAAGTTCATGGATGCCGTTCTCTCGCAGTATCGACGGAAATATGAACCAGGCCGGCCACCTTGGCGGGCTTGAAGGTATTTCGGTCGAGCGGACTATTGAGCTCATCCCGAGTCTGACGGTTTCGCAGGAAGGCAGGTTCGTCCGCACATTCGGCGTCTTTCCAGGAACAGCGCTAGCCGCAACTGATCCTGGTCGCATCGTCAATCAACCGATCGGTTTAGATCCGGGGCTGACCGCGAAGTTCATTCCGAGTCCTGCGATCACGCTAGATCTGGCGATCAATCCTGACTTCGCCCAGGTTGAGGCGGATCAGTTGGTCGTCACTGCTAATCAACGCTTTCCTATTTTTTTTCCCGAGAAGAGACCGTTTTTCCTGGAAGGCATCGATATTTTTGCTACTCCCATTACGACCGTTCACACGCGGGCGATTGTGGATCCCGATATTGCTATCAAGACTACGGGAAGACTTGGTCGCACCAGCTTTGGTCTTATTGCCGCAAGTGATAATGGCCCCGGAAACTTGAGTGCCGACGACCGCGGGGCGCTGAGTTCATGCCGGGAGCGCCGGGCACTCGATCCCAGAGTTGTTTGTAACAGCGAACGTTTTGTGGACAAGAATGCCTACATCGGCGTGTTGCGTCTTAAACGTGACATCGGCAAGGAAAACTCCCTCGGCATACTCGCCACCAGTTACAATTTTATTGAGAAGCACAATCAGGTCGTTGCTATAGATGGTCGTTTTCGTCTTAACAAGCAGACAACCTTTACTTTTCAAACGCTCGGCACGACTTCGCGCAACTTCTTCTTTGATCCCAACGATGGCCAGACGAGGTATCGTACCGGCAACGGTTTCGGCTATTCGGTTGACTACAACGTCTCCGGACGAAACTGGGGTTATGAGCTTGGTGGGGAAGGCTTCACCAAAGACTATCGGGCCGACGTGGGGTTTTTCCAGCGCACAAATTCGAACTTTAATTATGGTTTCGTGCGTTACAACTCAGATCCCAAGCCGAAGCAGACGCTCATCTCCTATCACCTGCATAACTTCTCTCACGTCGATTATGACTGGCAGGGAAGAATGTATACCTGGGAGAGCGAGAACGTGGTCGAGCTTAGTTTGCCACGAAGCAGCTGGGTCGGTGCCTGGTATGAACCCGCTTATGAGCGCTTGTTTGATCACGAGTTTGGTCCGACGCGCCAGGCCCGGCCGTGCAATCCTCTGGGTGGTGTAAATCGCTGTACCTTCTTTGGTCCGGATAATGAACGGTCGGCAATGAAGCACCACATATCTGGTTTTTTCGGTTCAAACTTCAACAAGAAGATTCAGTTCAACGGTCAGGTAACCTACCGCTTCAATCACTTCGACCTGGATTTCGGCAGCCTCCCGAAATATCCGCGTGCGAGTCCCCCCGCAGTGCGGGCAAGAGAGTTGGCCGCGGCAGGGTTGTGCAGCGATCCCGATCCAAATGTGCGACCCGTTGAATGTTTTGCGCCGCAGGATCCCGGGCAGGGTAATCTGCTCCAGATCAATGGCAGTATCACCTATCAACCAACCAATGAGTTTCGAACCTCTTTGAGTTTGAACAAGCAGCGGCTTGTGCGTAAGGACACTGGATTGGTCGCATTTGATGTCAACATTCTCACGTGGCGCGGCACCTACCAGTTTACGAAGTCGTATTTTGCGCGAGCTATAATCGATTACAACACGCTGAACTCTCGAGTGCGGGCGCAGTTTCTTACCGGTTGGACCCCAAGCCCCGGAACTTCGTTCTATGTCGGTTACAACGATGACATGAACTACGACAGTGCACATCCGTTCACAACGCAACTCGTTCCCGGCTTCAGACGTAACTCACGAACTTTCTTCATCAAAATGTCTTACTTGATCAGAAGGAGCTTCGGCGGAAAATAACTGAGCTCTGTAAAGTGGAACCTGAATCCGGTGATGCCGAAGGGGCACGTTATTGCGTGCCCCTGATTTTCTTTCGGAATGCGATGCCAGCAGGAGATTCAGGGGAGATCAATTTAGGAGCACGGCTAACTAGGGAACCGGGAGCGGGGTCTTGATTCCCAACCTGATAGAACTAACATGCGACGCATGAATTACCTGTTGAAGCAGCGCGCCGTACGAAGGCACAAATTACTCAGCACCGCAGACGCTGGTTGTGCGGGACATTCATGCTTACATTAGCAACGGGAGTTCCTGATTTGGCGCCCCATGCCTTTACAAAGGCCGGGCTAAAAATCACAGCGACGCGACGCGTCGGAATCTGCGTAGTTACTTTTGCGAAAGACCGGATCTAACTTTATAAGCAGGAGCGAAGCGGTGGTGATGCGCGTGCTGTCACCCGCTCGCTGCCGCCCCCGGTCCTTTCGAATGGTAACTGCATTAGTGCCATGGAAGGGGGCCATTCATCGACTCGCAAGGCGGCGTGCTAAACTGGCTCTCCCCAGGTAAAAGACGGTCGACACAAAGTGAATTTCGACGCGAGTTAGGTTTGATGATTAGCGATTTTCAGTCGGAACGCCGTCCGAAGCGATCTCCTAAGTGCGGCAGGCGTGTGTTTCTGCCGGTTGTTTTCCTCGTTTTGATTGTCTCCGGCTGTGAAACCGAATATCCGTCGGGAGCCCAACAGAATCGCGGGAACGAGGCCAAAGCAGCGCGCCAGGTAAAGACTGCGCGCGTGGAAGAGACTCCTTTTGGCGAGGCCGTGAAAGCTAATGGGACTCTGGCGGCTTTTGATCAAACTACCGCCAGCGTCAAAGTACCGGGCCGGTTGCGATCAATCATAGTCGACCTGGGCAGCGCCGTCCGGCGTGGTCAGGTGATCGCGCAGGTTGAGCAGCAGGATTACACACTGCGTGTCCAGCAAGCGGAAGCGGCGCTGGCGCAGGCGCGCGCGCGTCTCGGCCTTTCGCCGGACGGTAGAGACGATAAGGTGGTTCTGGAGCAAACCGGCACGGTTAGACAAGCTCGCGCCGTGCTTGATGAGGCCCGCGTTACTCGCGACCGTTCTGCGAAACTTGTAGAGCAGGGCGTTGTTGCGCGCTCAGATTTCGACGCTGCCGATGCTGCTTATAAAGTAGCACTCAGTCGCTATCAGGATGCGATTGAGGAGATTCGAAATCGGCAAGCGGTAATGGCGCAACGGCGCTCAGAGCTCTCGCTGGCTCGCCAGCAGCTTGCTGATACTTCGGTCTATGCTCCACTTGATGGAATCGTGCAGGAAAAGCGCGCGAGCGTGGGCGAATACCTGGCGGCAGGCGCGCCGGTTGTGAATATCGTAAAAATGGATCCGCTACGCCTGAGGGCCGAGGTGCCTGAGCGCGAAGCCAAAAATGTGCGCTCCGGTCAGAGTGTCCGCGTGACGCTCGATGGAGACACTACAGTTTACCTGGGCCAGATCATGCGCCTAAGTCCGGTAATCGCGCAGCAGAGCCGAATGTTGCTGGTTGAAGCCGATGTGCGGAATAACGGGCGGCTGCGGCCGGGGGCGTTTGCTCATGCCGAAATTGTTACCAACGACGCGCAGATGGCTGCAACCGTGCCCAGCCGTGCGATTGTTACTTTTGCCGGCATCGAAAAAGTAATCCTCGTACAAAACGGAAAGGCCCTGGAGAAACCGGTGACAACCGGCCGTCGCAACGGCGAGTGGACGGAAATTGTTTCCGGAATAAATGTCGGCGATCAGGTTGTAGTGGATCCGGGCAACCTACAATCAGGTCAGGCTGTCGAAGTAATAGAATAAAAACGATCTTTGTACTTGGTACTTAGAACTTTGTTCTCTATTCGAAGCAGCTCGTTCCAAGTACAAAGAACCAAGTACAAAGACCAAAGGCCTAAGGCCGGAGAACTAAGAACGTTTTTATTTAGATGCAAAAACTCGCCGAAATCTGTATCCGCCGCCCGGTTTTCGCGACGATGATCATCTTGTCGCTGGTTGTAGTGGGCACGGCTGGGTTCTTTCGCCTGGGCGTGGATCGCTTTCCGTCTGTCGACCTGCCGACAGTCAGCGTGCGAGTCGGGCTGCCCGGCGCAGCACCGGAGGAAGTCGAAACCCTAATCACCCAACAAGTGGAAGAGGTTGTCAATACGGTCGACGGTATCGACGAGCTTCGCTCCATCTCAGGGCAGGGAACTTCGATCGTTATTGCTACTTTCAAGCTCGACCGCGATCTCGAGACCGCGGCGCAAGACGTTCGTGACCGAGTCAGTACCCTGGGCCGTCAACTTCCTGACGATGCCACTCCGCCGGCCGTGCAGAAGTTTGATAACGATAGCACGCCGGTAATGACTATTGCTCTCACGGCCGATCGTTCAATTCGCGAACTTACCGAACTTGCTGGCAAGACGGTACGTGTGCAGCTCGAGCGTACGGGCGGCGTCGGTGAGGTTCGTGTTGTCGGCGGCTTGGAGCGCGCCATCAATATTTGGATAGATGCCGATCGACTCGCTGCCTATCAGCTTCCGATTACAACTGTCCGTGAAGCCCTGACGCGGCAGAATGCGGACGTGCCGGGTGGCAACGTGGATACCGGCCGCGAAGAACTCGTGCTGCGAACCCTTGGACGCTACCCCGATCCCGCATCCTTCGGTGATCTGGTTATTGCTACGGTCGAGGGTTCACCAATCCGGCTTCGCGATATCGGCCGGGTAGAAGATGGAACCAAGGAACAGCGATCACTTTCGCGACTCAACGGTGTGCCCACGGTTTCACTCGAGATTCGGCGCCAGTCAGGCGCTAATACCATCGAGGTGATCGATGGAATCAAACGCGAACTGCCCCGCGTGGCTGCGCAACTGCCGGGCGACATCAAACTGGAAATCATTCGCGATCAATCGCGTTACATAGAAGCTGCGCTGCATGAAATTGAGACCCACCTCATCCTGGGAAGTATCCTTGCCAGCCTCGTCGTGTTTTTCTTCATGCGTTCCTGGCGCTCAACCTTGATTGCCGCCGTGGCGATTCCGTGCTCGGTGATTTCCACATTCGCGATGATGCGCGCTCTTGATTTCACTCTCAACAGCGTAACGATGCTTGCGCTGGTGCTGATGGTCGGCGTGGTTATCGACGACGCGATTGTTGTCCTCGAAAACATTTTTCGTTTCATTGAAGAGAAGCGGATGGGGGCGCGGGAGGCGGCGAAAGAAGCCACCCGCGATATCGGTCTCGCTGTGCTGGCAACCACGCTTTCGCTCGTTGTGATTTTTCTGCCCGTCTCTTTCATGTCGTCGATTTCCGGGCGCTTCCTCTATCAGTTTGGCATTACGGCGGCAGTGGCGATTCTGGTAAGCCTCCTGGTTTCATTCACCCTCACGCCGATGATGAGCTCGCGCTTAATTCGCGTGGACGATGTCAAAGGCGGTCATGGCACACCGGCTTCGCGGCGAGGATTCTATCGCTGGATTGACGCCGGATACTCGCGACTGTTGGCGCTCGCGATGCGTCATCGGCTGGTTGTTGCCGCCGTGGCCATCATTGTGATCTTTTCCAGCGTCCCGCTCTATCGATCAGTCAAGCAGGAGTTCATTCCCACAAATGTCGACGAAGCTGAGTTTGAGGTAAACATCAACGGTCCGGAAGGCACGAACTTGGCCGTAATGAACGAGGGGATGGCCGCCATTGAGAAGGAGATTCTTTCGGCCCCGGGAGTGCGGCTCGTACTTTCATCAGTGGGCGGTTCTTTTTTGGGAGGCGTCAACCAGGGCGGCGCCTACGTTCGCATCGCTCAACACGAAGAACGGACGTTTTCGCTCGGCAGGCTCTGGCGTGAAACGAAAAAGGGGAACCTGTTTAAGGCCTTTCGCGGCAACTACTCACAACAGGACGTAATGCAGGAAGTTCGCGGCCGTCTGCGCAAGTACGCCCCACTGCGAGCCGGTGTGCGCAATGCTCCGTCTTTCAACTTTGGCGCCGGCGGCCGTTTCGATATCGACTTCAACCTGCGCGGACCTGACATCGTTGCGCTTGCCGGTTATGCGGACGAATTGGTCAAACGTTCAGAGAAGCTTGGAGGAATCGTCGACGCAGACACGTCGCTGAAACTCAACAAGCCCGAGTTGCGCGTGGAGATCGACCGCGCGCGTGCCGCTGATTTGGGTGTCGACACGTCTGATATTGCCACCGGGCTGCGGGTGATGGTCGGCGGTGACGAAGAGGCTTCGCGATTTCACGACGATACCACCAACGAAGACTACGACGTCCAACTGCGTTTGATTCAGGGAGACCGCAACGACGTCGGGACCATCAGTCGTCTGTATGTCCCCTCGTCCCGGGGCGGTCTGGTGCGTCTGGACAATGTTGTGAAAATCAGCCGCGATACGAGTCCCTCTCGAATTGATCGCCTCGATCGGGAACGACTGGTGTCGATGCGGGCTTCGGTGGCTCCAGGATATGCACTGGCCGATCGCATTGAGGCGCTGCGCGGGGAAGTGACCAATATGAATCTGCCCGCCGCCTACACCACTACAGTGTCGGGCCGAGCGCGCGAACTCGAACGGACCTTCACGGAGTTCGTTTGGGCTTTTTTGCTTTCAATCATTTTCATGTACATGATTCTTGCCTCGCAGTTTGAGAGCACGATTCACCCGATCACAATTCTGCTGAGTTTGCCGTTGTCGGTTCCTTTTGCCTTGCTGTCGCTTTGGGCCACGGGCGATACGCTCAATCTTTATTCGGCCCTGGGAATTCTAGTGCTGTTCGGAGTGGTGAAGAAGAATTCAATTCTGCAGATCGATCATATGAACAGTTTGCGCTCTCGCGGAATCGAGCGCTACGAAGCGATTATGCAGGGAAACCGGGATCGGCTGCGGCCAATTCTGATGACCACGTTGGCCCTCGTTGCCGGCATGACGCCCCTTGCCCTGGGTACAGGCCCGGGGGCTGAAGAGCGACGCTCGATCGCCATCGTGGTAATCGGCGGTCAGACGCTTTCTCTATTGCTTACTCTGATTGCCACTCCGGTCGCCTACTCATTGCTTGACGACCTGCGTTCAACCAACCGGGCCCGTCGCTTCGCGACTGTTCTGGCGAACGCTACCTCTCGGTTAAGCGGTATTTTCAGAAAACCTCGGAAACCGTCAGAGGTTCCGGAAGCAGCACAGAATCGTATTGAGGTCGAGCCCGAGGAAGAACGAATCAGAGCCAGCGCGGGTGGGGATTAACAGGGGAACAGGGAAAGAGGGGAACCGGGTAATATGCAAAAGCGCTTACCCGGTTCCCCTCTTTCCCTGTTCCCCTGAATTAGTCTTTACTCAAACACCTTATCTACCGGAACGATCACCACGTCTTCGGGTTTCACAGTGATCTTATAAGCCTCGATCACTTTGTCTTCATCGGTGATTTCCTTCGGCTTTGGTGAATTGTAGGTGAGCGGCGATGGTTTGGCCGAAATTATCGCTTCGCGCAAACCTGCAGCGTCTTTCGTGATCATCACGATGCGCATCGCGTCAGATTTAAGATGTTTGCGAATGGCGTTGTTTACTTCTTCGAGCGTGAGCTTTGTCAGCTGTTCCCGCATGTAGCCGACGTAGTCGGGAATATTGTAGTAACGACTGTCGAGCGCATAACCAAGCTGCGCATCCTGGGTCTGCGTCAGTATGTTGTTGTATTTGATCAGAAACTCCCGCGTTGCCTCGAAAGCCTCCTTCGACATTCCCTCGCGCACGAGCTTGTCATACTCATAAAGGGCCGCTCGCAACACGAAGTGTCCGTTTTCCGGAACCACCGGCCGGATCCAGATTTGAAAAATCTGCGTCGAGCGACCGAGGTTCGGATCGGGCGTGAACTGAAACATGCCGCGAGGGAAATACTCGATGTAAGCGTAGTCACCGTAATTCAAACCGCGCGATTCGCGCAGCCTTTGGTAAAGGTAGCTGCTGCTCGATCGATGTTGTCCGAAATAGGAGGCGACGACTGCCAACGCCGGCCAGTCTTTCTCAGCGCGCGTTACTTCGATCGGAAATCCCAGCGACACCGCTGTGGCGCGGGTCTCGCGCTGAATGATCGAAATGCGCATACCGGGCGCCAGCTTTGGGTCGTCATACTTTGGCGCCGATGCAGTTCTTGCCGGTAGCTTGGCAAAACTTGCCTTCACCTGATCTGGAAAAGTCTTCGGATAGCCACCCGCCAAACCGAGAACGAGGTTGGCTTGCGTGTAGTTAGCTTTGTAGAAAGCCTTCACGTCCTCAAGCGTCAGCTTTTCCAGCGAACTAACCCTACCCACGTTGTTATGTTCGTAGGGATGCCCGGCATAAATGATGTTGTAGAGATACTCCTTGCCGAGTTCTTCATCGTTGCTTTCCCGCAGCGAAACCTTCAGGTAGTTAACGGCGTCAGTCTTCAGCCGGCTGAAATCGTCTTCACGGAAGCCCGGATCCAATAGCATTTGGCTGATGAGACCATAGTACTTATCAAGGTTGTCGATGTGAGTTGTCCCGGTGAAAACGGTCATCTCCTTGTCGATCTGCGAACCAAACGACGTAGCCATGGGATACATGGCCTCTACAATCTGTTCGTAGGTCATGGCGCGGGAGCCGCCCTGCGACAGCATCGCCGCGGTTAATGCCGCGACGCCTTCCTTGCCTTTCGGATCGGCAGCAGCACCAGTCATGAAAATGATGCGAAAAGAAACGAGCGGCGCGCGATTCGGCAATAGCACGCTGGCGGATTTCGTAGACATATTTTCCTGTATGCGTTTGAAAGCAGCCACCGGCGAAACGACGGCGAGAACCAGAAACAAACTGATGATTGCGCGTCGCATTATTTTCCGTCCTCCCTGTTTTCAGTCCCGGCAGCCTGCTTGGCTTTAGTAGCGAGAGTGATAGTGGTTCGACTTTCGTCGCGGAAATACTTAGCGGCGAGATCGCGTACGTCCTGTGGCGTAATCGTGTCCATCAACACGCCAAGCTTATCGATCGTGTCCGGCGTCCGGCGCAGGGAAATGAAAGGCGCGAGGGTCGAAGCAATGGCCGCGGAACTATTCATGGCCATCGCCAGACTGTAGCGCGTCCGCGAGCGCGTGGCGTCAAGTTTCGCGGCGGGAATCAGCTCGGTCTTAAAGCGCTTGAAAGTCGCCTGAATCTGGTCGCGGACGTAGTCGACATCTTTGGCGTCCTTCACCCGCGCCAGCACGACAAACAACTCCGGATCAATCTGATTACTGAAGTCTGGGCCGAGCAGATCAACCTTCTGCTCTTTCAGTACAAGCTTTTGATAGAGCTCCGAGTTTTCTCCAAAAGCAACCTGGGCGAGCAGGTCCAGGGCCAGCTTGTCTTTCTTGTCGTCAGCGTACGCGGGCCCGCGGAAGGCGACGGCGACAATCGGTAAGGTTAGCGATGGCCAGTCAATGTGCGCGGTGCGTGGTTCGGTCTGCGCGGGCTCTGCCGGAATGTTAGCGGCATAGTCGCCACGTTTCCACTCACCGAAGTAGCGCTTCGTAAGATCCAGAGCTTGGGTCCGAGTGACGTCCCCGACCAGCACGATGGTGCTGTATTCAGGGCGATAGAAACGTTTGAAAAACCCCTGACTGTAAGCAAACTGGTTGGGCATGTCCTGAATGTCTTTCAGATAGCCCATCGTGGTGTGCGAGTAAGTGTGCGTTTTGAACGCGGTCTCGCGCAGCACCTCGTAGAGTTTTGAAAACGGGTTGGCGCTGTTCTTGTCATATTCGCCCTTAACGGCCAGCGACTCGGTCTGAAACTCCGGCAACGCATACTTCAAACGGAGAAACCGATCAGCTTCCATTTTCATGATCTCGTCGAGGTCCTCTTTCGAGAATGTTGCGTGGTAGACCGTGCGATCGTCGGATGTGTAGGCGTTCGTTTCGGCGCCGGCGCGTTTGAAGATCGCTTCACGTTGTTCGGCGGTGTAGTTTTCACTTCCGCGAAACATCATGTGTTCGAAGAAGTGGGCAAAGCCACTCTTACCGAGCTCAACTTCATTCCGCGAGCCTGTCGTGACCACGATATAAAGAGCGACCAGGTTCGGATAGTCGGTCGGCACGGTTACGAGGCGCAACCCGTTTGGCAGGTCATCGATTGTGTAGTTGTACGGGAAGAGTTTGCGTGTTTTTTGTGGCATTCCTTTTTTTGCCAACGTCATAGCCGGGACACAAATCAGCAAAGACAGGATGATAATGAGTCTCATTCTCTTAGCAACTCCGTGAAAAGATTCTTGAATGGAAAAAAGGGGAACGAGGGAAGTATACATGAGGTCCGGGGCATTGCAGAATCTGGAAGCGAAGGGAGATCAAGGATCGGAATAAACTGATTCAGCGGTTGTTGGGAGCGCGGGCGTCTCGCCCGCAGTGAGCGCAAAACGCAAGAACATTGTCCCTTCATCCACGCTGCCAGGAGATTATGCGCTGCCGCGAGTTGCGGGCGAGACGCCCGCGCTCCCAACAAAACGGCATCAGTTCAAGGTGTCTTTTGAATGCTACCGCTAGCTTGCCTACTTAGGGGTCGAAAACTCAGAATCGGGGATTCGTTTTAAGCTCACAATCAACGCGAGGATTGCCAACGCCCAGGCCAGATCCTTTATTAGTGCCACCCATTCGGACGAGATAGGAGCCGGATCAACTTCATGCAAACCCATGCTTCGCAACTGTCCAAAGAAACTGTAGTAGCCAAAACCGCATGCCAAACCCCAGGCCGCGGCCAGAAACCGCTGGCCACTACGAACGTCGCGTCCGGTTCGCCACGCACCATAGATAAGGAGCGCGCCCATCAGGTAGTCGTCAAAAAATTTGACGGCCACTCTTGCAAGCTGTTCCATCTCCGAATCGTTTCGGCTAGCGGCGCCAGGATTCCGGCGATGATTGCGAGCCGGCGGCTAAACTGAATTGTCAGCATGTCGATGTGGACAACAAATAACTATCAGGCAAGACGATTGTTATTACTCTGAAGGCTTAGACCAGCCTGGCGGTGCTTCAGGCCAGATCTCATCGGGACTGACCGGTGCTGGCTGTTCGGGCCCGAGACGCTCCGGGTCTATGTCCGCCACCACGAAATTCTCAGGGACGACGGGTGCTCCTGCCAACCGGCGGAGCATTGCGAGTTGGCCAGCATGAGTCATTGCGTCGGAAAATGGACCTTGAAGCAGGCGCTCTTCAGTCATTCCCTCGAGGAGCGGACTCTCATCTTTCAAATGCGTTGCCAGGTGGTCGAGCATTTGGTGGAAGCGGATCGTCTCCTCGTCAAGCGATGGCAGGGGAGCGGGCCGGTAATGTCCTCCGATGAAGAAAGTACGCGCATAACCAAGCACGCTTGTCATGTGACAAAGAAGCTCAGAAGGAGTGCGTACACCAGGGGCCGCGCAGAAGTGATCAAATTCCGGCGTCGCTCCTCTGAGCGCTTTTTGCGTTCGATAGGCAAGCGCGGCGAGAAAGTGACGGAGTAGCGTGTGTTTCGCTTCCATTCGTTGTGATGGTCTTTGGTCTTAGATTTTTTGCCTTTGAAACTTTCGGTCACACGATAGCATTCGTTCTACCGAGTTCAGCAATGAGCTTAAGAAGTAAGACGAAAGACCATCATCCTGCGGCTTGAGCCAGGGTGTATTCAAATTCGTAGGAGTGCTTGCCGTCAGCGATGATGATCTGCATCTTGCCGGACAGGCTTGCGAGATCACCAGTGCCGGAGTCGGGCACCACTGTAACCGTCAAGTCCGGATTTCCGCGTGACATGGAGCCGAGGTGTTGAAGCGCGAATGTGCCGCTCAGCCCATGCAGCGCTCCGCTGACATGTTCCATGGCAACATAACCGGCCGAACCCTCGACTGCAGTGCCGAAAGCCAACATCTGACCCTTGCTCGTCCCTTCCAGGTCGCCATGAAATTCTTTGTCCAACAGTAACCTGCCAACGCCGGAAGTGTCCGCTTCGTCGGGCGCCTGCGGAATTACCTTTACCTCAAATGTCCCACTCGCCTTAGTCATTCGTTTTCTCCCATCACATTCATTTATCCAGGTTCTTACGGCAACGAGTTGCCGCACTTCAAAGCTTCGCAAATCAGTATGGGGCGTTGCTCTCTGTCCTTTCCGAGACTGGGTCTTCAAGCAACTCATTACGCAGGCATGCGGGACACTTGTCCGGCGCCCAGGTTTCGAAATCGCAACGTTGAAGCGTCTCAATCGGCACGCTAACGTTTCTGAAGTGTTCCTCTGCTCTTGTACCCAGCAGGACGAGAGTGCCAACCGACACGAGAAAGCACTTCGCCATGGCCAGAGCGTTCGCCGTCGCCCTCACCGACGATCCCGCACTGATGACGTCGTCGACCAACGCCACGCGTTCGCCGCACGCACTCTTCTGAAGTTCAAACGGAAGTTCATAGCTTGCACTAAACAGGTGGCCAGAGGTAAGCCGGGCCGCAGGTGCACTGTAGTAGAAATGGACGTCCAATTCTATTGCGAGCGCTTGAGCGAGAAATGCCCCGCCGAGTAAGGGACCACAAATAGCGTCTGGACGATACGGCGCGAGACGCTCAGCCAGAGTTGAAATTAACGGAGCGAGTTCTCTCGGCGATCGGAACAAGGCATCAAGGCTAAACCAAAGCTCGGTATGATAGCCCGATTCCAAGAGGAAGTGACCGCTCCGAACCGGTAATACACTAAGGATGTCGTCGGTCATCTATTTGGAATTCGATCGTCAGGTGGCGGCTTAGCCTCGGTCTTTATATAGAAACGCGCCGGCGATGGTCGCGATGATTGAAGCGATTAATTGAAACACCCCTACCTTGGCCCACAGGGCGTGCGAGTAAAACTGGAGGGGAATAAACTGCGCAGGTCCGGTGAGAGAAAATGCAAACCAGGTGATGACACCCGCGAGGGCCGCGGTCTGAGGCCCAGGCTTGAAAGGCTGCCTCATCAACGCATAAAGGATCATCGAGAGGAAGCCTCGGCCCAATTCGAATATTGCGAAGTACGCGATGGCGGCGCCAGTGTGCTGCGGCTCGCGCGCCCCCAGGCCCTCGTAGACCGCTTTCCAATCCGCGCCGACAACCGACTCATGGAAAAACCCGTCAGTTAGAAAACAGATGATCGCAGCGATCAGTCCGCCGACGATGACTCTATTCCAGTTGATACCAGACATATTTCACCTCCAGGGAGAGTTGTGAAGGATGCACCAAATTAGATTACGAATTACGAATTGTTCGCGAAGCCGACGAATCATGGCGCTCTGTGAGAAGGCGCGCCAAAGCGTTCCGCTGTGCGCGCACGTGCCTTCGCCGCCTCGGCTTGACGGTCGCGAGGCGGCGCGTTGGTGACAAGCGAGTCCAAAAGCTCGTGCGCTGACTGCGCCACCTGCTCTACCGCGCGGTTGAATGCAACCTCATTGGCTTTCGAGGGTTTTGTAAAGCCGCTAAGTTTGCGCACGAACTGCAGAGATGATGCCAGGATTTCTTCGTCCGTCGCCGGAGGTTTGAAGTTGTGTAGAGTTTTAATATTTCGGCACATGATTATTATTCACCATCCAATTAGGCTATGTTTTATCGATTCCTCGAAGGCCATTCAAGTTGTCTAGCTGTTCGCAAGCTTCCAATATTTCAGAGTAGACAGTAGAAGTAGACAGTAGACAGTAGACAGTAGTCAGGAGACGGTAGTGAGTAATTCGGTAGTTGATTTATGGCCAGGCTGCACTGTCTATCGCCTACTGCCTACTGTCTACTGTCTACTGTCTACTGCCTACTCCCTCCCGACCTACTCACTCGGCACCAACTCCGGCAAGCTGACCACTTCCTGCCAGCCGGATTTGTCGACCCGCATTCCCCGCGCTCGAGAAACTCCGTTATCAGTTTGTTGAGCGGAGCAACCACTTCGTCGCCGTGCCCCACGGCAAGAGCGCCGCCGGGACAGAAGTCATTTTGTACTTCTACCACGAGCAGCGGTCGCTTCTTTTCGTCAGGCATCGCATTCCTCTTGCTCTTTCCCCGAACTCTATTACAACCTGGATGAAATGTTAAGGCGCTCGGTTTCTCTGGGCCAGTGAATCAACTCTTAATTTGCGCAAGTTAACGGTGAGTCTTACAACGTACTCAAGACAGACCGAATCTGGCCGCGCATGCTAGACTGGCATTTCCCGAAATCAGGATAGAAGAGGACGGATTGAGGCATGTCAGCGGAAAGCATGACGGCATCGTTGGGGGCTTATCAGGAGCCGGTCGCACGAGCGCTCGTTGAAGCTGAGCAGACCGGGATAATGCGCCGCATTTGGCAAAAAGACGCGTCTGTCTGGAAGGACGACGAAGCTCATCAGGCTATTATTCGCAATTCACTTGGCTGGTTAACTGTGAGCGGTAAGATGATCTCAGCGGCCGACGAGATTGTCGCCTTTGCCGATCAGATTCGCCTCTCGGGTGATTTCAAGCACGTTATGTTATGCGGCATGGGTGGCTCCTCTCTCTGTCCCGAGGTCATGCGCCAAACTTTCGGAACCCAAACAAACTACCCTGAGTTACTCGTCCTCGATTCCACCGATCCGGATGTGCTCACTTACTTCTCCTCACAGATCGACATCGAGCGTTGCCTGTTTGTAATTGCCTCAAAATCGGGAACCACTACCGAACCGCTGGTTTTTTATAAATACTGGTACGACCAGGTGCGGCAGAGAAAATCAAACCCCGGTGATTCTTTTGTGGCCATTACGGATCCCGGCACGCGTATGGTTGAAATGGCCACCGCGGATAAGTTTCGCCACATCTTTCTGAACCCAGCGGACATTGGCGGTCGCTACTCCGCACTTTCTTACTTTGGCATGGTCCCGGCTGCACTGATGGGGCTCGACATCCGGAAATTACTCGCGCAAGCGGAGACGATGATCAAGGCCTGTAGCGCTGAGCGTGGCGTGGCAGAAAGTCCCGGCGCGTTACTCGGAACCATAATGGGTGAGTGTGCGAGAGCAGGACGCAACAAGCTCACGATTGTCACCGAAGACAGGATATCGGCCCTGGGATTGTGGATTGAACAGTTAGTCGCGGAGAGCACTGGAAAAGAAGGGCAGGGGATTCTGCCGGTAAATGGTGAGCTGCTCGGAGCGCCGTCAGTTTATGGTGACGATCGGTTGTTTGTCTCAATTTCGGTGGAAGTCGTCGCCGAGACCAGGAACAAACTCGAAGCACTTGCAAGCGGCGGCCATCCGATCGTCTACCGAACCTTAAATGACCTTTATGATCTTGGTGGGGAGTTTTTCCTCTGGGAAATAGCCACGGCTTTTGCGGGGTGGCGTTTGCGCATTAATCCTTTTGATCAGCCGAACGTACAGGAATCAAAGGACGCAACGAAAGAGCTGCTCGACTACTTCAAGACACGCGGACAACTCCAGGAACAGGAACCGGTCGTTTCCGATGGAACTTTGGCGGTGTACGCGGCGGACCGTATCCGCGAGAGTGTGTCGGCCAGTTCTGTGAGAGACGCATTGCGCGCGCATCTTGCCTCGGCGAAACCTGGTGACTACATCGCGATGCTTGATTACACCGAGGAAACCCCGGAGATTGAATCAGCACTCCAGTCGATTCGTACGCAACTTCGTGACGCTACGAAATGCGCCACTACAACCGGATACGGCCCGCGCTTTCTCCATTCGACGGGGCAGCTACATAAAGGCGGACCTGACACTGGTGTGTTCATTCAGATTACCGCGCCCGATCAGGTTGACGTGCCGATTCCGGGCGAACCTTATACGTTCAGCGTCTTGAAGCAGGCACAGGCGTTGGGCGACTTTCGTTCCCTGTCTGCTCACGGGCGCAGGGCAATTCGTGTGGACCTTGGTCAGGATGTCTTGAGCGGTTTGCAGCGCCTGCGTGAACAACTAAGTAAGGCCATCTCAGCTTGATGGCCAAGGTCAATTCCCCATTAAAGAATATGTCTAACGACAGACCGGCAAACATTGGAATGATCGGGCTCGGCGTCATGGGACAAAACCTGGCGCTGAACATTGAGCGCAACGGCTACTCGGTGGTGGTTTGGGATCGCGAGCCGGCGATACGTGAGCGTTTTGTTGCCGGCGCAACGGGAAAGCAGATCTTTGATTCAGGTTCTCCCGAAGAGTTTGTAAGCGCGTTGGAACGGCCGCGAAAGATCATCCTGCTTGTGAAGGCCGGGGACCCTGTCGATTGGACGATCAATCTGATCAAACCATTTCTCGAGGCGGGGGACATCCTCATCGATGGCGGCAATTCTCACTTCAAGGATACCGAACGGCGAGAACAACAACTGAAAGCTGAAGGGTTGTTCATGATTGGCTCGGGCACCTCGGGTGGTGAGAAGGGAGCATTGCTGGGGCCGAGTTTGATGCCGGGCGGCGATCGCGACGCGTATGAAAAGATTCGGCCGATCTGGGAGGCAATCGCCGCAAAGGTTGCTGATGGGCCGTGCGTAACGTACATCGGCCCGGGCGGCTCCGGCCATTTTGTGAAGATGGTTCACAACGGGATCGAGTACGGCGACATGCAACTCATCGCCGAATCCTACGGTCTGATGCGTTCCGGCTTTGGCGTAAGCGTTGAAGAATTGGCAGACATTTTTGACGAATGGAACCGTGGTGATCTCGAGTCATATCTGATTGAAATCACCGCTAAAATCCTGCGGGTAAGAGATCAGGAAACGGGCAAGCCGTTGGTAGATCTTGTGCTCGACAAAGCCGGCCAGAAAGGCACCGGAAAGTGGACGAGTCAACTGGCTCTCGATTTGGGAGTGGCAATTCCCACAATCGACGCAGCGATCGTGGCCCGGACACTGTCGGCACAGAAAGAAGCGAGGGTTGAAGCGAGCCGGAAGATTCGTGGTATCACGACCGGCAACCCGGAAGCGTTCAGTCAAACGTGGAAAGACCGGATTCATGACGCGCTGTTTGCGTCCAAGGTTTGTTCTTATGCTCAGGGGATGAACTTAATCAAGGCCGGATCGGACGAGTTTGATTGGAACATTAATCTCAGCGAGGTGGCGCGAATCTGGCAGGGAGGCTGCATTATTCGCGCGAAGTTCCTGGGTCGAATCAAAGAGGCCTACCAGCGAAATCCAGACCTGGCAAGCCTGCTCCTCGATGAAGAGTTCAACGCCAGGATGGAACAAACCCAATCTGGTTGGCGAACGATATTGGCAACCGCTATGCAACAGGGGTGGATGGCACTGGCGATGAATGCCAGCCTGGGATATTTCGACATGTATCGCAGCGCGAATCTGCCGCTAAACCTGACACAAGCTCAGCGCGATTTCTTCGGATCGCATACGTACGAGAGGGTGGACAAACCCGAACTTGGGTTCGTGCATACTGAGTGGGAGGATCTGCTGGGACAAAGAGCAGGCAAGTAGGCAGTAGGCAGGAGGCAGAAGGCAGTCGTTAGTTTCTCGCGCCAGCGGGAAGACATGAAATCGAATCCAGAGATTCTCATCTTCGATAACGCGGAGGAGCTTGCCAGAGCTGCTGCCGTCAAGTTTCTCGAGCACTCCCAATCTTTCATCGCTCGTCAGGGCCGATTCAGTGTCGCGCTTTCAGGTGGCAACACTCCCCGGCGAGTCTACGAACTGTTAGCCACAGACGAATTCAGAAACCAAATCAACTGGTCGGAAGTGCACATCTTTTTCGGTGATGAACGACCGGTTCCCCACAACCATCCGGCAAGTAACTTCGGGATGGCCATGGCGACGTTGATTTCCCGCGTGCCTATTCCTGCCACGAACTTTCATCCCATCCGCGGGGAAGGAGATCCTCACGCTAATGCCCGGCTTTATGAGAAGGAGCTGAAAACATTTTTTCCGAACGTAACCTGGCCGCGTTTTGATCTTGTGTTGCTGGGCATGGGAGAAGATGGACACACCGCTTCGCTCTTTCCGGGTACCGGCGCGCTAAACGAACATAGCGCGTGGGTGTTCGCTAATTGGGTTGAAAACCTGGGAGAGTTTCGCATCACCCTCACGGCGCCCGCCATCAATGCCGCGGCGAATGTCCTCTTCCTGGTAACGGGCGAAAAGAAAGCAGTTGTTCTTGCGGAAATTTTTGGAGAACGTTTGGAGCCGGGGCGCTTTCCGGCTCAGTTGATCCAGCCGCATGAGGGCTCGCTATTATGGATGGTTGACCCGGCAGCCGCGCAGATCGGTGGCGTTGAAAAGTGACGAGTGTAGATAAGAGGCGACGACCCTTGCCAAGACAAGCCATTCACCTGGGAACACAACACCCATCAGCAGCTCACGTAACCCAGCAGCCAGAACACAATGATAAAAATTAGGATGGTGGAAATGCAGCCGCCGCCAAATTTCCACGCTGCGGCGCCGGCCAGTATTCCTCGCAATGGTCCTTCCATAATTCGTTTCCTTGCGGGCCGGATCGATCCGGCCCTTCAGATCGGTTTAAATACTAATGAGTCGACGTCAGAAGCCGAATCAACGGGCGCCTGCAGCCTTCTGTTTGCCTTTCGCCTCTTCAAGCCGGGCTCCCAGAGTTTCAAGTTCATCCTCGCTCAAAACCTTGCGGGCTTTTTTGAACATCTCGCCTTCTTCCTCTTCAACATGGTGTTCGACATTTTCTTTAAGCACGGTAAACTTCGCGGTCCACTCTTCGGTTTCCTTGGATTCAGATTCAAGTTCACCAAGGAGTTGCTTTACGAGACGATGTTCCTCGTAGGCCTCAAGGGTGATCTCATGGGTTGGATCGGCTTTTTCGAGGACCGGGTAGAGAATGGTCTCCTCGATCATCGCATGGATATCAAGTTCAGTTTTGAGTTGTGTGAATAACTCGTCTCGTGTTTTAATTGCCCGCTCTGTCGTGCCGTCGATTTTTTCCATTAGTCCGGCAACCGTTTTATGGTCGTTTTTTAGCAATGTAAAAGCATCCATTGGTCCGCTTTTCCTCCTCTGAAATCTCCTTGAATCGAACGATATTGGAACACCGCAATACCTTCAGGCTCAGCGGAGCAACATTGATGCCATTCCGTCTTCTGTATCTTCTTGTGACTTTGTGTGAGAAGGCGAATGCCTCTTGAACGCTTGGAATAAAATCGTGCGACCAGAACCTTGCCCGACTTCATCGGGCTAGCCCGAAGGGCGGCTAGGCCAGCGCTTATGGCGCTGGTTTAGTCGAGCCTAAAGATCTGATCAGCACGCTTTAGCGTGCTTACAGTCCGGCTCAAAAATAATTCATTGAAGGCCGTTGAAACGGCCTGGAAAATATTTCGGCAGCTTGAACCAGCCGTAAAACGGCTGGCCTAATCGCCCGTACGGGCCAGCCGCATGAATGCGGCAAACAGAGAAAGCCCGGTCTGGTTGCAAAGGGGGGCGGCCACCTAGTTCCGCTCCTACGATGCGGACACGGAGTTCCGTCTCTACGATGCGGACACGGAGTTCCGCCCCTAGGATGCGGACACGAGTTCCGCCGCTACGATATAGTCCGTAACCAGGTAGTGAGATGCAGCGATCACCTCTGCGCTGACTGTTTGAGAAACTTGAGCAACGCCTTTTCGCCAGCGTGCAGCTTGCGGCCCCGGTAGGCAACAAAGTGTTCGAGCGTTTCGAAGTGGCCTTCAATTATTTTCCCGCGTTCGAAGCTGTTAATAATCGTAGGACAGATGTAAGAGCTGCGACAAACGGCGGGTGTGTTCCCCAGCATCTCAGCCGTCTCTTTGATAGCCGCGACCACCTTTCGCCGGCGCGCCGGTAACTTCTCCTCGATGTCGGTGCCGGTTCGCGCGAGGGCGCAGGCACAGATGATGGTTCCCGCCCAGGTGCGGAAATCTTTAGCGCTGAACTTCTCGCCCATTGTCTCCTTGATGTACTCGTTAATATGACGATTGGTGACGTTTACAAATTCTCCATTGCCATTCTGGTACTTGAACACCTCTTTACCCCGGGCTTTGAGCAGACCTCTGATTACTTTGGCCACCTGGCGATCCTTCAATTGTCGTTGCTGGCGCACTCCAGATTTTCCCGGAAAATCAAATTCAATCACTTCGCCTTTTACACTTACGTGCTTCGGTCGCAGCGTGGCCACGCCGAAGCTGCCATTCTCCGTCGCATATACCTGGCTTCCGGGACGCATGAAACAGGTGGACAAGACGCGGACGATTGAGGCGAGCACACGCTCCTTGCCGAGATTTGGTTGACGCAGGTGTCTGGCAACGGCAGCACGCATCTTTGGAAGGGTTTCGGCAAACTTGATCAAACGTCGAAATTTCTTTAAATCCTGAGCCCGAACGTGGTTTTCATGGTAGCGATACTGCCAGCGACCGGCCACGTCTTTTCCGACGGCTTGTAGTCTGCCTCCCGATGAAGAGTTGATCGCAACTTCAGTCCATGCCGGTGGAATAACGAGGTCGTTGATTCTTTTGAGGTCGGCTGCGCTTACTTTACCGCCATCACTGCGTTTATAGCGGAAGCCACGCTTTGGCGAACCAAGTCTAATGATTCCGTTCTGCTGCAGCTTTTCAATTCTTGTCATGTGAGCTGGTCGCGATTCTGGGCACGAGAGTTGTTAGAAGTCTAAGAACTAGCGCCCAGGACGAACATGAATACGTTTGCCTCGAACAAAAGGAAGGTCCTCGTGAGAGTTTCAAAACAGACGCGCCAATTAGCCACTACCTGTATTTCGTGTGGTTTGATGATTACCCGTAAAGCTTCGGGTCACGAGGCGCGAATTTGTTTGATTTGTTACGCGCGCCTGTTAAATGATTACTTCCAGAGGAACCTCTCCTTAAAATCACCCGATAATGGCCAATCAAAACAGTGATGGCAGTCACTTTCGTTTCTGATCGCCCCGATCGCCTTGTCCCGCCGGCACCTTCGTTTTTGCGGCCTGCCTACTATCCTGAGCCAAAGACTTACCAACGTCGTCAGACTCTTTGAATTGGCCTTGCTTATCACGTCGGACGAAGCGCTTGTCCGTTCCGGTATCAATTAGCTCACGCGCGGATGAATTCTTTTTGGTCATCTTATTTCTCCCATCTGTGTAGGCTTCCTATACATCGCTCACCGTCGGTTGTTTAGTTACAGATCAGTGAGTTTGACGAATGTCGCTCTGAACCGGGCAGCGCAATAGTAGTGCCACCGGAGTTTTTCGTAAGGACCCCGCGGTATGGCGGGGTGGAGCCCTACGGTCACGACTTTTCGGATTCGAAGAAGGCAACGAAGAAGAGTGACCCAACTTGTGGGCGCGACATTTGCAGAGAGTCGACCGAGAGTATTCCGACACATAGTCAGGGAGGCCGTTCTGATGCCACGAGGAGACAAGGGGGCTTACACAGACAAGCAAAAGCGTAGAGCAGAACACATCGAGGATAGTTACGAGGAAAAGGGAGTTTCCAGTAAGGAAGCAGCGTCGCGCGCCTGGGCCACGGTGAATAAGGAGTCAGGAGGCGGTAAAAAGAGCGGCAGTGGCCGCGGCAAGAAGGAGAACCGCAGCGCTTCAAAAAAAGGCGGCAAGAAGGGTGGCAAGAAAGCGGGTACGAAAAAATCAGCAACAAAAAGCACAAGCAAGAAAGGCGGCAGCAAGAAGCGGTAGTCCCAGGTAAAGATAATGTCGAACAAACGAGGGACAGCAGTTAAGAAGCGAAGTCAAAGCGCAAAGCCGGCAACCAGGAACGCCGTCAGGAATGGCGGGGTCGCTGCTCGTGGTTCCCGTAACGGGGAGGTGGGCCAGCTAAAAGAGCCGAAGTCTCCAATGCCCGCCCAGCATCAGCGAAAGCCGGGCATTGAAGGGAAGTTAAAGCCGCGGCCGAAATACGAAGCGCCCCTGTACAAGGGCTCGGGAAAATTGAATCAAAAGGTGGCCTTGATTACGGGAGGCGATTCGGGAATTGGTAGAGCGGTGGCGGTCTTGTTTGCGCGCGAGGGTGCAGATGTAGCCTTTACTTACCTCCGTCAGGAGCGGAGCGACGCCGAAGAAACCCGCTCGGCTATTGAAGCTGAGGGACGGCGAGCCCTGTTGCTTTCCGGAGATTTGCGCGAACCGAGTTTCTGCGCTGACGCCGTCAAACAGACCGTAAAGCAGTTTGGCAAACTCGATATTCTCGTTAACAACGCGGCCTTTCAGCAACATCAAGACACCCTTGCCGATCTTTCCGATGAGCAGCTGGACCGTACGTTCAAGACAAACATCTATGCGTATTTTCGCGTCACCAAAGCAGCCCTACCTCACTTGAAGCGAGGAAGCGCAATCGTCAATACCGGATCGATTACCGGGCTGGAGGGGAGCAAGCACTTGCTGGACTATTCGGCCACCAAAGGAGCTATCCACGCATTTACAAAATCCCTCGCGCAGAACCTCGTCGGCCAGGGAATTCGTGTGAATTGCGTGTCGCCGGGTCCGGTGTGGACGCCACTGAACCCCTCAGACCAGGCTGCGAAGGATGTTGCTGAGTTTGGAGCCGACACTCCGATGAAGCGGCCTGCTCAACCGGAGGAAATTGCCCCCGCATTTGTTTACTTCGCTTCGGAAATAAATTCAAGTTATGTGACTGGTGAAGTATTAACGCTGCTCGGCGGAGAAACCACCGCCGCGTAATCAACACAGCAGGAGGATCAAGACATGGGCGAAGATGGTGGCAGTGGTAGCACGGGAGTGGTCGCGATTCTGGTGATCTTTGTGATCATCGTGGTCGCAGCCCTCTTTGTTTTCGGGGGACGCATCTTTAGCGGCGACAAGAAAGTCGACGTAAATATTAGCGCTCCTGCCAGATAGTCAAAAGTTTCGACTCTCTTTCATGATCGGGCTGGAAGTAAGGCCCGATTAGTCGTTCTTTATAGTTATCGTGAAAGAGTTTGCGGAGCGAAAAAGCCGGCCACTATATGTGGTCAAAGGGTCAGGGGCCTCGAGTACGGTCTTCGAATTCACTTCGACTTCAGTTCATCGCACCTTCGAAGGCTGGCGTAAAGCTCTGGGAGTGAATGATCAGGAATCGATCCCGTCGACCACCGCTCTTCTGGAGGCGGAACGCAACGACTACTTGCTGACCCGGCCGCGATCACTGAAACTTTGTGTTCCCGTGGTTGCCAAATCGCGGACGACGGCAAGCGATTCTGCTGCACCTGCCAACCTTACGACTGAGGATTACATCCAGGTGATGCTGTCAACGATTCGCGAGAGTCGCCAGCACGTTAACTGGCCGCCAGACGTCGTGTCGAAATTTCTCGCTGCTGACGTGATCAGATAGACCTGCCGAAACCACGTCTCCGTGTCCCCATCTCCGCGTCCCGTATCCCGCGTCTCCCCGTCTCCGCTCCCGTGTTAACCTTAACCGATGAAGAGATTTCTCAAAGAAGTTTTGAACGTGATTCTGATCGTGGTGGCCATCTTGTCGGCGGGATTGGGACTGAAGGGCTTCTTGTTGTCGAGTCACTTTATTGACCTTTGCCTTCCCGTTTAGGGCTTTTTGCGCTGATTGGGTAACACTCCGGCATCAACAGTCTCACCCGTACGCGAAACGGCCTGAAAGTAAAATTGATCTCCAACAATTTCTGCGACCATAAAAGACATGTCGCGGTCAAACGCCTTGTCCGTTAAAGCTGACTTGTCCTTCACGTCCCCGGAGCGCAGTTTCCCTCCCGCGCCCGCGACGAAATAGTAAATCCCTTTCTGCGGTTTAATTCTCTCGTAGAAGTGATCGTGGCCGGTCAATACTAAGTTGACTCCGTACTTCACGAATATGGGTTCCACGATCTCACGCAGTTGATTGTCTGATCCGTGTTTGCCGCCCGAAGAATAAGGCGGGTGATGGAAAAAGCAGATCTTCCATTCAGAGGTGTCTTTCGCCAGCTCACTCTCCAACCACTGCAGTTGTTTCTTGTCCATGTAGTTGCTGTTAAGCGCGTAGAAGGCAGCGTTGCCTTTCGTGAACCGGTAATACTCTTTCCCATTCATGTTGAAGAGCTCATAAAAACGCTGCGCCGGCTCATCATGATTTCCCAGAGATGCGTAAAACTTCACTTGTTTGTCCAGGAGCGGCCGGTAAACATCCTCAAACTTGGCTTTGAAGTCCTTCGGAGTTTCGCCGCCGTAGATGTTGTCGCCCATCATCAGCACGAAGTCATAGGGAAAGGCCTCACGAAACTGGAGCATTATGTCTGCTAACTGGTGCTGTTGTTTGGTGCCGGTGCCCGTATCGCCGATAATTCCGAAACGTACGGCGTTGTCGTTTGCGGGCAGGCTCACCTTGAGCAGTGAGTTTCTAACAGCGGGGGTCGAAACAGGTGCGCGTTTACCATTACTCTGCGCACTAATAGATGAGCTTTGTCCCAGGAAATTTGTCTGGACACCGCTAACGATCAGGAAAGTTATTGTTAACAGGTAAACATGAATGCGCTTCATTCTCTTCCTCCGTTACACTTATGATTTTCAGGGCAGGGCATTGAGCATGTAATCCACTATCAGCCCATTGTCAGTATCCACCAGCAACAGGTGGCGCTTCACAAAACGATACTTCACCTCTTTCGGCAATTCCGGCAACTTAAGCAAAAGCGTTGGCGGCATCTGCGTTAACTCCTTAGTCTCCGGGTAAAGTATAGTTTACTCGCAGCGGCACACCAGCGGTATCGGCTTCGAGAACTGTTTCGCGGAGTTCGGCCCGGTCATTGCCCTTAAACTCAGTCTTGATGGTTCCGCGGATGTAATCGGCAGCCGATGGCGAAAAGATATTACCGGGCTTCGCGTTGCTGCGTGCGGCTCTCAACGCTTCTGCAAAACGCTTCTGATAAGCGGCGATCTGTTCAGGCGTCGAGTCTTTTGAAAGTGGTGGCAATTGTTTTCTGACTTTCTCGCGCACCGCGACAAACTGCTTCACGCCCCGTTGGAAAGGAGCCAGGAGTGCTTTCTCCTCCTTCGTCAATGGCTTGGTCTTCACGACAGTACTCTGCAGAGTGCTTTCCGATCGGGCAGCTATAGCGAGCGGCAACATTCCGGCAACGATGATTAAGACGACGACCTTGATTATCGAATCTGATTGTAGGTTTGTGTGTTTCATCATGGGTAAACCCGCAAGCACGATGCCATTGAGGTCTCACTCTAGAGTCTTCACGGCTTTCGTCTTGCAAAGATGCAGTTTCGTCAAACTGCGAGTGTCCCTGCGTTAAAACGTAAACATAGCGCCGAATGTCGCTCAAATACGGCTTGACAATGTATTCATTTCGTTTCCTTTGTATGTTCGAGGATGGTACGAATGAAGGGCTTGGCCCTGTTTCCGAGTCAAGCGCCGTTATTTACGACATCCTTGTAAAATTGCCTTGCAACGGGCGTTTGAGATAACTCAGAAATTCCTTGGATTATGAGCGGTCGTGGCACAGCTTGCGCCTAGTGTTAGTTGATTTGAATCTCGGTCCGCTAAATCCGGAGGTCGATATGGAAGTTCATCAGATGGGTGCAGGCTCGCGCCTCTTCAAAACCGTCGTGTTCGGTGTGGTAGTTGTGACCACCGTTGGTTTTTCCCTCCTGCCGGCATTGGCGCAAACGGCAGACAAAAAGCCTGAGAAGACGGTCAAGCCGACATTTTCGACTGAGGTGCTATGGCGTGATCCGGGAGCGATCGAAACGCGCAACTTGCTCTATGGTCCAGGCTCGCCGGAGTTGGCGCCTGTTGCTCCATTTACATTCATTGCAGAGGACAAGGAAGGTGAATCGCCGAAACTCGACGTCAAGGACGCGCGAGGCGTTCGTTGGAGTGTGAAGCTCGGAGAAGAGGCGCAATCTGAAACCACCGCAACGAGGCTGGTATGGTCGGTTGGATACTTTGCTGAGGAGTCCTACTACTTCGACAACGTAAAAATTCGCAAGTTGCCACAACACCTATCTCGGGGTGACGAGCATCTAGCTGAAGGCGGTGTGCTTGTCGGTGCGCGTTTCGAGCCCCGGCGGGCCCACGTCAAGCGCCATGACACGTGGGATTGGGACAAGAATCCCTTCCAGGATAGTAAGGTGCTCAGCGGATTAAAGGTGCTGATGATTCTGCTCAACAACTTCGATGCGCGGGAAGCCAACAACCGAATTCTTTACGATCGCCGGGCCTCTCAACCTGAAGCCCATTACTACGTCACGGACCTCGGTGCGACGCTCGGTCGGTCAGGAGGCCTGGGGGGAAAGCGAACCAAGAACAATCTGGAAGATTACCTTTCGACACGTTTTGTAATGGGAACTGAAGACGGAGCTGTTGAGTTTGACTATGATACGCGTCCTTCCCGGCTGGGACATCTGAGCGTACTTTATCCGCCCTACTATCGGGGCGAGGTTAAGAAAGAAAAATCAATGCGAGGGATTCCCATCGAACACGCACGCTGGATCGGATCGTTGCTCAACCAACTAACTGATGAGCAACTGCGCGACGCGTTTAGAGCAGCGAACTATGATGAAGAAATCCGGGAAGGCTATGTGCGTTCATTGCGAATGCGCATCGGACAGTTAACTCGTTTGTGAAAACACGCTGGCCATCAACCGTCGCGTGATATCACAACTGTCCGCGTCGCGTGACATTGCCCTGACGAAAGCGGCGCTCGCTAACATTGACTGCCGGCTCCAACCCCAGGAGCCCGCGCACGATTGCCAGCCGCGCCACAATGCGCGGTTCCGCCATTTGAAATCTATTGGCGAGGTTCTGGGCTCGTTCCAAATCCTTAGTTGCCAGCGACCCCAGCCGCTGGCCATAGCGCGATACCATGGTGCTCAACCCATTTGCTCCCTGCAACGGTAGTTCGCCTTCGCGAAATACATTCACTTCGAATCCGCTGAGCGTCGCTGCCGCCGTAAGTAACTCGTTCAAGTGCATTATTCCTGGTTCAAGTATTTCGAAACTGCGGTCAGCTTCCACTTCTCGAAAAGCATCTGCAACCTTGAGTTGTTGGTCGAATTGCTGGTAACTATTCGCGCGCTTGTTCGTCAGTTGGCGCGCCTCATTAAGTAGTTGCAGAGTCAGCGCGCTGTTGGCTGGTTGTGCCGAGGCTGCAAGTTGGAGCAGCAGATCGATCCGTTGCTCGTCGTTTGGAAGGGCTGAAAGCATGCGGCGCGCCTCTTCAATCGAATTCGCTTCAGCCTTTTTTGTAACTTGCTGGATCTCAACACTCTGCAAGATCGACGCCCGAGCACTTCCCTCCATATGGTCGTTGGCAATTTGACGCGCGCGATCGACATTGCCTTCCTCGATCGCCCTGAGTGCGGCGCGGCGATAAATTCGGGATTGCATTCCAGTAGGTGCCGCCGCCGCCGCCGCCATCATGCCTTCCGAAGTGTTCTGCTGCAGGCCGCTCATCATCTGATTCATACCCGCGCGCTGGCTATTGTTAAGGCCAAGTTCACTAATCTTCTGACGAATGGCCTGAGCGCGTCCGGGAAGGTTTTGATCGATTTGCGGTAAGAGCGTCTGCAAACCGGTGAGCAGCCGGCGGGCGTTGCTTTGTTCAATCTCCGTCGGCGTCTGCGTGTTTGCAGCGGTCTGATTACTTGCGCTGTTTAGACTACCGGCGCCTCGGGCGCGATTGCGGTTTTGGCGCGGTTGATTTTGGGATTGAGGTGTGGCTCGCAGGGCTGCGCCTATTACTGTTCCCATCAAGTCGACATACCCACTCTGGGCTAATTGCGCTTGACTGCTCGACGAAACATTCACAGGGCGCGGTCCTGGCTGAAGCAGGTTGAGCGCCAGGTTCCCGGCATCCGAACTCACAAGCATATTGGCGGATGCCAGTCGTTTCAGAAGTTTGTCCTCAAGCTTTGCGGCTCCCTCTTTGTCTCTTGATTGCAGTTGTGCCAGGACCGTTGCGAGGGAGCGTGGGTACTGACCCTTCTCCAGCAACTGTTCGGCGTTTTGCAAAGCGAGCTTGGGATCGAGTGCGGCGACCTGAGCCAGTAGTCTCTGCTCCAGGTTATCTTTAGAATTAAGCGCGATGTTTCCGGAAGGATCCGCGGCCGAGGCAGGTTGACGAGTGGCAGCCAATAGTTGGTATGCGAGCGGCGCGTCGTGTCGCGCTACGGTCAGCACAAGCTCCTGGCGCAACTGGCCGGGCGTGCGTGTCTGATTAAAACCGCGACGTTCGCCGATGGGGATCTCTGTGTTGGCATTTCTCAACATCTCGGCAACGCCGTCGGCGGCCTGGGAAAACAAAGATCGTGCCCGGCCCTCATTGCTCTGCCAGAGCAACTCCGCCGCGTTGATCTGCACACGTATCCGGTTCTCCGGCAATCGAAGCAATTGGGCCTCATCAACGACCTGTTCCAACAGCGCAAAGGCCTTCTTTTCTTTTTCGGTCTTCTCTTTCTTCTCCTCCTCGGTGGGCGGGGTAGGCCCGCTCTCTTGCGCGGCCGCGCTGAACGTCCCAAACGTTAGGACGAAGGTGATCATGACGGACATCCAGGCTTTTCTGATCATTTCTGCTCCATTTAGAGAAGTTGCAACGCGGGTTGGCGTTGCGGGAGAGGTAAGTACTTTTGACGCGCCAGGGCGGAAAAGAGTTGGGTGCATTCCGAAAATGAGCCAAATTGTTGTTAGTCAAATTGTCAGCGCAGCGAGCTGATTCCGGCAAAAGATCTGGTGGACAACTTGCGATAGAGTTTCTCTCCGACGTCGATCTTCGTATTAAGCCGATTCTCCCTTGGCGGTATCGGGCAATTATAGCGGTTGCTGAAAGCACACGACGGATTGTAAGCGAGATTGAAATCGAGCGTCACAAGTTCGGCGGTGGGGATCTGGAAGTCGATATAACGCCCTCCGCCGTATGTCGTTTTGCCGTTGGTCATGTCGGTAAAAGGGATTAACAAATAGTCTCTATATTTCTCCGTTTGCGAAAGCGTTTCGCTCTGATAAACGCCCAGCGAGTACTGGTTCTCTGCGAGAGTGAATACTAACTCACCGTATTTGAGATAGACCTTTGTGATACCGCTCGAAGTCGGCAAGTTGAACTTCTTTTCGTTTGGTGTTCGAACAAAGCGAGCCTGCAGGCGAAATCTGGAGTTGACTTCAAAATACTTCAACCCTTTGAAGCGGGGAACCTCCTCGGGCTCTAAAGGCGATCGCTTAGGGTCTGCGAACTCCTGGTGTCTGTCGGACCTAAATTTCGTGACAGGGTTTTCCTTTTGCCCACGAATGGTCTGTCCTACAGTAACCAGGACCGCGAAGCCCGAGACGAGGAGTAGAATCGAACAGAATCGCAAGCGTGACTTCATTGAGAACCTTCGTGACTGCAGTGCGGACACAGTTTAACCCGACAAGGCAAAGAGGACATCAGACCGTTGACCTGGCTTTGCAAAGAGACGATGACGGAGTCCCGATTGCGGGACGACCGATAGTAGCCCAGCCCCGATTTGCCGAGCTGGGCTGTCACCAGTCGTTGGCTTCGCCTGCCTGAAAAGGACTTTTTGTGCACTGGCGGTTGACCGGATTTCCTGCAAAGCCCAGAATCCAGCGTAACCTTTTTGCCATAAGACAGTTTATACAAGTAGAGGAACATGCTCGTCGAAAAGCCTGCATCTTCAGGGTCGGCGGAGCTGGCGCAAGAGCGCCTGCTGATTGAGGCTGCGCAGGAAGATCCCCACAGGTTTGCTGAACTTTACGAAAAGAATTTTAATCTTGTGTACGCCTACATCGCCCGGCGCGTGAGCAATCGCGAAGCTGCCGAAGACCTGACATCTGAAGTTTTTCAAAAGGCATTCGAGCACCTGCCACGTTTTGTTTGGCGAGGAGTGCCGTTCGCGGCCTGGTTGCTAAGAATTGCCACGAATATCATCGCCGACCGATCGAAGCAGGCGGCACGAGAACATGAGTTAGCTGACCACGAAGATGCAGCCGAAATTAGTCACTTTAATCTCGAGGAAGTAGAACAGCGGGCGCGACTCTATCGACTTGTGGATCAACTCCCGGCGGATCAACGTCGCGTCATAACGTTACGCTTCGCGGCCGAAAAGAGCATTCGAGAAATTGTCACAGAGTTGGGACGGTCCGAAGGCGCTGTGAAGCAGTTGCAATTCCGAGGGCTGCAAAGTTTGCGGGCAGAGTTTCAGGCAGAAAAGAATGGCTGAGAACTTTATTGAACAACTCGACCAAGCTTGGGAAGTGGTGAAGGCAAATCCCGACGCTCATGTTCGGGTGCCGGCCGATGTGGAGCCGTTGCTTAGCCTGGCCAGGGAACTGCGCGGGCTGCCACGGGCCGAGTTCAAATTCAAACTGAAGGAAAATCTGATGAGGAGAGCTTCTATGGAGAGTCCAGGAACAGCCACGGCAGCCAAGCCGGTTGATCTCAAGCGGGAAGGTTTTCATACTATTACGCCTTACCTTGCAGTCCGGGAAGCGCGGGAACTGATTGAATTTGTGAAGAAGGCATTTGGAGGGGAAGGGACGGTACACGGTACGGGTTCTGAAGGCGGCATCCATGCTGAGTACAAGATCGGCGATTCAATTGTGATGATTGGTGGCGGCGGTTCGTGGAAGGGAAGTGCGAAGATAACCGCGCTACATGTTTACGTCGATGATGTGGACGACATTTATCAGAAGGCCCTCGCTGCTGGAGCCACTTCGATGAATCCTCCGATTGAAGCTCACGGCGAACGAGTGGCATCCGTTCAGGATCTTGCCGGAAACGAATGGTACATTGCCAAGCGGCTCTCCGGCTCACACACGGATGAAGGTTTGCGCAACGTCAATGTCTATTTGCATCCTCAAGGGGCGGCACAAATGATTGAGTTCCTGAAGGAGAGTTTCGGCGCAGAAGAGATCATGAGCCACCGGGCGACACCTGACGGCCCGGTGCTACATGCGAAGATCAAGATTGGAGATTCGGTTCTCGAGATGGGCGAGGGTCATGGACGGTATGTGACCCTGCCGTCGATGTTGTTCCTGTACGTCGACGACGTGGAGGCCTGGCACCGGCGGGCAGTCGCAGGTGGCGCCACGTCCATCGAAGAACCAAGGGATCAGCCTTACGGAGATCGTGTCGGCGCCGTCACCGATCCGTTTGGCAATACCTGGTATATGGCGACACCGATCCAGAAAACCGGCGGGTAAAGTTCTGATATGAATGAGTCCAGCAAGATAGGAAAAAAGAAGGAGAGACAATAATGACGACAAACGTAAAACCAATCCCCGAAGGCTACCATTCAGTAACGCCCTACTTGATCATTAAAGGCGCTGCTGCTGCAATCGATTACTACAAAAACGTGTTCGGGGCGACGGAACTTTTTCGCATGGCCGGCCCCGATGGCAAAGTTGGCCACGCGGAAATCAAAATCGGCGATTCACCAATCATGTTGGCGGACGAGCATCCCGAGCTGGGTCATCTCGGCCCCCAGACGCTGGGCGGCACCTCCGTTGGCATCATGATCTACGTTGACGACGTCGACACGATCTTCAACGCAGCGATTGGCGCTGGAGGTCAGCAGATAAAGCCGCTGGAAAATCAGTTCTACGGCGATCGTTCAGGCACCCTGAAGGATCCCTTTGGCCACATGTGGACTGTCGCGACCCATGTTGAAGATGTGGCCCCTGAAGAAATGGAGAAGCGCGCAGCAGCCGCCCATGGCGGAAACTGAGCAGTCCTAAGAACGGCGCTGGCCGTTGTTAAGCAATGCGGGGCGGATCTGGAGGCGTCGGATCTGTGGCCGGCATGGGTGTGGTTGGCTCACGCACCGGCGCCGGCTGTGGCTCATCGGGAGGAATGGGCAGCGGTTTAGGATCCGGCTGCTGATCGGGATTGTTGGGGTCGTAAGGATGTGTGGGCTGCTCGTCAGGACGTTCGCCCGGCCGCCATTCGGTCGCATCTTCAACCATGCTTTACCTCATACCGTGACGGTGCGTTTAGAAGCGCCGCCCATAATGTGCCTTATCTGTAGTTTCAAATTTGACTTGCGCGTCAAGCCCACGAGAGACGATCCACGAGTGCCACGAACTTCCTTGAGCGTTCGTCCAGTCTGAATTCGTGGATCGTCTTCCGTCGTGCCAATAACCACCGCCGATCCTGCGTGGTTGTTATTTAACTCTCGCCACCTTTGACTTCACCTTTGTCTGCACTGTCGACTCGAACTCCAGCCGCCTCACTACCTGATTCAGCGGCGCCCTTTACTGCGCCCGCGGCTGCTCCAGCGGCCGCACCGGTGAGAACCGAACTAATAGCTGACTTAGCTCTGGCGAAAATCCCTTTTTTGGTCGACTTGCGGCCAGCCTTCTTGCTACCTTTGCTGGATGAAGCTCTCTTGCTGGCGGGCCTTTTATCGCCGGTAGCGCTGGACTTTCTCGCTGGTGATTTCTTGCCGGCTTTTTTAGTGCCTTTCGCCGCATTCTTTCCAGAGGTCTTCTTTGATCTCTTTGAAGCTGTCTTGGAGACTGACGCCTTCCTACTCTTTTTCGTAGCCATCCTATTCCTCCTCGTACCCGACAACGGCAGGCAGAGTGTGACGAAGCAACGCCTCCCCATTTCTGAGGAAGCGTCGCTTGTTGTGGACCACTAGTGTTGCCACTAGGGCACCGCAAGAAGCCGGACAAGTCCGCACTTCTAAACTCTTTGCGTCAAGAAACTAATACCGTGATGGTAACGGTTAGACGACCGGTCCCCGGCGTCCCGATACCAGGTTGATGATGAGAATTACAAGGGCCACGAGCAACAGTAGATGGATTAAGTTGCCTCCAACACTGCCAATGAACCCCAGCAGCCAAAGTACTAATAGAATCACAAGAATTGTCCACAACATCTTTCGTGTCTCCTTTGCTGAATAGTCGCAAATCTTCAAACACAAAGTTCGATGAACATCACTTGAGCAATGCTTATGCCAGCAGAGGCGAGGTCTAAACTATAAGTATTTGTGGGCCTTTTACCCCACCGTTCGACAACGCTGGCCCAAAAGCTTTGGCTTGTGCATTAGAACAGTTCGCTTTAGATCAGCGGGGCGCAGTTTTTGTGCGGATTCAAGCCAAACTCGTGGCGTGAGCGACTTGAAGGTTCGAACTAACTCTCATATTTGTGAGGACAAAAAAGCGGAGAAAGCCCGTTGTATCTAGAATACGCCAAAGCTTTCCCCGGTGGGTCCGACCTCATCAGCAGCTACAAGCTAATGGTTCAGGCCGTCCGGAATATAGTTGGGCAAAAAGTGCGCGTCAACAACTTGAGTGTTTTCTTTTCTTCCTCTCGCGCGGAAGCGTGATCGCCCCCTAAATACTCTTCGCGAAGTTGCATCGTTCTCCGAATGTATGGAGGAGCTGACTTGTCAGCGCTCTCAAAAGGGGCAAGTTGTCGCTCTCCAAAGCCGAGATACCGGATTATATTATTGAAGGCGGACTGTATGAGTTAACCTTTATGCGGCCAAGTGCCTCGCAGGTTATGATGTGAAGCGAAAAATCTAACGCGAAGGGACTGCAATGATAACTGTAGCTAATCGCCTCTACGTAAAGCCGGAATACGCTGACGCTTTTGAGAAGGTCTTCCGTGAACGCGCCGGACTCGTGGATAAGATGGCGGGCTTCATCTCAAACCAGGTGTTGCGACCGGTTAACGATGGGGATCCTTACGTTGTTTTTACAACGTGGAAGAGCCGGGATGATTTTCTCGCCTGGGTGCGATCAGATGAGTTTGTTAAGGGCCACGCTCAGTCGGCGACGCTGCCGAGAGATGCTTACGAAAAGGCGAACGTACTGGAATTGCACGAGGTGTTGCAGGATTCGTCACGTCCTGATCTGAAGCCCGAACCGCATGGCGGTCCTTTTAATATGCATTAGACACACCTTAAAACATCACTTCGGTTGCTATTCACTATCTGTAATCCTTAACGCAACGATGAAACAGTAATGCCAGACTACTCTGCTCCTGGAGTTTACGTTGAAGAGACTCCTTTCCGATCGCGGTCGATCGAAGGGGTGAGCACAAGCACCGCTGGTTTTATTGGTCCCACTCGGTACGGCCCGGTAGACATCGTCCCTGAACTAATCACCAGTCTTACAGAGTTTGAACGCATCTACGGCAATGGGCAGCGACTGGAGTTTGAAGGTCGAGGGCAAAGTAACAACTATTTGTGGCATGCCACGCGCGCCTTCTTTAATGAAGGAGGCAAGAGGCTCTACGTGGGACGAATATTCCGTCCTCTGGCGGATTTATCTGCATGGGGTACGTTAGAGCAGGAAACTATCTATCAAAGCCCGAGTGAAAGCATTCGCGAGGATAATGCGTCCAAAGTTGGCGAACTCTATATCGACGGCCACTCTCGGGCGTGGATAAACGCTGATGCAGCCGGCCAGGAGAATATTAAGTCTATCCTGATCCGTTCCCGTTTTCCTGGCGCGGCCGGAAATATCGTTGTCAGGATTACGATCAAGCTTCATGAGAACCTCCTGGCTGGAGAGACTGGAACTCTGACAGCCGCCGGCCTGCGCGACCATGACACCGTTTGGATCAGCGGCACTGCAGCCGGAAGCGAAGTTGGCGGTCGCTTCTACCGAGCTCTCTTTGACAGCCAGGAAGAGACCTGGCTCTTTGCCGAGAACGCGATTGTCAGCGGCGACGAATTGCGACTGAATGTTCCTGTCTCATCTAATTTCAAGCCATTGTACCGAACCGCAGGCGACAACAATTGCCAACTGCGTGTCGTGACAATTACGGTATCCGTTGCATCTGCCGATGGCGGAACGTACGTGTGGGATGGCATCGCACCAGATCCCCACCCCAGTGGCGATGGCGTGCGTACGCTCCGTGATAGCTTCGCTCAAAATCCGAATAACTCGACCAAGGCGCGCGTTGTTCCAATCGCAATTCTGCTCGGTGAAGACATGGTGACGGGCGTGGGGGTAGTCAAGACGATCATCACCGGCTTCGGTTCCGGGCCAAAGGCTGATACCGACGACTTTGATGGATGCAATTGGTTGAACGACGATGTCTTCAGTATTGAGCGTCTTCTGGAATTGAGTGGTGGCAACGACGGACAACTTCCCGGAGCTCTCGAGTATGTTGGCAGGGCAAGCGAACAGGATCACCTTGCCTCTGGTTTGGCGGCTTTGGAGCTTGTAGAAGATGTGTCGATTGTTGCTACGCCGGGTGCGACGGCCGACTATCAGAACTACAAGGAATCTGCGAATGCGATCGTTGGCGCTTCGGTAGCGCACGCCGAGCGCCTGCGTTTTCGCATCGCCCTCGTGGATTCGGGCGACAATCAAACGATTCCCGAAGTTCGAGCAATGCGTGGTTTGATCGATTCGCCGTGCGCGGCATTTTACTATCCCTGGATCAGAATCGTTGATCCCATCACGGAAACAGAGATTGAGCTGCCGCCCAGTGGTTTTGTCGCGGGGATTTACGCGCGAGTCGCGCGAGTCGATGCCGAGGGCGGTGTTGCGAAATCACCGGCCAACGAAGCGGTGCATGGAGCAGCTGGCCTTCAGCTCATCTTAAAAAAAGAACAACAGGAAATTCTTAACAGGGAAGGAATTAACTGTTTGCGGTTTTTTGAGGGCCGGGGTTTTCTTGTTTGGGGTGCGCGCACGACGAGTTCCGATCCCGAATGGAAGTACGTCAGCATGCGGCGCCATATTGCTTATCTCGAACGTTCAATCGAAAAGGGCCTTCAATGGGCTGTGTTCGAACCTAACGGCGAACCGCTTTGGGCAAACGTGCGTCGCGCGATTGAAGACTTTCTGTTGCTGGAATGGAGGTCCGGATCGTTGGTGGGACATAAGCCGGAAACTGCTTTCTTCGTTAAATGCGATCGCTCAACAATGACGCAGGATGATCTTGATAACGGTCGCCTCGTCTGTGTGGTCGGCGTGGCGTTCGTAAAGCCAGCTGAGTTTGTGATCTTTCGCATTGGGCAGTGGACAAGTAGCAGGAAAGATCCATAGCGCAGCGCCAGCTGATTGTAGGTCATCAGAGAGGGTTTCTGCATTTACTCGGCAGCGTCGCTCTTCAGTAATCTGCAGCAAAGACACGATCGTGCGTGACGTTCGAGTCAAAGCAGCACTTTGCTTACAATGTCGGCACTAAGAATTCTGCCTTCGAATTGGGATTGTCACTTTCTCTTCGCGCGAACCTCCACCGTTACCGCCGCCGTAGAGCTCGCAGTCAGGCACCCTTCGGGAGCGCAAATCGTATACACAAAGGTGTCGATTCCCTTGAACGTACCCTCGGGCACGTAGGTTAGCGTGCCATTGCCATTATTTATGACTGTTCCGTGGGTCGCGGCGCCCACCGAGGTAATCGTCAGCTGATCCCCATCCGGATCAGAATCATTAGCCAATACATTGATGGTGACCGCGGTTCGTTGTGGCGTTACGGCAAAATCGTTATTTGCCTGAGGTGGCAAGGCCTCGAGTACTGCCGCCAGCGCATCGATCCTACCCCAGCCGAATGTGTTGTTCGGAATCGCAGTCGGTGAATCCAGCCCACAGCCTTCAGTAGTTGTTTTGGGCACCGCCGTTTGCTCGATGATGTCTTCAAGACGATTGATTAGTCCGGCCAGTTTCGGATTGGCAGAAATCAAAAGGGCGACCAGACCAGCGACGTGTGGCCCTGCCATGCTGGTCCCGCTCAGACTTCCATAACTTCCGTCGCGCAACGCCGAGCGGATGCTTACACCAGGGGCGGAAATGTTGGGCTTTATCATGCCCGTGGGTGCGGCTGGGTCACCAAGCACTGAGCCCCGACTGCTGAACTCGGCGATTGCGTCTGTGGTGTAATTTGTCGCGCCCACTGTGAATGCCTCAGGGTAGCGAGCCAACGGATGGTAGATGGTATTGCAAAGGAAAATTGGTCCTTCCCCTCCATCATTTCCGGCTGACACAGCGTAGAAGATTCCTGCGGACCGGCTGGCGCGTAGCGTGTCCTGCAGTGCCGGCGGCGGACATCCTTCAACGCAGCCCCACGAATTATTAATCACGTGCGGAGACTTTGCGGGATCCGGGTTCTGACCATTGATGTCGGTCGGCGCGAGGAACCATTGCATGCATTCCAGGTACATTGGGATCACCCCGGCGCCGTTATTCATATTGCGGCAAGCGATCCATTGAGCTTCTGGCGCCATGCCGATGCGATTGCTGCCACCATCATCGCCAACCATTGTCCCGACTGTATGTGTCCCGTGGCCGCCGCCCAGGATCTCGTCGTCGTCACAAGGTTCAACTGTATCCGGGCCGCAGGGAGTGTTGGGATTGTGAATCGCATCGTGCCAGTTGTAACTGTGGTTAGCAGTTTGGGTCGCTTCGTTCCAACCGCGATACTGTTTCTTTAGCGCCGCGTGCCGCCATGCAACCCCCGTGTCCGATCCGGCGACTACCACTCCTCGGCCCAGGACTCCCAGGGCCCATACGTCATCGGCGTTCACTTTGAGCAGACCAGGTTCGGGTGCAGGATCGGCGGCGAGCAGGGAATTCGGATTTTCCGTGGGTCTTGCCTGCGGTGGCAGACTCAGTGAACCGCCGCCACTCGCGTAGATGTAACCAACCTCGGGACGCAATGCCAGGGCTTGCACGACAGCTAGATCGCCTTTCGCCCAAATAGCGTTTGTAACCCAAAAACTCCGAAATTCAGCGCCGAATGTCTGCAAGGTTTGCTTCACCGCGGGTTGCGTCGCCTGAGCCACCTCCGTCAGTTGCCTGTACACATATTCGCCTTTTGCTTCCTTTGAGAGGAGCACATCCGCTCCGCTAAGATCGGCCTGGTTGTCCATGTAAATCAGAAACTCAGTTTGACCGGCTGAAGCTTTGCTGAGAACGCTGGCATCGACTTTACTTTGCCAGGATTCCGTAACGCTTGCGCTTTCATTCCCGATAGGTGAATCCCCAGCGGCGGAGGGAGAGGTATACGTGAGAGAGGTCATCACGAGAATTGAAAACACACCCAGGCCGAGTCCGAGGATGCGAAGTTTTGACGGTTTCATTTGATCCCTCCATTTAGCAAAACGCGAAAACGCGTGAGCAAAAGACCAGATCCAGGCACAGTCTTCCTACCAGGCTGCGGCCCGGATGCTCGGCAACGTCACTAATTGCCGTTGGCAGGTCGCCCGCCGAGCAACTCGTTATCGTCCAACAGTTCCACCATACTCAGGAGGACTTGAGAAATTCTTGAGGGATTCTTGAGCGCGTCTTGGCGGGGCGCACGGGAGGGCGCAGTTTAGGGCACTCAATGTCGGAACCCCGACCAAGTCGGGGTAGCGATCGGGTCATTGATGCAGAATTCAAGCGCCTTCAGCGAAAGCTGTTCTGTCGTCCACTTCGTGGGTATAAACAATCTTGGTGTGCTAATAAGTCTTCGGTTTGACTGTCTGAAAAGAGAGCGCAGATCTACGCGTGTATTCGCGAGTCCGCTAGCAATTTGGCATACAACCAGATTCCCTCAAGACTGAATCTTATTATTCGGATGATTCAATGCGAGCTCACCCGACACCCGTACGTATGACATCTAAAAATGTGTCGATTTGAGAGAACGAGATTATTAGTTGTAAACCGTTCCTGGTGGTTCGGACTGATCATAAGGAGTTTGTTACATGCATTTAATTAGAAGAAACCATCGCCTCAGCATCCTCACCATATTAGCTCTGATACTCACCCTTTCCGCTGTCTCCAGGGGAAAGGACAATGAGCATTTTCCGACCGTTAAGATCAAGAATTTTGGGCAGATGACTGAACAGTTTTATCGTGGCGCTCAGCCGAAGCAAGGCGACTATGGCTCGCTGGCAGCCCTCGGGATCAGGACAGTGATTGACCTGCAAGACGATCCCAAATCCTACGAGAAGGCGGCGGTTGAAGGGGCAGGGATGCGCTACGTAAACATCCCGATGGATGACAAGTCGTATCCAAAGTCAGAGCAGATCGAAGCCTTCTTGAAACTGGTGGACAACCCTGAGACAGGTAAGTTCTATGTTCATTGTGCTGGGGGGCGACATCGTACCGGCGTTATGGGTGCGGTCTATCGCTTCACGCATGATCATTGGAACTACGACCAGGTTTATGCCGAGATGAAGCAGTATGACTTCTACAGCAGGTGGGGACATGGACCGATGAAACAGTTCGTCCAGGATTACTGGCAGCAACACCAGCAACAGGCTGGCGCTCCAGCAACTGCAGCAACGGCCGCGCGATAAGCAACTTTTTCGATATCTCTAAGGCCGTCCAATAGTGGGCGGCCTTTTGTTTTATGACTCGAGACAGCCCCCGCGCCTTTAGTAGTGAAGCACCACCGCTGCGTTTGCTCAATGCAAGGTCTATTATCGGGGGCAACTTAGATATTGCGCAGGATTCCAACGCGATAAGCAACCCCAGGCAAACAACAATTGAGAGAATGATCAGCAAGGCTTTTTGAAGGAACCTTACGTAGTCGACGCGCCGCCTTCTTCGTCTTATTGAGATGTGAGTTCGCACAGAATCTCCTCCGAAAGAATGAGAAGTTTTGGGCGATGTTTTGCTTGCGTTGGGCGTGAGCGGCAAGCACGATTCTTATAACACTATTTCGTCCATCAGGGTAGCGCAGTGAGGCGCTAGAACTGATGCAGTTTGGGTCGAGAGGATCTTTACCACTCAATATCAGAACCGAGCGCGGTAGCGACCGGGTTCGTAGCGGAGCATTTCAAGTGGTAAGAAACCCGGATTGTTGTTAGTTAACCGTCCCGCGAATGGACCCGGTCGCTACCCCGACTTGGTCGGGGTTCTGACATTGAGTGGTACCTTACCGCGAGCACTTGACGCTTGATAATATGTTATCGGGTTGGCTGCTGTTTCTAAAGCCGAAACATGACGCCTACGATCGGACAAAAGCCGCGAAGATAAAGCCTCATTGATCGAATATAGGGAACCTTCTGAAAAAGACCTTGAAGTGAAACCGACCGAAGAGCGGGCGGGATCATCTTTTTTGATAAAACTGTTCGGGGTATTCGCGTTTCTGTTCGGCCTGCCTTATTTAATCCAGGGAGTGTCGGCGCTGATAATGTTTTCCGCGCGATATGGCCTCTTCTTATTTCATTTTCGACTAGTGATTATCATCCTCGACCTGCTCGTCGGCTTGGCCTCGATTGTTATCGGGGCCGGATTGTTCTTTCGTAAAGAGTGGGCAAGAAAAGCGTGGCTGGCATTCTTGATCGTCCTATTGCTAGTACATTTCCATATGACAATAATCCAAATCCTTGCCGACTTCTCCGATATGACCGCGCTGTACAAATGGATAGGAGTAGTTGTAGTGGTTTCCCTTATCTCGTGGGCGTATCTAACCAAAGCACGTATCAAAGCTCGCTTCAATTAGGCGATCAGATTTGTCACTCACAGCGAACTGGTGAGGAATGCGACGCTGTTCTAATGAAAGATGTTCGACACCAACCGCTAAGAAATTTCTCAATAATGTCTCTGGGCCAGGTTGACGTAGCAAATCGAGCTGATTAGGATTTGTCAGCGGGTGTTCATCATATGCATGAAGAGAGAACGGAAGACTATTACGAAGTGCTGCAGGTAAGCCCGAGCGCCGAGCTGGAGACTATTAATCGTGTCTATCGGATGCTGGCCCAGCGGTACCATCCTGATAATCAGCAAACCGGAAACGAGAGCCGCTTCCGCATGATTCTCGAGGCCTACACTATCCTAAGTGATCCGGAAAAGCGGGCGCGATATGACGTTGGGCACCAGCAGCAGCGGCAGGATCGCTGGCGGCTGGTGGCAAGCGGTGCGCAGGCTGAAAACGACTTCGAGATGGAGCAGATTGTGCGGCTCACCGTGCTCGAAGCGCTCTACGCCAAGCGGCGCTTAGAGCCGACGCTCCCCGGAATCCCTTTTCGGGAGTTCGAGGCACTCACAAGCAGGCCGAGGGAACACCTCGAGTTCACTGTCTGGTTCCTCCTGCAGAAGAAGTTCGTGGAGTACGACGATAAATCACGCCTGCATTTGACGGTCGAAGGAGCTGAATACTTGGAGCAGAGCTACCGCTCTAATCTGCAGCAGAAACGGCTGCCCGCCTCTAGCGACGACCGCTGAGCCTTCATCTTTTTACTAGAGCAAGCCTCGCAACCGTTCTTTCATGACGGCCTCCTTCGGATTCTTAGCACCGCCGTGCAGCCAGGTGTGAAGTCTCTGCACTGTCAACGTATGCGTCACTGACGAACGAATCTCAACTTCCAGCTTGCCCATCACCCCCGGCTCGCAGTCGTGCTCTTTGAATGCGCGCAAAGCTAACGCCGCGGCCTCGTACAGACTCGAGGCTTCCAGCTCAACTGTGTGTCTAATTCCTGAAGTATCAAGGTAGGAGACTACGCAAGAGGCCATGTCGGCGGATGGTAGCAATTTTCGTTAATTTTCGGTAGGGCAACTTTTCTTGCTTAATTTTAGGGTTCGGCATTATGCTGCGTCCCCTTTGAAATCTAGGATGTAGTAAAAACGATGTCGTCATTAGAAGATAAAATTCTTGAGGACTTGGCTAAAACTGGGTTCCCCAAGGAAGTCGTGAGCGCGAGTGTTATGCAGGAAAGAGACTGGTATGTAGTCCACAACTCCCTCAAACCCGATGAATAAAGGTTTTGCAGTCCTCATACTCCATCGGCATTGGCAAAACCTGATATTGTGAGACTAGATGGGCTTATGTCTTTCGACTTAGCATCGAGAAAATGACCCTCCACAATCAACTGCAGCAAGTCGCGCTGCCTGTCGGTAATTGTGTAAGTTTCTACAGCCACCGTCGGAGCATACAACCGGTTGCTGAGAGAACGCGTGCGATTAGCAACACAACTAACAACAAAGAGCGCTGAGAGCTGGTGCGACTATGGCCGAGGGAAAGCATGAGCGCGAGGAAGTCGGATTGTGCCTGGAATCAGTAGCGCGTTTGACCGAGCAAGAGCAAAAGGTGACCATCACTCCCGAGCCGCAAATGCCAGGTGTCTCGCAATCTTGGCTGAGAACTATGATGTGTCGCGCACGCTCTGTATTGCTGTCGGTTCTACTGATTCCGGTTGTCCTACCTTTCGTCATCACTCCGTCCCGCACTTTCAGCGTGGCCGCAATCGAAACCGCTTGTTCCCCTCCGAGTTCGTCTGCTACTCCGATTGCTTCCAGCTTCTCCACGGGCGTGGTGTCCGAGCGACAGACAGCAATTGTACTTGAGGCGAGCGATGCCGGCGGCACGGGCCTCCCTCAGTCCCGAGGGCGCGTGATTTACGCTAACCGGTATTCCAATTTTGCGACCGCTCTTGCAGCGGCGACAGGCAACACTCTCGTCATCAGTACGTCGATGGTCGTGTCGACGGGGGCTGTTGTTACGGCGACAACTAAACTGAGGTTTGAAGGCGGCGGTCTGCTCCAGAAGTCCGGCTCCGGAACAATAACCTTTCGGGGGCTTGGTTTGGTTGATGCAAAGTCGCAGCATCCTGCGTTCTCGGGTTTTGCGGTAGGGGACATTACCAGGACCGGAACTGACTATCCGAAGGAATTATCACTCGAGCTGTGGGACACGAAAACCCTTCGCTTTCAGACAGGCTGGAACGCGCTGCGGCGGCTTTCAACAATGACAGGAAGCCGTGAGGTTCATCGCTTTCCCGAGAGTGATTACGAAGTCGGTTGAACTCTTTGACGGGCAGAGCATTCACTTCACTCCGGGCGACTACGCCAACACCGCGACTGGATACCCCTCTGCCTATCCTCCCTTTCTGCTCAATGATCATTGTCGAATCACAGCTGATCCAGGGGCCGTTCTCTACGAATCAAACTCTCCTACAAATGCCCACATGATTGCAGCGAAGATGATGTACGTGGCTGGCTCAGACGGCACAGTCGAGGACATTCAAATCCGGAATCTCTACATTAAGGGTCATCCATTGCAGAGACCCAATGGCGGGTCGTCAACGATCATTCTAGGAAACGCGAGAAACTCCAGCGTCCGAAATGTCGTGTTGGATGGCACTCACGCTTATGGCATCACAGTAGGCGGTTATTCGACCGCGGGGAACTATGCAGAGGGCGTGGAGGTCACAGACATCAAGATCCTCAACACCGGCACACAGTTGTTGAATGTCATCAACGGAAAAAACATCACCTTTCGCGACATCCAGATCGACCTGCGCAATCACAACAGTGTCGGATCATTTGCGGCCATCGACATTGAACCCAACACGACCGACAACAAAGTTGAGAACATCACCGTTGAGAACGTAGTGATCGATGCGCGTACTACTGTTCCGGGAATTTACATGAGTGGCGTGGCAATGCAGGCGGCAGGGGCAGCGCAGTTGATTAATCCGGTGGTGAGGAACATTAGGGTGCTGGGGCGTGACATATCAACCGATGGGTCGTCTGGAGGTTTTCTCTATTCAGCAGTGGTTGTGTATGGAGCAGTTGGCGGAGTTGTCGAAAAAGTCTATGTCCAGGGAGCAGTAGGACAGGCTTTGTTTGTCCAAGCCTCCCGGTATCTCAAGCTACGAGACATCGACGTCACTCAATGCAATTCTGCGAGCGGATTTGCGGTGGAGATTCAGTCGTGCGCTGAGTGTGAGATTGAAGGCGTATCGCTTAAGAAGTCTTCCACGCCCCTTACGCAGTACACCAACATCAAAGAGTCTGAGATTGAGTACACTGTTACGTCTTCTGGTTCCAAGGTAACCGAAACCAATCCTGGTGGTTACCCACGATTCTATAATCACTTTACCGGATTAAGAGTCCTTCTTAACAATACGCAGTACACCGTTAACACAGTCAACAATGCCACTTTCTCTATCACTACGACGGTGCCGGTAGGCACGTTGGCTGTAAAGACTTTTGCGTCGGCAACAAATGTCGACACCCGAACCGATGTGCTCACAATTTCGAGCCACGGGCACAAGACCGGATCGAAAGTTAAGTACACAGCGGGAAGCGCCGCTATTGGAGGTCTCACCAACGGATTGACGTATTTCGTAATTGCTTCGAACTCAAACACGTTAAAGCTGGCAACGAACCTGGCTAACGCATTGGAGGCACCGCAATTGACTTGACCTGAAGAGGTACAGGCACCCAAACGTTGACGCCGGTGCTTGTCACCAGGTTTTCGTCCAACCGTTATCGAAACACAAAAGCTGATGACGGTATCTTCCTGGAGTCTACCGGTACGTCAGTTGTAGAGGTTGGTGACTTTCGTTAGAAACTGGGCTGGCTACCGTCTTCACGATCGGCAACCGTGCCTCTTTATATCTGCTAGTCGGCCATAATCTGAACATTCTGACACGAGATTATGATCACGTTTCAATGCTTGTTCGTTGCAAAGGCGGCAACATTCTCTCTCCCCGGGAACGTCACAACGCGCTTATATGGAGATGAGTCTCAAGCTAAACCAACGCCTTGCCCGCCGGTACTGCTTGTGATAGCGTGCGCCCCGTTCACGTAATAATACTTCCGTATGACGTCCACCATGAAGCTCTGATTCAACGTGGGTGTCCCCACCTCTAATTAAAGGAGCTTCCACATGAAAAAACTATTTGGAGTCATGTTATTAACATTCGTTGCTTTGTCTACGTCTCTCGGTCAAACCCAAACGCCTGAGAAGAAGGTGGACAAGGTTCAACCTACAGGGGAGAAAGTTTCTTCCAGTAATACCGAACAAGAGTTGATTAAGCTAGATAAGGAATGGGGCGATGCCGGGTTGCGCGGCGATGCAACAGTACTCGAACGCATCCTGGCCGACGACTTCATAGGTGTTTCCCAAACAGGAGTCGCGACCAAAGCTCAGAATATTACAGAGGCTAAGACGAACGCTCCTAACATCACGAATGCGACCTATGTTGCCAGTGAGTACACCGTGCGCTTCCTAGACGCAAATACGGCTGTGATGACACACAGCGCATTGGAGAAAGGGTTAGATAAGGGTAAGGAATACGCTGAACAGCATCTTAGTATGCACGTCTGGGTGAAACGGGACGGCCGATGGCAGGTAGTAGCTAGTCAAGCCACTCCCGTCCCGCAGAAAGCGACGCCGTAGTCGCCGCCACAAGGCAGGGCCAACTTTTCCGACCGCGACAGCATCGGCAAAATTTGCGACGCTCTTCTACAAAGGGTCTTCCCTAATCCTGGTTGGCTTTTCACAATCCTCTTGAAGAGGAGAAAGGTGGACGTATGAAACGAATGCTTGCCGTCGCAGCACTGACAATGGCTGCGTCATCTCTTGCACTTGGTCAAATGAGTGGAAAGAAAGCGAACCACTCTAATCAAAAGGGCGACAGTGTCGAACAAGCGGTGATGCAGATGGAGGAGGATCTGCGTATCGCCATTACGAAAAGCGACACCAAAGCGTATGGACGTATTGTAGCCGACGACTACGTCTTCACGACTCAAGACGCAGTAGTTAGAAACAAAGCCCAGATGGTATCAGCCTATGACTCTGGAAACATAAAGTACGAATCTGCAAGTTCGATGATATGAAGGTTCACCCTTATGGGAACACGGCAGTGGTAACTGGCCTGTCTACAGTAAAAGCCCAGGACAATGGCAAAGACATCAGTGGCCAGACCAGGTACACAAGAGTTTATGTGAAGCGGCAGGGGAGGTGGCAGTTAGTGGCCACACAACTGACCCGCATCCCAGCACCATGAGCAGCGTTGCCCTGGGGACTCTGCCTGGTTAGCAGTTTGAACTTTTCTACAATAAGGAGGAGAGCATGTACAAAGAGCATATCAACGCATTGATTACCGCATGGAACACGGGCAATCTGGGTGTACTTGATGCCTATCTTGCACCGAATACGACCCGGCGGGCACCGGCCTCACTCTTTAGCGACGCGCACAACCTGACTGAATTGAAGAAAGTGATCACCGATTTTCGTACCGCTTTCCCTGACACAAAAGTAACGATCAACGAGGCTTTCTTTCTCGAAGGACATTCCTTTACGAAATGGACTTTCACGGGCACCAACACAGGCACGGGCGCGCATCCAGCGACTGGCAAGCCCGTCAAAGTTTCGGGAGTTTCCTTTGCCCTTTACGAGGGAGGTAAGTTGATCGAGGAGTTGGTGTATTTTGACGCCCTGGAGTTCTTATCGCAGCTCGGGCTCATAGAGCCACCCAAACTGGCCGCTGCGGGATAAGCAAACTCAAAGGGAATTTTAGACGATGGCCTACGCATACAGCACGCGCTTCCTGTATTCTGTGATCATCTGCACAGCGCCCGACAACGCCTGAGAAATAGAAGCGGCGGGCTTTCCAAGGCCTGCCGCTTTTTTCTTACTGATAGGTCTTTCGGTAGTCTTCAGACAATCGGCGGCGCAGCGCTTCGACCTCTCCCCGCAATTCTTGCACTCTGATCGTACACTTCTCTCGTGCCTCCTCAATACTTAAAGCGCGAGCCTCACCCTTTGAGCGCCTTGTATCGTGCCAAACCTCAAAACTGTCGAATTTCAATCTTGCAATGTTGTGGCGAATACCACTTAAGAGCGGATAAGGATCGCCCTCCAGCACAGCCGCCTATCGGCTGACAAATCCAGCTGTGTAACGCTTGGTAAGAGATCCTCATACTCTCCCTGTGAAAGTCAACGGCTCTATGACATGCGCGAATTATAACACGCCAAATTAGCTCCAAATCTTCCTTAGTATCGTTGTGTTCGGCTGAGTTGGCACAGTGGGCAAATCAAGATGCAGATCTTGGGTACTGATGCAGTTTCAGAGATGCACTGTTGAACACCCACTTTTGGAGAGTGGACTAGCCCTTCGGGGCGCAGTTTCTTTGACATGCTTAAGCGCGTCGTAAGCTTCGATAATGCGCAAGGCGCGTGTCTCCCTTATGCGATAAACACCAGCCAGACGAAAGACGACTTCAGCGGCGATTGAGACTTGAGTCTTGCTAGACGCCGCAATGCCCATTAGCTTATTTGTCATTCAGAACAACTCAGTTATGAAGGAAGCATTCAAGAGCAGAGTATAACCTTGGAGGATTCTGATTATGAATAAAACTTTGCACACGTTTTTCGCGTTAATAATGGTCGCTTTGGTAACACTGCCTGCGTTCAGCCAGACGGTTGACGCGCAGGCGCGGCTATCCGTAAAGTGCATGGAAGATTCTCCGGAGCGACGTGGGGAGGAAGGCTGCGCGATACTGGCGAGCAGGCGTTTGGTTGGATCTGTGACCAAGCCTGTGTATTGGCACATTGATCGTTTCGATTCGCTGGAATCCGCGAAGAAAGCGGCCGGCGTTGACGGTGTCGCGGCTGAGGCACATGGCTCTGTTTGGCTCATGACTGTAGAAGCCAAGGCTAAAGATCATCACGGCGGGCATCATGCCGCGTGGATAGGCCCCCTTACGATGCCTGCCGCGAACGGTTATACAATGCGAATAATGTCATCCTTTCTTAGGCCCGGAGCTGCCACGCCTATCCACACTCATTCCGGTCCGGAGATCTTCTATATTGTTTCTGGTACGCAGTGCCTGGAGACTGTGAAGTTCGTCAAGCATCTTAAAGCCGACCGATCCTATGTTCTGCCCGGCGGTTCCATTCACCGGGGTCGGGTCGCAGGGTCCGTCGAACGACGGTTATTATCGCTCGTTCTACACGACGCCGCGCAACCCCCGAGCCACGACCTGAACGATCCGCCGCCGCTGGTTCCGTGTAAGCGATGATCACATCAATCCGATAAGTTCGCTTGGTCCTTCCACGATACCGCCTAACATTTCCAATCGATTAGAACTCATCGTCCTCGTGGGTCATGGGGACACCTTTTTTATGTCAGTTTTCTTGTATTTACGAATTGAAAAATTTGAATAGAATGCCGCTCAATCGGCGTTGATTTGCTGGGGTGAGGACAGTAAATCCCGAGGCTGAAGGCCTCCGCCAACCGAACACAAGCCCGGTTCCAAAAGCCGGGCTTTCGGTTGTGTGCCGAGCATGTTCGACAGCTTGGAGGTGTAAGTCCTCTACTCAACCTGATGGAGGTGAAGAGTTAGCGAAGCGCAAGGGCGTCGTCGCGAGGCGGGGTCTGAAGGAAGCGCGGAGCAAAGGCGCGAGCCGATGAACAAAACCCGGATAGGAGGCATACGGCGCTGGGCGAGTTGGCAACTGACAACGAAGCCCATATCCATCAAGAGCGCTGGTTGTAAATCCGGCGGCGGTGCGCTGAAGGCGGTCGAGCTTACCTCGGGAGATCTGCTGCTGGTCGCGGAGTCGCGACTGAAGGAGGAGTGATCCGACTTGAATAAGTGGCAGAAGTCAGCAGAGGGCATAGTAGTCCCGACTTGTCGGGATGAAGGCCCGAACCGTGATTGTGAGCAGTAGCACACGAATCTCAGGGATGGCCATGCGCCAGCCAATCAGCTACGGCTGAGCTTGCCGGGGGCGGATAGGGTGAAGCCCGAAAGGAACCTGGGAGCGGCGAAGCCTCCATCGGTGAAACGCGACGCGAACCTCCGGCCTCATGGCTTAAGTCGCGGAACCGCCGTGTACGGACCCGTACGCACGGTGGTGTGACAGGGAAAGCTGGTGACAGCCTACCTATGTCGATTTTGGGGCACAGTTTTTAACGAAGCAGGGCCTAAAAAGGTCCGTTGGGCGATTTCGTAATGTTGCTGTTTTGTTACGATTTCGCGCGAAGATTGAAATTCGGCAAATCCGCCGTTGCATTGGCATTCTCCTAGGTTTAAAGTATGCAAACAAGTTTTAAAAGGAGACAATATGAGAGAACTCAACCAGAGTGCTTCGACGGCGGTCTCGGACAATCGCCAGACCCCTTCACCGAGGGCTTTTCAGCGCGGGTTATACGCAGTAGCTGGGCAAAGAATAAAAGGGCAAGAGGCAATGCGGCTTCTGACTACCGAGGAGGTCATACGGGTTAACCGTGCCACGGTTCGCGAAAGCTCGACTCACCGCTACTGGCCTACTGACGTCCTGGCAGCACTTCTGACAGCTGACGTGATCAAAAACAACTAAGCAACTAAGGGAAGAGACGCGCAAGAGGTCGGAGCTTGGCGGCTATAGCAATTCGCGCAGCCGCTCTTTGATGACTGCCTCTTTCGGACTCCTACTTGCGCCTTGTAGCCACTCCTGAACACGCCTCAGTGTCAGACTGTGCTTGACGTCTTTCTAATCTCGACTTCAATCTGGCAGAGGTCCCCCGGGTCACAGTCGTGCCTGCTCGCGCAACTCGTTTGCAAAGTCTGCCGCTCGTTCGCCATGTTCAGGATCGGGGCCATCGTGTAAGCGCCGCGAGTCGTGCAGGAAAGCAAACAGCTCCACAATCTTTTCGTTCGCTCCGGTTGTCGCTGTCAACCGCAAACCATTCTCGCGCACACGCGCCCAATGGCCCGCGCCGTGTATGCCATGCCAATCGAGTCGGAATTGATCGCGGATAATCGTGATCAGTTTTTTGTCAATCACGCCCATGCATCAAAGCCGGATGGCAACCGAACGGCGGGTTGTGGACACTGCCGGACGATCCGAGAGCGGAATCTTTTGCGTTCTGGACTGCGGTATACGCAAACAAGGGACTCATGCCGCTTGCGATCCAACTTCGCCGCCTGCGATGAAGAATATCGAACACGTTTCCGTGCGCGTGTTTATTGGTAGTCAGTTAACAAACCAACCTCTTCAACCCGCTCGAAGGCCCACCTAAACCAACAAGTGCTCTCAGCTTTCCAGAACGCCAGCCGATAATCTCCTGCCTCCGGTGTTTCCAGTCTCTCAACGCCCGCGTCTGTCACTTCGATCGCGTCAAAGTCTTTCATCATCGCCAAGAAGTTCAGGCTATATACAGGCTTACGCATGCGGCTTAACGTGGCACCCGCAACCCGCCTCTCAAAACAGCATTGCTGCCAACCGTATTGACGCCCAAACTCGAGAAGATCACCGGCGCTGTCCACGGTAGCAATTCTCGCTGCCTCTGAAGGGTAAAGCACCCATGCTTTGAAGGGCCGTGGCTGACCAGTAGCGGGATCATGGTAACGCGGACTGATATTCCCCATGCGCTGCATGGGTGATTGGCTCAATGTAAGACCGAGCATTTATCTTTAGGTTTAGAAACCAACCTAAAAACTATCACACTCTGTAGTGACTGCCTTGTAGTGCCGGGCTTTACCTGGATGCTTGGACCAGAGGGTACAATTATGGCCACACCTCACTAGCAGATGGTCCATGCCTACCTTAATCGTCGCTGTAATTGTAGTTGCTGCGTGAGTGGATTGGAGGCGGCGATCGGAATCGAACCGATGAATAAAGGTTTTGCAGACCTCTGCCTTACCACTTGGCTACGCCGCCCTGGAAAGGATGAAGGATGAGGAGGAAGGATGAAAAAGCAACGAAAGCTAACGCTTTCATCCTTCATCGCTCATCCTTCATCCTTGGATTTCTGGAGCGGGAGACGAGACTTGAACTCGCGACCCTCGCCTTGGCAAGGCGATGCTCTACCACTGAGCTACTCCCGCTTCGAGAGTTTTGATTCTACGTATCCCCCCAATGTTGTCAAGCAAGCGATAAATACAGGGCAGTTCGCACTGCCCACCGCTCACTATCTATTCCGGCGTGAAGTTGTAGTTGATCACACCTGAAACCTTCACTGGTTTGCCGGCCACCTTTGTCGGCGAAAACTTGGCGCCACGCGCAGCAGCAACCGCAGCTGCCTGAAGAAGTGGATGACCAGAAAGAGGCAGCGCGGTGATCACATTTCCTTTCTCGTCAACCAGGACCTGAACAACCACTGCACCCGAAGCTCTCGTTTGTCGTGCTATTGCTGGGTAGGCCGGTTTGGGCAGGGTGATAGCTTTGCCATTCAACACCCCGCCTTTAACTACACCGGGTGCGTTGATACTCAAATCCGGCTCTGTTTCATCGTTGCTTTTGCTGTTGACAGGATCATCGTCCACGGTGCTGTCGGCTATTTGAATAATCTCACCGTTTGTCAGGCGAACGTGGCCGTTCTCAATCTTCCAAACGCTGCTCCTTCTCTTTAGCGCAACCTCGTAGCGACCGGACGCTCTTGAACCCTGGACCGACATGGTAAACGCGGCATCGCCGGTCCCGTCGCCGTTCTGTGTAAAGGCGCCAATCGGAAATCCGGTTTCCTGGATGTCTCCTAGTTTATCTTTCACCTCGGGATTCTCTTTGAGAGCTGCGAGCGCGACTGTATAGGCTTCGGACGACTTTAGTTTTTTCTCCACATAGCCGTAACCGAAATAAACCGCTGCCGCGATACCCGCAAGCACCAACACCAGGATGATGCCGAGAATCAGAATGATCTTTCCACAACTCGATTTCCTGGCGGGCGGAACCGCGGGTCCGCTGTACATTGGCGCCTGTGGCGATCCAAACGGAGAGGGGTTGGCAGCTGGCGAAGGTTGAAACTGCACAGGAGCGCCGCACTTGGGACAGAACCTGTTGAACGTTTCGATCGAGTTACCGCAATTGTTACAGACCATTTCTTATCTCCTGAGTTGATGTTGCGCAGTTTGATGAGATTCAGAATCGCGGCCCAGCATAATCTCAAACGAAGCTAGTGTGAAGGATGTGTTTTTGTGGCTAAGGCCGTTAAAACGGCCTCACGAATACTCACCGCATTTAACCAGCCGTAAACCGGCTGGCCTATCCGCCCTTCGGGCTAGCCGCATCAATGCGGCAATCAGGATTCGGCTAACCAGCACTCAGCGGAGCAGTTCAGCATTCCTTAATCACCAATAAACGATCAGCAACCAAATGAAAAGCGGACATCTGCCATTACTAATGAACAGATGCCCGCCACTTCGCCGCTCAACCGAGGTACGTTACTTCTTTGCTTTCATTTCCGTTAATTCTTTTTCCAACTTGTCGATTTCTCCCTGCACACCCTCCTTGAAGCCGGGATTGGTAAGAGTGGGGAGAGATTTTTTCAAGGCCATCAAGCGGGCGACCGACAATGCCTGGTCCGCCGGAACTTCGACATCTGGTTTCACTCCAGTACCTTCCCAGTTGGTCTTTGTAATGGGACTAATCGCGCGACCCGTCGGCACAAACATACTGAAATGCTCGTTGATACGGACACCCATGCCGGGGTGTGCGCCCCCACCCGTGGTCTCACCGATGATGGTTGCCCGCTTAAGATTCTTCAGATTGTAGGTAAACTCCTCAGCTCCCGAGAAAGTGTATTTGCTGGTGAGAACGTACACGTCCTTGTTCAGGTAACGCTTGCCAGCCACCTCCTTGCGGGTCCAAAACTCTTCAGTGCGATTTCCCTCGCGCCAATACAGATCATTCAGATGTATGGGCTCCGGACCGAAAAGGTAAGAGCAAATAAGCGCCACCATTTCCGGATCGCCGCCGCCATTCTGGCGCAGGTCGATGATCAGCGCATCAGTGCCGGCAACGAAATTCATTGCCGAGGCCACCGCATCAGCGCCGAGTTCCGGCCCGAAGAATCCGCGAAACGCAATGTATCCAGTGTTGCCGCGCAGCCGCTCAACTTTGTCGAAGCCATGGTTCATCCAACTCATGTCACGGCGCTCTTGTTCACGTTGTTCAGCGGTCGATTCGGCGCGAGGCTGTCGCTCGGGAAGGACCTCATGCGAGTAACGCACGCGCAGGTGCTTGTCCTTGCTGATTGCCTGCAGATCTTTTGTCAACGTCTCGGCGAATGAGCGTGAGCTCGAGATCTTGTCGTACTCGCCTTTGCCGGCACGGTCGCGGATCGACTGCTCCATCGCTTTAGCGATTTCCGGGAAGACATAAGAATCGCTCAGCCGTTTTAGCACTGTATCTATCACCTGCTTGCGTGTAGTCGCGTCTATCGCGCCGTCTGGCTGCGTCCCTTCCTGTTGCGCAGCGGTTCGACTGGGGTCGCCAATGCAGACAAGGGCCATAATAGTGAGAATCAGTATTAGTACAGAACGTTTCATGATCGAAGTCTCCTTTAGGTTTTGAGAACTCATTTCCAAGAATTCGTGCTGCCCCTTCAGCTTGCAGCCTGCAAATCACGCATTGGGCGAGCGATCAAGCAACCCTTGCATTAGGAGATCGGCGACGACGGTCGCTTTCTCCTTGACCTCTTCGCGCTCACCCAGCTCGCTGGTGCTAAGACTGTAGGGAAGAAGCGAGTTGGTCGCGTGCAACATCCCGTAGGCAGCTGTGAGTGCATCCTCGCATTTCAACTCGTGCGACGAGCGGCCTTCATTAATAACCTGCGCAAAGATTTGCGCCTCTTCGTCGAAATAGACGGCGCGGCGAGCCAGCAGTCCGGGGCGTAACGCTGCAAGTAAGTCGTTGAGGCTTTGGGTGTAGTGTTGAATGCTATCAAAGCGGAAGAGCACGCGGGTCAACAGCATGAGTCTGATCCGGTTTGCCGCGGTGTCGTCTGAACGGGCGATTGTCCAGAGCCGCTCCTTCACTCGTTCGACGATCCGGTCGACATGAGAGAGAACGATTTCCTCTTTGCTGCTGAAATGGAGGTAAATCGTGCCCTTGCCAACGCCTACTTCCCTGGCAATGTCTTCGACGGTCATCTTGCGGTATCCATAACGGGCAAGCAGCCGTTCCGTCGCGTCCAAAATCGTCTCTCTTAACTCTTCTTTTGTTATTGCTAGCATTTTATCGACTTGACCACTGACCAAAATTGACTTCCGGTCATGATAACGCGCCGAAAAGTGCAAAAGTTCCGGTTTTTTTGCGTTTGGAATTTTTCGCCGACGCCTTGGGAGCACCAGCGGGCCGCTCTACGGCGAGATCGGATTCTGACCCACCTATTCAGTCCCAGTGCACGCCGCTTGGTCGTGGCTTGCGAAACTTCTCCTCCGACCAAAAGTTACGCAGCAACTCGATCTGAATATTTGTCGCCGGGGAGTTTGAAACCTCTTCCTCAACAACTGCGATATCTGCCGGCTGGAGCACTATGCTCACGACATCGAAGCGACTGCGTTCATCGCTGAGACCAAACATGCGCTGGTAGACACGCGCGGCGCGCGTAACCTGTCGTTGCTTGCGCAGATCGACATTCGCAATGGGCGGCGCAAACCAATCTGACCTTCGCGTCTTCACTTCCACGAAACAAAGGACCGGTCCTTCGTACGCCACGAGGTCGATTTCCACATTCACCACGGCGTCGATTCGATTGCGGCCCACCGGAACGGTAAAATTTGCCGCCACGATTTGAAAACCCAGATGTTGCAAATAAGCGGCGGCGAGTTCTTCGCCTTTTCGGCCGAGGTCCGATGATTGAGTTGTCGTCTCTGAATGTGGTGAGGATTGCGACATCGATTTCATGCGCGGCGGCGCGCGCATCCATTGTCATTCAAGCGCGGCTTGTAGTCGATCCAGCTTCCTGCCCCAGTATGCCTTCATCTTTGCTGCTGCTTTTGCATCGGCGAGTTTAGAGTGTTGCACGACAACCTGAGTCTTTTCCGCTGCCTTCTCGGTAAAGTAGATCTCCAAAGACGTCTTGCCGTCCTTCCACCTCGCTCGCATGGATTTGTTCGGCGTTGCCTTGCGGATCGCGAGACCTTCCTCCTCCAACCAATCGTCGCGGCGCTTCTCATTTGCGAATGCCTGGTACGCCGAACGCAGGGGAACGTTCAGGGTCCTGCTCACGCTGATCTGATAACCCTCCGGGCGCTGGTGTGCCTTACGCAGACCGCTTTGCTGTTCGTAAGTAACGGTAACCATCTGTTGCCACCAGGGTCCAACTTCATGTTCCGAATTGAGGAACCTAACAATTTCCTGGTGCGACATCTTTTTCGCTCCGGCCCGGTCAAGAACCGCGAACCACTGTTTCCAGGTTTTCCGGTCTTCGATTTGACGGCATCGTCGCTCACGCGTGGCGCTAGCTGTTTCTTTTTCGTAGTTGTTGGCATGAGTCGATTGTTAATCTTAATCGTTAATCGTAATTCGTGAGTCGTGAAATCGTGGATTGTGAATCGTGAAACGAACCTATTAGTTGTTCAGAGTTCTATTAGCTAGTAACCACAAGAATCACGATTCACGATTCACAATTCACGATTTTATGCATCGCGCTCGTAGGCGAGCTTTAACCACTTCGTCACTTCGCCATCGATATCTTTAAGCGAAGTGATTTCAATGCGATGAGTGATCCGGTCCTTTTTTGCGAAGCCTCCCGTGTCGATCAATCGTCCGGTTGGTTTCATGTCACCCAAAGCAAAGCCAAAATCGATCCGCGTCCGCGTCGTTGGCTTAATCTGAGCGAAGACGTGGTTGCGATAAAGCGGAACGATTGTTTGACACGGACACGCCTTAGCTTCCTTGCCGACACTCAGACCGAGTTTCAGCAGGGCATCATAGATAGGTCGCAGCTCAGCTTTAGAACGTGAGAACATTTTTTCGACGTAGCCTTCGGCAGCTTTCAGATAAGCATCTGGATTGTCGTCCTCTGTTCCTTTGCCCGCGGCACGGTCCGCAAGCCACCAGGCCGAATTAGTTCCCAGTCCGTGCTCCGTCTTTAACCACTCCCGGCAGGCCTTGTCATCGCTGGGACCATTCTTCCTGATGTGGCGCAGCCATTCATCGAGTGAACGTCCGGTCTTTGGTTTCAGCTCCGCAATCCATTTCTGCACAAGCGCCAAACTCGGGTGGGGGCTGTAAATCGATTTGCTACGGGTTTGAGTTGCTGTCCTGGCCATCTCATTTGTCCTTTCGCAAGGCGGTTAATAAACAATACGAAAAGCGAGCGCACGTTTACTTCTTCAAAATTGCTATTCTCGCAAAAAGTTTAACTAAGGGACCCTTAGCCCCAGCTACTCGTCGATCCGCGGCTTCGCCGCCTGATGTGAGGCGGTGGCTCTGCTCCGCCGTGGCTGTCACTTTCGGTTATGGGCTGCGCCCAGCAGGGCATAGCCACTTCCGTATATCAGATGGCAAAGCCATTACTAAGTTGCACTCGTTCTGACTGCACTACATTGCTGACTTTCCGTGCAAAGCAATCTTCAATAGTTCAGTCCTCAACCTATACGTTCTTAAAGCTGGCAGTGGGCAGAAACTGCGGACGACGGCGCACTTTTGTGGCCTGCTCGAAAGCATAAGCGAAGCCGATCAGTTTCGGTTCAGAGTAAGCGGCGCCAAAGAATGAGAGACCGAAAGGCAAGCCGAACACGTAACCGGCTGGCACCGTGATATGCGGATAGCCGGCAACTGCGGAGGCCGTTGAATAACCGCCCGTAAAGTGATCGCCGTTGAGCCAGTCAGTGGGCCACGCGGGCCCGCCTGTTGGCGCAATCAGCGCATCCAGCTTATGACGGCGCATGACGAAATCGATTCCCTGTGTCCGTGAGAGTCGGCGGTTTTTCTGCAACGCACTAAGATAGGCCTTGCTGCTGAGCGGCCCCTTGGCCTCAGCGCGAATGAACAATTCCTGTCCGAAGTAAGGCATCTCTCGCTCGCGGTTCTTCTCGTTGAATTCAATGATTTGTTTGAGGGAACGAACCGGAGCTTGTGGCCCGAGTCCAGCGAGATAGGAATTAAGATCGGCCTTGAATTCGTAAAGCAGAACCTCCAACTCTGATTCGTCGAACTGACCGCTGGTTGGAATTTCGGCCGGGTCAACGACCACAGCCCCCAGTTGTTTCAGCTCTTGAATTAGCGCGTTCATCGTCTTATCAACGTGATCGTTGAAGCCAAAAAACTTTCGCGCAATCCCGAGGCGCGCGCCACGCAGACTATTCTTGTCCAGAAAACGGGTGTAGTCGGTATACGACTTGTTGCGGCTTAATTGTGTGGCACTGTCTCTCGAGTCGGTACCGGTCAGCGCCCCAAGCAGGATCGCGGCGTCGGCGACCGTTCGTGTCATCGGCCCAGCGGTGTCTTGACTATGAGCGATTGGAATGATGCCGCTGCGACTGATCAGGCCGAGCGTTGGTTTGATTCCCACGAGTGAATTTGCAGACGAGGGGCAAACAACCGAACCATCCGTCTCCGTGCCGATAGCTGCCGCGCAGAGGTTCGCGGCCGTTGCCGCCCCCGAACCTGAGCTCGAGCCGCAGGGATTCCGATCGAGCACATAAGGGTTTTTTGTTTGTCCGCCTCTTCCGCTCCAGCCGCTTGAAGAATGAGTAGACCTAAAATTCGCCCACTCACTAAGATTGGTCTTGCCTAGGATAACTGCGCCCGCGTCGCGCAGCTTCTTAACGATGAAGGCATCGCCAGCAGGCTTCGACCCGAGTAAGGCAAGTGATCCGGCGGTTGTCATCATGCGGTCGGCGGTATCGATGTTGTCCTTAATTAATATCGGAATGCCGTGCAACGGCCCGCGTGTGCCTTTGCTCTTGCGTTCACGATCGAGAGCATCAGCAATCGACTCTGCGTCAGGGTTGAGCTCTATGATTGAATTAACAAGAGGGCCGGACTTATCTACCTCATCGGCGCGCTCCAGATATTTCTTTACTAACGACTTCGAGGTGTATTTACCTCGGGCCATGTCTTGTTGGAGTTCGGAGATGGTCAGTTCCTCGAGTTCGAAGGATTCTGAAGGCTGCCAGGATTTCTCAGCTGCTGGCAAAGACTCCGCTAAGGCGCGGCCAGGTTGACCGATTGCGAACGCAAGACCCACCGCGCTGGTTTGTAAGAAGTCCCTACGCTTCATCCATCGCCTCCCGTATTTTTTGAATGACATTTGCGGGTGTTGGATACCAGAGTCGTCTGCTTTTGAAAACTCGAGTTCCATCAAGATCAACGCTCAGCTCGCCCAAGCCTCCACTGATTGTTTCGACGGTTAGGTTGGGCAGTTGTTTGAGATCCGCCGCCACACGGGCAGCTATCATTTTCTTCGCTGGTCAAACAGGGCAGTACCGGATACGGATATTTCTCATATTGATTTTAGTTTTCGACTCAACTGACCGACGTCGTCACTACGTATGGGCCACCCGGCTCCGAATCGCCAAGAAATTGTTTTCAGAGTCTCGGAAGAATGCCATCCACAGATCGTAAGAACCCATGTTGGCAACGAACGTTGGTTTTTCTACAAACTCAATACCGCGGTTGGAGAGAGTTTGCGTGGCCTGCTCAATATCGTCGACATTGAAATAGATGATCGACCCGGGATGATCAAATTCCGGCTTTTCCGGAAGCATTAACATCAGCATGATGCCGTCGCAATCGAAGAAGGCCGCCCTCTCAGGCAAGCTGAAGAGGTGTTTCATGCCCAGCTTGTCGGAATAAAAGGTTATGGCTCGCTCGATGTCGTGCGCATTCACGGCAATCTGGCCGATCTGAGAGAGGCCGAAATTAAGATCTTCTGACATGCGATATCTCCGACGGCGATCTGTTAAGTGGTAAGGGCTCTTCTAGAATCAATCAGCGTGTAAGTCAATAGGCAAGTTGGCAAAAACCGGCCGATACCCTAACGTTGTCGTTTCAGAAATGAGCACAGTTGCAGAGTGGATCTTAATTAGCCACAGATGACCACGAATTACACAGATTAGAAAAGTGCGTGACTCAGTGGGCACCCGCCGTCTCCCCTGACTTTTGTATCTGTGCAAATCCGTGTTGATTTGTGGCTAGTTAGTGATTGAGCCTAAGTCCGTGGAGGGGCATGACTGAAGCAAACATATCGAGAGAAACTAGTGAGCGTCGCGAATTGCCACTCGTGGCCATTGTCGGGCGGCCGAATGTCGGCAAGTCTACAATTTTCAATCGCCTGACAGGGAAACGCACGGCAATCGTTGGCGACGAACCGGGGATCACTCGTGATCGAATCTATGGTGAGGTGGATTGGGCAGGCAAGAGTTTCTCGATTGTCGATACCGGAGGAATGGTTCCCGACGATGACGCAGTCATCCCAGCTCACATTCTGAAACAGGCGGGACTGGCTATTGAGGAAGCGAGAGTGCTGATCTGGGTTGTCGACGCGCGCAGCGGAATTACTCCCCTTGATGAAGAGCTGGCTTTGTTGCTGCGTCAGACGGGCAAGCCAGTGTTGGTGGCCGCGAACAAGCTGGACGCCGAGAAATTGCAAACTGAAGCGACGGAGTTCTATCGCTTTGGTTTTGATGAAGTGCTTCCGATTTCCGCGGAGCAGGGAATGGGAATAGGAGAGTTGCTGGATGCAGTGAGGCAACATCTGGAAGGACAAGGCGCGTACGGACCCGCTGAGGGAAGGTCGCCCGAGGATCCGGGAGTTGATAAAGCCGAACCGAGCGAAGTCGAAACTAAGCCGCGAGAACTGCGGCTCGCTATTGTTGGCCGACCCAACGTCGGCAAGTCTTCACTACTGAATAAACTCCTGGGTCGCGAGCGGGTCATTGTTTCCCCGCTAGCCGGAACGACACGCGACGCCATCGACACACTGCTGGAAACACCTGAGCAGGTATTTCGTATCATCGACACGGCCGGAATTCGGCGTAAGGGAAAGACAAGTGAAATGGCCGAAAAGCTTTCGGTTGTGATGGCGCGCAAGAGTTTGGAACGCGCCGATGTGGCAGTGGTGTTGATCGATGCCGAGGAAGGCCCCACTGCACTCGACGCAAACATCGCCGGTTACGCTTACGACGCGGGCTGTTCGATCATTATCGCCGTAAATAAATGGGACGCCGTGATGGACAAGGAGACTAACACCGCGCTCGAGTTTGAGCGAAGGGTGCGCGACAAGATGAAGTTCCTTGATTGGGCGCCAATCGTTACGACGTCAGCCCTCTCTGGACAACGCGTGGATAAGATCCTCCCCCTTGCCATTCGCGCCAACCAGGCGCGCAACCGGCGGGTTCCGACCTCGCAGCTAAACGCTTTCTTCGAGCGCGCCATTGCTCAACCGCGCGGCGGTGCGACGCCGGCGCCGGTGCGCGGCGGAGTTTCGCGGCTTCATGTTCAATATCTAACGCAGATCGCGGTACGACCGCCCACGTTCGTGGTTTTTACCGCCGGTGGTAAGCCTGGCCTCCATTTCTCTTATGAACGACATGTGCAGAACCGGCTGCGTGAGGAATTCGATTTCTTTGCTACGCCCCTGCGTATTGTTGAGCGGCACAAGAAGCGTTAAGCGCTAGCAAACGATGTCCCGGAACATGACGTGAAATGAAACCGCCAATCAGTTTTGCCGTGACTGCAACTTGTGGCGAGGCGCGGGTCGGAACGATAAACACGCGCCGCGGCGTAATCGAAACTCCGGTTTTCATGCCCGTTGGTACGGCAGGCACTGTTAAAGGCACTCGCTTCGAAGCACTTGAATCCGCTGATGTCGATGCCCGAATCATCCTTGGGAACACTTATCACCTCTGGCTCCGCCCGGGAATCGAAACGATTCAAAGCTGCGGCGGTCTACACCGGTTTATTGGGTGGGAACGAGCGCTGCTGACTGACTCGGGCGGCTTCCAGGTTTGGAGCTTGGGAAAGCTGAGACGGATCAGTGAAGACGGAACTGAGTTTCGTTCACACGTCGACGGCAGCCTCCGCTTTCTTTCGCCGGAAGTTTCAATGGAAGTCCAGGCCGCGTTGGGTTCCGACATCGTTATGGTTTTTGACGAGTGCGCTCCGGGCCAGGCAACCGCCGGAGACGCCCGGAAGAGCATGGAGTTGACTGCACGTTGGGCAAGGCGTTCTCGTTTAAGGTTTGATGAACTACAGCGTGACGGGAAGGATCTGGGCCGACGCACACTGGACGGGAACTTGAGCGGCGCACAAGCGCTGTTTGGGATTGTCCAGGGAGCTGCGCATCACGACCTGCGGCGCGAGAGCCTGGAACAAACCAGCGAGATTGGCTTCGATGGTTATGCCATCGGCGGAGTGAGTGTTGGCGAAGAAAAACCAGTGATGTGGGACGTCGTCAATCAGATTGTTCCCTTAATGCCTCCGAATCACCCTCGCTATCTGATGGGCGTCGGGACGCCGGAAGATCTGGTTGAAGCCGTGGCGCACGGCGTTGATATGTTTGACTGTGTCTTGCCGACCAGGAACGGGCGCACCGGTCAGGCGTTCACGTCGCGCGGGAAACTGAATGTGAAGAATGCGCAATGGGCAACGGATGATCAGCCCCTCGACGAGGCTTGTCGTTGCTCGGTTTGCCTTCGTCATTCTCGCGCATACCTGCGTCACCTTCACACCGCAGGAGAAATGCTCGCCGGCATCCTCATCACGCATCACAATCTGGCCTTCTTCCTTGACACTATGCGACACGTGAGGCAATCTATCCGGTCTGGCGATTTCCCTGAATTTCGACGAGAGTTCATAGAGCGTCTGAGCGCGAATGGGAAATAATATTGGCCGCGCTCGGGGTCAGTCTTATGAGCAGTTCAAACGATTGGAAGCTGAATCGTTCGCTCTCGACTTAAACACTAAATGACAAATTTTCTCATGTTCTTTCAAGGCGGCCTGGGAGCGCTCGGCGGGTTGCTGCCGATGGTGCTGATCATCGCTGTCTTCTATTTATTACTCATTCGGCCCCAACAGAAGCGGCAGCGGCAACTCCAGGAGACAATTTCTCAACTGAAGACTGGTGACCGAATCGTGACGACCGGCGGCGTAATTGGAACGATTACCACCGTGCGCGATACCAGTTTCCTGATCAGAAGCGCGGACAAGTCGATTCTTGAAATCGCGCGCTCGTCTGTTGCCGGTATCGATGAAGAAGAAAAGAAGTAGTCCTACTCGCCCAAGCCATCGAAGTTTTTCTCATGAAGAAACAGAACCTCCTGACACGCGCCATCATCATTGCGGTAGTTACCCTTGTCAGTCTTTACCTGGTCATTGGTCCGCGACGGAAGCCAAGGCTCAGCGATTTTACGTGGTCGGGAATTAAAGCCACATTGCGTTCTAATATTCGATTGGGCCTGGATCTTAAGGGCGGATCCCACCTGGTTATGAAGGTGAAGACCGACGAGTTCTTAAAGAAGCTAACAGAAGAGACCGCGGTCGCCGTGCAGAACGCGGCGAAAGATGGCGGGTTTCCGGCTAAGGAAGTGAAGGCCGAAACTGCCGGCGATTACCGCATCATTCTCGAAGCCGCGGACGTGTCGAAGCTTGACCAGATAGAGGAGGCGGTAAGGAAGAAAGTTGACCTTACCGAATGGTCGGTCGCCAAGAGCGGGGGCACAATCAGCTGGAGCTTAACTCCCACGGCGCAGCGCGACCTTGCGGAACAAGCAACTGAGCAAGCTCATAAGATCATTCTCAGTCGTTTGGAGGGAGTAGGAGTAGTTGAGCCGCTGGTGCAGCGTCACGGTGCGCAAAGTTCGCACCAGATTCTCGTGCAGATGCCCGGGATTACGGATCCCGAGCGAGTTAAGCAACTGCTCAAAGCCGACTCAGATCTTGTGCTGGTGCACGTCGTAGGTCCTCCTACTCCGGCTCCGCCGCAAACCTACGATACAGAGCAAGAGGCAATAGCGGCAGCATCAGTCGGAGGAAAGCTACCCGCCAACCGGCGAGTCTTTGCTTATTCGGAACGCACGGAACCCACTGCCGCCGGGCAGCCTCCCGATACGGCGCCTAAGGATAAGAAGTGGGTGGTCGTTGAGTGGCCGTCCGTAGTGGATGGAAATGAACTTCGCAACGCCTCGGCGACGCAGTCTAGCGGCGGTGCCGACGATTACCAGATCTCCTTTGCACTCAAGCCGACCGGCGCCGAGAAGTTTGGGGCTTGGACTGGCGCTCACATCAACCAGTACATGGGCGTGGTCTTGAACAACCAGGTTGAGTCGATCGCCTTTATCAAGTCGCAGATTTTCGATCAAGGCGAGATCACGGGGCGGTTTACCAAGCAGTCCGCTGAGGATCTGGCCCTGACCCTCCGGTCGGGCGCTTTGCCGGCGAAGATTGAATATCAGGAAGAGCGGACTGTCGGTCCCAGCCTCGGGGAGGATTCGATTCGCTCCGGCGTGCGGGCCTCAGTCTTCGGCTTACTTTTCGTTGTCGCCTTCATGCTCTTTTATTACAGAGGTGCAGGCGTAAATGCCGTTGTCGCTCTGCTGCTGAACATGATTCTGATGCTTGCGGCGCTGATTGTTTTCGAAGCCACGCTGACGTTGCCAGGCATCGCCGGAATCATCCTAACCATTGGCATGGCGGTCGATTCAAACGTGCTGGTATTTGAAAGGATCCGTGAAGAACTCCTTTCCGGAAAAACAGTGGCTTCGGCGGTCGATCAAGGATTCAAACGCGCGATCGTGACCATCATTGACACTCACGTGACGACGGTGATTTCGTCATTGTTCCTGTTTGTATTCGGTACTGGACCGTTGCGCGGTTTTGCAGTGACGCTGATTATCGGTTTAGTAATTAATCTCTTCTCGGCAGTCTATGTTTCGCGCACAATTTTTCTATGGGTGTTGAGTCGGAAGCGCCGTGCGGAGTCGCTAAGTATTTGACGTTCTGACGGGTGAGCAGACGGCCTAGTTTACCCACAGCTCTAATTTTATGATTCAAGTATTTACCAACGTAAAAGTCGACTGGCTGGCGAAGCGCCGCCTGTTTATTGGCCTCTCAGTTTTACTAATGCTTGCCGGGCTTGGCTCTGCGGCGTTTAGACAATTGAAACATCCGAACGGAACCGAAGCTTTTAACCTGGGTGTAGATTTCAAAGGTGGAACGGTTGTGACTACCAGGTTCAACCAGCCAACCACCGCCGAAGGAATCCGCGCGACTCTTGCCAGTAACGGGGCACCTGACGCCATAATCCAGCCGGTCACTGATAAGCCCGGTACCTTCCTAATCAAGGTGCCACTTGGCGCAGGAGGCGCGGGAGAAGGCGAGGTAGAACTGGGACGCAAGAGAGTTGGGCAGGCTCTGAGCAGTATCGGACCGGAAGGTACCGCTTACGAGATCATCGGTACCGACGCCGTAGGAGCGGTCGCTGGTGCTCAGTTGCGCAACAAGGCCATCGCCGCGACGCTGGCGGCGCTGGTCGGCATTCTCGTTTATATTGCTTTCCGTTTCGAGTGGAGCTATGGCGCGGCAGCGGTCATCGCCGTATTTCACGATGTGCTCGTTACTCTGGGTTTCTTTTCTATCTTCCAATGGGAAGTGAACCTCACGGTGATTGCTGCGCTCCTGACGCTGGTTGGCTTCTCGGTCAACGACACGATCGTGGTATTTGACCGCATTCGAGAAAACCGCCGTCTTCACAGGCGCGAATCTCTTTACAAAATCACCAACGATTCAATCAATCAGACACTCTCGCGCACGGCAATCACCAACGGCCTTGTATTCCTCTCAGTCCTGGCCATGGCGATATTTGGCGGAGAAGTCCTCCGAGGGTTTTCACTTGCGCTGACTGTCGGAGTTCTTGTGGGTACTTATTCTTCAGTCGCCGTTGCCAGTCCGATCATGGTTTGGTGGGAGCAACGCCTGGAAGCGGCAGAGCGCGCAGCGCTTGTTTCCCCAACTCGCGCCACGACCCCGCGACCCAGCACAACCGTGGCCTCTGCCAAGCGTGAGGTAGTTTCTTCTCAGATAAAGAAGCGATCACGCGGGGCTGTTTAGGCCAGGATTCAACGCGTTGTGAAACTATCCAAAGCAGTTTAAGAGCACTCAAAAACATCAATTTTGCGCTTGACTTAGTTCGGCATGCGGCTTAGACTGCGGCCGTTGCTGGCCAATTAAATACTCAAGTCTCTACCGCGCGTTTTCGTTAGGTTAGATGCGCGGCGGTCTGTTGAGGGGGCCGGCGAGTTTTTTTCTCGCGCAGCGGCTTTTCAGTATCTATTAGTGCTCAATCGCTGAGTTGCTGTTTCCCCTTCATTTTGTCGCTAAACTCAAGCGGGCCTGAGAGCAACGTTTGAGAGCCGGTTTTATTAGCAATCGCACCCCGATCCATTTGGCACCGGAATTAGGGAGGAGAAATCATGTTCGATAATCTTATTGAGTCCGGTTCGCACAAGCAAGACTTGTCGCGAAAAGGCTCGTTCCTACTAGCCACTATAGCGATCTATGCGGTCCTCATCGTGGCATTCCTAGTCGGTAGCATTTGGTTTACGGTGGCTGCGCTGGATACCCAGGAACTCGATTTGATTACACTGGTTGCCCCAGTTCCTGTACCTCCGCAGCAGAATCAACCTGAGAAACAGGAAACTGCAAAGCCACAGAAGGTCGACCAAAACGTCGACGTCAGAAGGGAACTGATTGCAGACGTTTCCCGGACAGAGCTGGTGCCGAAAGAGATCTCCGCCAAGGCCAGTGATGTTCCGCCAGTAAGGCGTGGCGTAGTCACACAGGTTGGCACCGCGGACTCTAATGCTGTGGCTCCGGTCGCAGTGGGCTCCGGAACCGGAATGGTCGCCTCAGGACCCGTCAAAGTAGACATTTCTGAGCCTCCACCACCCGCCGCGCCACCGCCGCCGCGTGCGCCGATTTCCGGTGGCGTGCTCAACGGTAAAGCAATCAGTCTTCCGAAACCGGCCTATCCGGCTATTGCCCGGCAGGCGCATGCTTCCGGAACCGTAGTGGTTCAGGTAACTATCGATGAGAACGGTAACGTGATCTCAGCGCGCCCCGTTTCGGGACATCCGTTGTTGACCGCGGTGGCTGTTAGCGCTGCACGCAACGCCAGGTTTTCGCCCACAAAGCTTTCGGGGCAGCCGGTAAAAGTAACAGGGGTTATCACGTACAATTTTGTGGCTCAATAATCGGAGTTTTTCTGCGGAGCGGGGACCTTTCGGAACCACCTTCGCTGAATCTCCGCCAGGTATCAATGTAAGCAAACCTTTGGAGGGTTACCGTGACTATTCTAGCGAGTCTTCTTGGAACAAAGGCCTTTAGCTTCCTGATTTTTATGTGGCAAGCGGCGGGTGCGAATCCGGCGGATGCCGCGAGCGCAGCCGATCACTTCTCGTTAACTGCAATGATCAAGAGCATGACGGCCGTCGGGATTGCTGTTATCGTCGTTCTCTTGATCATGTCGGTCTACTCGATCGCGATTATGGTCGAGCGTTATTTGACTTACACCGCTGCCAAGAAGCAGTCGCGTGAGTTTGCACCCCGCGTGGCCCAGGCGTTGAAGAATGACCGCATTGAAGAGGCGATCAACATCAGCGATAAGCACCGTAAGTCGCATCTGGCGATGGTCGTTAGCAGCGGTCTGCAGGAATTCCGCGCTCACGATGGCTCGTCGGACATTTCCGGCGATGAGATTGAAGCTTCGAAACGAGCGCTGCAACGCGCTATTGCGATCAAGACCGCGGAGTTTAAGCGTGGGCTGTCGGGACTAGCGACTATTGGCTCGACTGCTCCATTCGTCGGTCTGTTTGGAACGGTTTTTGGGATTATTGGCGCGTTCCGGGGCATGAAGAACGCCGAAACAGCGGGTATTGGCGCGGTGGCCGGCGGAATTTCAGAAGCCCTTCTTACGACGGCTTTGGGGTTGTTGGTGGCTGTGCCGGCGGTCTGGTTGTTCAATTATTTCACCGGCAAAGTTGATGGCTTTGTAGTTGAGATGGACAATTCGGCTTCCGAACTGGTGGACTACTTTATTAAGAACCGCACCAAGCAACTGAAGTCGTAAGTCTTGAAGGTCTAGGCGCGATTCACTATTACTGCGAATCGCGCGGCTGTTTTCGAGGGCTATGCAAAAGGGGGCTTCGTCATGGGAATGACTGGCGGCGGATCAGGCGGCATGCAATCGGAGATCAATGTTACACCTATGGTGGACATCATGTTGGTGCTGCTCATAATCTTCATGGTGGTTACACCTCTGCTGCAACACGGAATCACCGTTGCCCTACCGCAGAACACGAATAATCCTGACGAAGACCCCAGGATCATCAAAGAGTCTTCGGTGGTTATATCGATACCGAATAACGGTGAGTATTACCTGGGTAAGGTGAGGGTGGCGCAAGACGAGATTAAAACTAAGGTCGGGCCCATGTTGGAAAAAATGAAAAGCGACGATGACCGTATCGTCTATATTAAGAGCGGGGTTAACGTCTCTTATGGAGACGTGGTCAACGTTATTAATGAGGTGCGTGGCCTCGGTGTAGACAAGATTGGGCTGGTGGCTGACAAGAAAAAAGGCGGGGCTGTCGCGCCGCCGCCCCCTGCTGGTTAGTAGCGCATCCCGGCAATGGTGTGAATTTGGTCATCACTTTGCCGGACTGGCCGACGAGTATTACACCTCATCGGTCTCATATGCGCTGGCAAGCAAAGTGCAAATCTAGAGGAGTAAACTTATGTCAATGGGCAGCGGGAGTTCGAAAGCCGAGCCTTACATCAACGTGACACCGTTAATCGACGTGCTTCTGGTTTTGCTGATCATTTTCATGGTGATCACTCCGCTCAAGCCAAGTCGCTTCCAGGCCAATATCCCTACACAGCGGGATCCCAATGAAGACCTCAGTCAATTAAAGCCCAACCCTCTTACTCTCGTCGTCTCCATCTCCAGCGACCTGCAACTTAAACTTAACCAGGATGCGATGGGCTCTGTAAATGACACAGGATATTTGTCGCAAAGACTTGCCCAGGTGTTCCAGCAGAGGAAAGAGCAGCGTGCTTATAAGCCGGGTATGGAGATGAGCACGGAGGTCCCGGAACAGGATCGCATCGAGAAGACTGTGTTTATTAAGGCGCCCCGGGGTATGAGGTATGAACACGTGGTAAAAGTGATCGACGCTATCAAAGGGGCCGGGGCAAACCCTGTGGGACTACAGGTAGACGATTTGCCCCAGTAGGCGCGGCGATATGTAGCTTTATCTCCGGCTAGCGGCGCCCGCTGCTGGCTCAAATACTGGAGCCACGGATCAATGAAACTATCACAACCTCGGATCGCAATCGCCCTGGCGGTTGTTGTTGCCACCGCCTCCGGCTGTGGCGTAGTCAACAGAATCAGAGCCAAAAACGAATTGAACGAGGCCGCACGTAGTTATCGCGAAGGTCAATTTGTCATAGCGGAACAACACTCGCGCAAGGCTCTGGAACTCGATCCCGACAGCAAGGCTGCGCCGCTGTTCATCGCTCGCACTATTCACGCTCAGTATCGCCCCGGCGTTGCCGCTGCGGACAACATAGCCAAAGCGCGTGAAGCGATCGAAGCTTACCGTCAAATTCTGCAGAATGATCCGCAGAATGAGGAAGCCTACCGGGCGATTGCTTTTCTTTATGAGCGCATTAAGGAAGACGACAAACTTCGCGAGTGGATTATTTCCCGTGCAAACGACTCTGGAGCTGACCCTGAGAAACGCGCCGAAGCTTACGTCGTCCTCGCCAGCAAAGATTGGAATTGTTCATTCCAGATAACCGATCTGCCCACCAATAAAGTCACGACTGTTTCCGAAGGAAGAGCTACGGTTTCCTACAAGAAACCCAAAGACCAGAAGGATTTTGATACAGCCCAAATGTGCGTGAAGCGCGGTTCGGAGGAGATTGAAAACGCGATCAAGTTGGATCCCAACAGCGAACCGGCCTGGTCTTATAAAACCAACCTGCTGCTCGAGGCCGCAAAGCTCGCCGAGATGAATGGCGACACTGCTAAGAAAGCTGAATTAGACAAACAACGCCTAGAGGCACAAAAGCGCACCGACGAACTCAGTGAGGCAAACCGTAAGAAACAAGCCGAGGAAGAAGCCAAGAAAGCAGCTTCGCCGCCCACCAGTTAGGCTCCGCAGTTTAAATATTCGCTTTTAATGGGTGGTGCTCGATTCGAGTCGAGCATCACCTCTTTTGTTATAATTTGCCCGTTCTGATCGCAGCGCCATGGGCCTTTCAAGTGGTTTTGAACCTGATGATTCGTATTGAGGACATAGTCCAAAAGGTAGCCAACAATCACCCGCAGGCAGATCTTGATCTGTTGCGCCGCGCTTACCTGTTTTCCGCGCGCGAGCATAAAGGACAGAAGCGCGCTTCCGGTGAATCCTACCTGGTTCATCCGCTGGAGGTCGCAGACATTCTTGCCGACATGAAGCTTGACGAAGTGTCTGTCGCTACGGGCCTGCTGCATGACGTGGTTGAAGATACGCTCGTCGATCTGGAAACGATTAGGGAATACTTCGGCGATGAGATTGCTCACCTCGTTGACGGTCTGACAAAAATTGCGCACATCAGCAATATCTCGCGAGAGGAACAGCAGGGAGAGAATGTTCGCAAAATGCTGTTGGCGATGGTCGACGACGTTCGGGTCGTTCTCGTCAAACTTGCCGACCGCCTGCATAACATGCGGACGTTGCAATACTTGAATCCCGAGAAACGGAAGCGCATCGCTGAAGAAACGATGGACATCTTTGCCCCCATCGCGCATCGATTAGGAATGGGTAAGCTGCGTGGTGAGCTGGAGGATCTGGCGTTTCGTCACTTACATCCCGAGGACTATCGTGAGTTAGCCGAGCAACTCGAAAAGCGCAGGGCGGAGAATCAGGCCTTTTTGAAAGGTGTAACGGCGCGCATTGAAGAGAAGTTGCGGGAAGCCGACGTTCCCTTTATCAGTGTCGATGGCCGGGTGAAGCGCCTTTATTCGATATGGAAGAAACTTCGCCGGCAAAAAATCAGCCTCGACCAGGTTTACGATTTAGTTGCTGCCCGCGTGATTACTCCCAATGAGATCAGACACTGCTATGCCGCCCTCGGTGTGATTCACAACGCCTGGAAGCCCGTGCCAGGACGGATCAAGGATTGGATCGCTACCCCGCGAGACAACCTCTATCAGTCATTGCATACATCGGTGATTGGAACCAACAGCCAGTCTTTCGAAGTGCAGATTCGCACCGAGGACATGCATCATATTGCGGAAGAAGGTGTGGCCGCTCACTGGAAATACAAGGAGGGAAAACGCGGCTCTCGAGACGATGATAAAGCGCTGCAGGCGTTGAGATCGCTGGTTGAATGGACTCAGGAAGTTAAGGATTCGCGCGACTTCATCGATTCGTTGAAGCTGGATCTCTATCCCAAGGACGTGTACGCGTTCACTCCGATGGGTAAGGTCATCCAACTACCGCGCGGCGCAACCCCGGTCGACTTTGCCTACATGATTCACTCCGAAGTGGGTAACACCTGCACTGGCGCCCGCATCAATAATCGCATGGCCCCACTTCGAACCAAGATTCAAAATGGAGACGTGGTGGAGATTCTAACCTCCTCGGCGTCTCATCCTTCTCGTGACTGGTTGAATTTTATCGTTACCTCGCGCGCGCGCAATCGTGTTCGCCACTGGGTGTCTGAGCAGCAGCGCGCGGAATCAATGGAGATTGGCCGTAAGCTGTTTGAGAAGGAAGCGGCGCGATTTCAACTCTCGGTCAAGAAGATGCTGGGTGACAGTGATGGCGGTATGAAGCGGGTCGCCAGTGAATATGGTTATGGGCGTGTGGACGACCTGCTGGCAGCGATCGGTTACGGCAAACTGGTGCCGCGCAACGTAATTGCCAAGTATCTCGGTCCGGAGCAATTTGAACAGCTTGATAATCAGAAAGAATCACGTCTTCGCAGCGGCGTTCGCGCGGTAAAGCGGCTGATCAGGTTGGGCGATGACTCCATCGTCGTGCGCGGGGTCGACGACCTGATGGTGATCCGAGCGCGCTGCTGCAATCCGTTACACGGCGAAGAGATCATTGGCTACGTCACGCGCGGCAAAGGGGTTGCCGTACATACCCGCAGCTGTAAGAACGTGATGCAGTTGATGGTCAACAAAGAACGTATTGTGGAAGTCGAATGGGCGGGTCAACAGGACAAGACAGCTTACGCCGTAAAACTTTTGGCGGTAACCGAGAATCGGACAGGAATGATAGCCGGGATTACCGGAGCAATCTCTGACATGAAGACCGGAATTCGGGACGCGCGCGCTTCGGTAGCCCCCGATGAAAAGGGCCACATCGAAGTGACGGTCGAAGTTTTTGATGTAAAGCATCTTGATAAGGTGATTAATTCAATCAAGGGAGTTCCTGGTGTGCTTGATGTCGAGCGCATGCAAGGTGTCGCGTGAGGGACTCCCGCTTTGCCGGGGTTAAACCTTTCTGTTAAAATCACGCCTTTGTTCAGGAAGCCAAATTTGAGGCGGTCGAAACTGTGAGGCAGATTGTTAAGACGGGATTAGCTCCCGAGGCCATTGGTCCTTATTCTCAGGCGATTAAGGCCGGTGGTTTCGTCTTCGCGTCAGGACAGATTCCGCTTGATCCGGAAACGGGCCAATTTGTAGCAGGCGGAATCGCGGAGCAGACCCGGCAAGTGATGAAAAACCTCGCGGCAGTTCTCATTGCCGCAGGTAGCGATTTGCAACTGGTGGTAAAGACGACTGTGTTTTTGGCGGACATGGGCGAGTTTGCTGCGATGAATGAAGTTTACGGAACCTTCTTTACAGATGAGCCGCCGGCAAGGGCAACTGTCCAGGCGGTCGCATTACCGCGAGATGCCAGGGTGGAGATTGAGGCAGTTGCTTTGTTGCGGGAATAACGAAACCGGCGAGACGAGTTGATCGCCACACCGGTTCTTTGAGAGTTATTAGATTCTGACTAGGCTGCTTTGAGAACTTTGCCTGCCTTAATGCAGTTCGTGCAAACCTTCATGCGTTGCGCACCGCCCTTCGGCAGTTGCACGCGAATCGACTGTAGATTCGGGTTAAACCGCCGCGGAGTGCGGTTGTTTGCGTGAGAAACATTATTTCCAAATTGAGGGCCTTTGCCACAAACTTCGCAACGCTTAGCCATTATTTTTGAAACCTCCAGGGGTTTCTAACACCCCGAAATCACTGGTGAACTATACGGTTCATAAAATGAGTGAGATCAGAAACAAAGATTTATAGCAAACGCATTTCTACATCGTCAAGGGGCCACAACCTCCCCGAGTAGTTGTTCAGAATATTAAAGGAGCAGAAATCAAAGTGCACAAAATCGGAAAATCAATAATCACAGCCTCGCTGCTGGCGCTCGTCGCGTTAGCAATCGGGGCGTGTAGCTCGGGCGGAGGCTCCGACGCCAATGAAAGTATGGTCGCCGCAACCGTTAATGGAAAAAATATCATGTTGGCCGACGTGGAACGAGCGATCAGTCAGCAAGCCGCTGGCAAGCAGTCGCAGCTTTCTCAACTTGAGCTGGCGCAGGCCCGCATTCAAGTGCTTGGCACACTGATACAGAGAGAAGTCCTGTTCCAAAGGGCGGAGCGAGAAAAACTCCTGCCCACCGACGACCAGATTACCGCCGCAATCAATCAGCAGAAACAACAGAGCGGCGTTACGGATGATGACTTTCAAAAGAGTCTAAAGGAGCAAAATCTCACGTTGGAATCCCTCCGCGAAGAAGCTCGCAAGGACATTGCGATCAAGAGTCTTCAGGATAAATACACCGCGAAGATCACGATCAACGACAAGGAAGTTGAGGACTTCTACAACGGTAACAAGAATCAGTTTATCAGCGCCCGCGGCGTGGCCCTCGCGGTAATCATCGTGGATCCCGCCGACAACACACCGCAGGGAATCCTGACGCAGAACGATGCCAAGAACGAGGCGGAAGCCAAGCTGAAAGTCGACAACCTATACCAGCAACTTAAAGGCGGAGCGGATTTCGCAACTGTGGCGCGTTCTCGGAGTGAGGACGCGACGAGCCTGGTTCGCGGTGGCGATATCGGTTTCTTCAGTGAAGATGGTTTGAAGCAGGCGGGTCTGCCGAAGGAAATAACCGATCTCTTTATGGGCTCGATGCAGGTTGGCAGTTTCAGTGAACCGAAGCTGGTCAATAATCGCTGGTATATTTTCAAACTAGCGGAGAAACGTTTGCAGACTGAGAATCTAACCCTTGAGAGTCCGGGCGTCCGTCAGCAGATCACTCAGGCATTGATTAACCAGCGGAAAGAAATTCTGAATGCTGCTTTGCTTGAAGTTGCCATGAATGAAGCCAAGATTGCTAACATGCTGGCCGCGAATATGCTCACAAACCCGGGGAACCTCGGTTTGCGTCCTGCTTCTCCGGGGGCGCTTAACTCTCCAACAGCGGCGCCACAAAGTGCGGCGAGCCCGGTGGTGAGTCCAGTAGCAAGTCCGCAGGCCAGCGGTTCACCGAAGTCCTAAAGGGAGAAATATCTCCGGGCGGGTGTGGGAGGCTGTTTCGGCTCCGCACCCGCTTTGTCATGTACAAACAGGCTCGCCGCCCGACGGTGTGAAGAATGCTGTTTCGTCTTTCAGATGTGCAAAAAGCTTATGGCACGCACGACATTTTGCGTGGGGTCTCGCTGCAGGTAAATCCCGGGGAGCATGTGGGTCTGGTCGGACGCAATGGCGCCGGCAAGACGACAATCTTTCGTTTGCTTAGTGGAGAAGAATCTCCGGATCGCGGCGATGTAGTGCGTGCGCGTGGAGTCCGACTTGGCCTGCTCGCGCAACATGTGCACTTTGAGACGGGATCGACGGTACACGAGTCGGCGTTGGCAGCGTTCGGACACTTGCAGCAGATCGAGCACGAGATGCACGAACTTGAACACCGAATGGCCGAAGCTACTGACGACCTGGAGAAGATCCTCGAGCGCTACAGCGATTTGCAGCACGAGTTTGAACGCGAGGGGGGCTTTGAGTACGCGGCGAAAGCTGAAGCAATCCTGCAGGGTCTTGGCTTTGAACGCTCGACCTGGTCGCTTGAGACAGAGAAACTTTCAGGCGGGCAACAGAACCGCCTCGGACTTGTGCGCTTGTTGTTAGCCGAGCCCGACGTTCTCTTGCTGGACGAGCCTACCAACCATCTTGATGTTTCCGGGGTGGAGTGGCTGGAAGAGTTTCTGCAAACCTATGCCTCAGCGTACGTCATCGTCAGCCACGATCGTTATTTTCTCGACCGGGCCTGCCGGCGGATCGTCGATCTGGAAAACGGAAAAGCGGCCAGTTATAGCGGCAACTACTCTGATTACCTGGTCGAACGCGAAGAGCGGCGTGAATCGCAGCGTCGGGCTTACGACAATCAGCAACAGTTGATTGCCAAGACGGAAGAATTTATCCGACGAAATCTTGCCGGCCAGAAGACGAAGCAAGCAAAGTCGCGCCGAACGATGTTAGAGAAACTCGAACGCGTCGATGCGGTGCGAGGAGACCACTCCTCGGGCGACTTCCGCCTGCAATCAATCGAGCGTACCGGTAATCATGTCTTGACTGTAAACCAGGCGACGATTGGTTACCCGGACAAATTGTTGGCGCGCGACATCTCGTTCATCCTGCGACGGGGAGAGTGTTTGGGGATCATTGGCCCAAACGGTTCTGGGAAGACTACGTTCCTGAGAACAATCCTGAAGAAGATTGCTCCGCTCACCGGTGAGATAGCCTGGGGTTCAAAGGTTCAAATTGGTTACTACGCGCAGCAGCTCGATGATCTTGATGAGCGGAACGAGATCATTATGGAACTGCGTCGCGTGGCGCCTGCAAGCGCGACGGCGGGCGAACTACGATCGTTTCTTGCTAAATTCCTCTTTACCGGAGACGACGTATACAAGCACATTCGCGATCTATCTGGCGGCGAGAAGGGGCGGCTGGCGCTGGCCAAGTTGATTTACTCGCGCGTTAACGTACTGGTTCTCGACGAGCCAACTAACCATCTCGACATCCCCTCGCGCGAGGCTCTTGAAGAAGCGCTCGATGCGTATCAGGGCACAATTATCACGATCAGTCACGATCGCTATTTTCTCGACCGCGTCGCGACCCAGATTCTGGCTCTCGCTGGCAATGGCAACGCCGAACACTATGATGGCGACTACACCGAATATCACGATTGGAAAGTTTGTGGCTCAGGAACAGCTGAAACCCGGGGCGAGTTTCCTGCTCAGTTACAGAATTCAATTGGACAAAGCCCCGCTCCACCCGTTGGCAACTCGATGGTGGAAGTTTTCGAGCCGGTGAAATCGCCGACCCCATCAACAAGCACGCGTCGAATAAAGCATCCGGCGGTGAAGGTCATCAAAAAGCCAAAGGTTGAGGTCCGCACAGCCGTGCAGCTCGAGGCTGAGATCGCGCTCGCCGAGAACAGGCTTGAAGAGATTTCTCAGCAGATGGGAGCGCCGGAGGTAGCGCGCGATCCCGTACAATTGCTCAAGCTCGACACTGAATACCAGCAGACCGACGCGGGCTTAAAGGCTCTCTATGAGGAATGGGAGAATATTGCCGCGGACCGGGCTAGCCCTTGAGCCCGCTGCCTCACACGATTAGTTATCGCTTGTCGGTGAGTAATGACTTACAATCTCTGCAGACGTCCTTAAGACCATGTCAGCCCGCCCGGCTGCCCTCAACTGCTGGAGAAAATAGATGCCTTACCCCCGGAAAATCAGTTTTATAGGGATACTCGTCGTCCTCGTCGGCTTGCTCGGCAATGATCTCGTCGTGATACAGGCCCAGCGTTCGCCCGGCTCACAAACTTCACTACCTGTGGCGGCCCAGAAGGTTCAACCTGTAGCTGAGCCTGACAACACCCACGAAGCTTTTGTTATTGAGAAATACAAAACACTCTATCGCTATGAGAAGGATGGCACCGGCGCGCGTGAAATGAACATTCGCGTCAAGATTCAGAGTGACGCCGGAGTGGAGCAGTTTGGCCAGCTCGTATTCCCTTACAGTTCGGCGAACGAGAAGCTTGAGTTTGACTTCATTCGCGTCCTGAAGGCCGACGGCAGTGCGATAGATGCTTTAGCCGCTGATGTTCAGGATCTGAGCGCTCCCCTCGCGCGAGAAGCGCCAATCTACACCGACCTGCGACAAAAGCATGTGACGGTTCGCGGGCTGCGTCCTGGCGATGTGCTTGAGTATCACACTGTTTCCACCCTGCACACTCCGCTTGCCGGTCACCAATTCTGGCTCAGTCATGACTTTTTGACGAAAGAATTGATCGTGCTTGACGAGCAACTCGAAATAAATATCCCGCGGGATAGCAAAGTAAAACTCAAAACGAAGGCAGGCCTCGATCCCACGATAAAAGAACAGAACGAAAGACGGGTCTACACCTGGAAGGGCGCGAATCTCACCCGTCCGGAAAAAGATGATGAAAAAGAAAAGAAGAAGATAGAGGAAAGCGATGGGCCGGAACCGCCACAGGTACAGATGACTACGTTCCAGAGCTGGGATGAAGTTGGAAAGTGGTATGCGGGTCTCGAGCGCGATCGGATTGTCCCGGACGAAAGGATTCGATTCAAAGCCGAGGAATTGCTGAGTGGTCACAAAACCGACAAAGAGAAAATAGAAGCTCTTTATCAGTACGTGGCGAGAAACTTTCGTTACGTTAGTCTCTCGCTCGGTCAGGGACGCTATCAACCACACGCCGCTTCCGAAGTCATGGCAAACCAATACGGTGATTGCAAAGACAAACACACGCTACTGACTTCAATGCTGCAAGCCGTTGGCCTGCGCGCCTATCCGGCACTGATGAATTCTTCTCGTAAGATCGATCCGGACATGCCTTCGCCTGCGCAGTTTGATCATGTTATCACTGCAATTCCGCTCGGGACTGAAATGCTCTGGGCGGATACAACCGCCGAGGTTGCGCCGTTCCAACTCTTGTCACCTCCACTGCGCGACAAGCAGGCGCTGCTGATACCGAACAATGCATCGGCACGTCTGGAAACAACGCCTGCTGATCCCCCGTTCCTCTCAACTGAAGTTCTGGAGGTGGACGGCCAGGTCAACGATCTGGGTCGACTTTCGGGGCGTTCTCACGTGACATTGCGAGGCGATTCGGAAATGCCTTTCCGGTTGATGTTTCGCCGCACGCCCAGGAGCAACTGGAAAGAACTGGGCTATTACCTGACCATGGTAGGCGGAATCGAAGGGGAGGCGAGCGAAATAAAACCCACTGACCCGGCCGCATTTGAAAATCCTTTCGAGGTGGAGTATGCCTTTTCGAACGATAACTTTCTCGATTGGTCCAGCAAGAAGTTAAAGCTCAAGATTCCGCTGCCCACACTCAATCTGGCATATATCAGGGGGGATAGCGCGGAGATTACAAAGCCAATTAAGCTGGGATCGCCGATTGATGTTTCCTATCGCTTGAAGGTCACCCTTCCCACCAAATATCAGGCGCGATTGCCCTTGCCGCTAAAGGTCACTCGAGACTATGCCGAGTACAGCTCTACTTATAAGTTGGAGGGAAATACTCTGTTGGTCGAGCGCAAATTCCGCTTGCGTCAGCGCGAACTTCCCGCTGACCGTGCGGAAGACTACCGGGCATTCGTTGCCTCGGCCCGCGCGGACGAAGCGCAGACACTTTCTCTGGAAACAGATTTAGCCGGTGTGCCCGCCATTCCGGATTCCGTAAAGGTGGAAGAACTTATCAAAGCCGCTGAGGCGGCTGCTAAAAGCGAGAATTATCCTGTTGCAGAGGACCTGTTCAAACGTGTGCTGAAAAAGGAACCTAAGCATAAGTTGGTGCGCCGGCAGCTTGGTTGGGCACTTTACATGCAACGCAAGTTTGATCCTGCTGTAGCGGTGCTTCGCGAACAAACCACTATCAACCCCTTCGACAATTATTCCTACAATCTTCTCGGTCGCGTTTTCTGGCAGCAACAGAAATACGGCGACGCCGAGACGGCGTTTCGCAAACAGATTGAAGTGACTCCGCTCGACAAGTACGCGCATGGAAACCTCGGACAGATGCTGGTTGAGTGGCGTAAGTTCAAGGAGGCCGTGCCTGAACTGGAACAGGCAATCTCGCTCAATCCCGAAGAAGAATTTCTGCATGTCAGCCTGGGGCGCGCTTATCTGAACCTGGATCAAACGGAAAAGGCGATCGAGTCTTTCGAGCGGGCAGTCAAGCTTGCGCCTGGTCCGCCTGTGTGGAATGACGTCTCCTACTTTCTCAGCGTGAAGAAGGTTCAGCTTGAAAAGGCTCAGCAGTATGCAGAATCGGCTGTGACTGCGATCGCGACGGAATTGCGCAACGTGGAGTTGAATCGCCTAACCCGGGACGACCTTAACGACGTCGGTCGGATTGGTGCCTATTGGGACACACTCGGTTGGGTGCACTTTCAAAACGGCAATCTGGATTTGGCGGAGCGATATATCAGCGCTGCGTGGTCTTTGGCCCAACACAGCGAGGTTGGTTATCACCTGGGTCAAATACAAGAAAAGAGAGGCAAGATCGCTGAGGCCGCTCGATTTTATGCAATGGCCACTGTTGCGAACCGTCTGGTTCCCGAAGCGCGCGACAGTTTGGAAAGGATCGTTGGCAAAGACAAAAGCGAGTCTCTTTTGAAAAAGGCTACAGCCGATTATCGTGAGGCTGTCACGATAAGTCTTGGTAAGGCGCCCAGGGATGTCCCGAACACCAGCGAGGGCCAGTTTTATGTTGTCCTCGTTCCTGGACCGTCTGGAGAGGCCCGGGTCGCCGAAGTAAAATTCATCCGTGGCGATGAGAAACTGCGGGCGCTCGAGGGAGCGCTGCAGACTGCCAGCTTCAACTTTAGGTTTCCTGACGAAAGAGCGACCAAAATCATTCGGCGGGGATCAGCTTTTTGTCAGACCAAAGGCGGTGATTGTTCTTTCATTATGTTGAGTCCGGAGTTTATAACTTCGATCGACTAGCCTGGAGCAGGTGACTCGAATGCCACCAGCGCGAAGTGCATCTAAGGGACCGCGGGCGTCTCGCCCGCAACGCGCGTGAGGTGCAGTTGTGGGACCGCGGGCGTCTCAATCGTCGCGAGAGTGAAGTGCATTTACGGGATCGCGGGTGTCTCGCCCGCAACGCGCCGCCATGGGCAAGTGCATAGCGCTCCGTTCCTCAACGCAGATGCTCAAGTATTGGCTCACTCTAACCGTCTCAATTGGGGCTGCAGTCTATTCAGTTAATGCGGCCTTCTTTTTTAGCTGGATCGCGCAGACATCCAACGATAAAGCCATGGCTGACCAAGCTCGTTCTCACGCTAATTTCTGGTCCTTCATCATTGTTATAGCGTTCGTTGGGTTTACAGTCTCGGTTGTACGGCTCATTCAGCTTCATAAGAGCCGGAAAAACACGAAGCACATCAGATAAACAGCAGCGGTCAGCCAGGGTATATACTTACCCGAATAAGGGCGTTGTCGGAGACGGTGACGCGCTTTTGCATTGCAGGGCATGACACCTTTACTTCAGCGAGTAAACTTTCAGCGGGTAAACTTGACACTCAAAAAGTGCTTTGCTACTTTCGGGCCTTGCTTTCTCGCAAGGTCTAAGCGAACTAAATTGAAAGCATAGGCGCGTAGCTCAGGGGTAGAGCACTACCTTGACACGGTAGGGGTCCGGGGTTCAAATCCCCACGCGCCTACCATTTTTATCAGCAAGCCGCTCAGTAAGTTAGCACCTCACGTAGAACGTAAACTTCCTGCGGGTTTCTCGATTTGGCAGACTTTTGGCAGACTCCAGAGTCCAATTGAATTGTTGGGCCTTCCAGAGCAGCTCATAGCTCAAACTAATCCTAGGGTCAATGCTGGATTGCCTTTTACGGAGGATTAGAAAGACACATCCAAACAGTCATTTGACCGCTATTACTGCAGGCCAGATAATTCTGACAAATGTTGTAGCCGAGCAGCGTACGTTAATGGCACGAACTGCGCGCCTCGGTAGCGATGCGTAAGCGAATAGCTCATAACCAATGATCTACTGCTTTGATACCAGCGCGATTAATCAACTCAATGATGATGTGGAGCGAAAGGCGCTAGTTGCTGGCCTGCTGGCGGCGCACAGTGTGTACGTCACGGCGGTGAACTGCGTTGAGGTCCTGGGAACTAAGACGGAGGAGCGGCGCAAAGAACTCCAAACACTATTGCGAGAACTGGCTCGGGGTCAGTCCCCCCTCGCTTTACCGTTCGATCGTCTGAAGTCACAACAATGGACTATGCAGCCGAGAGAGACCGGCCACCGTCCATAAATCTGACCTACGGAATGTCGGTCGACGACTATTTCAGGCTGGAAGGCAAAGAGAAAGAAGAAGTTCACGACCTTAAGGCGCGTTGGGAGAAATCATTCGAGGTATTTGCCAAAGTCAGACCAACTCTTGACGAGAAGTTCAAAGAGGGTAAAGCGGAGAGACCTTCATCGTTCCCGGCTTTGATTCGCGAGCACTACAAGAAAGAGGCATTTGTTGGCACAACGAATCTAGTAATTGCGCTAACAAGGGCAGGGGCCAGTCGCAACGTGGGATCACTGTAGGAGGCTACTTGTTTGTCCTGCTCGCTAGGAACTGTCTTAAGAACGTGATTCATTCTATCGATGATTAGTAACCTCGCTTTCGGATTGGAGTCCGCGAGCCCCTTTGCATCCGCCAAACGCACTTGAAGATCTGTCGTTCCCTGCACGATCAGAATGCGACTTCGTAACTTAGCAATCTCTTTCGTCGGATCATAACCCAGCCACGAGATTACATACTCTGCCTTCAGTTGGCGCAAGTACTCGTCCGGATAAGGGTCAAAGCTCATGAGGCGGCTCCTTTGTGTCGTTAGTCAACAAGTCCAGGGTCAAGTTCTGGACGTGAAGTTCTATAATAGAGTTTTAGTAGAGTCCTAGCCCGTCCCGGAAGTTCAGAGAAGAAGGGCGTGATTTGATGATTATCTAGCTCTAGACTTTCACTTTGCACGTCTAAACAATTATGTCGATTCTGTAACGCGTAAGGTTTGGGTCGGGCCCGCTGCTTGCCGCCTGCCAGCCGTGCGGCTAGTTACTGCTGGTGTAAACTGCTCGGCCTGTCAAAAATTCGAGCATTGTTTGTTGAACTTGGGGGGCAACCAGCATGCTTGCGTGGCTGGCGTTGTCGATGACAAGGAGGGTGCTGTTTTTGAAGGCTTGCGCCCATCGTCTGCCTGGAAAGGTTGAGTGTTGTTATCAAGTACGCCGCTCACAAAAAGAGTTGGGACATCTGTTTTTATCGGCGAGCGATACGCATCACCGAGATCCGGAGTTCCAAATACATCACCCATCTCAGAGATTCTGCTGTGGCGACAGCTATACTAGATCCAACTATTGTGCTTTCCTTTGCGGGTTGCTATGGGCATTCAGAATTCACGTTGGCGATGGGTAATAGTCGCGGCTGTATTTGCTTTTGCGATCACTGCTGCGGTCGTTACCTCATTCAGGCCGAGCTCAAACGTACCTCTCACCAATCTCCACAACGTTGAGGAACTCCGCGCCCGCTTCAATCAGGATATGGGCCACGTGCGCATCCTGCTGTTGCTATCACCTACCTGACCGGAATGCCTGGGAGGTGCCCGGCGGGTACAAAAGGAAATTCTGAAAGCACACCCTTCGGCAAGCTTACGTGTATATGTAGTTTGGTTTTCGATGATTCCCACTGATGCGCGATCCGCGTGGAGTTGGACCGGCGGCATCCTCGATGATGCCCGTACGGTGCACTACTGGGACGAGAAGAAAAAGGTGGGCCGTTTCTTCGCCGGCAAAGATCCTGAGAGCAACGACCCGGACGTGGTATGGGACGCCTATTACCTTTACCCGCCCGAAGCGCAATGGCTCACCAAGCCGGAGCCATTAATGAGTACGGGCGCAACCGTGCTGGACGAATTCGAAAAATTGAAGACGGACTTACTGCCAGTGTTGAAGTGAGTCTCGAGGCGTGTCGCGTGTCTGGCGATTTTGCGATTCTCAGTCGGTGCGCTCCAACCCCGAAAGTAGAGTCGTTCTCCGCTTCGTGAAATAAGATCGCAAGCCTGACCCCGTTACGCTCGCTTTGGTTCTGGCATCGTGGCTGCAGTGAGAGCGACAACCGATTATGACTTCCAGATTACCAGTTGCGCGTGATTCAGCCAGATGCGTTCTGTTTGGTCATAGGGTCAACCACACGAGAATCGCCGGCGACCCGGGCGCGCCTTGCGCTCGCTGCGGTGGCGCGATTCTTGATCTGGACAAGGCCGTTTCACATGTCTCCCATACCCTGTCCTGCTTTTTCGGCCGGCATCACTATGTCCACCTTGGCAGTCGTACAGCTCACCGCGAGTATGTCTGCGAGAGGTGCGGACACCCGCTGTTGTTCGAGTTAGTCCATGATGCGTATGCCGGCGCGGGCAAGTTCGAAAAACGAGTTAACTACGTGTGCGGGCTCCTGGGCCATCGCGTCCACACAGTGGCGACGAGGTCAAATACTACTGAATATGCGTGCGAATGCGGACACTCCTTCGTCAAAGCAGAGAGTGGGATTACCTTTATCCGGCATCCGCTGGCGTGCGTGGTGGTGGGCCACTTCATCAGGTTCAACGAGATTCGGGGCGAAT
>JBPCNX010000007.1:0-5342 GCA_051000815.1 Pyrinomonadaceae bacterium
CCTGCAACACACGTTGTCGCGCGAAGGGTGGAGCGGCTGCGAGTTGGATAAACGGTTGTCCCGTGGCGCGGGTATAGTAAATCCCATATCCGCCACGCAACACCATCCGGTCCGTAAAGGGCAAGAAAGTTTTGGGCAGCTTCCAGGCAAATCCGATGCGCGGGCCAAAGTTATTCTGATGCTTCCCGCGATTGCCGAAGGTGTTGTCCACCTGTGTTATGCCCGCCGGGACGGTCCCGGGAAAATTGCTGGAGACGACATAGCCTTGGATCGTGCCACCGGCCGGCGGATTGGGATTGGCCGCCGCGATATCGAACCCGCTGTTGCGGCCAAGCTGGTCTCCCAGATTCCCAAGCCGCTCGTAGCGGAGACCAACGTTCAAGGTGAAGGATGAGGCCAGTTTGATGTCGTCCTGGATAAAAGCATTTCCATCCGTGAGTATCCACTTACGATCGAGCAAACCGGGGATGTCTACTGATGCGATGACATTGCTGAGCGGCGTACCGTTACCTCCCGACCCGACCGGCCCGGCCGGCAGACCCAGTAGGAAGTCCGGGAAACTTTGGAATATAAGGCCACCCAGAAAGCGAAAGTTATCGATGCCGAGATTGCTGCGCGTGATGCCCCCGCCGAAACGAAAGGTATGCCGCCCGCGGATATACGTGAGCGAGTCCTGGAAAGTGAGATGCCTTTGCGGAATATTCACCGACTGACCATTGCCGCCGATAGTCTGCGTACCAAAGATTGCGATTTGCGGAAAGTCATTAGCGGCCCCTGACGCCGCGACTCCTATGTCTGAGAATTTGAAGACCGTTTGTTGCAAGGTGGACACAAAGTTGCGAAAGAACCCGAACTCTGCCTGATTAGCCAGGCTGGGACTGAAGGCGTAAGTGTGCGCCACGGAGAAATTCCGCAGCCGGTTACCCGTCGTCACGGGGAACCCTGGGGCTGTCGGCCCGCCGATTTGAGAGCCTGGGAATGGCAGACTCTGGTCGCTATTAGCGTAGAAAAGCCGGCCCGCGATTTTGCTCTTCTCGCTCTGCAAATAGTCCAGGTTGATGACGAACTGATCCTCGTTGAAGGTGGCGGGGCTACTGAAAGAAGAAAATCCTCGCAGCGCGAAGGGCTGGGCGAGATTAATCGTCTGCGGGGTGGGAATCAGGAATTGCCCGTTCGGGAGCCTCATGTTGAGCAAGGCAAACGCTGGAGCGCTAATGTTGGAGCCATCGGGCAGCACACCTAGGCCACCCAAGCCAATTTGCTGAGCAAAGGTCGGCTGGCCGGCAAACAGGCTGCCCAAAGCGGCCCGCGAGCGGTTGTCTGTGAGAGGCGGTGAGAAGAAGGTGACAGCCGCGCCGCCACCCACGCCGTTGAGTTGCCGCGTGCCCTGATAGGAGCCAAAAAAGAAGAGCTTGTCTTCGCCCGAACGGAACATAGGTCCGCCTTCGCCAAAATTAAACAATGGCAGCGGACCGCCAAGTGTGAAGCCGAACTGGTTTTGCCTCAGGATGCCCCTTTTCTGGCCCGTGGAATTCCGAAAAAAGTCGTTGGCGTTGAGCGCGTCGTTGCGGAAGAACTCGAAGACGTTGCCGTGAAACTGGTTGCCGCCGCTCTTAGTCACGACGTTTGTGTTGGCTCCAGCGTTCCGCCCGTAAGAGGCGTCGTACTGGCCCGTTTGCACTTTAAATTCCTGAATGGCATCAGGGTTGGGAACGGCCACGCCGCCGCTAAAGCCGCCGCTCGCCTGAAGGTCGTTAATCGGCAGCCCATTCATCTGGAAGCTGTTGTCGCGGCCGAACGCGCCATGTGCACGGAAATTTCCCTGAGAGTCTCCACTACTCCCACGGCCAATTTCGCTGGCGTTGCCCACCTCAGCGGCAATGCCGGGCGAGAGGGTGACGATTGCAGTGTAGTTGCGAGTGGACAGCGGCATATTGCTGACATTCGTGACGACGCGCCCCAGGGCGCTCGATTCGGTTTGCAACAAACCCGCCTCGGAAGTGACCGTCACTTGCTCCTGCACGTTTCCCACTTCGAGTTGCACATCGAATCTCGTGGTCTCTGTGACGTTGATTTGGAGCACCGGCTTGACCGATTGCTTGAAACCGGTCGCGGAGAACTCGGCCCGGTAGGAACCGGGCAGCAGAAGCGGGACCGTGTAGTTTCCGTTCTCCTGCGAGACAACCGTGCGATCTTCCCCCGTCGCGGCATTGGTCACCTTTACCTGGGCGCCCGCCACGACGGCCCCGGTGGAGTCGGAGACGGTGCCGGTCAGCGCGCCGGTGCTGCCCGTCTGCGCGATGGCAGCCAAACTCGAAAGCAGAAACGCTAAGCATAATCCAAGGATAGTCCGCGTGGTTCTCATTGCTCTCTTACCTCCAGATGAGTAGTCGGTCACGATCAATTAATCCTAGTCGTCACAGCTATTGAGATCTGCGTCTTACTCGTGATCTCTAACTTCAACCCATAACGGCCACCGTTGGAACTGGATGAGTCTTAGAGACTATTGCTTAGGCAACAAAACTAGGCTCGGCCCTGAGCCTTGTATAAAGGTCAGGCTCTTAACCTTGCCTGCAGCCATCTCGAATTCTATGAAGAACCCAGATGGTGCTCCCTCAATGCTGAAGCGATTCGCAGTTACAGGCACGAGCGTGTACACGGGTTGGCCCGGCACAACTGCCTTGAGCTTTCCGCCCACGATCTCCACGCTCACTTCGACCGGCGGAGTCTTCAACTCATACTTGCCTGCAAACTTCTTAAGCTCCTCTTCGCTCAGAGAAACTGCCGCGGTGGTTGCTGCTTTTTCCGGTTCTCGTTTGAACGGATACTCCGACACACCTGGCAAATTCAATGTCAGAGTTTCGATCTTGCCCTGCGCGTTTAGCGCGAAGGTCAAATAAACGTAGCTGACACCGGCAGCGACAAACTTCGCCCGGAAGGTGTCGTAATGCCAATGCTCAAGTTCGCTTGTGAAAGCAGGACCGAAGCGCATACCTAGCTTGCCGTTCTCATGCGTTACCCCGACTTGGCCGTACAGATCATTCTTGTAGGTTCCCGCATACTCTGTTAGCGCGAGCGAGTGTCGGGTATCTTTGACCCGCTCTGCCTCCGCCTTCTTCTGCGCAGCCTTGCCTTGCTCTTCAAAGGACTTGACGGTCTTCAGCATTTCAGCGCTCCAGTCACGCGGCGGCGCAGCCAGGTATGCATCGAAGATTCTGTTCATGAGTGCAAGCGGTAGGGTGGTGCCGCCCATATTGGTGAGGATGACAATGCCCAGTTTCTCTTCGGGAAGCATCGCAACCTGCGCCCTCATTCCGTCTATAGCGCCGCCGTGCTCAACGACCTTGCGGCCTCGATAATCGTGCAGGAACCAGCCGAGCCCGTAATTCAGGAAATGAGCTTCGGGATACAAAAGCGTAAATGGCGGCTCGGCGCGAATCACTGTCTGGGACGTGTGCATCTCCTTAGCGGCGCCGGAACTTAGGAGACGTTGCTTTTGATATTCCCCTTGCGCGAGCTGCAGGCGCACCCACTGGGCCATATCCACTACATTCGAATTGATTGAGCCTGCGGGCGCGATGTTATCGATGTTGCGCCAGGGGACCACTTCTATCTTGTCTTCAACTTTCGCGTGAGGAGATGCGACATTGTCGGAGTTTTTAAGATCTTTAATGCTGGTGTTGCTCGCAGTCATAGTTAAAGGGATGAAGATCCGTTGTCGGATGAACTCATCCCAGCTTTTGCCGCTCACTCTCGCGATGAGCTGTCCAGCTGCCAGGAACATCAGGTTTTGGTAGCCAAACGTGCTCCGCAGACTCCAGGTCGGCTTTAGGTAGCGGGTGCGGCGTAGGATTTCGTCGCGGTCGTATTCGCTGCCATACCAGAGAAAGTCACCGCGTTCGAGACCACTTCGGTGAGATAGCAGGTCGCGCACCGTTAACTCCCGGGTAACGTACGGGTCATACAGCTCAAATCCCGGAAGATACTTCGTTGCCGGATCATCCCACTTCAGCTTGCCTTCATCGACAAGCATCGCGACAGAAGCTGCGGTGAACGCCTTCGAGGACGAGCCGATGGCAAACAGCGTGCGCTCGTTGACCGGCGCCGCATCGCCGAGCTTTCTCACCCCGTACCCCTTAGCCAGCACAACCCGATCATCTTTGACGATCGCGATCGCCAGGCCCGGCACTTCCCATTCTCGGAGCGCCTTATTGACGTAATCATCAAATCCTTTTAGTGATGCTTCCTGCCCGAGGGCGGGATGGAAGGCCACCAAGACAAAAAGCAGGAAGGTAATTAAACGAAAGTGTCGGTCGGAGGTCATAGGAGTTTCTCGATTTACAGGGGAGATCCGAATTGAACACGCATGCATATACCGCAAGTGCTGCACAAAGTCAATAATGTTACAGATGCTGCATAGTGCCTGCATAGTGCCTTGTCTGCCGAACCGCGATTTGCTATCTTCCGGCCGGCATCGTTCTTCCAGAGTTGTCGACGGTTGGCACCAGTAATCATACGGAGCACTCGGAGAGGTAAGAGATGAGTACATCTAATCTGCGCAGGAAGACACGAAGCGTTTCTGATGTTTCTGGTAACACTGATGGGAAGGCTTCGGCGCTCGAGGCGCGTTTTGCGCAAACGCAGTCTGAACTTAACCCACGTCGCCGCCAGTTGGTGCGAGCCATCCTTGACTCAGCCGATGAGACTTGTTTCCTCTCTTCGCGTGAACTAGCCAAACGCTATCGCGTCGATGCAACGACGATACTCCGGGCCACTCAGGTCCTGGGTTACCAAAGTTATGCTGATTTTGCAGCAGATCTCCGACAGCACTTCGTGTCGCGGATCACGCCCTACGCGGTGTTGAAAGCAGCGACCCGGGAGAAGCGAAGCGTCGCTGATCATATCGACTACGCATTGGAAAAAGCTCTCGACAACATAAGTACATTGAAAACGGATCTGGATAGACAGCGCATAATAGAACTGGCAAAGCTGATCAAGCGCTCGCGTCGCGTTCTCGTTGTTGGGTTAGACTTCGCTGCTTCCCTGGCCGTTTACCTGGCCTACGGACTGTCGGCGCTTGGGTTCGATGCTGAGGCGCCAGTTGGAACCACTGGCTATCTGCAACACAAAGTTAAAGTCTTGACACCAAAAGATGTGCTCGTGGCGATCAGCTTCGGGCAGTGTCTGAGGGATACGGTCGAGGCGGTGGTGCGCGCCAGAAAACAGGGCGTGCCTACCTTCGGGATCACTGACAGCGACACGACACCAATAGCACGATATTGCGACGCTCATATAGTTGCTTCCGTCGTCAGCCCATCATTTCTTAATTCGTATGTCGCTCC
>JBPCNX010000008.1:0-12896 GCA_051000815.1 Pyrinomonadaceae bacterium
TAGACGAGCTTGTCATAATCCGCATGGGATCCAATCCAGAACCACACGATTGAATCAGCTGCGTCCAAGCCCAGCGCTCGATAATGAGCGCCAACTCGAACAGACCAGAGCCGATCAATCTTCTTGAAATGCAACGAGGGGTGATGAGGATCAGATTTGAGCAATTCGAAATTCTTATCAGCGAGCCTTCGAACCGCCTCTGGAAGATCACGGTAATGCCGCCAGAATCGGGGCGAAGCAAGATGCTTCACAGCTTCTCAGAACGACCAGACTCATGATCCTGCTCGGCTTCCCTTAGCAAAGAATCCAATCGCCCCGCCCTTACATCTTCCTCAAGTTGCTTGTCCCAGAGTTGAGCATGAAACTCTTCAAACCATTCCGCCAACTCCGCCACTTTCGCGGGCGGTAACTGGGTGATAGCGCTCTCGATTTCTTTGACGTCCATGATCCGCAGTCTAGCGCAACCTTCTGATTATTCTCAACCGGCAGCCGAACTATGTATTCGACCAAAGAAGTTCGGTCGAAGTACGGGCAAGTGATATTATCCCGCATGTTCATCTAACTCCTCATCAGGATGGTACTCCTCATCACGCCGACCCCAATGCTGTTGGAACAAGTGCGCAGCGTTATCCGAAAGAAGCACTTCAGTTTGAGAACTGAGCAGGCCTACGTTAGTTGGATTCGACGATTCATTCTGGTTCGACCGCCGGCGCCATCTGCAGAAATGGCCGAAGCTTAGGTGTGTTGTCAGAATCGTTGAGTCAATCCTCCCGTCGCTACTCTAGATACAATAAGGGCGCTCCGGGTTTGAACAGTTTTACTTTTCAGCTCCCTTTTTGCGCAAAGACCGTCCAGGTAATAGCGACTTTTGTATAAGCGGCCTTGACTAATTACCGTCTTTGGCATAAAAGGCCCGCGCAACACACAACACCTCGTCAGGAGTAAATCATGAAAAAGATTTTCGCATTCGTGTCTTTGGTGATCTTTGCCCTAGCCTGCGCCGCCCCACCCACAAATGAGTCGGCCCTGAGCACTAACCGCAATGCCAACACGGCGCCACCCGCCACTATCGCGATCACGGAGGCTGATGCGATTGCCAAAGAAAAGGCAGTCTGGGAAGCGATCAGACTTAAGGACTACGAAGCTTTTGGCAACATGTTGGCCAGCGATCAACTTGAAGTTCTCGATGTTGGGGTCCACGACAAAGCAGCGTCAATAGCCGGCGTAAAGGAGTTCGAGCCGAGCGAAGTTGTGTTTAGTGATTGGAAGCATCTGCCCATCAACAGAAATGCGTTTGTCGTGTCTTACACAGTGAACATGAAGGGAAAATATAAAGGCAAAGAGTTTGCGCCGCAGAGCGTCAGGGGTAGTTCAGCCTGGGTTAATCGTGAAGGAAAGTGGTTGGCGATCTTTCACCAGGAATGCCCGGTAAAGCCGCCCATGACACCCTCACCTACTCCTCGTAACCCAACCACGCCAGTGGCCTCGCCTTCACCCGCACCGGTGACGGCCACAACGGGCCCGGATCCGATTGCGAATGAGAAGCTGGTGTGGGACTTGTTCAAGACCAGAAACTACGACGCGTTCGCTGCTCTGCTGGCTCCGGAGTTTTTGGAGATTGAGCCCGACAATGTTTACGACAAGGCAGGATCCGTCAAAGGTGTGACCATGTTTGATGCTTCGAAGTCGGTCTTAAGCGATTTCAAAACCGCCAACCTCGACCCTGACGCCGCGTTAGTGACCTACGTGGCCAAGACCCCTGGGTTCTCTCCTGAAGGGGAACGTCACTCGTCGATCTGGGTGAAACGTGACGGGAAATGGTTAGGCCTGTTTCATCATGGTGGCACTCCGATCGTGAAGATGCCGGCGACACCCGCGGCTTCCGCTTCGCCAGTGATGAAATAGGACCCACTCAAGGCTCAGGTCCCAAGTCTCAGGTCCCAGGTCTCAGGTCTCAAGTTTGTCGCTTGAGACGTGGGACTTGGGACTTTTGGTTTGAAACCAGCCGACACCCGAAACCCGAAACACGGAACCTCCTACCGCCAAACGCCGGGGATGTTCGTCGCGCACGATGGGCATTGTCCCCGATCGGTAACTCTCATCTGGCGGATCAAATAACCGTAACGCTCAACCAGGAGTTCATCGCAAGTTGGGCAGTAAGTATTTTCCCAACGACCGACGCGACCCGGCAAGTTTCCCGCATAGATGTAATGCAATCCCGCCTCACGTCCAATCTCGCACGCGCGCACCAATTGCTCTGCAGTCGTGTTCGCGTTTTCTTTCATGTGATAGTCCTGGTGAAACGCCGTCACGTGCCAGGGAATGTCGATTGAAACTGAGGCGATGAAATCGGCCGCCCGCCTGAGTTCGTCCTCTGTATCGTTAAAGCCAGGAATCACGAGCGTCACAATCTCTTCCCAGAAACCGCGTTCGTGAACCATCTTTACAGTCTCCAGAATGTTTTCCACCACGCCACCCAGTTGCCTGTAGCTACGGTCGTTCATTGATTTCAAATCGATCTTGTAGCAATCAGTCCAGGGCCGGAGGTAATCGAGTACCCGCGCCGTCGCATTGCCATTGGAGATAAACGCCGTGCGAAACCCTGCAGGCCTCGCCTTCTTGAAAACTTCGACGGCCCACTCCGCCGTAATCAAAGGTTCGTTGTAACTGCTTCCGACCAGCGAAGCTCCGTAAGCTTTGGCCATCGCTACGAGACGATCAGGAGTAACTAGTTGCGGCGAGGTGCCGGCGGCATTGTCGCGGAGAGCCTGAGATGTCAGCCAGTTTTGACAGTAGGCGCAGTGAAGATCGCAACCGAGCATGCCGAAAGTGAGCGTATCGGAACCGGGAAGAACGTGGAAGAACGGTTTCTTCTCCGTAGGATCGCAAGCGAGCGCAGCCACATAATTCGTCGGCACGCGCAGGTGCCCGCCTTCATTGAAGCGAACTTTGCAGATGCCGCGCTTGCCTTCGTTAATAAGACAGCGGTGGCCGCAGGCGTAACACTTCAAAGCTTTGTGCGGCAGGTGCTCCGTCAGTTCCGGCGCGCCTTCCATTGTTAAGGCGTCGAGAACTTGGGCTAAGGGATTTGTTGTTTTACTGCTTGGCATAGCTAAACCTTAATTAATTCGGGAAAGGTAATGAGATTATACGACTTAAGTTTTGAGCTTTGAACTTGGGACTGTCTTTCCACAGGCACTAATAGCCCAGCACTTCATCAGTGCTGGGTCACACGCCACGCCAACGAGTATAGTCCGTGTAACGGACGGCTGAAAATCAGCGAAACACGTAACGAAGATCGTATTCGATGCCATGTTTATCGAGTACTCGAATGAATTCTTCTTTGAAGGTTCGCTTCCGGTGATGTTCCTTCTGCCCGTTGATGTATGCAATGGTCTTATTCACTTGTGAAGCGCTGACGCCGAACGCTCCGTATCCTGCCTGCCATTCAAACTTCCGATGCCTAGTCATCGTGTCGTGGATCCACTTTGAAGATCCACCTTCAATGAGTTGTACTGCTTTGGCGAAGCCCATTGTGGAGGGAAGCGAAAGCAATGCATGAAGATGGTCAAGAGTGACCGCCGATTGCGAGCGCCTTCATGCGGTTCTTTCTTGCTATCCCACCGATGTAGGGCCACAGGTTACGTTCCAGATCGGAAGCAATCCAGGAGTATCGTTCTTTGGTGCTGAAGGTGTAGTGCATAAGGTTGCTAACATACGAGTGGGACATGGTGAGGTTCCTTTTGTGACGCTTCAGCCGTCCGTTACACGGACTTGCTGTAGGTGTGACGAGTCTACCCAGCACTGAAGTGCTGGGCTATTATCAGTCGTCCGCTTCGCGGACTGGTTTCAAGAGCTCGTCTATTTAGAACATGATCATCGAACAAATTACCGTTACAGCCTTTCAACAACACACACGCATCCTCGGCTGCGAGACGAGCAGGCGTGCGCTCTGTATCGACCCGGGCGACGATTCCAAAGAGATTGTTCAGGCAATAGACAGAAAGGGTTTGGAGCTCGAGGTGATTGCTTTAACGCATGCTCATCTCGATCATGTGGGTGGCGTGACAGCGTTGAAGCGGCTCAAACCTGAAGCTCGGATCATGTTGCATCCCGCCGACGAGTTTATCTACAAAGCGTTGCCGGAACAGCCTGCCTGGATCGGCATCCCCCGCGCGCAATGGTCCGCGCTTGGTCTTGCATTTGAGCCACCGCCGAAAGTTGACGCGTACTTTGCTGATGGCGAGACGTTGCGAGTCGGTGAGCTGGAGTTTCGGATATTGCATTGTCCCGGCCACACACCCGGCCACGTTGTCTTGTTCGAGCCGAAGGAGAGGAAGGTTTTTGTCGGGGACGTGCTCTTCGCCGGCTCTGTGGGGCGGACAGACTTGCCTGGTGGGTCCACCAAACAATTGATGGCTTCAATCAACGACAAACTGTTGCCACTCGGTGATGACGTTGAGGTTTATTCGGGGCATGGACCGGTTACAACAATTGGTGAGGAGAGGATGACCAACCCATTTCTAACCGGTGTATATAAACTGGGCGCGGGCAGATTTTAGAAGGGATTTCATCCGCAGATTACACAGATTACGCTGATAAAAGGATCCAGGCCCAGCTATGTTGTCAAGATTCGCGGCTGGACAACATTAGAGGATTGAATAACGAAGTGACTTCGATCAAACTTCAATCACTACGGATTGTGATTCGCACGGACTGCGATTATCGACCTCTATTACTTCGCCATTGTGATTCGCGCGGACTGTCTTATTTGCTTCTGTGAAATCTGCGTAATCTGTGGATGCGATCACTTTCCGCGCAGGCGGCTGGACTTCAGTTCTTCCCACTTTTCTTTTTGCTCATCATCGAGCTGGCTGGGTAGGGAATCTACTGGGATACCGTTGGTCGAGCAGAAGTGACGCCAGAGTACGAAGCGAAGATCAAACTGCCCCGTCTCGTCTGAGATCACGTTATCAACCGGGGGTGGTTCCTGTTTCTTGTCCTTCGTCATGATTCTCCTACTCGCCTGCTTGATGGTAGGAGTTTAGCAGCTTTTGGGAAAATAGTTGATTCACAAGTCTGCTTGTTTGAGGAAAGACGTTGGGCCGAGGAGAGCGTCCAGTTTATGAGCTGCCCTATTCATCCGACTACGCTTGCCGCTTGCGAGCATTAACCAGCGACTCGAGTGTGTTTCTGGCGATTTGTGCCTGTTGCAGATTAAAGGTTGGGTTGAGTTTGAGCGCGAGTTGTAAATTTCTGACGGCTTCGTCTCGCTCACCAAGGGCGTTGGCGATCATCCCAGCGTGATAGAGAAGGCGTGCGTCACGACTGCCTGTGCGCAAAGCTTCCTGCATCACTCGCTTTGCTTCAGCGAGCCGCCCGTTCTTGAAAAGCGCCCAGGCGAAGGTGTCGCAGGTGAAAAGGTCTTTCCGTGATTCGTATTCTCGCTGTGCGTGTTCCAGTGCGACTTCCAAGTTTTTATCGTGATCCAGCCAGTAGTTCACCATGTGGTGCCAGGAGTTTTCGGCGACCACGTTACCTCGTTCCAAAGATTCGAAGGTTTCATATTGCTTATTAGCTTCAGCCAGACGATTCGTTTGTGCAAAGAGATCGCCTAGAGCCAGGGCCACGTCTGCTGAAGGAGAGTCGCTCTGCTCACGTTCGTAAATTTGAATTGCGCTAACGAGGTCGCCAGCGGCGATTCGGCTCCGCGCCTTTGCATCGAGGGCGAGCTTGTGTCCGGGAAATGTCAGCAAGGCTTTATCAAACTCACGTTCTGCGTCATTCCAACTGCCCGCATTCGCTAATTCCAGTCCGAGGTGAACGCGCGCCCAGGCAGCTGCTTCCGGATCTTTTGGGTTAGAACTTTTTACCGCCACCTGCATTGCAGCAATTGCGCCTTCAGTGTCCCCATGCAGGGATCGCAGGTAAGCGACACGAGCATATGAAGACGCATCCGGGCGCAGGTCGACCATTTTCTGAGCAGCTTCAATCGCGGCTGGATACTCCCCTAACTCCACGTACGCGTCAGTAAGCGCTCCGTAAACGTCGTGATCGGTTGGGCGAATAGACTGGGCGCGGCGAGCCAAATCCAATCCTTCACGAAAACGGTGGTAAGTCAGCAGGAGCTTGGCCCTGAGTTTGAGGGCGTCGTAGTTATCGGGTGCCACTCGGAGCGAGTTAGTGAGTGCCTCATCCGCTTTGGCGTTGAACCCGAAGTCGCCGGTCTCCCGTGCCTTCTGCATCCAGGCGGAGGCGAGCAGATTGTAGCCTTCCGGCTTGTCTGGCCGGAGCTTGATCTGGCTCTCACCCGCGCGGAGGCGCAGGTCGGCCGGGGTCGACTCAACTGCCGCACTAGCCGGCTGGGGCTGAAGCGAGCTTCTGGAAGATCCGTATCTTACGACCGAGGACAAAGCGAAAGCCGCAAGCACCAAAACGCTGGCGCCTGCGATCGCTATCAGAATGAGTCTAACGGCTTTCATCTGATCAGTGCTCCTGAGTTGATGTGAAAAAACCACTCTGCGGCTCCGCGAAAACCCTCGCAAGAGAGCCTCAGCCTTTAACCAACGCAGCCAAAGTTACGGCTGCGTCTTTCGCCACACTACTTAGGGCTAGCGTGGGGCGCGCACTCCGTCGAAGTCAGGATGGTTGTTAAAAACACAGACGTTTTGCAGCCCGACGGAAGAGTTTCCGAAACCCCTTCCCTTGTCGCGTGTATCAACTTTGATTCCCGCTCCGAAGCTGCCGGTGACACAGGTATTGCAGATGAGGCCCGAAGACTCATCCTCATACTCGATACCGTTGCCAGGGTTGGGCGTCAGGACGCGCGGGAAGTCCATGCCACCACCGACGCGGAAACCCGTAGCGCTGACTTGCGTGTTATTGATCTTCACTTTGGCGCTGTCACGCACGCGAATACCGTAGTTGATGTTGTTTTCAACCCGACAGTCGTCAATGAGCACGTTGGATAAACCTCTTATGCTGATGCCCTCGGTCCAGTTGCGGCTCACGATATTGCGGATTGTGACGAAACGGTCGGCGGGCGCGTTCACGATAACGCCGGGTGCGTTCTGCCTGGCTGCACTGCCCGGATCACCTTGCAGCACCGCATCAATATTTGCCTCGACGCCCTGCGCTGCTTCTAGCGTGACGTTGCCATTGGCGGCTGTGATGTTGACGACCTCGGGGAAGACCCCAGATGCAACAATCACGATGCGGCCATTTTGGTTAGCCCCTGTGCCTGCGGCGGCACCGGAACCCGGACCGAGCGCGGCGTTAATGGTGCCGAAAACTCTGTCCGCTTCGTCAGTATCTTCGGCAGTGCCGATGCGGCCATCGCCGTCATAGTCGCCGCATGTGCCCGGAGTCACGGACGTTCTCTGCGTGGCTCCGGGGCCGAGGCAGGTGCCTTCGACGAGGACGGGGTGGTTAGCAGAAGCATCAAGCACACCCCAGATGCTGATGCCGAGCAGTGCCATTATCACGGTTGATGGAAATGTTACGCGGACTCTCCTGAATAGGGGAATTGGTTGTCTCACTAGTGTGCTCCTTAGGTGCGAGGACAAGTTGGAGCGCGAGATCCATTGCCGATTACAATAGTGGCTCGCGAACCTCCTTGCCCTCAGTGAAAGGTAAAAATTTAGCAAAAAGTTCGGTCTTCACGGTTTCATTCGGCCAATCTATTTGCTAACGGAGCGGTGGCAGCGCATCAATGTGTGATGCTGGTAACGGTGCCCCGCTCGCGTTTCTTGAATGCGGAGTAGAGAAGCCCCGGAACCGCGTCAGGCTTCTCCCTCCGACACTCTTCGATACTTTGGAGACCCCCTCTATGGCAGCACTCCATTGGTACAGCAAATCACATGGTGCTCATGGGGTTTGCCCGTCTTGGTGTTGCCCGAATGTGGCACGCCCAGATACGGGAATCGCTCAAGGTAAGGCAGGTCGTTATTGGACACGCCATCCGAGAGCACATTGTTCGGGAATACGTTGAAGGCCGGCGTGAACGGTGTGCCGCCCGCCACCGCCCTCAGATCGATATCAACCACGTCGTCAAACACACGCCGCCCGTTCGGGAAGCCGGCGAGATCGTTGCCCAATAGCCCAAGCCTGCTTCGCACTCCGGCAGGTGTAGGCGAGATGGCAACGTTAAGTCGTTGATACTCGTGCGGCTGCCCGTCGGACAGGAAGTTGGTGAAGGTCGGTGCCCCTGGCACCGCACCAGCGGGAATGCCAGTGGCGAAAATTGCGACCAGGTCAGTACGATTCGCCGGAGGCGCCGTGAACGCCGTTGCCGGGGTGATCGGGCCGGGCACGTTGATGCCGAACACCGCTGAGATCAACCTGGCTAGTTGCGGGTCGAGAATGAATGGCGCGAATTGCACATCATTGGCCGGCGTCGAGGCATTGAAAGTGTCTTTGAGCCGGAGCGGGATGATGAGTTCATTGACCAGCGGGTTGCCGAGCCGCGAGACCTGGCGGTACGGACCGGCGTTCAGGGTGATATCGCGGCCCTTACCGACAGAGGGCCTGATAACCCGCGTCGTCTGGCGGCTGGCGGTGGCCCACACGCCGATGACCGCGTTTGGGTCGGTCGGATTGGTGGGCACCGAGTTGTTACGTGTCAGGGCTTGGATTGGGGCCTCGAACGCGATGGTGTTGACGTTGAAGCCGGACGTGCCGTCAACGCCGCCTGTAGGGCTGATACCGCCGCCACGTAGGGCGAGCGTGTCAAAAATCGCCCCCACATCGATATAAAACCCTTCGTCGCGCTGGCCGGCGAAGACCCGCGCACCGCTCGACAAGGTGTTAACCGCGGGCAGGCCGAGCACGGCTTCATAGTTGGGCGTGGTCCGCTCGCCGATGTTGCTCGGCGGCATACGCAGCCCACTGGCGAGGACAGTCCTGCCGAGCCTCCCGTTTGTGGCCCCTTGCACGAGCCTCACCGTGTAAGTTTGGTATTCGTTGTAATCAGGGTCGTTAAGCGAAGTGATGAGTGGTTCGATCCCCCCGGTTCCGGCAGCAGCTTCGTTCGGCGCAGCCATGCCGAGCGCGGAGTCCGGATTGACGACCTGGGTGTTGAAGGTAAATTGGTAAGTGATGTCCTCGACGCCGTCGCCAGTGTTGTCAATCTTGATCTCGTAGAGGACGGTCGGGTCGAACAGGTAAAAGTGTGGCCCGCCCGAAGGCTCCTGGAACGGGATGAAGTTGGCAATCAGGGTCACGAATCCTTCGCGCCCCGCCTCATAGCTGCGGAACGAGTAAACGTCGGTGTTGTCGGCCAGCGGGTCGGCGATGATGAGCGGGGCCTCGCGGTGGCTCGACGCCTGCGCGGGTTGCGTGTTCGGCCCGCCCGCAAACAGCATAGCCAACATTGCGCCGAGCAGCGCAAGGGCTAACATTTTTCTGGTAAATAACTTTTGCATTTCTATCTCCCTTTTGTATTGGACGGGGGCTTTACTTCAATCCCGTCAGTTTAATAAGCCCACGACATGATCGTGTTGCTTTGGTTCAAGGAGCCGAACGGCGGCTCCCTGTTATTAGGTATTGGCCGCACCAATGGGTTTCGCTACTCTGCACGTGTTCTCTCGTTGCGTAACCGTCGCCGGCGCACGCCCGCGACTACTCCTGCCAACCCCGTGCTGAGCAGGAGCATCGTCGCCGGCTCAGGTACCGGGGCCGCTTGGGTTACGCCGGGGCCCGAGATTTCGAGAGTGAAACTCGCCCCCGTGAATCCGAAGTCGGCGAAGGTGAGCTCACGGCCGAACTGGTCAGTGGCGAAAAAGAAACCTTCACTCAGATTGGAGCCCGGGAGGAGCGGAAGCGGTGTTACAGCGAGGAGGTACGTTCCGGGCATTAGAAACAAGTTGCCGAACTCATCCTCCAGTGTAGCGACGAAAGGCGGGCCGAGGCCGTCCTCATCGATGGCTATGTTAAGGGTGTCGCCCGCCGCGTCGAACAATGATAAGGCAAGGTCGAAGTTGGCCGTCCCCCGGATCAGCACCGAGGAAGAGTTACTGACAGTTAAACTGAAGAGCTGAACGGGGCTTCCCGGAGTCAAGGTCCCGTTGAAGGTGAATGTGTCCGCTCTAGCGTGAGGCGCGGCAGCGAGCCCGAGAACGACGAGCGTCAGCAGCGCAAGTCCGAGTTTGCGGATGCGGGTGATCATGATTTCCTCCCCTATCTGTAGGCAATCGCTCAAGCTAGACGAACACCGCGCCGGGGCAATTCGCCGGATTCTTGGCTTGTTTTTGACACATTCAAGAGCTGTAAAACTCGGCGCCGAGAATGTCGTCCTTTTGGGGGCATCACAAGGTCAAACCAGCTAGCGAAGTAGGAAGTAGCTCCGCACCCTTTGAGCGATAAAGAGCCTCCCACTTTTTGTTTCTGCGGTTAAATAGTTACGTTTCGAACAAAGACTTTGGATTTCCTTTAAGAGACTGTCCTCGACTATCAAATCTCCAAGGTTGACTGGGGGTAAAGTAAGAACTGCTCACTTACCTTACTCGCCACCCGCGATGGCTGAGCCTGAGCTTTAACAAGCCCACCCCGGTAAAGAGAACAAACAATCCGCTCCATGCTAAAAAACCGGAGGCTCGCGTCGGTGGACTCATCGACGCCCGCGTCGCTTTGCTGGAAGAGTTGGTGTCCAGACTTCGCAGGAATTCCGCCATGTCTGCGCGCTGTCCGGCGTCGGACAAATAAAACGGGTGCGGAACCATCGGGCCCCTAGAAGGATTCAGCAGATTATCCAGACTGGGCACGGAATTATCGTGCAGAAAAACAGGCTTGCGTGCGAGATCAAGCAGTAGCGGCAAAGCAATGCCGCGGTCCTCGCCGCGCAGACTGGCATTCACCACAGCCATCTTGTCGTCAAAGATGTTGCCTGCTGTGTTCAGGACCGGGTTAAGTGGAGGCTGGCGCGGTGCAAGCACCACCGGATTATCTCCGGGAAAGATTGTCTTCATCGGGACGATGAACGGCGGCACGAACTTACTCTGATCCACATTGTGACAACCCGTGCAGCCCACAGTACGGAATAACTGACGCCCGCGCGCGATCGCTTGTCTGTCGCCATCCACACCCGCGGGTGCGGGCAGGCTGTCCAAATACGCGTTCATATCCAGCAGCTTGGCATTATCAACGCGGACTCCGAGCGGAGCTTCTTCGCTGCCCGGCATCGGATGTGCGCTTGCTGTAACGAAGGGATAGCCAGTGACGCCAGTGTCTTTCAAAATCTTGACGTAGTCGTCCGCGATCTCATCGCCGGCTGCGCCACCGAGCTTGCGTAGAAACGCGCGCCCGCCGGGAGTGGTCAGCACGGTCTGGTCAAAAAGTCCTGTGTAGACCAGATTGCTAAAATTATCCAACTTGGCAATGGCGCCCTCACTGCCGAAAGGAAAGGCCAGATCCTGGCGAAACAGCGGCGTGTTGTGCATCGGATCGCCGTTACCATCGAAGCTATCGTCAAACATACCGACCGGATAGAAAGCCGGATTGCTGAGATATGCGTCCACTTCTTTCTCGGTTGATTTTTCCGTCAGACCCTTAGGCGCTCGTCCGAGAGTCTTATCGCCGTTGGCTTTGAGTGAGAGCTGGAGCACGGGGTAGAGGGCGCGCGAGTTGTCAGCCATGGCAAAGATCGCGCCGAGGTTAATGGTATGGACCGCGCGCCCATCGAGGCGCCGCCCAATCGATCCACCATTGGGTAAGTCAAACACCGATTTGTCTGTGATGGTGTGACAGAGCGCGCAACTAACTCCGACCTTATCGCCTTTGGGCACCATGCCGATCACGGCATTGGCCGCAATCAGCTTCATGGTCGTCTCAGGGTTGTTGAGCAGCGGTGCGTTTTTTGGCGAAAGGTCCGTCTTGAGTTCCGCCGCCACTGCTTGCTGCGTTGCAGAATCCAGCGCTTCAACATCTACCGATAACCCTGCCTTCAAGGCCTGGATAGGCGTGAGCTTCGCTTTCTTGATCCCTTTCGGCACTCGCACCGCGTCCGTCCAGAATCCTTCATTACCAAAAGTCTCGAAACGGAAGACGTCACGGCCGGCCGCAGCATCTCCGGTTTCATGCGGGACTGGTTGCTGCCTAGTGTCGGGGCCATCAGCAGTTGCTCGAGGAGTCTGACGCTGAACTGTCGCTTGACTGCGATTGTAAGCGACTGCGGTGAGCGCCAAGGCTGCAGTGCAAACTATCAGGAGTAACCTGAGTGGAAAGACAAAGCGAGTGGGTTCACCTGGACGAAACATTCCAATTTCCTTTCACCGTTTTTGCGCGATGCACACCCTTAGACAGTCAGGGTTTTAGGAGAGATTTCCTTTTCACAGACAGCGAACTGATGCTGAACCCAGGAATCATGCACCGGTGGGATATCAGGATTCTCCGACTTCAATTCTGAAATGATAGGCAATCCTCGAACCATGTTGATCGAGACCTATCTGATTACGTCTCTTGCAATACACCCGGGGCCGTATTTGCTTATCTGCTCTAAGGTTCACTAGCGCGACGGAGATTTCCCGTTGAGTCTAACGGTGCGACACGAAGCTCGTAGGTAACGCGGATGACGATCCTATGAATGAAAGTCACTCACATCCCGTTTTGTTTTAATGTAGGGGAAAGAAGGGGGCGTGTCAGGGAATTGCACTACATGGAGAATTGTCTGTCTCCGATTGACCTTGCAAGCTGATAGAATGACGATGGTTGAAACTTGATTCGGCACCGGTCAACACAAGAAAGCTCACGTTACTGCGGTAGCCGAAATAATAGGAAATCAATGAACCTCTCGGTTCTCTCGACACTAGCGCAACACGTTACGGCTGAGACGTAAGTATGCTGATAAGCCCGTCGAAACTGATATTCGGGAGGACGCAGCGAGGAAGCCGCTGGACGCGGTT
>JBPCNX010000009.1:0-43916 GCA_051000815.1 Pyrinomonadaceae bacterium
GGGGGAAGTGGAAGGGGGGGAGGAGAAACGGGGGTGGGAAGGCGGGAAATCGGAAAAACTTTTTCGCTTTTCTCGCTCGTTGGGGGCGGCACCCCCCCGCTCCCAGTATTCACGTTTGCGCTCAATGTGGGCGGGCGCGCAATTCTGACGTGAAGCATTTGTGCGGCTCAATTGATTCCATTCTCATATTTTCTTAGCGACGGCCCTCGCCCTTAGCTTCCTGCCACAGTGATTCCAGCTCAGCGAGTGTTGCGGAGTCGACGCTGCGCTGCTGCGTGCCAAGTTGCGACTCAATGTAACGAAAGCGCTGCCGAAACTTGCGATTGGTGAGTTTGAGTGCGGCCTCCGGTTCTACCTGTAAATGACGGGCGATGTTTGTGACGGCGAAAAGCAGATCACCCAGTTCTTCGCGCACGCGAGTATGGTCAGCCTCTTCCTGCGAAGCCGCGTGAGTTTGAATCGCCGCACGCACCTCCGCGATTTCCTCTGTTAACTTTTCGAAGATGTCGTCGACCTTCTCCCAGTCGAACCCCACACGCGCCGCCTTGGTCGCGAGTTGATGTGCCTCCATCAGCGCCGGAACTCTGTTCGAAACACCATCGAGTAGAGAGCTTTCCTTTCCGACACTGCTCGGAGCGGTGCGCTTCTCCTCGGCTTTGATCGCTTCCCAACTTCGCAACACCTCCGCCGTGCTCTCGGCGCGAGCGTCGGCGAAAACATGCGGATGGCGCCGCACCATCTTGTCATGAACGGCGCTCGTGACATCGTCTATTGTGAAGTCGCCACGTTCGCGCGCGACCTGTGCGTAGAAAACAATCTGGAAAAGCAAATCGCCAAGTTCGTCACGCAGTTCGTATGGTTCGCCTTCCCGCGCGAGTTCGACAGCCTCGAAAGCTTCGTAAGCTTCCTCGAGGAGCATGGGTGCAAGCGTGGCGTACGTTTGCTCGCGGTCCCAGGGACAACCGTCCGGGGATCTCAGTCGTTCCATTAGACTAATGAGGTCATTAAAAGTGGACATATCGAAGTTTCGAGTTTAGGGTTTCCAGTTTCGAGATACTGTTCAGTTTTAGATGGCAACTTTCCCGAATCCGAAGTTTGTAACCAAGCCTGGTGTTTGAGCAATCATTATCATCCGTGAGCTACAAACTCGAAACTCGAAACTTGGAGCTCGAAACTCGTTTTGGCAATTGGCAATTGGCAATGGTGGAATGCTACCATCGCCGCAATCTTAAGTTCAAAAAGGGTAACCTGCGCGGCTGCGAAGTCTTATCTGCCGCCGCAAGGATTGGGTAATGTAATGAGTGACGAACAGACCAATTTTAAGGTGACTGACCGCCGGCTTTTTAATCCTGACGGAACACCTCGCGACGTGGCGCCCGAAGAACGACCAATAACAACTCCGCCCGCGGAAACAACCGCTCCGAGTGCGGCAGCGGCGGAAGCTGAAACTCAAACCGCCGCCGCCCCGGCGTCTTCCCCGCCGCCCGACGCAGCTCCCGCCGCGGCCGACCAGACGGCTGCTGAGGATGAGGAGTTGCTCGACCCCGATGATCCGGCCGGGTTCGTCAATTTTGTGATGTCGATAGCTTCGAATGCCGCGTCTTCCCTGGGAATGATGGAGCATCCTGTCACGCACAAGCGCGACGTGGATCTGGAGTTGGCCAAACACTGGATCGATGTACTCGGAATGCTGGAAAAGAAGACGCGGAACAATCTCTCGCCTCAGGAAGACAAGATTCTGGAAAGCCTGCTCGCCGATCTGCGGATGCAGTATGTGTCGTTGACTAACTCCGCAGCTCCCAACACTCGCGCCTTTAGCGGCCGCGACATCGTGGGCGGGTAACTTCGTAGTCCAAAGTCCAACGTCCAATGTCCAACGTCCCGGCGATCGCGCCACCAAAGTGCTGACTACGACATCCCAGTCTAGCGGTTTGACTTTGGACTTTGGACGTTGGACGTTGGACGTTGGACTTCTCCGTGACTGTTGGACATTGGACGAGTTCATGAAACTAACTTTTCTTGGCACTGGCACATCCACCGGAGTTCCTTCCATCGGCTGTGAGTGTGAGACGTGCACTTCCACCGACACCCGCGATAAACGCCTGCGAGTTTCGATACTGATCGAACATGGCAATCAGACACTGTTGGTCGACACGTCGTCTGATTTTCGTCAGCAGGCGTTACGGCAAAACTTGAAACGCCTGGATGCTGTACTCATCACTCACTGCCATGCAGATCACATCTTTGGTCTCGATGATATTCGTCCACTGAACTTTCGCTACGGAGCGCTCGGAGTTTATGCCAACGAGCGAGCCTGGCCGGACATCCGCCGCATCTTCAAGTACATCTTCGAGCCTTCGCATTTTGGCGGAGGTTTGCCTCAGGTAATTCCGCATACAGTCATGGCTGGTGCAGCGTTTTGTCTCGGGCACGATCTGCTTATAACTCCACTCGAAGTGATTCATGGACGGCTTCCGGTGATGGCCTATCGTTTCAATGATTTTGCCTACGCGACCGATCTGAGCGAGATTCCTTCACACACGATGGAAGCAATGGCCGGTCTCGACGTCCTTGTGCTTGATTGCCTGCGTTTCAATGAACATCCGACTCACCTCTGGCTTGAAAAGGCTCTTGAATATATCGAACAGCTCCGACCGCGCCACACTTATTTGACTCACATCGCGCACGACGTCAAACATGAGCGCGATTCCGCGCGACTGCCTCCAGGAGTTGCGTGGGCGTACGATGGACTTGTGGTAAAGGATGAGGGATGAGCTGAAAGTCCAATGTCCAAAGTCCAATGTCCAAGATCTGACCCATTGTAGATCAGACTCAGCGTGACCATCCTTGACCTTGGACGTTGGGCATTGGACCTTGACCCTATGCGACTATTTCACGGCACCGACAACGCAGAGATTCAACGGCCCACGGTACTAACACTCGGAGTTTTTGATGGACTACACCTTGGTCATCAGCTGATCATTCGCACCGTTGCGGAAAGAGCGCGTATCAGCGGCGCTGTACCCACGGCGATCACTTTCGATCCGCATCCCCGGTCAGTGTTGCATCCCGAGTCGTCCCCGCCATTGCTGCAAACTCTGGATCAGAAGGTTGAGGGTTTCGGCATCCTCGGAATTGAGCAGACAATCGTCATTCGTTTCACCCCGGAATTTTCTCAAATTCGCGCGGAGGATTTTTTGCGGGACGTGCTAAAGGAGCGATTACAGGCGCGCGAAGTGTATCTTGGACGCGGTTTCAATTTTGGCCATAACCGCGAGGGAAATATTGATCTCTTGCGCAGAGTCAGCAGTGAACTGGGATTCGTAGCGGATGAAGTGCCCGAGGTCTGTTTACGGGGCCAGCGGGTCAGTTCCAGCAGGATCCGCCAGCTCCTTTCGCAGGGACGAGTCAACCTGGCGCGACGGATGTTGGGACGTCCTTATGGGGTTGAGGGTCTCGTGATTCGGGGCAATGAGCGAGGTCACACGCTGGGCTTTCCCACGGCCAACCTGCATCCGCAAAACCGCGTCATACCTGCCCATGGCGTTTACGTCACAGGCACCTTAATTGACGGGCAATGGCGCAGAAGTGTAACGAATGTGGGGACGCGACCGACATTTGAGACCGCTACGGAACCTTCAGTAGAGACTTTCGTAATGAATTGGGCGGGTGATCTCTACGGCGACGTAATTCGAGTGCGGTTTCTCTATCGCTTGCGGGACGAGAAAAAGTTTGCCTCACTTGAGGATCTAAAGACTGAGATTGAAAAGGATGTGGCGCGTGCGCAAGACTATTTTGACCGTGCGGGCGCACGTCATGTGTTATCGATACTATGATTGCGGGGGCCATTGGCGTCTCGCCCGTGTGTTTGATTAGCAACTTTAGCGAATGAAGACTGAAGCTTTGATACCAATTTCGGCGGTTCGACCTCAAACACTGGCGACGAGTACACACTCGACGCCGGATTCGGGAGTTAGAGCGGCGATTTCTCTCGATGACCTGCTCGCGGCCGAAGCATCGAAGCGTCGAGGATTGCGCGGATGGCTCCACATCGCCAGGGTTGGACGCGTACTGGGCCTGCTTACGCTCTACCTCTTTCTCGATGGATACGACATTAGGGCCAAGTTTAATCGCCGCACTGCCGAACGTTTGCGAGAGGCAGCACGCGGTAAGGGGCGCCTGGCTTTCATCAAAGAATGGCTGCGCGCCGTTGGCGGGCACGCACTCGATCGTGGACTTCGCTTGCTGCGATTCGTTGTCTTTCGCGGCGCTGATGGTTCGGATAGGAAAGATGCGCGACTGGAAAAGCAGGCGGTGTGGCTGCGCGAGAATCTCATCGCTCTGGGACCAACGTTCATTAAGATCGGTCAGGCGCTCGGCACTCGCGGCGATTTGTTGCCTCTCGCTTACATCAAGGAGCTGACAACGCTTCAGGATCAGGTCCCGGCGTTTCCCGGAGGCGAAGCTTTCGCGCGTATCGAGGCTGAATTGGCTCGCAGCCTTCACGACGCCTTTGCCGAGATAGACGCCGAACCCATCGCTGCCGCTTCACTGGGCCAGGTTTATCGAGCAAAACTGCCTGGTGGTCAGGAAGTTGCGGTCAAGGTTCAACGTCCTAACCTGCATGAGACCATTAGTTTTGACATCGCTGTTCTTTACAAACTCATAACTTTGACCAATCGCTTCTTTCCGCGCGCTAATGAAAATGCCGATTGGGAAGGCATGCTGCGCGAGTTTCACATCACGATCTTTGAGGAGATGGACTACGTGAAGGAGGGCCGCAATGCCGACCGCTTCCGGCAAAGCTTTCGCGATTGGCGCGTGATCCGTGTGCCCAGGATTTACTGGTCCCATACAACGTCTCGAGTCCTCACGATGGAGTTCATTCGCGGGACCAAGGTCACCGATCTGGAAGCTTTGAGCGCGCGCAAGATTTCGCCCGTTAAAGTCAACCGCTTGCTGGTTCGAACATACTTGAAGCAGTTGCTGGAAGATGGTTTTTTCCATGCCGATCCTCATCCCGGCAACTTGCTTGTGATGGACAGTGGACATCTCGCATTCTTCGACTTCGGCATGGTCGGCCGGATCACGCCACGTTTGCAGTCGCAGATGATCGACGCGTTTTTTCACGTTGTCAGTCGTGACGTGCATGGTCTCGGTCAGGACATACTCAACCTGAATTTTCTAAAACCGGGAGTCGACCCGGAAACGGTGCGACCGGTCGTTGAGAGTCTCTTCAAACACTACTTGAATCTGAAGCTGGGTGAGGTGAACTTCAAGGAGTTGACTTACGATCTTGCCGAGGTGATGTACGAGTATCCTTTCCGCCTGCCGGCAAACTTCACTTACATCATGCGGGCGCTGATGACGCTGGAAGGGATCGGCATCGTCACAGACCCGGGCTTCAGCTTTTTTGAAACGGCGAAACCTTATGCGAAGGAATTTATGCTGCGCCGGGAAGGGAAGCATTTCCGCAATTTGATCTTCAATAAGCTGACAGGGCGTGAGAACGGAACGGACCGGATCGAGTGGCCGAAGGTCTGGAAGCTCACCAAAATGGCCGCCAGCATGTATCTGCAGAGATAAATAAGAATCAGTAACCCGCACTTGACGAGATGATCACGGACGGCCTTGTGACGTTAGAGAAAGTACGCGTTCTCCAATACAAACTTCAGTGCAGAAAAAATCCTGGTAGTAAATAGCGTTACCTAACCGTCTTAGCGATAGATTAATACCCTCACGTACTGAAGATGTGGGAACTCGATGGGGTTGAGAAATCTAAACACTGCCAGTCTAATTTGCGTCTTGAATTGCCAGCGTCTCCTTCCCGTTAGCTCAACGGGGATGCGATCTAGTTGGCACGTCTTGGAATGCCCGTAATCTACCTTTGGGGTTAGGCGTTTTAGGTGCAGGAGAGAGGCATCTGTTCACCATATGACAGATGCCTCTCGAGTGAAGTTCCACTAACCACTTGCTACTTAGACAAGTTGCCGACGCCTAGGCCGTTCGCGATTGTAAAAATCGTGTCAGGCGTCGCGGCTCCGGGTGCCGGCGCAGGAGGCGGAAAGCGACCGTCAGCCCAGATAATGACGAAGTCGTTGAAACCGAGCAGGTCACTCGAGTTGTAGTCGCCGAAATTTGGTGCCGCATCTGCTCTCACAAACCAGCTGGTTGCGAAGTCGGTTTGCAGCCGGTCGGGACCGTAAGTCGCGCCGGTGTTCTTGGAGACGTTTGCCCAAGCATCGGTCAGCGTATTGGCGGCCACGTCCCTCCGGCGATCAAGCCAGGTACCGAAAACGTAACCGTTCTTGTTGACCTGAACGCTCGGGAAAACGTGGCTCGTGTCGCCCAAGTCGTCGTTCATCTCCACCTGCGGGTCGAACGTCAGTCCGTTGTCAGTGGACCGGCTGATGAAGATATTTGCTTGACTGAGAAACGGTGGCCCTGCCGTTACCAGGCTCTTGCCGCTAAAGTACGTCACGTAGACGTTCCCAAAGCCGGCACGAGTTATCTCGCCAGAGATGAAGACGCCGTCGTCGGAGGCCTTATCGACGTTGATGTACGGCGCATTCAAGATTGACGGCCGGGCACGGTTGTAGCCGGGCGGCTCCTCCTGTGGATTGACCATCGCGATTAGTAACGCATTGGTCCAAGTCATTCCGTTTCGTCCGAGTAGGCGTACTCGATCTTCTGCTGGTCCTCGGGCCCGAAGCCGCCAAGGGAGAAATGCCGTGCGAACCAGGTGACGATCACTCGGCCGGAGGGCGTCGTGATTGGCATGGTTGCTTGATTGAATTCGTCGACTTCGTTCGGAACGATCGTGTAAGGACCGTCCCAGTCGGCGCTCGTGAACGTCGCATTGTTCGCGCATCCCAGACACCGCATGAGTTCAAGCGGCGTCGCCGTCGTCGCGACGAGCCATGATCCTCCTTTTTTTTCGAATCGCTTAAACTCTTTCAGGCAAGCTCTGACAAACATTTGTGTAGCGCGGTACGATGTGTCGGGAGCGCGCAGTGGCGCTTTTCATGGCAGCGGCCCTGAACTCATGGCCGCGCACGCCGGATCGGGGGTGGCAACCTGCAGCGCGGTCAAATCTGGTTTTAGAGGTACAGGATATAGGGCGGGGTTGAGAAATCCTTGAGCGAAACTTGAGTTTTCAAAAGAGTTTTAATTCTTACTTCGGTGAGAGTTATGGGTAGGTTCTACGACTATCATAATGAGGTGAACAAAATCGTGCGCGACTCGGGCGACGAAGGAGATCAAACAGCTAAAGAACATGGTACGGACATTGAGGGCTCAGGTGGAACGCTTTGGGGGAAGAAATCTGGCGAGACATTATCAAACACTGAGAAGTCTAACGTGGGACTGTAGGCAGCAGCGACGCTGGATGAGGCAGTGACGGCCTTCATTGAGCACATTGTCAAACCGCCGTTAGGCGGCAGTGAGCGCGCGGAGGCGCCTAGCGTCAAGCCCGAAGTCTTCGTGCAAGCGCGCTTTTCCGCACTGCCGATCAGCGATGTGGTTCGGAATTTGGCGAATTTCCGTTTGACGCGTATCGAGACACGCTGGGCGGGACGTGTAGCTAACCACCTTGACGCCGGAGTCGAGATTCAGTTTGATTCTATCAGCTGCGGGGTCTGGGGCCGCTCGCGTCTAGACGCTTCAAGGCGTGCGAGGCGAGCGCCTTGGCGCGCTTGATCTTCTCAGTCTGATTGAGCGGACCGCCGACACTCAAGCGAAGGAAAACCTCGCCCTTCAGAACGTAGAGCGCCCCGGTCACGGGATCTCCGACCCAGAACGCCTCGTCCCCCAGGCCGGCCATCGGTTTCGGCGGCTCCTTCTTCTTCCTGCTGGGAGCGGCACTCACCCGCCCGTGGAATTGCTGTCGCCAGTATTGCCGCGGTCCGGAACGCTTGCTGTCCGTCGCAAGCGGGATGCCCACAGCCACGCTGACCGAGCTCGTGAACTCCGGCGTCCGGTAGAAGCACTGCGTGAATCGGAACGACCCTGCCGGCTGCTCGCTCGGAACCTTCTGTGTCGGTGCGTGCCCCTGGACCGCGCGTACCTCCGCGTCCGAGAGCAGCCCGCACGGGTCGCGGTGACGCTGCGCGTCCGCGCGTTCCGCGCAGGCGAGCAAAAGGAGAATCCCGAGAACAACTAGCGGGATCCTCCTAAGGCCGCCGTGGACGGAGTCGCGCATCAGCGCGCCCCGAACGGCGTCGCTGCCATCCATGTCTGCGTCAGGTTGGTTCCGAGGTTGAGCACCTTGACTTGGTAGAGGCCGGTTCGAGAGACGGTCGCATTGAGCACGGCCACACCGCCGACGGCGTCCGCGGTGGCCAGGTTTGCGCCGGTCGGATCGACGAGAATCACGCGCAGCACACCCGCGCCACTCGCCACGGCCGAGATGGACTGCGTGCCGGCGGGGGCGTTCACCGATTGGGCCAGCGAGCCAAGCGGACCGAGAGCCGAAAGGGCGCTGGTGGTCGGTCCAGCTGCCATCGTGGATGTGCTGGTCGAAGCGGCGCTCTCGAGACAGAAGCGGTCCACGTACGCTGCGCCCTTCACGTTGCGCAGCTCGAACGTGTGCGCCCCGGCCGGGAGACCCCCGAAGCGAGCGTCGAAGCCGAAGACCGGGTCATTGAGCGATCCCGTGTTTCCATTGAAAGCGATCTGCGACTTGAAAACGCCATCGACGTAGACGTCCGCTGTCCCGCCCTTGCTACTCTTCGCGAAGTGATAGACCACTGCGCCGGTCCGCCCGGCCGCCACGTCGAACATGAGCTTCAGCGAGCCGCTGCCGTTCTTGTTGGGATTGACGCGGAAGTGCCCGCCGCTCGCGTCGGAATCCGCGACCTGGTGCCAGCCTGACGAGTAGGCGAGCTGTGCCGCGTCGTCTTCGAGGCATGTGGCGGTCGAACCGCAGGAGGCGTTGCCGACGAGGGCGTAGGTGCTGCCGAGGCTGGCCACGTCGGAGGCGCTGTCGCCGCGCAGCGTGATGTCCTGGGCCACGGAGTAGCTCCGCGCCACGAGCGCACCGATCAGGTCGCCGGCCCCCGGCCCACCGACCTTGTCCGCTGAGATGACCAGGGTGATGGTGCCGTCAGGGTTGAACCCGCTCTCCGGGTCGGCGGCGCCCAGCCGCTCCGCCGGGGAGGCGTTCGCGACCACGGCACTCAACGTCTGCGCGATGCCGTATTCGAACGTGGCGGCGCCGGCGCTGTCCACGTTCATGCCGATGTAGTAGCGGCCGACGAACGCGGTGGAACTCGGGTTCGGCGCCACCGGCGCATCGGGATAGCTCCAGAGGATGCGCCACATGCGGTTCGGCTTGAGCGAGGCCAGGTTCGCCACCTTCAGCTTTAAGACGATTTTGCGTGAGCCGTCGACGATGAACGGCTCGCCGATCGACACCCACTGGATGTCCATGTCGCCTTCCAGCGGCGCGCCGATCTGATCGCCGGAGGCATCGTCGAGAACGCGCAGTCCATCCGCGCCGCAGGAGTCGCCGAGGGCCTTCGAGATCGCGGCATTGGTCCCGCACGAGGTGCCAACGGCGTTGTTGGCGCTCACACGATACGTGTAGTTCGTGGACGCGTCGCCCGAGCCGTCGACGTACCGCAGAGAGTTGCCTCCTAGCGTGGCGATCAGCTGCTCGGGGCCGTCCGCGTTGCGATAGATCTTGTAGCCGGTGATCGGGGAACCGCCGTCTTCCGACTGCGACCACGTGAGAGTACTGACGGAGCCATTGCGCGTGACCGTGAGACGCGGAGCGCCGGGGACCGTCGGTTGCGTCGGGTCCGAGCCGAAGAAGAGCCGCCGCCCGCCGGTCTGGCGAGCGATGGTGCCATAGGCAGTGAACGAGTTCCCGCGCGCGTCGTCGGGCGACTGGACGCAGGCGCCGAGGCAGCCGTCGGCATAGCCGACTGTCATCCGACCGAACCGGTCGAGGTCGGCGTCGAAGAAGTCGAGCAGGTTGCGGTGGATGTGCGAGCCGCCTCCGAGGTGGAGTCCGCCCCGCTGGATCGGGTCGTTCGGCGTGGCGTTGACGGTGATCCAATGCGCCCCGCCGTCGTAGGTGTGGGCGACATAGACGTGCCAGACGCCCTCGGAGTTGAAGTCGTGGACGGAACCCTCCTCCGTGGTGCCGAAGAAGGCCATCGCAGCGCGGCCCGCGCTGCCGGCGACCATGGCCGGGAAGACCGCGTTCTTGACGCCCACCATCGCGCCCACGTCGTAGACATTGGTCCAGGTTCTTCCCTTATTGGCCGAGACAGCGACCGATGGGAACTTATCCTCGTTCACAAAGCCCATATAAAGGAGACCGCCGTCGTCAACCGCCACCGAAGGATCGCTGCCACCTCCCGCGGTCCCGGGCACGGTTCGCACCGTCCAAGTCGTTCCGTTGTCCTCAGAGACCGCCATGCCGTTCTCGTTTGGATTGACCGGTCCAACGCACGCGGCGTTGGGAACGTAGACCGTGCCGTCAGGTCCGACCTTCACGTGTCCGTGGAGACCCGCGCACTGGCCGACAATGGCTGTGTTAGGCGATGCCAGGACGTACATCGGCACCGCCGGCCCGAAGGACAGCCCGCCATCGACGCTCAGAGCGCAATTGGCAAACGCGATGTCCTGCGCGCAGTAATACACTGCGTTCGGATATCCGGGAAGCGGAGGAACGGGAGCATGGAACCGCCCGCCACCCAACGTCTGGTGGTCCACACCTGAGCCAAAGCCGGCTCCGTCTGTCGAGATCCAGTCGGTGCCGTCGTTGTCCGTATACGCCGAAGCGCTCCCGACCAGCAGCAAATGCGACAAGAAGGTTCGGTTTGTCTGGTGGTCCGAAAATAGGATCGGGTCGAAGCCCTCCTGCGCCGAGACTGGCGTGACATCCTTCCATGTCGACGGTGGCGTTTGCGGGCAGGTTTGATCGTCGAACGTTACCTGCAGCGTTTGCATCAACGCCTGGAGCATTACCTTTCCACTGCTCCAGTTGACGCCGATATTCGGTTCGTCCTGCGAATTCTTACTCATGCCGGCTTCGATCTGAGCGGCGCTGGGCGTGTGGCTCTGATACCGCGGCGCGGGTCCAGGATCGATTGGCGCCGGCGACAGGACCAGCGCGTCGGCAGGGGGAGTTCCCGGAAGGGGTGCCTCCGAGACGATGACGACGACGGCGTAATCCGCAGGCTCGAGAATGGCTTGTCCTTCGAAGGGACAGACCTCGACTTTGTAAACACCGGTGGCGAGGTCGCTGCCGGTCCCGTAGTGAATCGGTTCCGGGCTCGTGCCGGTGTCCTGCCGAGAAACTTCCCTGTCGCCGTAATACAGCTTCAGGACGATGTCATTCACCGGAAGCGCCGAGGCCACGACATCAATCGTTCGGGTGCCAGGGCCGATAGTGAATTCGTGCTTCGGCCCGCAAGCAGGAGGCGTGTACTCCCCCTGAAAGGTGTAGGAGTTGTTGTCGGCGAAGACCTCGTTGGGAATTGGCGGCAGCAGCGCGCACAGCGCGAACAACGTGAGCACTAACGCCAAGACGAAAGTCGATCGCACTCTTATTGAACCACAGTACTGTGTACGCAAATCGCGGGACATGGCAGATCTCCTTTTCTGGACCGATACAAGACAAGACCAGGTGCCCTCCTCCTGATCAGGCCCTGCGGCAAACTTGACGATTTGCCACCCGATGGATTCGCCAAATCAGAAAAAGGGATCTTTCACTGCGACGCTAAAGGTAGGATATCCATCTGGACTTGAGAAATTCTTGAGGAAAACTTGAGCCGACCTCGAGGCAGAAGTTAATCGTTGAGGTGAAAGCCTTTAACTAGGGGCGTTGCGCCGCTCTTAGATGTTTCACTGTTGAGGCTGGGGGATGCGTTAGTCAAAGCGCGGAGGTTGCTGAGTCGGTTGGGATGCAGACTCTAGTGCAAGACTTCTTGCTCGCGCTGCGCGCTCAGTGTGGGCGAGACGGCCGCGATCCGTTATTCGCGCTACGCGCTCAGTGCGGGCGGGACGCGCGCGATCCGATGGTTCGCGCTGCGCGCTCAGCGCGGGCGAGACGCCCGAGATCCGGGACTCAGGAGGATGGGATCCGCGTTCCCAAGCTATTAACCCGGCTTAACTCTTCTCACCGTTTGCTGAGGGAAGACTCATCTGGTTACGGAAAAGATTGAGCAACAACAACGTGCCGATTCCGCCACCCGCCCCGCCATCGCCCCCTGCGCCCGAGGCCATGATGTCCGGCGTGATACGCACACCCTTCTCGCCGATCACTTTTAGCACTTCAACCAACGCCACCCCCTGAGCGCCGAGCGCGTTGACCTGCTCACGATAGGCGACGCCTTGAGCTTCACCCATCAGGCGAACTTTCTCAGCCTCAGCCTTGCCTGTTTGCGAGATGTAGTGGGCCTCGCCCTCACCTTCCGACTTGCGCTGTTCGGCGCGTTTGCCGGCGATCTCCACCCCGACTGTCGCCGCCATCAGGTCTTTCTGGTTATCAGCCTGCGACTTCGTCCGCTCCAATTGAATGCGCTTCTCTTCGGCCTCTCGCTGCGCGTTATACATGTTCTGGCGTTGCTCGTCGAGAATCTTCTCCGTCTGCGTTTTCATTAGCTCTTCAGGCAGATGGATATGGCAGATCAGCACATTGACCACGTCGACGTGATACTTCAGCAGGTGCGCGCGCACTCTGGCTTCCGCGCGTTCCTGTTCTTCGTGACGGTTTTGCAGGTAAGCCATCGCTGAAGACTCGGACGCCTGGTTGCGGAAAATGGAATCGATCAAGGGATGCATTACATTTTGAATCAAGCGGTCAATGCCGCCGATCTTTGCCACCATGAAGGGAGCATCTTCAGGCTTCACGCGAAATACGACGGTTTATTGACATTTACCCTGGGGTTCACTACAGGCTTCCGTCCGCTGCGCGGACCAAAACGGCTTTCTGTGCAAAGCACTAAAAGGTCAGTTTCCGGGGTACCTAATCGCATTAAAGAACAAGGGATATGTGGCCAGCGACTGGGCGCGATACTGCGGGCGAAAACCGAATAGAACCATTCGACCCTTGCCGACGGCAACTTCTACGAGTGCCGCTTTTCCTTTAATGCGATCACCTCCAAGTAGCCAGCCTGACAAAAGGGGATCCTTGTTGGCTGGATAGCGGGCGACGATCCGGACATTTGACGGATCAATCCCATCGCTCCCACTCACGTTTCCAACAAGCTCAAACACCGGCGATTCCTCGACCCAGGCGATCGACTCTTTTGGCATGCCTGCAGCTAAGGGATTAGTTGTGTCAACATCGATCCGCAATATTGAACCGGGCACGTAGAACTCTGAACGCGGTAATCCTGCCACCACATCGCGCAGCGGCAATTTGAATTGGTCGATGGCAAAAGCTGCAGCGCGGTTTAGAAAAACGAGGGTGCCGCCATCCTCAACAAATTTCCGTAGCTCCTTAATCCCCTGTTCGCCAACTCCTCCAGTCAGTTCCGCCGGCATCGTACCGTGGCGGTATCCGTTAAGGATCGTTCGCGGCGCCTGATCCGGAATGATGATCGTGTCGAACTTCGCGCGCAGGCTTCCCTCGCGCAATTGGGCATCGCGAAGCGGAACGTGATAAAGACATTTGCCCTGATTCTCCAAAACCCAGCGAGTCCAACCCTCGTCCATCGACGGCGAGTGTGAACGGTAGATTGCCCTGCGATCCGATGCATCACCACAGGTTCCGTTCCATCCTTCGCCTCTTTCAGGAAGCGGCTTTGGTAGCCTAACCGGCGTAAAAATGGATTCAACCGGCACGCCCATTAGTAACGGCAACGTGTGAGCGGTTACATCGTACGGAGGTAAGGGATGGCCGGCGGCATCACGCAGGTCAGGGTACCGCTGGGTTTCCAAAAGAGCTTTGGCAAAGCCGCCATAGGGTTGAGCCATGCGAATCACCGCCACGCCCTGAGGGTAGTGATGTCCCTCTGTCGCAAACGCGCCGGGAAAATCGATCTTCACTCCGCCGCGCTCGAGAATATCGAGCAAAGGACCGAAGTTATCTGAAGGATGGATTAGGAAGGCATTCAATTCTCCTTTCGCTCGAGGTCGTACAGCTTCATTGCCTACTTCATAGAATCTCTGCAACCATTTCACACGATTAACAGCTGCGTGACGCAACAGCGAGAACGCCGCAGCGGTTATGTAGTTGGTGATGTCGCGCAAATGCCAATCACCACCACGCCAGACTGGCCCAAACTTGTCCGACTCCTGCTGCGGATCGAAGCCTTCACTCGAACGTAGGTCGGCAAACTTCACCGTGATAGGCGTCGCTATCCGAGCAGAAGCTGTTTCGGAAAGGATGCGCACACCGCCATGGTAATGAGAATAAGCACGCGCCGGAGTCCAGGCATCATAAGTGGTGTTAGTTGTAATGCCCTGAAAGCCTTTGGCGCGCAACTCACCCGCCATCCAATTGCCCAGCTCGGTGTAGCCGGCGACGATCTGCTGCGGCACGTTGGGTTCGACGGGCTGCATGTAAGGAGGTAGAAACAGACGCGAACCGAGGGCGCCTTGCTGGTGAATGTCATGAACGATCTGCGGATGCCAGACGTTGTGGATTTTGTCGACAGTGATCTTCGTCTCGACCTGGGTGAAGGCATACCAGTCGCGATTGTTATCGTGACCTGTGTATTTATGATAGAGCTCCGGTGGATCGGTGCCTTCGTAAGGCGTGCCAAGGGTTTTGTCGTACCAGTTCTTAACGATGTCCACGCCATCAGGATTCAGAGAAGGAACCAGCAACACAATAGTGTTCTGCAGAATTTCCTGGACTTCTGGTTCGTTTGATGAGGCGAGCCGGTGTGCGATCAGCATGCTCGAAAGCGTCGACCCAACTTCGGTTGAATGAATCCCACAGGTAATCAGGACGATCGTCTTGCCGCGGGCGATCAGCGACCGAGCCCTTTGTTCTCGATTAGCTCCCAACTTTCGCGGGTCGGCCAGCAATTCCTGGATTTTTCGGTAGTCATTCAACCGCGTCAGATTCTCGGGTGCACTGATAGTAGCCAGCACAAACGGAACATCCATCGTGGTCTTCCCCAGCACCTCGAACTTCACACGGTCGCTTGCCTGATCGAGCTTCTCGAAATAGGTGATCACCTGCTTCCAACTCGCGAGTTTGCGGTCATCCCCGGGGCGGAAACCCAGAACTTCTTCAGGGGCAGGGATGTGAGACGTCCGGTTCGAAGAAGCAACCGGTTTGCTTTTCAGTTGGCCAGCTACGGAAGCGGAGAAAAATAGCTGGCCCAGAAACAATGAGCAGACGGCAAGCGCGAGCACGCGTGTTCGCATCAATTAACCCCCGGGGCGTTGACTGGTATCAAAGAAGACTCTTGCAGTTTAGTCGAGATGTCAGTGCTTAATGAAGTGTGAGAGTCGAAAGTGAAAGGCGAGATCCAAACCGATGTTCAATTCCGGTTTGTGCACCCAGCAGTACTGGTCCAGGCCATCAGGTAACCAGCTTGCCCAACCGCACTTGAGCCGTGTAAAGTAACGCCCGTCTAAGTACCCCCTACGCACTCCCCGTTGTCGCAACTTCTGTTGGAGGTCAACACGGATGTCTTCTGAAAGCATTCCTCCGAACGAGTATCCGGATCGGGTAGGCTCTAAGCCAGACAATCCATTACTCGCCACGTTTCGCCCGTACATTCCAGCAGAGGTGGTAATACCTGAACTTACTCCGCTCCCGTTGATCATCGGTACGTTGCTGGGAATGGTGTTTGGAGCTTCGTCGCTTTGGTTGGTCCTGAAAGTCGGGCTCACAGTAAGCGCCTCGATTCCGGTAGCCGTGATCTCCATCAGCCTTTTCCGGATCCTGAGCAAAGTTGGCATTCGCAACGCAACGATTCTCGAAAACAATATAGTGCAGACCGCAGGCTCCGCTGGGGAGTCAATTGCATTCGGTGTGGGCGTCACCATGCCGGCGATTATGATCCTGGGATTTGACCTGGAGATTACGCGCGTGATGCTGGTTGCCGTGCTGGGCGGCTTGCTCGGCATTCTGATGATGATTCCGCTGCGCCGCGCGCTCATCGTCCAGCAACATGGGGTTCTTAAGTATCCCGAAGGAACCGCCTGCGCGGAAGTCTTGAAGGCCGGAGCGTCGGAAGAATCGAAAGCGGCATCATCGGAACAGGAAAAAGCTAAAGCGGCCGCCTCAGATTCTACCGTGTCGGGGGCGAAGACGATCTTCACCGGTTTCGGTATCGGGTTTGTCTATCAGATCTTGTGGGTGGCTTTGAAGGGTTGGAGAGAGGTGCCAAGCAAGGTGTTCGGTGCGCCATTTAAAGCCGGATCACTTTCGGCGGAGATTTCTCCCGCCCTCCTGGGCGTAGGCTACATCATTGGCCCACGTATCGCGTCGATCATGTGCGCTGGGGGTGTGCTTGCCTATCTGGTCCTGATTCCGGCAATCAAGTTTTTCGGTGAGGGTATGACGACTGCAGTCGCGCCGGGAACTGTACCCATTGGTGAGATGGGACCGGACGACATTCGTGGCGCTTACGTTCTTTATATCGGCGCCGGCGCAGTGGCTGCGGGCGGTATTATTAGTCTGTTCCGATCGCTACCTACGATCTGGCACGGGCTGAAGGGCGGGCTCAGCGATTTGCGAGGCGGCCAGTCAGCGACGTCCAGGTTACCGCGAACGGATCAAGACCTTTCGATGAAGATCGTAGTGGGTGGTGTGCTGGCGTTAATCGCGATGATCATGTTGCTGCCGCAGCTACATCTCCAGTTCAACATTCTCGGCGCTATTCTAATCATCGCTTTTGGCTTCCTGTTTGTGACAGTTTCCTCGCGCCTAACCGGCGAGATCGGTTCTTCATCAAACCCAATCTCCGGCATGACCGTTGCGACGCTGTTGCTTACCTGCCTGATCTTTTTGATAGTAGGTTGGACCGGCCCGAACCATTACGTTACGGCCCTTTCGATTGGCGGCATCGTCTGTATCGCTGCCTCGAATGGCGGAACAACTTCACAGGACCTCAAGACTGGGTTCCTGGTCGGAGCTACTCCCAAGTATCAACAGATAGCAATTCTAATTGGCGCCCTGGCTTCGGCGCTGGTTCTTGGGCCAATCCTCCTGCGGCTTAATGACCAAAGTACGGTTTTCGTGTCGCGAGCAAGCTTTGATCCCGTTCCGGCCGCAATCCAACTCGACAGCGCTGCGCTCTCGACTCTTACTCCTTACACGGATAGCGCAAAACCTGCCGGGGGCGGAAATTATCGCTTGCTAAAAACCGGACCAGGCGCTGCTACTGCCCCCGGACTGGAACCCGGCGACTACCTCGTCGATGACTCGGGTAAGGTGGTTGTAAAGATTGACCGGAGTTTTCCCCCAGACCTGCGCGCCAGTGGCTCACTAGGTCCACCTGAGAAGTTACACGGACCCGAGGCGGCTGCCGACAGTAACGCTTATGCAACCTGGCACAAGATCGACGAAAAGAACGGACCTCCGGGCAAGTATTTGGTCGATGCCCAGGGAGTGCCTGTTTACTACGTCGATCCCGGGATAAATGGAACGCATCGTATTCGACCCGACGGCTCGTCGGTTACCAAGTACGACGCGCCTAAGGCGACCCTGATGTCTTACATCATCAAAGGAATCCTCAATCAGCAGCTCCCCTGGGGGTTGGTCTTATTGGGCGTGATGATTGCAATTGTGCTGGAGATGTCGGGAATTCCGTCACTTGCCTTCGCTGTGGGGGTCTACCTTCCCCTTTCATCGTCCAGCCCCATCTTTATCGGCGGCATGGTTCGTTGGCTGGTCGACAAATACATTCGTGTCAAATTCAAGGACAAGAATTTGACGGAGGAAGAATTTGTTGCCGAGACTGACAAGAGTGCGGGCGTGCTGATGGCTTCCGGCTACATCGCCGGAGGAGCTTTGGCGGCCGTTTTCATAGCCTTCTTCGCCGGCCTGTGGAAGGAGAAGAGCGATCTTATTGAACATTGGTCGAGGGCGAATAATCCTTTCTTCGTAGGACCCTGGGCCAACGCTCTATCCCTGATTCCGTTTGCCGTGCTGATAATCATCTTGTACCTCGTTGGGCGAGAAAAGCTGCTTGCCGGCAAGCAAGGCCGAGCGTAAGAAGCTCTCCGGGCAACAGTTTTGGTTTCTGACGCTTCTATCAAGAGGCGCGCTGCTAAGCCGGGGCGCGCTTTTATTTTCGCCGGAGGATAGTTTGGTAATGGATAACTCGAGAATAATTCGTCGCCTCGTTTCGTCTGCGCTGACTGCGATATGCATGTTTGGGATTCCTTCGGTTGCCCTGTCCCAGAATCAACCTCTCTCGCCCTCGGAAACGGTGCGCGCATTTTACAAGACGATGCGCGAGAAGAAGTTTCGCGAAGCATTCGCGATGTCGATCTATCGGCCGGCGATTGAGCCTCTGAACCAGCTCCAGTTTGAAGACCTACGCCCTGACTTCGAGAGGATCGCGGCGGCAATCCCGGAACAGGTGAATATCACCGGCGAACAGATCAGCGGCGACGTAGCCACCGTCTTCCTGAAGGTGAGAGACGACGCTAACAAAGACCAGGCAGAACCGGTGACACTAATCCTGGTTAATGGCATTTGGATCGTGGGCGACAAAGACAATCAGGCGATTGTGATGAAGGCGGGCAGAGACTTTTTCTTCAACGCCAGGATTAACACGCACCACGACGAAGTGCAGGCGTTGTTGCTGCGGATCTCGGTCGCCCAGCTCGTCTACAGCCAGCAACATGCAGGCAAGTTTGGCGATTTGGCGGCGTTAATTCTAGCCGGCTTGCTTCCAAAGGACCTGGAAGGCACCGCCACTACGGGGTATCGTTTTCGCGTTACGGCATCGCCAGATGGAAAAGTTTGGAGCGCCGGAGCCGAGCCGGCGCAATATGGGCGGACGGGGCGGCTATCTTTCTTTATGGACGCGGCTGGGGTAAGAAGTGGCGATGTGGGCGGCAAACCGCTGCCTGCCCCGAAAAACTAAGCGGTAGGTGGCAGGCAGAAGCCGGCAGGAGCAGACAGCTGGAACTGACGGGGCCAGGGCCGGAGACAGGAGACGACAACATTTCTTTATTGCAACCGGACGCTCCATTTACTTACAATGAACTCTGAGAATTAACTTCCCCCAAGTTCCTTGCCTCTCCCTCACATAAGAGTCAACGCTAGCGGTCGCTAAGACCGAAAGCAGAGGTCTAGTCATGCCGGAATTACTTCGCACACTTGTGGGCAGGATTCGCGAATTCGCCGGCGACCGGCGGCATACGGCGAGGCGCCGTGTGCGGCTGGAATTTACCGTAGTTCCAGAGACCCCAAGCAAAGCCAACGGTCGGCGCCAGCAGTCGTTGAGAGGTTACACGCGGGACATCAGCGTTAATGGGCTGGGGCTTATAGTGCCGGCGATTCGGATAGGCGAAAGGTACCTGGCAGGCGAAAATTGCCGGCTCGGCGTGACGTTGGAGTTGCCCACGGGTTCAATCTATATTCGCGCAACCTCATTGCGTTACGAACCTCTCGAAGACGAAGACGAACAGGGTTATCTGATCGGAGCGCGCATTACGGAGATGAGCGATGAACATCGCAAACTCTTCATGACCTTCGTTAAAGACAATTAGTGCCTACCGGTACTGCTTCTCAATCCTTAAAAACCAGCCATCCAAAAACCTCGGGTGAGTGAAAACTGGGCTCTGCTGCGTAGGTCGGGCGCCACGCGAGATAGCCGCGGGTTGGATCACTGCCGACGCAGCGAAACAAATTTACGCGCCACCTCTCCCCGGGTTGCGGCTGCGGAATCTTCTCGCTCCAGGGAATTCGCATCGCTACGACGATCCCGTCATCTCCGATTCTTGTGGCTGCTGTCATACCTGAGTGAAAGTTGAAATCTGTTTCGCGTCCTGCGGAAGTCATTCGAATTGCGAGATCAACCCATTCACCCGTCGGCGCAGCCTCAAACTCGAAATAGTTATTCGGTTCTGCGGGATCTGGAGCAATGAAGATTTCGCAAACATCGCGGTCCCACAAGCCGAGTGTTTTGCTGGCCGTCTGGGGGTTGGGACTAACGACAAGGGGTTCATCTTGCGGGCAGGCAAAGCGGACATGCAGAGCCGCTTCTGACCAAACGACTCTGGCCTCGGCGTAGCGGCTGGCAGGGGCTGCCTCGCCCGACCAGTAACGAGTGATCGGGATACGAGCAGTCTGACTCCAAACGGGATGATCCAATTCGGCCGCCTCGATGTCTGCTGCTGCGTGAGTCGCTTCGATAACTGGAGCGTTCAACAAGGCAATTCCATCCGTTGATAGCGATTGCGAACCGGTAATGTCCTGGACTAGCTGTACCTCAAAAGTCATGCGCTACGTCAGATTCGGCTTTGCCGCCGGATGTGCGGCGATGGCTCTGCCTCGCCATACGCGTGCTTTTTACATTTGGGCTGCGCCCCCTCGTGCGGCCTTTGGCCCAAATAAACCTAGGGGTTAAGCCCGAACCAGCGGCATAGCCCGGAAATAGATCTGGCCGCCGTCGGCGGGGCGGAGCCACCGCCGCACATCCGACGGCAAAGCCGAAGTTACAGCAACGTCCGACTTTTAGGGCAAAGACTCCTACTACTCAACCCAATTCTGTGGGCGAATTCAACGCGTCTATACAAGCCTCAAGCAACGATTTCGGATTCGCGTCCTGGAAAATCTTTGCACCCGTTTCTTTCCCGAATCGTTTCAGCAGGTAGTCAGCTTCGTCTGCGACGCCCCCGGTTCCAGACAGGCAGCCGATTATCTTGCCTTCATCGTGTGCAATCGTGAACTCGTTAAGTGAGCCCATCGCGCCAGCGACGAAGAGAACAATGTCACACGAGCGCACAAGCACGACGTTTCTACCCTTGAGCCCGAAACCGGTGTAGACCAGGACGTCACAGGCGTCGGTTGGAAGCCGATAGTTTTCTAAGTGTTCCTGGTGTGAACTCGCCGGCGAGATGCCTACGTGGATAATCCCGGCGGCACGCGCCGCCTTGCCCACTTCGTAAATCAGTCCCGTGGTCGCACCGGTAATGACAACGACATCGCGCTCGCCAAGTGCCCGCGTCAATTCCTCCAGTTTGCCTGCCAGCTCATCCCGCTGGTCAGATTTGAGCTCCTCAGCCGAGCCCATAATTCCAACTTTGATCCTCATTGGTCGCTCCCAGGAGGCGGTAAGTACTCCTATGACGCATATCGAAGTCCAAAGTCCAAAGTCCAAAGTCCAACGTCCGCGGACAATATTTCTGGTTCGCCGATGCTACTTGAGCCATCAACTTCAATTGGCGTTCTGTTCGACATTCGACGATGGACAGCGGACGTTAGACTTTGGACATTAGACGTTGGGCAAGGAATTCTCCGCTTCCGCTGTGTCCAGCGCCTCCCGATCTTCGGGCGTATCTCTGTCCCACCATCGTTGCGTGACAAACCAGACGATACCCGGAACCAGGAAAAAGATACCAATGGCGATTACCACTAGTCGAGGCGACAAACCAAAGCGATCCAGCAGTTCGCCAGTGGCATAGTTTGAAGCTGCCATTGTGAGCGTCAGCAGGGCGAGTTCAGCGGCGAACACACGCCCACGAAAACGATCCTGAACTTCACGCTGTAGCAGCACCGTGGAGAAAACCCAGAGAATGCTGCCGCCGGTGTGCGCAATTCCCAGAACGAGCAGAGCAACGACAAACCTCGCCGTGCTGCCGAACGCGATATAGAACAGACCGCCGATCAGGAAAGCGACGCCGATCGACGCCTGCTGCCCCTTCTTGCCTTCACCGGCAATGCGGCGCGCAACAATTGGCCCTATCGCGGTACCGATCCCGCGGGCTGCGAAGAGTACCCCGATACCGATCGCCGGACTCCGGCCTACGGGAAACACCTTTTCGCCGAAAACAGCCAGCAGCGTAAGAATGCCACCTCCCAGACCCCAGGCAGGTTTCACAAGAAGCAGTGTCAGCACTCGCGGGCGATGCACCACATATTGCACGCCCTCGATGGTCTCCGTAATGCCCAACGCCCGGCCGAGAGCAAATTTTCGTTTTTGATGCTTTGGCCGTTTGGGAACTCGTACGCTGGCAATCAACGCGGCGGAAATCAGATAAGTTAGCGAATCCAGAACGAATGCTACATCGGTGCCGAGCCAACCCGTCAGCAATCCGCCTATTGCGGCGCCCAAAGTGAGCATGACGGACCACGTAACTGAGGAAATCGCGTTAGCAGCCACCAGTTCGCGGTCCGCAACTAAGGAGGGAATCGCGGCGGTTTTAGCGGGTTCAAAGAACGTCGAAAACCCAAGCTGAAAAACGGTCAACAGATAGATTAGCCACAATTGGTCGGCGCGACGGACAAACAGAAAGCCGAGGACGACCAGCGCTCGCAACAAATCCGAGACGATCATGATGCTGCGGCGACTGAATCGATCTGCAAGGACACCGGAGAGCGGGCCGAAGACAAAACTTGGGACGAAGCGGGCGACAAGCAGTAATCCTACATCGCGTGCCGAACCGGTGAGGTTGAGGATTATGGTATACAGCGCGATGGTGTTGAACCAGTCGCCCATCTGACTGACGACCTGCCCGAGCCACACCTGACGAAACGCACGATTTCCGCGTAGCAGTTCAATGTAACCGGCTGGAACCTGCGTTTCGAACCCGGTGATAATTTTTGCCACTACTCAGTCCTACGACAGGTAATAAGTGATGCGTGATAAGTGAGGAGCGGGAGCAAAACATCCTATCACCCAGGGCTTTGCACAAAAACTCGGATTGGGAAATAGAAACTGTACGAACCCGGAGAATTCCTTACCCAACGTCCAACGTCAGCGGACAATATTTCTGGTTCGCCGATGCTACTGAAGCATCAACTTCAATTGGCGTTCTGTTCGACATTCGACAATGGACAGCGGACGTTGGACTTTGGAACTTGGACGTTGGGCAAGGAATTCCTTACAGAGGAAGGGTGCCTTTAAGCATTCCGCCTGTCAACACATTGACTTATTGGTAGTGCCCTAGTTTGGTTTTCGTAACGCAAACTGTTAGTTTCCGCGCGCCTTACAATGCCACTCATTCAGCGCAAACTAACAGTTTGCGTTCAACTTAGGGCACTACTACTTATCGTCATCGAGCAAATGTTTGTTGAAGGCAGTCAAAAGGACGACCTCTTCAACCGCAGATATTGTTCACTGCCTTTGTCCACGACTACTTCCATGCAGACTGACTGAACTCTCCAAACTGACCTGTCACATTGAAACGTCGCGTCTTCATTCCGGAAGAATGAACCTTGTCGCTGCCCGCGAAGGCTCGAATCGCTGGCGTTTTGGTTCAGTGCTGGAGTTTGACCGTGCGGCACGTCAATTGAGAATGACATGAATGCGGCTACGAAGCTTTCGAGCTTCACGGACTCTCCGCACGGAGTCTGAGCCGCCAATTTTGAAATGAAGCAGGATGCTTACGACAGCATCACAGAAATCTCACCCAGCATGGCGAATCATTCAGAATCATTTCGCCGCTTGCCCGCTAAGCCGGAAGCGAAGCTGAGTTGCTCCCAGCCTCGCTTTCGGCTCCTCCCTTTTGGAGGGGTTTCAATATTCGCTGAGTCGCACCCATGGAATTAACCAGCGCCGCGGTCACACTACTTAGTAACGTGCTCTCCAAACCGGGCGCCACATCGATCCTGTGCTGTGTTGGGATTGTCGCGGCGATCTACCTGATCTACCGCACGTCCCTCGAGCGCGTGCAGGCCAAGAGCCGGGAAACCGAAGACATCAGTCGCTTACATCTGGCAACCGCCGAGGCGTTAGCCACAGCGATCGATGCGCAGGACCAGACGAGTCATTGCCATGTTCGTCGAGTGCAAATATTCGCCGCAGGCATGGGCGAACGATTGAAGCTTTCAAAGCCTGAGATCGAGGCCTTGAGGGCCGGGGCGTTACTCCACGATGTCGGCAAACTCGCCGTTCCGGCCCACATTCTTAACAAGCCCGGACGGTTGACGTCGGCCGAGTTTGAAAAAATGAAGATTCACACAACTGTCGGCGCGCAGTTGCTCAGTCGAGTCGACTTTCCTTATCCGGTTGTCCCAATCGTCCGCCATCATCACGAGCAATGGAACGGTCAGGGTTACCCGGACGGCCTCAAAGGTGAGCAGATCCCCATCACGGCGCGTATCATTTCTGTTGTTGATTGCTTCGACTCGGTCCGCGAAGACCGGCCTTTCCGACGCGGAATGACCCGGGATGAAGCGATTGCCTTGCTCCTGCGCGGCTCCGGAACTCACTTTGATCCACAGGTGGTGGAACTCTTCATCGAACACTTGCCAAAGTTCGAAGCGCACATCGCAGCGTTGGGGCTGGCGGTTCAGGAGCCGGCGAATTCACAACTCGAGCCATACATGCTGGCGGAAGTTGACCTCGAACAAACGCGCGAACGCGGCTCCTACATGGCTTACGATCAGATTAAGAATGCGCACCGCGAAGTTTACGGCCTCTATGAAATTGCCCGGACATTTGGTTCATCTCTCGACATACGAGAGACGCTCGAGATCCTGGTTGATAAGGTAGGCCATGTCGTTTCTTTTGATACGTGCGTGGTTTACCTCTACGACGAAATCAGAGGCTATGCGGTGGCAACCCATGTGACAGGGGGAAACGCCGCCCTGTTTTCGACAAAGTGCATTGCCCCTGGCGAGGGAGTAACGGGCTTTGCTCTTGCTAACCGGAGTGCCGTTAACCAGCTGCAACCCAGCCTCGATCTTGTGGGCACAGATTTGGAACGCGTTAGCGAGTACAAGTCGATGGCTTCATTGCCGCTTTTCAAGGACGATGTGTTGCTGGGTGCCCTGTCCGTGTATTCAACAAAGCTGGACCTTTATACGGACGACCAGATGAGGATGCTGGAAACTGTGACCAAGCTGGCATCGGATGCAATCGGTAACGCAGTGCATCACGCCGAAGCCCGGTCCAATGCGCTCACGGATGTGTTAACCGGACTTCCGAACGGACGCTACCTTACGCTCCGTTTTGATGAAGAGGTTTCACGCGCCAGGCGTATGGGCCGGTCTTTCCAGGTCATGATGCTTGACCTCGACGATTTTAAAATTGTGAACGACACCTACGGCCATAAGGTCGGCGACAAGATGTTGCGCGAGATCGCCCGGATCATTCAGGACCAATTTCGTGAATACGACTTTCTTGCCCGTTACGCGGGTGATGAATTCGTGGCAGTGGTACAGGAGCTGGTTGGTAGCCAGGTAGAGGAACTGAGCGCGCGCATTGAAAATGCCGTCACTAAATTCTCGCTTCATGTGCGCGGCGACAAACGAGCTCGGGTAGGCATCAGCATCGGCACCGCCACCTACAACACGGATGGCGAAACCCTGGACCAGCTACTCGTCGCAGCCGATCAGGCCATGTATCGCGTCAAATCCTCTCGCAAACTTGAGAAGATCAGCCGAACCAGCGAGCCGGCTGAAGGCGTTGACGAACGCGATCGAAATCAGCTCACCTCAGTCTCGGTAAACTAGACTTTGGAGTGCGGTAACCTGTTGCCGCTCTTGAAAGCGCCGACAAGTCATCCCACCCCATAAACCCGAGCGTCCTTTACAACATTCTTGACATTCTCCTCCTGCATCGCTTTCAATCGCTAGTGGGACCCTGTTCCCTCATCCTTCCGGGTAAGTCGAGCAAAGCGCGAAGAGCGCCTGTTGCTGCCCGCCAGACTCGATTGAAAGCATGTCAGCTTCCGCGACCACCGTTCAAGAAAACGCAACTCTGCTGATTGTCTGTGCCGATACAGATGCGCGCGGCAGACTTAACAGTATCTTCGAGACTGCCGGTTACCGCACTCTTGCAGTCTCCGACGCTCCTGCAGCGCTGAGTGTGATTCACAGGGATCCGTGCGATGTTGTCGTGTTGGATCTGGAGATTCAGGGAGTTGACGGACTTGCGCTTTGTAGATTGCTGCGTACCCAACCTGCAACGAACAAGCTGCCGGTGATTGCGCTTTCCGACAGTGATCTTGAGAGTCGGAAAGTCGAAGCGTTCTCGGCCGGCGCCGACGATTACATCATCAAACCTTCCACACCAGGTGAACTGGTATCTCGCGTTAATTCTCATCTTCGTGCCGCTCAACGAGAATGGGAACTCATCGGAAGCAACCGTGAATTAAGGTTCCTGGCAGACCTGGGACGTGGTTTGTTGCGCGCACTTGAACCGGAACAGCTGGTGCTGCGTGTCGCCGGCGCGACCTTCGAAGGCACGGGCGGAGCACTATGCGCCGCTTACGTAAATCTGTCCCCCGATTGCGAGGTCGGACGCGTGTTTGATCGCGAAGGCAGCGCCGAAGATACCTCAGCGCTTTACCTGGACAGACTTCAAACCTGGCTGGCGCTACCAACGACGACCGCTCCTCAGCGACTGAGCGAGAGCGAGAGTTTTTTCCTCCGGGATGAAGCACACCAGATTGAATACGCCGCGCCGTTGAGATTTGGAGGCCGCACAAAAGGTGTCCTGGTCGTGGCCTTTGACCGGCGCGAAGATCTCGGTGAAACCGAATGCCGGCTAATCGAAGCTGCTGCGCAGCAAGCCGCGCTTGCCGCTCACATCTCGTCGCTGTATCAAACTGCGCGTGAGACTTCGGATAACCTGGCGAAAGAAGTCGATCGCCGCACAGCCGAAGCGGTCGCCCAACGACGTTTCACTGAAGCAATTATCGACAGTCTGCCGTCGTCGCTCTACGCCGTTGACAGCCAGTTTCGCATTGTTGCGTGGAATCGAAATCGCGAGTTGGGAGAGCTGGGAATCCCTCGCGGATCGGTGTTGGGAAAAAACATCTTCGAGGTTCTCTCACTGCAAAAACGGGAAGTGTTGGAAGCGGAATTCGCGCACGTATTCAAAACCGGCGTGATTGAGATCATTGAGCAGGAGGCGGTGACGATAAACGGGGACCTCAAGCACTGGCTGATCAGCAAGATCCCCATGTGGCTTGACGACGAAAGCCGGCAGGTGTCGCATGTGATTACTGTGGGTGAAGACATCACGACACGCGTCGAAGCTAATCGCGCGGTGGCGCGTGCCGAAAAACTCGCCGCCGTCGGACGCCTCGCCGCCGGGGTGGTTCATGAAATAAACAACCCTTTGGCGACGATTTCGGCCTGTGCCGAAGCCCTGGAATCGAGAATTCAGGAAGGCTCATTTGACGCTTCGCCCGCGGTTGAAGACTTGCGCGAGTATCTCGGACTGATCCGCAGCGAGGCTTTTCGCTGTAAGTCGATCACGACGGGCTTGCTGGACTTTAGTCGAACGCGCACGGCGCAACACGTCCTGCTCGATCTCACTGACGTCATCAACTCGAGCGTCCGGTTGCTGGTGCATCAACAAAGCGGCGGCAAGATTGAGTTTCGTGTTGAGACGTCGGAAAACCTGCCGCCCCTCCTTGGCGATCCGGGTCAACTGCAGCAAGCGATCATAACCCTCGCAACCAACGCCGTCGACGCAATGCCGAGCGGTGGCGTGCTGACAATTTCATCGCGCAGCGAAGGAAACAATCTTCTCGTAGCAGTCAGCGACACCGGCGTCGGCATCCCCCCGGAGAACACCGCAAAAATCTTCGAACCGTTTTTTACAACGAAGGAAGTCGGGCAGGGAACGGGCCTCGGTCTCGCGGTTTGTTATGGTATCTTAACCGAGCATGGCGGTAGTCTGGAGGTACAGTCAGCGCCGGGAGTCGGCACCACGTTTACCATCACCTTGCCAGCGGCGACTGAACTCGGAGAATCGAAAGCTTGAGCGAGCCACAGGCAGCACGAATACTAATCGCCGAAGACGAAGCCAATCTGCGGCTGGTGTTGCAGAAGGAATTGGAGCGACTCGGTTATCGCGTCCAGGCAGCGCCAGACGGTGAAGCAGCTTTGCGCAAGCTCGAAGAAAGCAATGTCGACGTCCTGCTCTGCGACATCAACATGCCGCGAATCGACGGTATGGAAGTTCTGCGACGGGTGCATGAACGTCCGAATCCGCCCGAAGTGATCATGCTGACCGGCCAGGCGACGGTGGAAACCGCTGTCGAAGCAATGAAACTGGGCGCCTACGATTACCTCACCAAGCCATACAGGATTGCGGAACTGGATGTAAGAGTTCGGCAAGCAGTGGAAAAGCGACGGCTGCGCGTTGACAATTTGCGTTTGCGGGAACAGTTGGCCCGGCAATCGGCGTTGCCTGAAATTGTTTCTGTTTCGCGGGTGATGAAGGAAGCGATCAGACTAGTCGAAAGGGTCGCCCCGTCCGATGCCTCGGTCTTAATCACTGGCGAGTCTGGCACCGGCAAGGAATTGATCGCTCACGCAATTCATCGTCTATCCAGTCGCGCCAACTCGTCTTTTATAGACCTTAACTGCGCTGCTTTTCAGGAGTCGTTGCTGGAATCGGAACTATTCGGTTACGAAGCCGGGGCCTTTTCCGGTGCCAAGGGACGGAAGCTGGGTCTAATCGAACTTTCCGATGGCGGCACACTCTTTCTCGATGAGGTGACAGAGCTTCCCGCGCAGTTGCAGGCGAAACTGTTGAGAGCGATTGAAACTCGGACTTTTTTCCGGGTGGGGGGCGTGCGAAAAGTTGAGGTTGACACGCGCATCGTGGCGGCAACGAACAGGAACCTCGATTCGGTGATAGCCGATGGATCTTTTCGTTCCGACCTGCTTTATCGCATCAATGGATTTCAAATCGATCTGGTGCCCCTGCGCGATCGACCCGAAGACATCGAGCCGCTCGCTCGTCACCTACTACAACACGTGGGCGGCACCAGCCCTCCGGAATTGGATCTCGCAGCGCTTGATGCGCTCCGTTCATATGCCTGGCCGGGAAATGTGCGACAACTGAAGAACACGCTGGAACGCGCCGTGATCCTGTCAAACAATGGTCGCATCACGCTTGCAGAGTTACCCCCGGAAGTCGCGCGACCTGCGGTGTATGCGCCGGCCCTGATGACGACACCGGCTTCCGCTGCTGGTTCTGATCAGTTAACGATGCCGGTGGGCTCGCCGGCGTCGCTTCGTGAAGTGGAACGACAGCAGATTCTGGCGGCGCTGGAACAATCAGGCTGGCATCGCGGGAAGACTGCTGAAATTCTCGGAATATCACCCTCGACCCTCTATCGACGCTTACGAGATTACGATCTCGAAAAACGGCGCTGAGCCAGCGACAAGTCTCAGGTCCCAGGTTCCAAGTCCCAAGTCTCAAGTCCCAAGTCTCACGTCCCAAGTCTCAGGTCTCAGGTCTCAAGTCTCAAGTCTCAAGTCTCACGTCCCAAGTCTCAGATCTCAAATCTGAAGTCTCAACTCTCAAGACTCAAAATCCCAAGTTACCAAACCGGCTCATGAGAATTGAACCTGAGACCTGGAACCTGGGACCTGGGACCTGAGACTTGAGACCTGGGACTTGAGACTTGGGACATCTCCGTCAGCGGTGACGGTCGCGGGCTTTGAGTTCCTTGCGATTGATTTTGCCCCGATCATTCTTCGGCAGGGAAGTAACAAACTCAATCCAGCGCGGGTATTTGTACATCGCCAGGCGGGCTTTCACGAATTCTTTGATTTCGGTTGCCAGTTGTTCGCTTGCTGTTTGAGAATCGCGCAGCACAATGAAGGCTTTGGGCTTGATTAGGCCGTCTCCCTCGTCGTGCCCAATAACAGCACACTCCAAGACCGGCTCGCACTGCAGAAGACAGTTTTCAATTTCGTTGGGCGCCACGTAAACGCCGGAAACTTTTAACATGTCGTCCGCGCGGCCGTGGTACCAGTAGTAACCTGCTTCGTCAACATGAAACTGGTCTCCAGTTGTGCACCAATCGCCGGCGAAAGTTTTCTTCGACTCCTCGTGCGCGCTCCAGTAGCATAGCGCGGCCGAATCACCCTTAACCCGCAGCGTGCCCATCTCTCCAATGGCAACCTCCGAGTCGTCAGGTCCGACAATCCTCGCTTCATAGCCGGAAACCAGCCGGCCAAGACTACCGGGCTTGACGTCACCTGGTCGGTTTGAAATGTAGATGTGGAACATCTCCGCTGAACCAATCCCATCGTAGATTTCGACTCCGTAAGTCTTAGTCCACCGTTCATACAACTCAACAGGTAGAGCCTCGCCTGCCGAGTAGCAAAAGCGCAGGCTCGAAAGGTCATGACTTTCGCTAGCGTTTGCATTGAGCATGCTGTTAATCATCGTCGGAACGGTGGTCAGGATTGTGGGACGATACCGTTCGATAGCGGCAAAAATCTTTTCCGGCGTTGAGCGTTCGGCAAACAACACCGTCGCTGCGCCAACTGCAAATGGGAACAGCAGGTTTGTTCCGGTGGCATAGCCGAAAAACAGCTTCGGCACCGCGAGCGTCAGATCGTTTTCATTAACACCGATTGTGCCCTTCGCGAATAGTTCGGTGTTGAATGGCAAGTCATGTTGCAGATGTACGGCTCCTTTGGGATGTCCTGTGGAGCCGGACGTGAATAGCCAGATGGCGATGTCGTCACGATGAGTATCGGCGCGGGGACATTCCTCTGCTGCCGACATTACCGAATCGGCAAATGATAACCAGGACGGCCCGGTCCGTCCGCTGGGCAAATTAACGTCCGGAGGCAGATCTCCCACGACAAGGATGGCGCGCAAGTGTGTTGTTGTCGTCCGGACCACTTCAGAAAAAGCCGTGACGAGCGATTCGTGAATTACTGCGACGCGAGCACGCGTGTATCGCAAATAGTAAGGATAGTCAGCCGCGGGTAGCAGAGGATTCACCATCGTGATCACAGCGCCAACGCGTGCCGCGCCAAACCAGGACCAGACGAACTGCGGACAGTCGGGCAATGCGATCAGGATCCGCTCCTCGATACGAACTCCCAACTCCCGCAATACGTTCCCCAGACGATTCGACATTCGCGCCACGTCGCCGTATGTGAACGACTGCTCTTCGAAATATAAGCAGGTCTTATGCTCGCGTCCCGCTTCCAGGTTGTGATACAGGAAGTAGTCGCCGAGGTTAAATTTTTCAGGGAATTCGATCGTCATGCAGGTTGGAAAGTGCCGCGCCGGGATCGCTCAGCGCTACGAACTCTGTCCGGACAGTTCGCTCTTAATCAGGTTAGTCAACGCCATCATGTCCTCATCGCTGGCCGAGGTGAAACGCGCAGCAAACCCAATGTCGAAGGCCTCCTCAACCACCTCCGACCAAAAGCAAGCTGTATTACCGTCGGGAAACTCGATTTCCAGCCGAATCAACTCCCTCGGCTCGACTTTGCCGCCGGTGAGAACGAAACAGCCATTCTCGCTGATGCTTGTGACCGTCGCTGTTTGCAGTGTGAGCACGCCTTCCCAGCGTACCGGAAGGTCTACTTGCAGACGCGGGGTCTTGCGTCTCTCATTTGTCATCACTAGATCCTGGGTTTATGAAATCTACGAATGGTCACCTGAAGAGCCTGAAAAAGGGCAGCCTTCAGCTCCATGTGTGACGTCAAGATAGGTGCGCGCCTCCCAAAGTTCGGCAAAGAACTTCTTGTCCAGGGTCGTGCGCAGGTAGCCAATGCCTTCAGAGCCGCCGGTGCCGCGTTTCGCGCCCACCATGCGCTCCACCATTTTAATGTGATGCGAACGCCAGAGTGAAAAGTATTCATCGTGCTCCAACAGCGCCTCGGCCAACTGAAACTCTTCATAGCGCTCTTCAAAGTGCGTGAGAATCTCCAGCACTGCACGGGTGCGTTGCCCGTAAAGCTTTTTTCTTTCAACCTCCGGCAGCGAGCTGTCGTCAGCAGGGGCATCGAGGCCCCGTCGTCTCAGAAGGGAAAAGAATTCATCGTTGAGCGAAGGGGCTGCGAAGCGCCTTTGCAGCCGCTCGTATGCGAAGGAGTCTTCGCGAAATTCGTTAAGAATGCCCTCGAGCTTATGGCCGGAGACAAATTCGATTTCGCGAAACTGCATCGATTGAAACCCGCTGGCAGGGTTTAGCTTCTCGCGAAATCCGAGAAAACTAATCGGCGTCATGCTCTCTAAAATGTGAATCTGATCAACAAGCAACTTCTCGATCTCGACCACTCGTGAGATGGTGCGCGCTGCAGCGGGGACGCGATCCTCGCGCATCATCACGAGTGCAGCATCAAGCTCGTGCAGAATCTGTTTGAACCACAGTTCGTAAGCCTGGTGGACCGTAATAAAAAGCAGTTCATCGTGGTGTTCGGGACCCGACAGGCAATCCTGCAAACTGATCAGATCCGCCACGCGCAGGTACTTGTTGTACGACAGTAGGGGATTAGCGCCGTAATCGTTTGACATATACTTTAGAACGCCGCTCCCGCAACTTCATGCCTGGCGTAGGCGCGTGTGTCTCTGATCGACTTCATTTCCTGAATGATGAGTTCCAACTCCTCATCTGTCGTATAGAAGTGTGGCGAAATACGCACTCCCGCGCCGGGTCGATAATCCACGATGAACTCGCGATTGATAAGTTCAGTGGTTAGCGCCGCAGCATGTTCATGCATCACGCTGATGGTGCCGCCTCGTTGAGATGAATGCTTTGGACTGGTAACTTCAAAACCAGCTTCTTCAGCCAACTCGATCAGCCGCGTCGTTTGTCGCACGCTCTTCGCGCGAATGTTTTCGACACCGATCTCATTGATGATGCGATAGCCGGACTGCGCGGCGTAAAGCGCTGGTATTGCCGGGGAGCCGTGAAGAAAACGAGCAACTGTCGGCGCATAACGCATTTCGGTAGAAAACGCGAATGGATCCTCATGCGCCATCCAGCCGGTGGTTTTGGGCTGAAGCTGGGCGTGCAAATCAGGTCGTATGTAAAGGTAACCCGCTCCCGGGCCGCCGCAAAGCCACTTCACTGAGCCGCCGGTCGCGAAGTCTACATGCAACTCTTTCACATTAAAGGGAACAGTGCCGGCCGACTGATAGGCGTCAAGCACGACCATGGCGCCGACCTCGTGGGCGCGTTCGATAATGGCCTTCGCGTCCTGCAAGAAAGCGCTTTTGAAAAGCACGTGGGAAAACGGCACCAGCAGGGTTTCTTCATCGATTGCTGCCAGCAGCCGTTCGAGCGGCACGGTAATGCCGTCATCCGACTTCACGGCATCGATGCGCAAACTCCCGTTACGCGCATGAGCTTCGTAAACATACATCACGGAAGGGAAGTTAAGCTCTGAGTAGACGATCTTGTTTCTCTTAGGGGTAGGTTCGAAACAGGAAAGGATTAGTGACTGGCAGATGGAAACATTCTGGTGCATCACCACTGAGCCGGGTTCCGCGCCGATGATGCGGCCAACTTCTTCGCCGACCGATAACGGCATGTTCCACCAACCTTCGGCCCACGCGCGTACGCCCCGTGTAGCCCAGATATCAGCGTAATCTTGCAGACGATCGTAAGTGGACCGTGGCATTGCGCCGAGGCTATGCGAGATCAGGTAGACAGTTTTTTCCAGGATTGGAAACTCACTACGCCATTTGAGCAGCTCGTCCGTCAAGCGATTCTCCTGATTCAGATTACGAAGTAATTTACCACAGAGTGAATGCAGGCGCTTAGAGGAGGCTCTTGACAGGTAGTCTCCTGATCTCATTTTCCAAGTAACCTTTCTCGCATTCATGAATTAAACGATCCACGAAATCACACCAAATTGCACGACGATGTCTAGTGTCGCTTAGTGTGAATTAGTGGATCGGTTGTTCCTCTGGCAGATTGGGACACTGCCCTCCCGTCGAACTCACGCAGGAAGGATTTTCGTCAGAGCACTGACTTCCAAAAAAGTCTTGGTTTGCTCGTAATGTTTTGCTTTCCATCACCATTCACCAGTGAAAGTTAATCCAGGGGTCCCTGGTTTAGGGCTCCTTTGAAAGTTAGAGGAGAGTAAAAGACCATGATCAGGAAAATATTGATTGTGTTAGCTATCTCGCTGAGCTTCGCGGCCTGCAACCAGGAGGCAGAAACCAATAAAGCCAAACCGTCTGATACTGTCCCAGCGGCACCCTCCCCTGCGGTGACGCAGGCACCCCCTGCTTCACCGAGTCCGGCTGAGACGACAAGTCCTGTCGCCACGCCTTCACCAGCTAAACCCGACGCGAAAGATAAGGAGAAGTGACTGGCGTCATGAGGAGTGACTCAACTCAATGCCCCGAGTTGAGTCCTCATGCAACTACGTGAGTGGCTTTAGCAACTGAAATGGAGATGCGAACCATAAGGTCGTTTTGGATTTGACGGTTCAAGCGGGGGGAGATAATCGCGACCGGATTTCCTCCCGACAATTTCTTTCGTATGCCGCTTCCGAAAAGATCCGACTCTTTGCGACAGGATGACTTTGATCGGCTGCTTGTTTGGCTTGACGAAGACCGCGAGCGCGCCGGGCTCGAGTACGAAAAGATCCGCCGGCGATTGGCAACAATTTTTTCAGCCCGCGGTTGTCGTGTTCCGGAGGAGTTGGCCGACGAAACGATGGATCGGGTTTCGCGCCGGGTCGCGGATATTCAGGAGACATACCACGGCAACAAGGCCCTCTACTTCTTAGGCGTGGCCGGCAATGTCCATCATGAATACTTGAAGCGCCCCGCAGGCCCAGAGACATTACCTGTCGCCGGCAGCGGAGATCAGGAGCAGACCTACGATTGCCTCGAACAGTGCCTTGGAAAGCTGACGGAAAAGTCGCAGCACCTAATTCGACAGTATTACGCCGAGGACAAACAGGCGAAGATCAGTTTAAGGAAATCACTGGCAGATCAGTTAGGCATCAGCCTCAACGCCTTGAGAGCGCGCGCTCTACGCATCAGGGAGGAGTTGCAGGTCTGCATCGAACGCTGTTTGGCGAGTGACTAAATGAGTGAACAAGACAAAAACTTTCGCGTGAGCGGATCAAACTCGATTTCCGACGAAACGATCCGGCATTGTCTGCTTGGCGCCGCCGCTCCTGACGAGCAAGCAACCTTCGAGGAGCTTCTGCTTCTTAACGATGACATGGAACAGAGGGTGCGACGGGCTGAGTTTGAACTTGCTGACGATTTTAGCTTTGACCGCTTGGGTCCCGAGGAACGCAGGCTTTTTGCGCGTAACTTTCTGGTGACAGAAGAGCGCGGTCAAAAGCTTGCGGTCTCACAAGCAATGCGAAGAGCGCTGCTAACGAAGGCTTCGGAACCAACAGCGCACAATGAGATTCAGCTCGAGGTCGGGAAGGAGGACTTGCCCCCGCTCAGGGCAGGCAAGCCGTCCTGGCGCGTCAAAATTCCCAGACTGTTCGGAGTCGATCAACCGGCCGTCAGCTTTGCGTTCGCACTAGTGACCCTGATCCTTTTTGGCCTCTTTGTGTGGCTGTTCATGAAAAGCCAACGCGTGCGGCAGCCTGACATCGTCAAGCGTCAAGAAGCTACGTCTCCTCGGCCGGAATACGCTCACCCCGGGAGCTCACAGGCCCCCTCGCCTTCCGCCGAGGTGTCGGATTCACCGACGCCGGCGCCGAGCGCACTAGCTCCTGTAGCCAGGATAATGCTCCAGATTGGCGGGCGGTTCGACAACCAGCAGATTCATTTCACAACTCCTCCGACAGAACGCGATATCGTTCGCCTGGAAATTGTGTTGACCTCCCATCAGCCCGCAACCTATGAAGCTAAGCTATTGAATACAGACGGAGATCAAATTTCAGTCGCGTCCGAACTTAGACCGGTAGTTGAGGATGAGCATGCGAAGGTTGTGTGGGATGTCCCGGCTCACCTGCTGAAAGCCGGCGACTATCAAGTGATCCTAAGGCGCGTCTTAGATCACCAGGCTCCTGAGATCGGGCTCTACAGCTTCCGCGTAAGATAGAAGTAGTTGCCAACAAGGTAACGCAAGCTAAGTAACGCGGCTTCTTCGTCTGTGTAGATTTGTGACGAAACCGGTTGAACCGTCTCTTCCGCCTGAGCGATTCAACCTCATTACTGGGACCGCGGGGGTGCCGCCCACCACGAGAGAGAAAAGAGAAAAGGCTCGAGAGGGCCCCCCGGCCCAGCGGTGCGGGGGAGACCCCCCCGCTCCCAGTTTGCGTCCATGTTAAAGTGGCAACCTGCATGTGGAAGTTTGCCAATCCTGTTCGTCATCAAATTCCCGAGACTCGCTGGCCCACGGAAGCCGAGGCAGGGCGCTCGCTGTTATTTCAGCCCGTTTCGGTGGGACCTTTGATGTTATCCAGCCGGACGTGGGTGCCGGCGATGGTGCCCTGGAGAGCTACGGAAGATGGGTTTGTCACCCCCGCCAATCTTGATTGGTACCGGCGCTTTGCGAAGGGCAGGCCCGGAGCTCTAGTTGTCGAGGCAACGGGAGTACGCGACATTCCCAGCGGTCCGCTATTGAGGATCGGACACGATCGATTTATTCCCGGCTTGCGCCAGTTGGTAGATGCCGTACGGGAGTCGAGTAACGGCGAAACAAAACTGCTGATCCAGATCATCGACTTTCTCGCAGTGCGGCGGCGGCCGGAGCGAGAAAAGTACTTCGAACGCTTTCTGCAGGTAACGAACTATCACCGCACGCGATTGTCTGAACTCACAAATGATTCCCGCTGGAACGAAGCCGCCGAGACCGAAATCCGAGGGTTTCTAAAGGATGCTTCCGACGAGCTGGTAGGGCAGGTGTTAAATGAGCGGGAACTTGAATCGCTTCACTTCGGCTACCGCGAAAGAGTGACTGACACCGAGTTGTCGCACATCCGGGAACTTCCCCAGGTCCTGCCGGGAATTTTTGCTGACGCGGCAATGCGGGCACGCGAGGCTGGGTTCGATGGAGTGGAGCTCCACTACGCGCATGCTTATACGATGGCTTCGTTTCTTAGTGCGCGGAACACGCGGACCGATGGCTATGGCGGAACGCGTGAAAATCGCGCGCGGCTGCCCATCGAGGTGTATCGAGCGGTGCGCGAGCGCGTGGGAAACGACTACACGGTTGGTGTTCGCTTCCTCGCTGACGAAGTGATTGCAGGGGGAAGCAGGATCGACGACGCGACATATTTCGGCGTAGCTTTTGCGCGTGCGGGAATGGATTTCCTGTCGATTTCAAAAGGAGGAAAGTTTGAAGACGCGCAGCAGCCTAGGGTGGCACAAGCGGTCTATCCATACACTGGTCAGAGCGGCTACGAATGCATGCCAACAACTCTCTCCGATGAGATTGGTCCGTTTAGCCGCACCGTTCCCCTGGTCGCGCAGATTAAACGGGGTGTTAACAATGCAGGGTTCAGCACCCCTATCGTGGCCACGGGTGGGATTAGCACCTTCTCCCAAGCTGAGGGAATCTTACAGCGCGGTGATGCCGACATCGTGGGCTTCGCGCGCCAGGCCCTGGCTGATCCCGATTGGTTTCTGAAGGTAAAAGTCGGACGTGGCAACGAGGTGCGCCGCTGCACTTATACGAACTACTGCGAGGCGCTCGATCAGGCGCATAGACAAGTGACGTGCAAGCTGTGGGATCGGATTGAACTTGATGAACCGGGAATGTCCGTGGCTGAGGATGGGCGCAGGCGATTGATTCCGCCTGAATGGAAAAAGAATTAGCCGCGGATAAACGCAGATAACGCGGATCCAGAAATAGACAGTTTCAGATCGTCATCTACAACACAACTGGCCGCGGATTACCCGAACACGGAGATCGGAATTTATTGGTTCTGATCCGTCTAATCCGCGTTTATCCGCGGCGAATTATTTGGCTCTGTCCTCCCACGCGGCAACAAACTTTGGATCGCGTTTCCGCAACTCTTCATGATCTACCTTCCCGCTCCGAGTCATCAGGCTGTAAGCGAGTGTCAAAGAATCCATGTGCATATAGTCGCGCGCGTTTTCGAACCAGGTCATGCTGTCCTGAGCCGCGGCTTGATAGTTTTCAATCACAGGTTTTCTTCGGTCCTCGAATTCATTCAGGGCCGCTTGTGCACTTCTGGTTTCAACGAAACAGTCCCGCAAGGCGATTGCATCCTCCAGCGCCAGCTTCGTTCCAGAACCGATCGAGAAGTGCGCCGTGTGCAACGCGTCACCGAGCAACACCAAATTACCCACGCTCCAGCGTGAATTCTTAACTAACAGAAAATTGATCCACTTCGAATTGTTCGAGAGCAGCTCGCTACCGTTCAAGTCCCTCTCAAAAACTTTCTCCAAATAAGCCTTTGTTGCTTCGTCGCTCATAGTGGCAAAGCCTGCGGCGTCCCACGTCTGCGGATCACACTCAATAATGAAAGTACTGGTCGTCTGGTTAAACTTGTACGAGTGCGCGGCGAACACGCCGGCGCTGTTTTCACGAAACGTCAACGTCAGTCCGTGGAAGAGCTGTCGGGTGCCGTACCAGATGTACTTATTCGGACGCACACTAAGGCTCGGCTGAAAGTGAGTCTTGTATTCCTCTCGCACCGTGCTGTTGACGCCATCGGCGCCGACCAGCAGATCGCAATCAGTTGCCAGCGACGGAAGGTCTTTGACTTCGGAGCGGAAATTGACTCGTACTGCCAATTGTTCGCTGCGTCTTTGCAGAATTTTCAACAGGCGCAAGCGCGAGATGCCGGAAAAGCTGTTTCCGTGAATTGAGATTTTGGAGTCGCGATGAACTACGTCAACATTGTCCCAGGCTTCAAAGTCGCGGGTGATGTCCGCGTGCGAATCAGCGTCAGCTTCGCGGAGGTTGGAAAGGGTCCGGCCCGAGAAAACAACGCCCCAGCCAAAGGTGTCGTCCGGGCCGTTGCGTTCCCAAACCGTGATCACGTGCTCCGGAGCCAGCTTCTTCATCAGAATTGCAAAATACAATCCTGCGGGTCCGCCGCCGATAATGTTTATTTTCATTCAGGCGTGTGCTGGGACGTAAGGTTACAAACCGCTAAGAGACGAACCGCCAAGGGGCGAAACGCTGGGACGCTAAGTCGCGAAGTCGCGAAGAAATACTACAAACATTCGTGCAGGAAATCATTCAATCTGCTAAAGCTTTGGTTTATTGTGTTCCTGGCGTCTTAGCGTCTCGGCGCCTGGGCGGTTGCCTCTTGGCGGTCAGTTGTTCGACTCTTTCAATAGCTGACTAGCAATGATTAACTTCTGAATCTCCGACGTGCCTTCGTAGATCCTCAGGGCGCGCACATCCCTGTAGAGTCTTTCGACAACACTGCCGCGAACCAGGCCGGCGCCGCCGTGAATCTGCACCGCCTGATCGATGATTCGCCCGGCTGCTTCTGTCGCATAAAGTTTTGCTTCGCTCGCCTCCCGACTCACGCGGCCCGCGCCCGAATCTTTCAAGTAAGCGGCGCGATAAACGAGCAGGCGCGCGGCATCAAGCTCCGTCACCATGTCTGCGAGTTTCTCTTGAATCAATTGGTGCTCGGCCAGCAAGCGGCCAAACTGCTTACGACCACTCGCATAACGAATAGATTCATCGAGCGCGCGCCGAGCCATGCCGCAGGCTGCGGCTCCGACACTCGCGCGAAAAGTATCGAGCGTCTGCATGGCGAGGAGAAAGCCGTCGCCCTCTGCGCCCACCATGTCTTCAGCCGGCACGCGACACCCGCGGAGTGCAATCTCGCCGATTGGGTGCGGTGAGATCATCGGGATCCGCTCGACTACACTGAAACCTGGCATCCGTGCTCCGACGACAAACGCCGATAACTCGGCGCGGCCGCCGGTTTGAGTTCCGGTGCGCGCAAACACGGTGTAAAAGTCGGCAATACCTGCGTTGGAGATAAAACGCTTGCTGCCGTCAATCACCCAGGTATCGCCGTCATGTTGCGCTGTTGTCTTCATCCCCGCGACATCCGATCCGGCTTCCGGTTCGGTCAACGCAAAAGCGGCAATCGCTCTTCCTTCCACTGCGCGCGTCAACCAGAAATCTCGCACGTGTTCCGGCGCCGCCTGACTAATCGCATGCGTGCCCAGGCCCTGCATCACGAAGGCAAGATCTGCGAGGGAAGAAGAGTAAGCCAGCATTTCGCGAATGATGCAGAGCGCGCGAACATCAAGATGTGTGTCGGCAGCAGCGACGGAATAACGCAGCAAGCCAGCCTGTGCTAAGACGGACACGTAGTCGCGGGCGCGGTCATCAACCAGACGTTCTTCATTGACCCGAGTCTCGATCTCCCGTGCCACAAATGCCGACACCTGTGCCGCGAGCTCACGATGCTCAGCGGTAAAGAAGGGAAGGTGGTTTATGAATGGATCCATCGTTATTACTATCGCTCTTGGGTTTGAGCTTTGTACTTTGTTCTTTGTACTTTGATGTGAAACGTAGCTTGACCTTTCAATTGGGAATCAATTGCTGATATGTGCCAACTCAACTTCAAAGCACAAAGAACTAAGAACAAATTACAAAGTTCAGAGTTCGAAGAACTCATCTGAATTTCGCTGGCCGCTTCGCGACGAACGCTTCGTATGCTTCCCGGTAATCCGGGTGCTGCATGCAAATGGCCTGGGCCTGGGCCTCGCACTCGAGCGCGGAGTGGAGATTCATATGGAGTTCCCGGTTGAGCATTTCTTTTGTTTTTGCCAACGCGAAAGCGGGACCGGCGGCGAGTCTCTGCGCAAATCCCGCACAAGCTGTGTCCAACATCTCCGGAGCCACTACCTGATTATACAAACCGATCCTCTCAGCCTCATGTGCAGAAATGAAATCGCCCGTATATAGCAACTCAGTCGCTTTAGCCAGACCGACAAAGCGTGGCAGCAAGTATGCAGCCCCCATGTCTGCTCCTGAAAGTCCGACTTTGACAAACAAAAATGCGATTTTCGCCGCGTCGCTCGCAATGCGAATGTCAGCAGCCAGCGCAATACAGGCGCCGGCTCCCGCGGTAGTGCCATTTAGCTTTGCGATGATCGGTTGTGGAAGAGAGCGCATGTTGTTTATCAACTCGCAGGTCATGCGCGTAAATTCCAAAAGCCCTTCCATGTCGCGCGTAAAGAGTTCGCCGATAATGTCGTGCACGTCGCCGCCGGAACAGAAGGCCCTTCCGGTTCCGGTGATGACGATTACACGAACATCGCTTTGATTGCGAAGAGCCGCGAATGTGTCCGTCAGTTCGCGATAGACTTCAAACGTCAGGGCATTGAGACGTTCGGGACGGTTAAGGGTAATGGTCGCCACGCCGTCCTGCAGTTCGTAAAGAAAAGTTCGGGGCTTCAGCATAATTGTTAGAGCGCGGCAAGGCCCTCAATTTCCACTTTCGCTGCTTCGTCCAGCAGCCCCTTCACCTCTACCAGCACCATCGCGGGAAAATGTTTTCCCATGTGTGCACGATAGCGCTCGCCAACTTCACGCGTGCGCCGCCGATACTCCTGCTTGTCAGTTACGTAAATGATCAGGCGAGCAATGTGTTCCGCCCTCCCGCCGGCCTCTGCAACGACGGCGATTACATTCGCGAGCGCGCGGTCGAATTGATCGACAAAATCTGAGCTGATGATCTTCTGTTGTTCGTCCCAGGCGATTTGACCGGCAATAAACAGGATGCGACTGCCAGGGTCAATCATTACGCCATGGGAAAAACCGCTCGGTTCGCCCAGCGATTCGGGGTTAATAAACTTGAAGGTCATAGGATGAGAGCAAGGTATTAGATTCCGCCCAACGGAGCAAGAGCTTTTAACGGGCGCTGCTGGGTGTTGCCCACAACTACTAACTTTCACATCTTCAGCGTGACGTTACGATTTGCTCGCGGGCTAGTTTGATTTCGCTTTGCGCTTTCGTTTTGCCGGAGAGGGCGAAGGCGATGCTGAGGGAGGTGCTGACACAGTCTCGGGTTGAATCGTTTCCAGGTAGATATATCTTCCATCCTGCAACTTTAGAACAGTGGCGGGTTTTACAGCATTGCGATCCTTGTCCATGCTGATCAGGCCCGTAATGCCGGGAAAGTTCTTAGTAGCCGCAAGCGCGTCTCGCAACTTAGGTCCGTCGGTTCCCGCACGCTGAATCGCCTCAATCAGGAAACGCATCGCATCATAGGCCAGGGCCGCATGTGCATCGGGTGTGAGATTCCCGGACTGTAGTCGATAGTCCTGGACAAACTTTTGAATCGCCGGAGAAGGATCTTCGACCGAGTAGTGGTTGGAGATGTAGGAACCGTTGATTGAATCACCAGCAAGCGACCAGAGTTCGGGAGCGTCCCAGCCATCGCCACCTAACAGCGGCTGAGTCATTCCCAACTGCCGTACCTGCTTGGCAATGATGGCAATGTCTCCGTAATAACCAGGAAGGTAGATGACGTCGGGTTCCGCAGCTTTGAGCGCGCTCAATTGGCCCATGAAGTCGGCGTCGCCCTGGGTGTACGATTGCTTACTGACAACCTGACCGCCGAGTTTGGTGAAACTCATTTCAAAGAACTCCGTGAGGTCGCGGCTATAAGGGGAATTGTAGTCGAGCATGAGCGCCGCTTTCCTGGCGTTCAGCGTGTTCGCGGCAAACCGGGCCATCACGTCTCCCTGAAAAGCATCAATGAAGCAAGCGCGAAAGATGTAATCGCCAATTTGCGTAACGGCCGGGTTGGTCGAGGAAGGCGAAATCATTGGGATCCTGGCGGCCTGAGCGTTGGGCCCTGCAGCGAGACTGCTTCCCGAGGCGCCGCCAGCAATCAGTGCTACGACGTTATCCAGGTGTACCAGTTTGTTAACAACGGTGGCCGCGCGTTCCGGACTGCCTTGATCGTCTTCAATGACAACATCGATCCTTCGGCCGTCTATGCCACCCGCCTGATTAATTTCCGCGGCGGCGAGCAGCACGCCGTTCTTTCCGGATTCGCCGAAGTTGAAAGTTGGTCCGGAGAGATCGCCAAAATATCCAATTTTGATCGTGCTCCTGTCCGGCTCCCCCTCTTGCTGGCGTTCACACGACAAGGCCAGAACGAGCAGGACAAACATTCCCAGGATTTGGAGAATGCGTCTTCTGGTCAGTTGTGATGATGATTGTTGTCGACCTAACACAGAAATTGATCTACTCACCGAGGTAGGCTTCTTTGATTCGCGGATCGGCGGCGAGTTCCTTGGATGGCCCTTCCATGACGATTCTGCCAGTTTCCAGCACATAAGCACGATCCGAGTGGCCCAGCGCGGCGTGCGCGTTCTGCTCAACCAGCAGGATGGTCGTGCCCTTACTTCTAATCTCATCGATGGCTTCGAAAATAGTATGGACGACGAGCGGAGCCAGGCCCAGCGACGGTTCATCAAGCAGCAGGAGTCGCGGCCGGGACATCAAGGCGCGACTGATTGCGAGCATCTGCTGCTCGCCGCCGGACAGAGTGCCCGCCTTCTGCGACTCTCGCTCCCTGAGCCGGCTGAACATTTGAAACGCGCGTTCCATATCTGCGGCAACTTCTTTCTTGTTCCGGTTCAGATACGCACCCATTTGCAGGTTTTCGCGTACCGAAAGATTCGCAAACACGCCACGCCCCTCTGGCGACATGGAAATGCCTCGAGCAACGAGCTTATGCGTGGGCTTGGCGCTGATGTCTTCACCTTCATAAATGATTTTTCCGGAACGTGGTTCGAGCAGACCCGTGATCGTCCGTAGCGTCGTTGTCTTACCGGCGCCATTGGCTCCGATCAGAGTCACTACTTCGCCCTTCTCGACGTGCAGGGAGATGCCGGTCAGGGCCTCTATCGCGCCGTAGTTTACCGAAACATTCTCTAAGGTAAGCATAAAACGTCAGTAGTCAGTTGTTCCGATCAGCAGTCTGTGATCACCCTCAGTGATTTTCCATTTATCAGTTCTTATTTCTCATTTTCCATTCACACGTGTGTGGCATGAACCGCACGAAATGGTAAATGGTAATGGTGGATTCAACTTGAAGTGCAACTTTGAAGTTAGTGGTTAAGAGCAAGCTGCAGTAGCGTAAGCGTGCTTTTCCAACCACCAAGTCAAAGAAGCACACAAATGAACTATAAGCAGCTTGCCCG
>JBPCNX010000010.1:0-18735 GCA_051000815.1 Pyrinomonadaceae bacterium
TGATCCGGTCGCAGAGTATAGAAGATGGCGAATTTAAGATCGTCAACTTCGATGACATAAATGTACTGATCCTGAACCTCGGTGGCGAGTTTTACGCTTACCGGAACGCTTGTGCGGATGGAGGAAGGCCTTTGGACGACTCACTTTTTCAGAGTCCGATGCTCAATTGTTCGTGTCATGGCTATGGTTATGATCTCCGTCGCGGTAATTGTATCGAACGGCCCGATCTCAAACTTACTTCGGTCCCAGTGAATCTCGAGGATCAAAAAGTGAAAATCGGACTCTAGCGAGAATCCGGTCGAGGTCGAACCGGTGTCCGATCCGAAGAGAGTTCTTAACTTCGGAGAGAAGCCAGATATGCCGGAACACTCCAAAAACAAAGACGCGCAATGCGATGTAGATCCTGACATCGGAGATCTGAAATCGCGTGATGAAATTTTGCAAGTGATGTACTGGATGACCGGTGAAGGACTAGGCAGCGAGTTTTCTGCGGTAGATCTCCTGAAGTTTCTCCCGAGCGAGCAAGGTGTACTTGCAGGCCTCCTTGAACTTATGGTTTCAAGTGGTTTGCTGGTGTCGCGTGAGGGCAAGTTTGCGCTTACTGAACAAGGAAAAGCAGAGGGTGGACGCCGCTTCGCGGACGAGTTTGAGTCAATGACTAAGCCGGGTCATTTCGAATGCGACGAGCCGGATTGCGATTGTCATAACCCCGAAGCTGCGGGAGAAGCCTGCAAGCATTTGTCGTCGGCTCATATGAATTAGCAATTCTAAATAACTAATAGTGATGAGGGTTTCACACGTTTTGAATCTGCCACAATTAGGGATGCCGGCTCTTCGTCTTTGCGGTTTATGACTGAACCCACAACGAAAGCAGATGCCACATCAGACGTCGTTAAGTATCGTCTGAACGCCGAACAGAGTACCTTCACCGTGCAGGCGTTTGCGGAGGGTTTGTTCTCCGCATTTGGCCACGATCCGGTAATTACTATTCGAGACTTCGTTGGGGAAGTGCAGTTTGTTCCTGGCACGTTTGAAGCGGCATCTCTGCAGATCAGCATCAACGCGAGAGCGCTCGCGGTCAGCGGAAACGTGAAAGAAAAGGATCGCATTGAAATTGAACGCACCATGCGCGATGAAGTGCTCGAGGTTGAGAAATATCCGGAAATTCTGTTTACCAGTACAAACATATCCGCGAGCAGAGTCGCGGATGGACGCTATCGCTCGAGGATCATCGGCGATTTAACATTGCATGGAGTCACCCAAAAAAATCTTTGGATCACAGCGGAAGTAACCGTAAAAGAAAAGGATCTGCGTGCTGAGGGAGAGTTCTCGTTAAAGCAAACCGATTTCGGCATTAAGCCGTTCTCGGCTGTCGCAGGCACGATTAAGCTGAAGAACGAACTAAAATTTTCATTCAACATCATGGCGCAGGAAGAAGGATGAGAAGAAAGGATGAGGGATGCTCAACCAGGTGCTTAACGACGGACAGGGAATAAGAATTGAAACAATGAAGAATGATAAGTGAGAATTGGAAAATGAAATGCTCCCGGGAATCTGACTTCGGTTGCCAGTAGAAATGATCTCTCGCTCTGAAATACTGATTCGTGGAATGGTTCAAGGCGTGGGCTTCCGGCCCTTTGTCTACAGCCAGGCAAGCCGTCGCGACCTGCGGGGCAGGGTGTGCAACAACACAACCGGAGTTCTAATCGAGGTAGAAGGACATCATGGTGACATCGAAAGCTTCATTGACGACCTGAAGTTCAACGCGCCACCGCTTTCGAATATTGAGTCCGTCGAATGTAGTCACAATCTGGCTCCGGCCGACTACTCCGATTTTGTCATACTCGAAAGTGCTCATGAGGGAGAGCAGTTTGTTCCCATCGCCGCAGATGTCGGCACTTGTGATGAGTGTTTGAGAGAGCTATTCGACCCGACAGATCGCCGCTATCAATATCCGTTCATTAACTGTACTAATTGCGGCCCACGCTTTACGATCATCACGGATATTCCTTACGACCGCGCTCGCACTACGATGCGCGACTTCCAGATGTGTCCTGAGTGTCGCGCTGAATATGAAGATCCGCTTGACCGGCGTTTTCATGCCGAGCCGGTGGCCTGCGCCGTATGTGGCCCACAACTGTCATTGATTGACGTGAGTTCCGTTTCGCCTGCGACAGCCGCAGCATCCCGCTTAGATACCTTGCCCGCTGCCGCAGCATGTATCGACTACGTAAACACCGTTCGAGATTTATTGCTGGACGGGAAGATTGTGGCCATCAAGGGCATCGGGGGATTTCATCTGGCGTGCGATGCGCTCAACCACGCAGCGGTCGAACAACTGCGCCGACGAAAGTTTCGCGAAGACAAGCCGTTCGCGATGATGGCCGCATCTCTTGATGTGACACGAGAGCATTGCTTCGTTTCCAAGGAAGAAGCAGCGCTATTGTCGTCTGAGCGACGACCAATTGTATTGGTTAGAAAGAAAGCAGATTCAACTGTTGCTGCGTCGGTGGCGCCGGGCGCGGACCATTTCGGTTTCATGTTGCCGTATTCGCCGCTACACCATCTTCTGCTAGACAATTTGGACCGGCCCCTGGTTATGACCAGCGGGAACATTTCCGATGAACCAATATCTTATGTGGATGATGAGGCTACGAATCGACTCAACAAAATTGCTGATTACTTTTTACTTCATGATAGACGCATCTATATACGCACCGATGATTCGGTCGCGCGCATTCATAACAGGCGCGAGATGCTCCTCCGTCGTTCCCGGGGTTATGCACCGGCGCCGATCAAGACAGCGTTCAAGTTTGCCAGACACGTCCTCGCGTGCGGCGCCGAACTGAAGAACACCTTTTGTCTGGGCCGCGACGGCTACGCTTTTGTGAGCCACCATATCGGTGATTTGGAGAACCTGGAAACCCTGCGCTCCTATCAGAATGGGATTGAACACTTCAAGAGACTTTTCCATCTCGATCCCGAAGTTATTGCCTACGATCTTCATCCGGAATATCTGTCAAGCAAATACGCCCTGGCCCTAAACCATCCGTGCACGAAGATCGCCGTTCAGCATCACCATGCACACATTGCGAGCTGCATGGCTGATAACGAAATCGAGGGTGAAGTGATTGGAGTGGCAATGGACGGCCTTGGCTTTGGAACGGACGGTCGCATGTGGGGCGGAGAATTCTTCATTGCTGACTTTGTGGATGCTGAGCGTGTCGCACATTTGGCGTATGTCCCGATGCCGGGGGGCGCTAAGGCCATTCGCGAGCCCTGGCGCATGGCCGCGGTTTACCTGCAGCAGACCTTCGGTGACGAATTTCTTAATCTCGATTTGCCATTTGTTGAGGAATTGAAACAGCGAGGCTGGCCTGTGCTTCGCGGTATGATCGCAACCGGCACCAATAGTCCCTTAACATCAAGTATGGGTCGACTCTTCGATGCGGTTTCGAGTCTGCTCGGCGTGCGGGCTTTGGTGAACTACGAAGGGCAGGCCGCAATCGAAATGGAATCAATGACTGATCGCAACGCCGACGGCGCATACGAGTTCACAATTGATGAAACCGGAAAGCTCGTCAAAGCTGAGACCGTGATTCGCCAGGCAATCGCGGATCTGCTTGATGGCGTGCCGGCCTCGACGGTTTCTGCCCGCTTTCATCGGGCCATAGTAGGTTTGATTGTGGAAGTCGTCGAAAGGATCAGGGACGAACGGAAGCTAAGTCGCGTCACATTATCAGGCGGGGTCTTCCAAAACATGTTCTTGTTGGAAGAAGTGTCTGCGAGGCTGCGCACGAGAGGTTTCCAGGTTTTCACACATGCACGCGTGCCGACGAACGACGGTGGCATTTCATTGGGGCAGGCGGCGGTTGCCAATGCGCGAATCCAGTTGGGGAGGGTTTGAATAAAATGTGTCTGGCCATACCCGGCAAGATTGTCGAGATTGTCGATCCGGAGAATCACATTGCCAAGGTCGAAGTTGGTGGAGTGAAACGCAACATCAATATCGGTATGCTGGGCAAGGATGAAGCCTCTGTTGGCGACTACGTGTTGATTCATGTTGGGTTTGCCATGAGCAAGGTTGACGAACATGAGGCTCACGAGACATTGAGGGTGCTCAAGGAAATCGGTGAGTTTGATTTGGAACTTGAACAATTCAAGACGACGGTTGAATAGACTGACTTGAAACTTTGGTTTTTGGCCTTGGGCCTTGGAAGTACTCGACATTCGCGAAGCCCGGACATGAGTTTCAAAGACCAAAGGCCAAAAACCAAAGACCGAGACATACGGAGCATATGAGCAAGCCGGTATTAGATGATTTCTCCCGTTCCTTCTATCCGTTTCTGCATGATGAGCAGAAGCATCCGAAGGAATTGCTCGAGGAGATGACTTTCTCTCTATTGCAGAAGGTTGGCGAGAGCGTTGAGGTCAAACAGCGGTTTTTCGAAGCATACAAAGAATCGATCATCGCTGCATCACTCGACCTGGCCAAGGCGTTTCATCGCGGCCGCAAACTCCTGGTTTGTGGCAATGGCGGATCAGCAACTGACGCACAACATGTTGCCGTAGAGTTTATGCATCCGATCACTGTTGGCCGAAAGGCGCTCCCGGCTATTTGCCTCACAAACGACATGGCCATGGTCACAGCGGTAGCCAACGACGTTGGTTTTGATGATGTGTTCAGTCGTCAGATTATTGCGCTCGGGGTTGAAGGTGATGTGCTTTTGGGTATCTCAACGAGCGGTAACTCGGAAAACTTAATCCACGCGTTTGCCACTGCGCGGCGGCTGAAACTCATTACGATTGGATTTGCTGGTGATGATGGTGGAAAGATGGCCGGGATGTCCGGTCGTTTACTCGACTATTGTTTGACTGTCCCCACGTCGAGCATTCACCGGATCCAGGAGTCGCACGTGACGCTCTATCACATCATGTGGGATATGGTGCACACGTTTCTGCAAAGCAAGTCGCTGGTGGAAGAAGGGTCTCAAGTCCCAGCTCTCATCTCTCATGACTCGACTCCTGAGACCTGAGACCTGAGACTTGAGACCTGAGACTTAAACCCCCGAAGGGAGTTCGACAATGAAGTTCATCGACGAGTACAGACAAAGCGACCTCGCCTTCAAACTGGCCGAACAGATCGAGCGCTTGACCGAGCAACCGCTGAAGTTGATGGAAGTCTGCGGAGGCCATACTCACACTATCTTCAAATATGGCATTGAAGATCTGTTGCCTCGAAACATTGAAATGATACATGGTCCTGGCTGTCCGGTTTGCGTGATTCCTTTGGGCCGCGTGGACGATGCAATTTCGATTGCGCAACAGCCGGGCGTGATTTTCACAACCTTCGGTGACGCGATGCGGGTGCCCGGGTCGAAGACCAGTCTCCTGGACGCCAAGGCATCAGGCGCAGACGTGCGGATGGTTTACTCGCCTCTTGACGCCCTGAAGATTGCCAAGACGAATCCTTCCCGACACGTGGTGTTTCTCGGCCTTGGATTTGAAACCACCGCGCCGTCGAGCGCCATGACTGTGCTTCAGGCAGCAAAAGACAACGTCGAAAATTTCAGCATCTTCTGCAACCACATCACAATCATTCCCGCCCTGAAGGCCATGCTGGATTCGCCTGACTTGAAACTTGACGGATTTGTGGGCCCAGGACACGTCAGCACTGTTATCGGTACGCGTTGCTACGACTTCGTGTCGCGTGATTATGGAAAGCCTTTGGTGGTTACCGGGTTTGAGCCGCTCGACATCCTGCAGTCCGTATTCATGATCGTTAAGCAAATTATCGAGGGCCGGGCGGAGGTTGAAAATCAATATGCGCGCGTCGTGAATCGTGATGGCAACAGGCGTGCTCTCGAGGCCCTGTTCGAAGTCTTTGAACCTCGCGAATACTTCGAGTGGCGCGGTCTGGGTTCAATCGCGCATAGCGGGATGCGCCTGCGATCTAAATATGCCGCCTTCGATGCCGAGTTGAAGTTCAGCGTACCAGGAGTGCGCATTGCCGATCCCAAAGCGTGCCAATGCGGCGAGATTCTGAAGGGAGTGAAGAAGCCCTGGGAGTGCAAAGTCTTCGGCACAGCGTGTACGCCAGAGACTCCGATCGGCTCCTGCATGGTTTCGTCGGAGGGAGCATGCGCCGCCTATTACAATTTTGGGCGACTATCGAAGGTTGCCGAACGCTCGAGCGCGGCGCCAACGGCTTAGAACGGCATCCACAGAATTCACAGATTTCGCAGATTAGATGAAGGCAGTTAGGCAAGTCCCTTATCGTCAGCGAATTTGTGGTCATGCTGCTGAGCGCAGTTTCAGCTTAATTATTAATCTGTGAAATCTGCGTAATCTGTGGATTGAGAGAATCAATGTCAAAAGCATTTAGTCCCACGCCCCTTTTTGAAAGAGTGGAACGGGCGAGGCGAAGAAAACACAAGTTTAGAGATACGCAGATCACGCTTGCCCATGGCAGCGGTGGTCGCGCCATGCATGAGTTGGTCGAAGGCCTGTTTCTTGAATACCTGCGAAACCCACTCCTGGAGAAACTTGAAGATCAGGCAGTGTTTGAAATCGGAGACGGCACCGAAAAGTTTGCAGTAAATAATGGTAACGGCCAGGGGCGGGCAAGGATTGCTTTTACTACCGACTCCTATGTTGTCGATCCAATTTTCTTTCCCGGAGGCGACATCGGGAGACTTGCGATCAACGGCACTGTTAACGACCTGGCCATGAGCGGGGCGCGTCCACTTTATCTTTCGGCAGGTTTCATTCTCGAGGAAGGATTTCCGATCGATGACTTGAAACGAATACTGGCCTCGATGCGAGACGCCGCCGCTGAAGCCGGTGTGTCTGTGGTCACCGGCGACACGAAGGTTGTGCAGAAGGGAAGCGCGGACAAGATATTCATTAATACTTCAGGTGTCGGAGTGATTGAATCGCCGGTACAGCTCTCTGCCTCGGCCGCGCAGGTGGGCGACAAGGTAATTCTCAGCGGCACGATTGGAGATCACGGCACAACAATTATGATTGCACGCGGTGATCTTGAACTGGAAACAGATATCGAAAGCGACACCGCACCGCTAAACTCGCTTGTCAGCGACATGCTCGCCGAGGCGGCCGTTGCCTCAGTTGATTCAATTCATTGTATGCGCGATCCCACGCGGGGCGGGGCGGCGACGACGCTTAACGAGATCAGCTTGAGTTCGGAGGTCTGCATTGAAATTGATGAGAGCCTCATCCCTGTGCGCGAAGAAGTTAAAGGAGCCTGCGAAATACTTGGTCTCGATCCGCTCTATGTTGCCAACGAAGGGAAGCTGATAGCTATCGTCGCCCCCGAGATTGCCGGCCGTCTCATCGATTGCATGAAACGTAACCGCTACGGTCAGGAGGCCTGCATTATTGGCGAAGTGAAGGCTGAGCCCCACGGCATTGTTGCCATGCGCACAGGATTTGGGGGCACGCGGATCGTGGACATGCTGGTTGGCGAGCAACTACCCAGGATTTGTTAGGCTGACCGACCTCTGATTCGGATGAAGGGTTCGCGTGAAGACGAAAGAGTTAACCCATCCACAACGCGCCTGGGCCGCAAGCGCTTTCACTGCGGTAGAGGATATTGTTTACGTTGGTCTGGGCCTGGTGCTGGCGGGTAGTTCAATAGCGCTGCTGGTTGCCAGTGGGATCAGTTTTGTTCAGAACCTAATGTTGCGGTCGCTGACGGCTGCCTGCTGCTGATCCTGTTAGTGGTCGAACTCTTGTACACAGTCCAGGTTTCTTTTCGCGAGCACGGTCTGATTCCGGAACCGTTTCTCCTTGTCGGACTCATTGCCGCGATCCGGCGTGTGCTGGTGTTGACAGCCGAGTTTGCCCAGGTCCGCGATCAGACCGAATTGGTGTTTCAGCACCTGATCATTGAACTTTCAGTGCTGACATTTTTGATTGTTGCGCTGGTTGCCTCCCTGGTGCTCCTGCGTAAACGAGGAGTGACCGCTGCGGCCGAACGGACAACTTGAGCGCAAGCGTGTTAGATTCCCACTCGAATGGAAACATCTCTTACATCAGTTAGTACCCTGGCCTTGCTTGGCATCGGATTCGTGTTCGGTCTCAAGCACGCAACTGAAGTCGACCACGTTGTCGCCGTCTCGACAATCGTCAGCGAACATCGCAAGGTCTGGCGTTCAGCACTCGTAGGTGGTTTGTGGGGTGTAGGCCACACGGCCTCGCTAATGATCGTGGGTTTTTTTGTGCTGGTATTTCGTGTTGCGGTGCCATTGCCAGTGGCGCGCTGGCTCGAATTTGGCGTGGCATTAATGATCATCGGACTTGGCATTCTGGCGCTGACGCGCGTGCTGCGCAGGCGCACTGACGTTCACCTGCACCGGCATAGCCACGACGGACAGTCGCACGTGCATATCCATTTTCACGAGCATGGAACGGAGCACGCGAATATCGCAGCCTCGCCTTCACGTCCTGACTCACACTCACACACAGTTTCAGGGATTGGTTTCAAGCCACTCCTGGTCGGCGCAATGCATGGTTTGGCAGGATCTGCAGCGTTGACCTTGCTGGTTTTGACTCAGATTCGTTCAGTTTCGCTGGGCTTGATCTATCTCGCAGTGTTCGGAGTCGGCTCCACTCTTGGCATGCTGTCGATGTCCGGTCTGATCGGGTTGCCTTTTGCGTTTAGGGGGCGACGTCTCACAACACTCAATTACAGTTTGCAGATGGTAGCCGGTGGTCTCAGTATTGTCTTTGGACTGTGGTACGCATATCAGGTTGGGTTTAATTGATTAGGTCTGGGTCACAGCGTATCATCCGCAGTTGAAATCTTCTTAGCTCCCAAGTTAACCAACTCAATATCGACGTTCGAGGAGTGGCTTATGTCTTCTGGCAAATTCATGCAGTTTTGCGTCATGACTTTGATAGCTGTTGTCTTCGCAGCCACATCAGGAGCGCAACCGGACAACTGGACCTGGCCGGAGAAACCAAAGAATCTTCAGGTATTGAACAAAGATTGGCCCGGCTCTCGTTTGAGTCCGGTAATGAGAGGATTCACGCGCGCTCTCGGCGTGCGCTGTTCTTACTGCCATACCGGCGAGGAGGGGAAACCTTTGAGCACTTACGATTTTGCGTCCGATCAGAATCCGAATAAAGATCGCGCTCGTGAGATGCTGAGGATGCTCGGTAGCGTTAATAGTCACTTGAAAAAGCTAGAGCCGAGTGGGGACCAACGGATCAACATGTGGTGTTACACATGTCATAGGGGAAGGCCGAGGCCCATGACGCTGGAAGAAGAACTGGGAGAACAGTATCGGTTGAAAGGCGTGGAAACCGCACTGGGTCATTACCAGACTTTGAAAAAGAATTATTTGGAGAAAGGCGCATACGACTTTTCCGAGCGCTCCTTGAACAATTTTGGGTATGAGCTGTTGGGCAAGAAAGACACTGCTGCGGCGATTCGCTTCTTTGCTTTAAACGCCAGCATGTTTCCGAAGTCGGCCAATGTTTGGAACAGTCTTGCCGATGGATATCTAAAGGCGGGAGACGCGAAGAAAGCGAAGCAGTATTACGAGATGTCTTTGAAGCGCGACCTTACAAATGAAGACACCATCGAGAACCTAAAGAAGATCCAGGACACTCTGCGACGATAAGCATGTGGTTTTTGCTCTGCAAAACTAATCAACTGCCTGCACCGTTAGATTCATCATCACTTCGTAAAGCGCGTGGACCTCGACTACCAGGCGCTCATACTGTTCCAGCCTGAGGGCCTGCGCGCTATCACACAAAGCGTGTTCCGGCTGATCGTGAGCTTCGATTAGTAAACCATCAGCTCCTGCCGCGATGCCCGCGCGAGCCATTGCGGCGACCATGTAGTTCTGGCCCGTACCATGAGAGGGATCTATGAGGATTGGGAGGTGCGAGATGCGCCGCACTGCCGGGATGGCTGCGAAGTCAAGCGTGTTACGCGTGTGCTGCGCAAAAGTTCGCACACCTCGTTCGCATAACACGATCTGATAGTTTCCCTCGGCCATGATGTATTCGGCGGCAAGCAGCCACTCCTCAAGGGTTGCCGCCATTCCGCGTTTCAAAAGTACGGGCAGGTGAGAGCGACCGGCGCGTTTCAGAAGAGAAAAGTTCTGCATGTTCCGCGCCCCGATTTGGATCATGTCGCCGTATTGCTCGATCAGATCCACAGCACCCTCATCGAGAGCTTCAGTAACAATCTTGAGGTCGTAAGCTTCCCGAACCTCGGCAAGGATTTTCAACCCCGCCTCTCCCAAACCCTGGAATGCGTAAGGAGACGTGCGCGGTTTGTACGCGCCACCGCGGAAAAAACGAGCGCCACTCCGGCGCACGGCTTCGGCAACGGCAAAAGCCTGAGTACGGCTTTCTATGGCGCAGGGACCGGCAATGATCGCTAGTTCATCGCCGCCGATAGTTGCATCGCCGACTCTGACGACCGTTTTCTCTGCACGAATGTCCCGCGTAATCAGCTTATAAGGTTTGGTTACGCGAATCGCTTCGGCCACGCCCGGGAGACTTTCAAATAATGCCGAGTTGATCGGAGCATCGTTCCCCGTAATGCCGATGGCAGTGCGTTGGGCTCCCGGCAACACGTGCGCGCGCAAACCCGCGGCATTGATAGTGCCGGCAACGTTTTCGATTTCCCGCTCCGTTGCATCTGTCTTCATCACAATAAGCATGAGTTTTGTTACCTTTTGTTAATTGCTACCTTCGTCGAAGGTTCGGCGGCTTTAGCACTAGAATTCTGAGACACGAGGGTAACCAATACCTACCAGAGACTTCGTACCCGCCAAGGCACGAACAAAATTTCCAACCTGGCTAACCAAATCAGGTGAACCGTTCAACCTTTCGACCTCCGCCATTACCGCGGAACCGACCACCGCCGCGTCGGCGTACTGCCAAACCCTCCGCACCTGTTCCTGACTTGAAATACCAAAACCGACTGCCACGGATAAATCACTTACTTCGCGCACCCGCAGCACGAGCTTTTCAGCCTCCAAACCAACTTCTGATTGCGGACCTGTCACACCAGTTCGCGAGACGGCGTAAATGAAGCCGCTTCCACTTCTGGCGATTAACCGGAGACGTTCGTTCGTCGAAGTTGGGGCCACGAGAAAGATGTGATCGAGACTGCATTTCGTTAGTTCAGCAGAAAATTCCTGCGCTGCTTCCGGAGCCAGATCCGTCACCAGGACGCCGTCAACTCCGGCTCGTTTAGCTTCCTCGGCTAATCGCTTCGGGCCAAACTGCAAGAGCGGATTGAAATAACTGAAAAGCACAATCGGCACGTCCATCTCCTGCCGCGCTTCAGCGACGACTTGGAAAACCTGTGCGATATCAACGGCATTTCGCAGGGCGCGAATCGAAGACCGTTGGATTACCGGACCATCGGCAATAGGATCGCTAAAGGGAATGCCGAGTTCGATCAAATCTGCGCCCGCTCGCGCGAGTTCAAGCAGAAACGAACCTGTAGTTCTAAGATCAGGATCGCCCGCCGTAATAAAAGGGATCAGGGCACGCCTGCCGTCCTGCCGAAGTTGCGCGAACGTATTAGTGATTCGACTCATAACTCGCCCTTCAACGCTTCCGCAACTGTGCCGACATCTTTGTCTCCACGTCCTGAAAGATTCACAACGATGATGTCGTCCGGCCTCATCGCCGCAGCGATTTTCAGCGCGTGGGCGATCGCATGCGCAGACTCAAGCGCCGGAACTATGCCTTCCAACTCCGAGAGGGTGTGAAAAGCCTTCAATGCTTCTGCGTCAGAAACTGAGAGATATGTGACACGACCGGTGTCGTGGAGATACGCATGCTCGGGGCCGATAGCGGGGTAATCGAGTCCTGGTGCGATGGAATGCGTTTGTGCGATCTGCCCGTGGACGTCTTGAAGCACGTAACTCATCGTGCCATGCAAGACTCCGGGACGTCCGCCAGCCGACTCGAAACGGGCAGCATGTTGACCCAGGTTCTTTCCACGGCCTCCCGCCTCGACACCAACCATCTTCACTGCTGGATCCTCCAGGAACGAATGAAACAAGCCGATGGAATTCGAGCCCCCGCCGACACAGGCGACGAGGGTGTCGGGCAGGCGGCTTTCGACTTCGAGAATCTGTTTTCGCGTCTCGCGTCCGATTACGCTTTGGAAATCGCGCACCATAACCGGATAGGGATGAGGCCCGAGTGCGCTGCCCAAAAGGTAATAGGTGTCGGCCACGTTGGTAACCCAATCGCGAAGCGCTTCGTTGATGGCCTCCTTGAGCGTAGCGGAACCCGTATCGACTGCTCTTATTTCGGCACCCAGCAATTTCATCCGAAATACGTTGAGTGCCTGTCGCTGCATGTCCTCGCTGCCCATGTAGACAACGCAATTGAGTCCGAAGAGCGCGCAGACAGTTGCGGCGGCAACACCATGTTGACCGGCGCCCGTCTCCGCAATCACGCGTTCTTTTCCCATCCGGCGAGCTAGCAGCGCCTGGCCGAGCGCGTTGTTTATTTTGTGCGAGCCGGTATGGGAAAGGTCTTCGCGCTTGAGGTAAATGCGAGCACCGCCCGCTGCAGCCGTAAGCCGCGAGGCATAGAAGAGAGGCGTGGGGCGCCCCGAATAGTTAGCAAGAAGCTCATCCAACTCTTTTTGAAAAGCCGGATCCGCCTTGGCCTCACGGTAGGATTTCGTTAGCTCGTCGAGCGGAGCCATCAAAGTCTCCGGTACGTAACGTCCACCGTACCTTCCCCATTGGCCTTGCGCGTCAGGTTCTAATCGTTCCATTTCATTTCCTTATTTTGACCGCCGACTCTTCTGACGCGGCTCTCTTAGCTGCAGTGATGAATTCACGCACGCGCCCTTCGTCCTTCTGACCCGGCGAACTTTCCAATGAACTACACACATCAACTGCATACGGTTCGACAGTCGCTACCGCCTGCGTTACGTTCTCTGGAGTTAGTCCGCCGGCCAGAAACAGCCGCGAAACGAATCCGCAGGTCTGTTTGGCAATCGCCCAATCGAAGCACTTGCCCGTTCCTCCGCGCCCACTTGCGCTGAAGGAGTCGAGGAGGATGGCTTCTGTTTGATATCGGGCGATTTGCTGCGGCGAGAAGTCTGTGTCTACGCGAACAGCTTTGATAACACGGCGGTCTTTCAGTGCCTGACAATAGGAAGGTGTCTCGTCGCCATGCAACTGAACGGCGGTAACGCCGGAGACATCGGCGATGGAAGCGACTCGTTGAGGAGTCTCTTCGTTAACAAACACGCCAACGCTTTGCACGCCCACAGGTAACTGCCCGATGATGCGGCGCGCTTTCTCCGGGGCGATGTAGCGCGGACTGCGTGGGTAAAAGTTAAACCCCAAAATGTCTGCACCTGCCTCGACGCAAAACTGCGCGTCTCTCAGATTCGTGACGCCACAAATCTTGACCAGCACCGGCGCCTTGCGGTCCGCGTCTCGGATGAGGCTTTCCAGAGCTGCAACCGGATCGCCAGCGTGCATCAGGTGTTCACCAATCAGGAAACCTCTGTACCCGCAGGCCCGCAGTTTTCTGAGAGCTTCACCCGAGTTCAACCCGCTTTCGCTAATGAGAATGGCCTCTGCCGGTGCTTCACGCGCCAAGCCGAGTGAAACATCCAGTGAAACTTCGAACGTGCTCAGGTTTCGATTGTTGACGCCGATAAGCGTGGCGCCGCACCGCTTTGCGCGGCGCATCTCGTCAGCCGAATGTACCTCAACCAACGCATTCATGCCGAGCTCTTCTTCGGTGATTCGTCTATAGAGCAAGAGTTGCTCGTCGCTGAGGATCGCTGCAATCAGAAGCAACGCGTCGGCGCCTGCTTCCGCGGTTTCGTAGATCTGGAATTCGTCGATGATGAAGTCCTTGCGGAGGATGGGCAGCGGTACAGCCTCGCGTACGGCGCGAAGGTCGTCGAGCGATCCGTGAAAGTAATTTTCTTCTGTCAAGACCGAGATAGCCGCCGCTCCGCCCCTGAGATATGCACGCGCCATTTCTTGGGGCACGACGTTGTCTTGGATATCGCCTTTCGAAGGCGAGGCGCGTTTGATTTCCGCAATCACGTTAAGGTTCTGTTTGATTTCGAGCACTCGGCTCAAAGCGTGGTCATGCGCACCTTGTCGTGCTTCCAGGGCGACGGAACGCAGCCTCTCGCTGGAGATCTCGGCCCGCGAGCGATCGAGCCGCGCCCGTTTTCGCTTAACGATTTCAGCCAGGAAGTTAGTTTGAGGGTTCATTGGTTCGTGGCCTTTGCTAACTCGTCCAACTTCGCCAGCGCTGCTCCGCTATCGATGCTTGCTTCCGCTTGCTGTCGCGCCTTGTTCAGATCACCAGTCATGCTGCCGACTATGAGTCCCGCGGCAGCATTGATGACGACGAGGTCGCGCGCTTCGTCGCGTCGCTTGCCTTCGAGAATTTCTCGGATTTTGCACGCACTCGTTTCCGCGTCATCTGCTTGAAACATTTCAAGTGAACCTCGCTTCAGACCAAAATCTTCCGGGGCAACCTCAAATGTCCTAAGATCACCATTGACAACTTCAGCGACCATCGTCTTGCTGGCGAGCGTTACTTCGTCCAAACCGTCCAAGCCATGCACTACCCACGCCCGCTTCGTTCCCAAAGCTGCAAGAGTGCGTGCCAGTGGCCCTACCCGAGAGGGATGCCACACGCCGACGATCTGGCATGGCGCACCAGCCGGATTGGTTAACGGACCGAGAAGGTTGAAAGCTGTACGGACACCAAGGTCGCGTCTGACTCCAGCCACTCGAGCAGCGGCACCGTGGTACAGCGGCGCAAACATGAAGCAAATGCCAATCTCATTGAGGCATTGCTCAGAAATTTCAGGCCGCACACGCACCTCGACACCGAGGGCCGACAGGACATCCGCGCTTCCCGAGCGACTCGTGGCCGCGCGATTGCCATGTTTCGCTACAACCAAACCCGCGCCGGCAATCACAAACGCGGCTGCCGTCGACACGTTGAACGTCTTGGCATTGCTCGAGCCCGTGCCGGCAGTATCGATGAAATGTGAATGACGAGAATGGATGCGTACTGCACGCGCGCGCATCACGTTAGCCATGCCTGCGAGTTCATCCACGGTTTCACCCTTGATAGCCAACGCCACCAATGTTGCAGCGATTTGGGTGTCAGTAGCCTTCGCATCCAGTAGGGCATCGGCAAGATCCTGGGATTCCTGGCGGCCCAAACTCTCTCCACGCATGAGGCGGATTAGGAAAGCGCGTATCGAGACATCGTTAGGCACCGCATCGGGATAATGCGGGCTGGCGACGGTTTCCGGGTCACTCGATCGTGTTTCGTCCCTCATGATTGGAGTTCCCTCCCGTCACAACGACATTCGGCGTTCTGTATCGCTCGAAACAGCGCCTGCGCCTTGTTGATAGTTTCCTGATACTCAAGGTCCGGAACAGAGTCAGCGACAATGCCCGCTCCCGCCTGCACTGACGCGTGACCGTCTTTGAGCAGAATGGTGCGGATCGCGATGCACGAATCCAGGTTGTCTGCGTAGTCGGCGTAGACAACGGCGCCTGCGTAAACGCCACGACTCTGAGGTTCAAGTTCTCGAATGATCTCCATTGCGCGGACCTTAGGCGCTCCAGTCACAGTTCCGGCGGGAAAACATGAAGCAAGCGCGTCGAAGCGGTCGAGCCCGCTGCGCAGGGTCGCGCTCAGGCTGCTGACAAGATGCTGTACGTGTGAGAAGGACTCGACCTTTAGCAGTTCGTCGACGCGCACCGAGCCGTAGGTGGCCACTCGACCAAGATCATTGCGACCGAGATCGACGAGCATCATGTGCTCCGCGAGCTCCTTCTCGTCGGAGCGCATTTCCTGGGCCAACAACAAATCCTCCGTCTCGGTTGCGCCACGACGACGTGTGCCGGCGATTGGACGGTAATCAAGTCGTGTCCCCTGACACCTGACAAGCATTTCGGGTGACGCGCCAATGACTGTCTCTTCGTCCAAACGCAGCAGGTACATGTATGGCGAGGGATTAATGCTTTGAAGTGACCGGTAGATTGAGATCGGGGTGGCGGATACCTTCCTGCCAAAGCGTTGCGAGAGCACCACTTGATAACAATCACCCGCGGCGATGTGTTCCTTGACACGTGTTACCGCATCCTCGAATCCGTCGCGTGTCCAGTTCGATTCAAATGGGGTTTGTTCTTGCCTTAAGCAGGGCTCGTTTTGGATGGACGGGCGCTCCTCGCTGTTATCGGGGAGTGACTGTTCGATCCGCGCGGTCTCCGCGACGGCGCCGTCATAGAGCTCGCGCAGTCGCGCAGGATCGCCTTCGGCCTCTTCCGGAAACACCACGCGCGTAATATTGATCTCCTCGCGAACTCTGTCGAAAGCGATTACGGTTCGATAGAACATGAAAACCGCGTCATCGCAAGCCTCGTCGTAACTGTCGGGTGAAATGGAAGGCTCAAACCAGCGCGCAGCTCCGTAGCCGAGATACCCGACCGCGCCCCCTGCGAAAGGCCCTACATCCGCACGCGGGGCGCTCGTTCTTCGTTGAAAATGGTTTCGGACAAAGTCCACGGCGCGCACAATGAGCACCTCATTTTCGTTCGCTCGCTCGACAAGTGTCTGTTCACCTCGCCCGCGCACGATCATTTCGGGCTCCGCTCCCAGGAACGAATATCGTGCAATACGTTCGCCACCCTCGATCGACTCGAGCAGGAAGGAATAGCGAGCGCCTTCCGAAATGCACTGAAAAGTTCCGATCGGTGTACGCCCGCGGGTGTCGAACGTGCTGACGACAGCAACGACGTTGCCGCGCCCGGCTTCGAGTTCGAAGGCTTCAAACGACGATGGCCGAAGGTTGTTCATCGAGAATGGTGTAAGCAAAAAAGAAAAGCCCGCCGCCAGGCAGATACTGCTGGCAGCGGGCCGAAAAAAGCTGATTAGGTGCGTTCTTACTCTACTCTATTTGCACTCCTCACAGGGGCCACAACTGCCAATAGGTTTGCACGCCACCAATAATAATTGGCGGTCAATGCAACACTGGTGTGGCTGGTTCTGCTGAAGTTCATGACTTTTAAGTTCGTTCCGAGGCTTCTTTATAACTGAGCTAACATTGTCTGTCAATCAGTTACTCGACAACATTACCATCCAATCGGGTTCTAACCGCACGTTCATTGCCAATCGTTACATGAACAAAACACACGTCAACCTCTAAAGCCACCCATTGCGCTGTCTTAACTGCTCTTCCTTTAGTAGTGAAGCACCACGGTGTAAGAGTCATTAGAGTCGGAAAGCGTCTGCCCGTTTGATGCGGTTAGCACAAGCTTATGCGTGCCGAATTGAAGCTGAACCGGAATGTGCGTTGGCACAGCCGCGCGGTGTGTGAGTACGCCGTTTGACCAAATCTGTGCTGCGGTACCGATCGGCTTATTATCAAGCTGAACCGCGATTCCTATCAGCTGGTTCGCCGTTGAACTGATACCGAAGCCATTGACCTCTAAATACATCGGCTCGTCTCCTGGAGCGTCGAAGGTCGCCATCAGGGGCAAAGGGCCTACTTTACTAAGAATTACCTGAATAGACATGGGGATCTCCTTTTATGGTTGGAAGGCGAGGTGGGTTTAGAACGCAGGCAAAGTATTTCCTGGTGCGCTGTCAATAGATTGATGAGAGGAAAATTGTCGGGGCGAGAGGATTCGACCTCCGACCTCTCGGTCCCAAACGGATAGTGCGGCAAAAACGTAAGTATTTGCCTTTTCAAAAGTTGCAGCCACCAAAGATTCACTAGGGTTTTTACATTCTATCCCATTCGCTACAGTTCGCTACACGTCGCGTGCTGGCAATTCTGGTCACAAATTGGCCACACGGCAATAGGTCAAACTCAGGGCGGCGTCTCTAGCGTCTGTGTTTACTAAGGCTCCAACGAGGGCTCGTAGGTCATAATAAATTCCAGGAACTTCGACACTTCTATCATGTCCCTGCCGGTAAATCTGATGCTATGCGCGTCGGTGCGCTCGACGATCGATAGGTAGCTAAGCACCTCCGACGGGCGGTAATTCTTGAACCGCACATCCAACTGAATGGGTGTCGCGAGTTTGTACGGCTTGAAGTCCTTAATCCTACCGATCGCTTTTTTAACCTTCTCGCGAATCAATTGGTAAGCGGCTTCGGGCATCAAGGTTTTTGCCGAGTGAAAACCCGAGGCCCACTTGACCACCGCTCCTTCGACATCGCCCAGCAGCCCCGTTGTTTCTTTCACCACCGCGTCATCGCCGGTGACCATAATTACCGGCACGTTGAAATGACCGGCGATAGCCGCGTTGATGCCTGCCTCGGAAACAGACACCCCTTTCAGTCGCACATCAGCCAGTCGGGCACTGGACATTGTGTGCGCGCGTACTCCTTGAGGGTTGGTTGTCCCGGTGTGATAGCCGGTAAAAATCACGCCGGCGAAGGTCTCATCAATCCCTTGCATCATCATCAACGGTCGGGGCCAGGAGCGGACGAGTAAGATATTCTTCGGTAGCTTCTCGATCAGCAGGTTCTGACCGTTGCCGTGCGAGTCGCTAACGATGATTTCGGTCGCGCCAGCTTCTAATGCCCCCTCAATGGCGGCATTGACTTCTTGTGTCATGAATTCGCGGAACCGGGCATACTCAAAGCCTTGAGGCCCTAGCTGCTCATTCGTCACGACGCCGACCACGCCTTCCATATCCGCGGAGATGTATA
>JBPCNX010000011.1:0-11672 GCA_051000815.1 Pyrinomonadaceae bacterium
GGCGACATCGGCAAGCTCGATGAGGATGGCTTCCTCTACATCCTCGACCGCAAGAAAGACATGATCCTGTCAGGTGGCGTCAACGTCTTCCCAAAGGACATTGAAGAAATAGCGGCACGCCATGCCGAAGTTGCGGATGTCGCTGTCATCGGGATCCCGCACGAGAAGTGGGGAGAGACGGCGCTGGCTCTTGTGATCAAAAAACCTGGCTCGTCCCTGACTGCCGAAGAGTTGATGCGCTGGGCAAATGAGCGCTTGGCCAAGCACCAGAGGATCTCCCGAGTTGAGTTTCGCGAGGAAGTACCGCGCAATGCGCTCGGAAAAGTTCTGAAAAAGGAGCTGCGCGAGCCGTACTGGCGTAAAGAGCCATAGCGGCAAACTCGTTCCATCGCCCGCATTCCAGGGAGGACATTATGTCGAAGTTTCTGACTGTATTGGTACTGTTAGCGCTTCCTAGCGTAACCGGGATGGCGCAGTGGGTGGTTAAGCTGCCCCAGCCGACAGGCGCCTATCAGATCGGCACAACTTACTTCGCTCTCGCTGACGAGATGCGACCGGAAGCGTTCACTGACGATCCGAAAGACCATCGCGAACTTCTTGTGCGCTGCTGGTATCCCGCACAGCCTGTGCCAGGGGCCAAGCCCGAGCCTTTCTGGGGAAACGACACCAAAGAGATCGGAACACTTCTCGCGCAATTCATGCCCATGCCAAAGACAGCGTTCGATGATCTCGCTCTGGTTCAATCCCACGCATATACGGATGCCCCGCTCTCAAAATCGAAGTCTCCGTACCCGGTACTCGTTTTCTCGCACGGTTACATTCCAGGTTTTCTCTCTCAAAACACTGTGCAGATGGAAGAGTTAGCCAGTTATGGGTATGTCGTATTCAGTATCGGCCATTCATATGAGACGGTCGCCAACATTTTCTCTGGCGGGCGCGTTGTACCGTTCAGTCAGGCCCGGCTGATGGCATTCGCTCAGGGCGCGGGAAAAACGAGGGAACTAAACGTTAAATATGCCGCAGCAACCGAGCCGGCTGAAAAGGAGGATCTCATAAAGAAGATAGTCGCCGGTTGGCCACTCCTGGAGGAGAGCCTCCGCATCTGGGCCGCCGACGTAAGCTTTGTTCTGGACGAGTTCGAGCGGATGAACTCAGGTAAACGGAGCAGCGCCTTTGCAAAGAAGTTGAATCTGAAGCGCATCGGCATCTTTGGGATGTCTTTTGGCGGCGCGACTGCGGGCCAGTTTTGCACAGTTGATAAGCGTTGCAAAGCAGGTATTAACCTGGACGGTTTACAGTCGGGTGACCTGATCGTTCGCCCGATGGAGCGCCCGTTCATGTTCATGCAGAGCGAGGATGCTCGAAATGTCAACCGTCTCTTTTTTGATCGGGCCGAGAACGATGCTTACTACGTTGTCGTGAAGGGGACCAAGCACTTTAACTACTCGGACTTCTCGCTCTTTTCACCTGACTATCAGAAAGCCGGCATCCTTGGCACCATCGACGGCGGGCGTATGGAGAGAATCATCAATGATTACGTGTTGGCATTCTTTGACAAGTATCTAAAGGGCAAGGACGCTCCGCTGCTGAAGGGACCTCCAGCTAACTATCCTGAGGTTGAATTCAACTCCCACGGCCGCCAAGCGAAGAGAAAGAAGTAAAGAATGACTGAGATCGACTCTAGAACCCTTGTGCTGACCAGCCAGGAAGCAACAGTTCAGATAATTACTCTGAATCGTCCCGAAAAGAGTAATGCGCTTCATCCAGACCTGATCAACCAATTGGCTGAGATTCTCGAAGCAGCTGCGGGCAACCAGCAAGTAAACGTCGTTGTGTTAACGGGAGCAGGACGTAGTTTCTCTGCAGGGCTGGATCTTGAACTGCTGCTGAAGTGGACGACCGAAGAGAAACTTGCATATCTCAATACAGTGCTGCCGGTTTTTCGCAGAGTGTGGGAAATGCCGCAACCGATTATCGCAGCCGTGAACGGCCCTGCCATTGCCGGGGGGTTCGACCTGGCGGCGTTTTGCGACCTGCGACTCGCCTCGACCGAAGCCATCTTTGGGCAAGCAGAAATCAACCTCGGGCTGACCCAGATCATCCACCCGCTTTACAAGTCGATTGGGCTTGCCAATGCGAAGGAGCTGGCGATGACCGGCCAGAATATCTCTGCCGAAGAAGCTTACCGCATCGGCCTGGTCAATCACGTCTATCCACGCGAGGAGCTTATGACACGCGCTTTGGCGCTCGCAGCTCTGCTTGCTTCCAAGCCGCGCACCGCACTGCTCGAAACTAAACGGCTGACGCGCGAGTTGATAGACCTTGATACAAAGAACGCGCTGGATGAAATCGACCGGACGTTCCGTCGCTGTCTTGAATCCGACGAACATCGCGAGCGACTAGCAACGGTGTACGCTCGAATCAGCAGCCTCGCTTGATTGGTTCGTGTTCGACAGCTAAGTGTGGGCCATTGCTTTAGGAGAGATCGATCTTTTCGAACTTGTTCATCCCGACGCACCTCGATATGGTTAAAGAGGCCGGGACGGAAGCGTTGAATTATGCCGGGTTGACTTACGACTCAATCGAACAGGCGTGCGTCGGCTACTGTTACGGCGACTCGACAAGTGGTCAGCGCGCTGTCTACGAACTCGTCGAGGTGATCGAGCTACACGACTGTTTTTCCGCTAACGAGTTAATTACTTATGAAGCGCTCGGCTTATGTGATGAAGGACGGGCAGGCGAGTTGGCTTTGACTTAAACTTCTTAGTGAGACTACTTATGAATACACGACATATGAGTGCTGGCTTACTGCTGTGTCTTGCCATCTCTGCTACTGCCTTCGCTCAGGAGACGCGACTGCTCCGTCACCCAACCGTGAGCCGTGATCTGGTGGCCTTTGCATACGCCGGCGACTTATGGGTCGTCTCGCGAAACGGAGGAGGGGCGCGCCGTCTCACCTCGACTTCCGGCGTCGAAACTGATCCCTACTTTTCACCCGATGGTTCTCAGATCGCGTTCAGCTCAACAGTGGCTGGCAACACGGATGTGTATCTCATGCCGACCGTCGGGGGTGATCCGAAGCGACTAACCTATCATCCGGGAGTTGATCGCGTGAGAGGCTGGACGCCCGACGGCCGCCGTGTGGTCCTGGGTTCAGCACGAACCAGTGCGCCTCAACAGGCCTACCTCCGCCTCTGGACGATGGGGATGGAAGGGGGACTCCCCGAGCCGCTCCCCATGCCCAGGGCCTTTAAGGGCACCTACTCCCCTGACGGACAGCGGATCGCTTACGAGGAGTTTTCTACGGCCTTCATCCCAGCGTGGTACGAGGCCAGTCAGTGGCGGCATTATCGCGGCGGTCGGACGCACCCGATCCGGATCATGAGCTTGGCTGACAATTCCGTCGAGAAGTTACCTTGGGATAACAGCAACGACACCGACCCCATGTGGGTCGGCAATACCGTGTATTTCTTGTCGGACCGTAACCACACTGTCAATCTCTTCTCCTACCGCTTCGACACTAAACAGCTCACGCAGCTGACTAAGCACGACGACTTCGACGTTATGAACGCGTCGGCTGGAGCCGACGCGATTGTCTACGAACAGGCCGGCTATGTTCACTTGTTAGACACTAAGACTGGGCAGGCGCGAAAGCTCACCATCGAAGTGAACGGCGATCTCCCCTGGGCACGGTCTCAGTTCAAAAAAGTGGTTACCATGATCCGGAACTCGGCGCTCTCACCAACCGGGATTCGCGCGGCGTTTGAGGCACGCGGCGAAATTTTCACCGTCCCCGCTGAAAAAGGGGACTACCGGAACCTTACGCAGAGTTCGGGCGCCCATGACCGCAGCCCGGTGTGGTCTCCGGATGGGGGCCAGCTCGCCTGGCTTTCAGATGTGAGCGGAGAGTATCAGCTGATGGTTGGCGATCCAATCGGCATCACAAAACCGCGGGCAATCCCGTTACCATCCACGGCATTTTTCTTCACGCCGTCCTGGTCGCCGGATGGAAAACAGATCCTGGTTCAGGATAACCACCAAAATATCTGGACGATTGAAGTGGCGAGTGGTACCACGTCAAAGATTGATACCGATATCTACCCCGATCCTGTGCGACAGTTGGATGCCACCTGGTCGCCGGATTCGCGTTGGGTGGCCTACTCCAAAAATCTTCCGAGCCGTCTGCGTGCCATCTTCGTCTACTCGTCGGCCGAGAAGAAGTCTCACCAGGTCACCGACGGATTGGCGGATTCCATCTCGCCCGCGTTCGACGCCGGAGGCTCCTACTTGTACTTCCTGGCAAGCACTAACTACGGGCCCAGTACCGGCTGGCTGGAGATGAGTTCAATTGACCGCCCGGTACGTCGGGCCATCTATCTGGTTGTACTCAGTGCGAGCGAGCCATCGCCACTCTTGCCTGAAACCGGCGACGAGCCGAGTCCTCCGCCTCGTGAAGCACCTCGCGCGGGGCCCGCGCCACCGACGCCGCCTCCGACTACGCCGGCCACAGCCACGCCAAAGACTGTAAGTGTTCGTATCGACTTAAACGGGATTGGGCAAAGGATTCTCGCTGTTAACATTCCGGCAGGTGACTACAGCAGCCTCTCCGCCGGTGCAGCCGGGAGCTTCTACTATACTGAACCAATTGTGACTGTTAGTGGCGCCGGGCCGCCATCACTGCGCTTGCAGCGGTATCAACTAAAGGAGCGCACCGCCGCGCCGTTTCTCGAAGGCATTCGCTCCTACTCGCTCTCAGCGGACAAGAAGAAACTGCTCTATCAGATGAGTGCCGGCGGAGGCGCGTCCTGGGGAATCGTCGCGACCGAGCGTCCGGCCAAAGTCGGAGACGGGCCTCTCAACATCGCCCAGCTGGAAACGCGAATCGACCCTCGCGCCGAATGGGAACAGATCTATCGCGAGACGTGGCGGGTCCAGCGCGAGTACTTCTACGATCCCAAAATGCACGGGGCCAACTGGAATGCGATCTATGAGAAGTACCGCCCGCTGCTTGCACACGTGGGCCACCGGTCCGACTTAGGCTATGTCATCGCCATGGTTGGCGGTGAGCTTACAGTGGGGCACTCCTATCTTCTCGGTGACGGTGATATGCCGCTCGAGGATCCGGTCGCCGTCGGCTTGTTAGGAGCTGACTTTGCCATAGAGAACGGGCGCTACCGAATCAAACGAATCTACACAGGCGAGAATTGGAACCCTGACCTGCGGGCGCCGCTCAGCGCGCCGGGAATTCAGGTTGCAGCAGGAGACTACTTGCTGGAAGTGAATGGTCGTCCACTGGCAGCGACCGGAAATCTGTACAGCCTGTTTGAAGGGACGGCGGGGCGGCAGACGCTCATTCGGGTCAACAAGTCGCCTTCGATGGAAGGGTCACGCATTGTGACTGTGATACCCGTGGCCAGCGAGGATGGACTTCGGACCAGGGGCTGGATTGAAGATAATCGACGGCTGGTGGACAAACTTTCTGGCGGACGATTGGCATATGTCTGGCTGCCAAACACCGCCGGACCTGGCTACACCTCTTTCACTCGCTACTACTACTCTCAACAGGACAAGGTCGGCGCCATCATCGACGAGCGCTACAACCAGGGCGGAATGGTAGCGGATTACATCGTGAACGAGCTGGATCGGAAGCTCATAGGGCACTTCGCCATGCGCGATGGACAGCCAACGACCTCACCAATTGCCGGACTCTACGGTCCGAAAATAATGATCATCAACGAGTCGGCCGGATCAGGTGGGGATGCGTTGCCTTATTATTTCCGGCTGAGAAAGCTTGGGCCGCTGGTAGGAACGCGGACGTGGGGAGCGTTGGTCGGCACGCTCGGCGTTCCCACTACAATTGACGGCGGGGGCATAACTGCACCCACGCTGGCTTTCTATGACCTTTCCGGCAAGTGGGCGGTAGAGAACGAGGGAGTGGCGCCGGATATCGAAGTGGAGTACACCCCGGCCGAAGTAATCAAGGGACACGACCCCCAACTCGAACGCGCGGTGAAGGAGGTCCTCAGGCTGCTTGAGCAGAACCCTATGCCGCGCCTGCCGCGACCCGCACCAATCGATCGGGTGTCTAAGAAACCGGAGAAATAGAATTATCAGTTGGTCAGATTTCAGTGATCAGTAGTCCGTGGTTGGTTGTCAGTTCGTGTGATTTCGTGGATCGCTTTTGGGGTTAGTTAAAGAAAGCGATCCACAAAATCACACTAACCGACACGAAACAGTCACTAACGTCGAGTCGCGACTGTCAACTGACCTTTGGTAACTGACAACTGAACAGAAGGCACAAATGAACAAAGCAATCACGGTGTTTGGTCGCGCGCTCGTTGCATTGATCTGCTTCGTAACCGTTGCGCCTCTCAATGCGCAGCCGCCGAACGAGTCGATCTTGACTCGCACCGAGGCGATGATCCCGATGCGCGACGGAGCGCGTCTTCACACGCGCGTGTTCACGCCGACTGGCGCTGCCGAGAAGCTGCCGATTCTGCTGCTCAGGACTCCCTACGGGCTCGGCGATCTGAGCTCGGCGCAACTTTCGGCTGCACTTCCGGAGCTAACGGCAGATGGATACGTCATTGTTCAGCAAGACATCCGCGGACGGTTCAAGTCGGAAGGACAGTTCGTCATGCTCCGCCAGCCGCGCGATCCGAAAGACAAGAATGCGATCGACGAAAGCAGCGACACCTATGACACGATTGACTGGCTCCTGAAGAATGTCTCCAACACAAACGGTCGGGTAGGGATCGCTGGAACGAGTTACGGGGCATGGTTGTCTGTAATGGCCATGCTCAATCCGCACCCGGCGTTGAAAGCCGTGGTACAGCAAGCGTCACCTGCCGACATGTGGATCGGTGACGATTTTCATCACAACGGCGCGTTTCGATTGAGCTATGGCCTCGAATACGCGTACATGATGGAATCATCGAAAGAGATCGCCGACGTTTCTACGCTCGTTGACCGTTACGATGTTTACGAGTGGTATCTGGATCTCGGTCCGCTATCCAACGTGAACGCGAAGCATTTCCACGACAAGATCCCGACCTGGCGTGACTTTGTACACCATCCTGACTATGACGCTTTCTGGAAGCGTCAGGGTTTCGCGCCCTGGCTAAACCGCGTGACTGTGCCGACGCTGAACGTTGCCGGTTGGTGGGACCAGGAAGACTTCTATGGCCCGATCAAGATTTATGAGCTGCTTGAGCGCCACGATTCGAAGAATCAGAACTTTCTGGTCGTAGGTCCGTGGAACCATGGCGGATGGTCAAGGGGCGAAGGGCGCAAGCTCGGTCGCATCGACTTCGGGAGCCCAACCGCTGAGCACTATCGGCGCAACGTGATGGCGCCGTTCCTGGCCCATTACCTCAAGGGGAAAGGGAGTTCCAGGCGTCCAGAGGCACTTACTTTTAGGACCGGCGCCAACGAGTGGGTCGAGCATGATGCCTGGCCTCCGAAACGCAATGTTGTCGGGCGACGACTCTACTTTCACGCCAATGGGAAGCTGTCGTTTGACCCGCCACCCACAAAGACACCGGCAACATTCGATAGTTACATTTCAGATCCCGCGAACCCTGTTCCCTATCGTCCGCGTCCGATTGAGTTACGTTCAGGATGGTCGACGTGGTTAGTCGAGGACCAGCGCTTTGTACATCGTCGCCCTGATGTGCTCGCGTGGGTGAGCGAACCGCTAGCGGACGACGTCGTTGTGTCGGGCCAGGTTGTAGCCAACCTCTTCGCCTCGACCTCGGGCACGGACAGTGACTGGGTCGTGAAGTTCATCGACGTGTACCCGGAGAAATACCCAGCAGATCCAAAGATGGGTGGCTACCAATTAATGATTGCCGGCGATGTATTTCGTGGCCGCTACTACAAGAGCTTTGAAAAGCCCGCTTCCATTCCGGCGAACACTGCAGTGCACTACCAGATCGCATTTCCCGCTAACGACCATGTCTTCAGGAAGGGGCATAAAATCATGGTGCAGGTTCAGAGTACTTGGTTCCCTGTGATCGATCGCAACCCGCAACGATTCGTGCCGAACATCTTTTGCGCGCAAACGTCGGACTTTCAGCGAGCGACCCAGCGAGTCTATCGCTCGGGCCGGTATGCATCGTACATTGCGGTGCCGGTCGTCGAGCTCAAAGGTCCGTGAAGAAATATTAGACCAGCAGCCGCCCCAATCAAGGAATGCCGCAGCGGTCAAACATGCTGAGGGGTTGCGTTCTAATTGGCGTTAACCTTCTCCTTAATGAATCGCTGCCTTTACGAACCCGTTAGGTGACAATGATGAAACTCCGACTAATGGTCCTGGCCACTCTCCTGCTCTCCCATTTGTCTTTCTGTGTTCTTGCCCAAAGTCAATTAAACATAGTAGCGCGGCAGAACTCTTCTACCTTGCCACCTAATCCTACTATCCAAACACAAGGACTGCAGGGCATCTGGCAAGGCACGCTGGAGGCTGGCGGAACAAAACTGCGGCTCATCCTTAAAGTCGCGAAGTTGCCGAACGGCACGTTCGCAGCCACCATGGACATTCCTGATCAAGGGGGGACAGATGTTCCCGTTGACGCCACTACCGTCAAAGACGCTGCGGTTCGCTTCGAGCTCAAAGCCCTTGGCGCGGTGTATGAAGGCATGCTCAACAAGGAGGGGACAGTCATTACGGGTCACTGGAATCAATCAGCGATGACACTACCCCTCACACTTAATCGAGTTGATAAAGCCCCTGCAGCCTCTCTGCGACCGCAAGAGCCGAAGAAGCCTTATCCGTATGATGAGGAGGAAGTCTCTTATGAGAATAAGAGGGACGGCGTGCGACTCGCCGGCACCCTGACTTTGCCACGCGCCAAGGGCCCTCATCCGGTGGTGCTGCTCATCACCGGCTCTGGACAGCAGGATCGCAACGAAGCGATGTTGGGGCATAAACCTTTCCTAGTATTGGCAGACTATCTGACCCGCCGTGGGATAGCTGTTTTGCGTGTAGATGACAGAGGTGTCGGCGGGTCTACTGGAAGGGAGAGCCTTGACAAGGCTACTAGTGAGAACTTTGCAGCGGATGTCCTTGCAGGCATCACGTTCCTCAAGTCCAGGAAGGATCAACCCTCAGCAGATCGGCCTGATCGGACATAGCGAAGGCGGGATAATAGCGCCGCTGGTGGCGGCCAGATCAGCAGACATCGCCTTTATCGTCCTAATGGCTGGACCGGGACTAAATGCTGAAGAGGGGTTTCCCAATCAGGTTTCCTCGACCGCTAAGGCCAGCGGTGCAAGCGATGAAGCGATTGCGTGGAACCGCAGACTCCTGCTGCAGAGTTTCTCTATCATGAAAGAGGAGAAGGACGATGGTGCCGCGGAGAAGAGGATACGGGAACTAAGAGCGAAGATGTTGGGTGAAATGTCAGAAGAGCAGAGAAAGAAGTTCGGCATTCCCGAGAACGCGATGGAGGGCGTCATCAAGCTCATACTGAGGCCGTGGTTCCGCTTCTACATTGGATACGACCCGCGGGCGACACTAAAGAAGGTTCGTGTCCCCGTACTGGCCATCACCGGAGAGCGGGACCTGCAAGTGGTGCCTGCAGGAGAGAATCTAGCAGCCATAGCGGAAGCATTGAAGGCTGGGGGAAACAAAGATTATACAGTCGTGGAAGTACCGAAGCTCAACCATCTGTTTCAGACGAGCGAAACTGGTTCTCCGGCTGAATATGGAAGGATTGAGGAAACGATCTCCCCTGTTGTATTAAAACTAATCGGGGACTGGATTGTGAAACGGACTGCGCCGATGCCGAGTGAGTGAGGGTGCTGCTGAGAACTTGGAGATGGCAACTGATATACCACTTGCGTCAATCCACGTCACCAACGACTAAAGGCCACGCTCCGGGTGGCCTTTCCTTTGTATTGCTTAATGATCTGGTTGGCGGAGGGATTCGAACCTCCGACCTCTCGGTTAAGACCGAGTGACCGGACGCTACGCAAATTTTGTAGTTTCCAGGGTTGCGGCGGCTAGGAACTTCGAGATTTCACATTCCGTCACATGCGCTACAGTTCATTACACGTTCCGTGTGGGCATTTCTGGTCACAAATTGCCCGCCAGAAAAATCGAACCGTTGGGCGGTAACTCTCTAAAGTATTGAGGGATTTAGGTTATTGGTCGGGGCGAGAGGATTCGAACCTCCGACCTCTCGGTCCCAAACCAATGGTTCGGCGAAAACGTAAGTATTTGCCTTTTCAAAAGTTGCAGCCACCACAGATTTATTAAGTTTTTACATTCTGTCCTGTTCGCTACAGTCGCCTACACGTCATGTGCTGGGAATTCTGGTCACAAATTGGCCACACGAATTTTTTTGGAGAGTCCCTTCTCATAGAGCTCTAGCTAAAGTGTACCCGGCCCAAACCAACAGCAGACCCAGCACATTTGAAGCAACTATGTTGAGCGCAGCCAATGCAATCTCGTTATCTCGTAGCAGCGTGAAAGTCTGTAGCCCCAGAGACGAGAAGGTGGTAAACCCTCCGATCAATCCGATAAGAACAATCGAGCGTACGTTCTCATTTACCAGATAACGTTCTGCATCAAATAAAACAACAAGCCAATGATGAAGCACCCGACCAGGTTAACCGTGAGAGTACCAAAAGGAAATGTCTCACCGTACCGTCGCCCGACAATGCCGGAAAGCCAGTATCTGCCTAGTGTGCCAATGAAACCCGCGAAGCCGATTAGAAGTAATCTGACCATCATGCTCCTCAAGAAAAAACTCCCGACCATTTTCGGAAGGGCATCCGAAATGATCAGGAGTCATCAACCCGCTGAGGGTGGTTATGCGGCGAACTCCATCGCCAAAGTGCTTTTTTTACATAGACTTACAAATGTTACAGAAGGATAGCACCCTCTCGGTCTGAAAGTCTCGGAATTCTCCGTTGACGATCATCGCAGGTCCCAAAGGCCCACCGCAAGAACGTCTCAACTGATCAGACTACCGGCTGCTGATGGCGTCATCGCCTTCCCCATTTCAGTAAGTCCCTGTAGTGAATTGCCTCGTCTGTAGCTAACGCTGAAAGACGACCGGCAGCGCGTCCAACCCTCGCAGGATCATGCTGGGACGCCACCCTAGCGACTGTGACGAGCCTCTTAGACGCAGATCCCTCACCCGGTCTAATAGCGTGTTGATGGCAATCTGCGCTTCCAAGCGGGCCAGCGGCGCGCCAAGGCAAAAGTGTATGCCCTGCCCGAACGATAAATGTTTATTAGGTTCCCGGGTGATGTCGAATGTGTTGGGTTTTTCAAATACCGATTCATCCCGGTTCGCCGACCAGATCACTCCGAACGTCATCTCCCCTCGCGGGATAGTTACACCATGAATGATCACATCCTCGCGGGCAATAGCGTTCGGTGGACATAAAGACCGGCGCGGTAAAGCGCAGCAGTTCCTCCACAGCGGGCTTGACCAGCGACGGATCACGTCGCAGCTTCTCCATTTGGTCAGAGTGCTCTAAGAGTGCGAGTACTCCGCTGCCGATCAGGTTGACCGTCGTCTCGTGCCCCGCGACCAGCAGCAGGAAGACCATCGCGAGCAGTTCATCCTCACTTAGCTTGTCCCCGGCTTCTTCTGCCTGTATGAGCGCGGTGGCCAGATCATCCTGCGGATCTCGCCGGCGAATCTTGAAAAAGCGGC
>JBPCNX010000012.1:0-26180 GCA_051000815.1 Pyrinomonadaceae bacterium
ACGCACCCCTTCTCGCACTGGGAAGATCAACAACTCACGCCTAACGCGCGTTATCGCGGCATCGCTACCGAGTTTCAACAACTCGCCAGCGAGCAACTGATCTTCGGCTGTCACGTGCACATTGGAATAAGTGATCGTGAAGCGGCGATCGGAGTAATGAATCGCTCGCGCCTTTGGCTGCCGCCGCTCTTGGCGCTCGCGGCTAACTCGCCTTTCTGGCTTGGCGTGGACACTGGCTACGCCAGCTTTCGGACGGGCATCTGGCGGCGCTGGCCCATGGCTGGCACGCCGCAGTTCTTTGCTTCGCGCGCCGAGTACGACGCGCTGGTTGACACGTTGGTCCAAACGGGAAGCATCTCCGACGCGACGAAAATTTACTGGGATGTGCGCCCCTCCGCGCGGTTCGAGACACTGGAATTTCGCGTCACTGATTTCTGCCTTACGATAGATGAAGCAGTGCTGATCGCCGGTCTCTCCCGGGCCCTGGCGCGCACCTGCTACGACCAGGCAATCAAGAATGAACCAGAATTCGACGTGCGCCCGGAACTATTGCGCGCCGCCAAGTGGAGCGCCGCACGCTACGGCCTTGAAGCGGAGTTGATTGACGTAGCTGACAAGCGGGCCATCCCGGCGCACCAGTTGATTGAAAAGCTACTGGCGACTCTCCGCCCGGCACTCGAAAGGTACGGTGACTGGGATGAGATCAACTTCCTTACGCACGATACGCTCGCCCGCGGCAACGGCGCGACTCGTCAGCGCGCCGCCTACGCGCGTCGCGATCACCTTGAAGATGTTGTTGACCTGTTAATTGCAGAGACGGCGCAGGGCACTTAGTGACGGTTTAGATCCTTATGCTGATAGAGGAGTGACAACCTCGCGCCCGTGAGGCAGCCATGAGCTTATTCCATACTTCGTCCGCGGATCAACGTTACCAATCAGCCCGCGTCGCAAGGGCGACCCGTTACTCCGGCCGAGGCGCTCGACGCAAACACCAGACAGCCCGCCGTCGGGCGCGCTGCCGGTGGATTTTGTGGGCAGCCCGGACAGAGACGGAGCGAACAACAAAGGGCGGTACTTCGTTGCCGTCGGCGCTGGTAAGGTTTCTTCATGAGTGATGACCACAACCAGGAGGTGGAAGAAAGAGACACCATCACCCCAGCCGAGCGGAGAAACGTCTGGATCTGGGCGATCACGCTAGTAGTCCTCTTTGCCGTCGCTGCGGTAGTCACCGCTGGTGCGGTGTATAAGAATAAACTCGCCGCCATCGAGCGACACAGGGACAGAATGAATCCTGACGTAGGAGAGGGCGGGACAAAGCCTCCACCAACATCCCTGCCCGCAGGGGCGAATCCCGTCAAAGTCCAGGCGGGCATTTATGTAGATCGCATCATCGATCTCTCTGTGAAAGACGCCAGTTGGACCGTCGACTTTTACCTTTGGTTTCGCTGGAAAGGCACAGGAGTCGATCCAGGTGAGAAGTTCCAAATCGTGGACGGGTCGATCGAGTCAAAGGAGAAGGCGGACGAGCATACCAGCGGCGACGAGCGCTATGTGCTCTACAGGGTCGTCGCTCGTATTACTAAATTCTTTGACGTTTCGCGCTTCCCGCGCGACGACCACGTACTGACAATCAGCATCGAGAGTCCTGCCTCACAGCGTCGCGAGCTGCTGTTCGTTGCCGACAAGGAAAGTTCCGGCCTCAGTTCGCGCGTCCGGATCCCGGGGTATTCAACTTATCAAGAAGCTGTCCTCGAGAAGCCGCACGCTTACAGAAGCACACACGGCGACCCTCGCCTGACCGCGGGAACCGAGAAGGTTCAATCCCAACTCAGGTTGGGCGTCTGGATCCATCGCCAGGGTTTGGGGTTCTATTTGAAAATGTTCGTGGCCCTATTCGCAGCCGTGGGGGTTGCCCTGATCGCATTCTTCATTAAGCCGACGGACGTTGATCCACGATTCGGGCTTGGTGTCGGCGCGCTGGGCGCGGTCATAGTCAACACCTACGTCACTTCTGCCCTCGTGCCTGACACTGGCGTGATTACTCTGGCGGATATCGTTAACCATGTGGGCATCGTAACGATCTTCCTCTCCTTGCTGCAGTCCGCGATCTCCCTGTACTTGTATGAAAAGAAAGGCAAAAAAGACGCTTTCGCGCCTTCTCGACAGAGTGTCGTTCGTCATCTTTCTCGCAGGCTATTCGGTAATCAACCTGGTCCTGCCTTGGGCGGCGACGTTATGAGTAAACGATCACCTTGAAAATGTTGTTGGCCTGCTGATTGCCGAGGCGGCACAGGGCACATAGTGACGGTTTAGATACTCATGCTGATAGAGCAGTCATAACCCCCCGCCCGAGAGGCAGCCCTGATCTTATTGCCAGAATCCGACACATGGCCTCTTTACACATTCATGAACTGCTCAAAAAGATCGCGGCCGCTAGCGCCCATCTTTCACATGCGGATAATCATATTCGTGTCAACGTGCGCGAGGGCAGCCGAATACCTGGAATTCACGAGGCATGACCTAAGGCGTTACGTCAAACGCAATTCGAGCGAGAAAGCGTGATGTTGACACGGGGTTGGAAAATCAGCGGGTGGCGATGGAAGACGTTTGCTAAGCATCTCTGGACGAAAGTCAACACAGATGACGTGCTCAACCGAGCGGCGATTCTTTCCTTCTACTTCCTGCTTGCGCTCTTTCCACTGCTGCTTTTCTTGACGGCTCTCCTGGGTTCGTTCGCGGATGCCGGAACGGAGTTGCGTCACAATCTGCTCACGTATCTTCGAGCGATTGTGCCGGTCTCCGCCTCCGACCTCATCAATACGACGGTTTACGAGATCAGTCAAAAAAGCAGCGGCGGCAAACTGTCGTTTGGCCTGCTGACATCCCTGTGGTTCGCTTCCTCCGGCATGGGCGCAATCATCGAAGGGTTGAACGTCGCCTACGACGTGAAGGAGACGCGCGCGTGGTGGAGAAGAACTCTGCTCGCCATCCTGCTAACGATTGCGCTCGCCGTGCTGATTATCACCGCCCTGGCGTTGATGTTCTACGGCAGCCGCATTGCCGAAGGGATCGCGAACCGCTATGGTTTCGGCGCGGCGTTTACCGCAGCGTGGACGGTCTTGCAATGGCTGTTTGTGCTTGTCTTTGTCTTTTTAGCCTTTCAGTTGATCTACTACTTTGCGCCCGACTTGCATGAACAACAACTACGTTGGCTGACACCGGGAGCGGCGGTCGGCGTCATCCTGTGGCTGCTTGTCTCTTTTTTGTTCGGCTCATATCTCAACGTCTATAACACCTACAGCGTCGTCTACGGCTCACTGGGAGCGGTCATCATTCTGTTGCTGTGGTTTTACTTGACTGGCGTGACGATTCTTATCGGCGGCGAAGTTAACGCGCTCATCGAGCAAGCTGCAGCTCGCGCCGGAGATCCTGAGGCGAAAGCGGTAGGGGAAAAGCTTCCAGATGAAAGCGCGAGGGTACGCGCGGCCGGAGCGTAGTCAGCGTAAAGATGTTAGAGCAATCGTCGAGTTGGAGCGCGAACCACAGATGCTTTCACCGAGGTTTGGGAGAGACTAATTTCTCAAAGTTGCATACGAACAGGTGCCAATATTTGCTACGATGGCGAGCGGAATTTTCAGTCGACTAAGCAGCGTTAGCACTTGGAAATCAAATCGGCGACTAACCCGCGGCAAACGGAAGAAGCTAAATTTGAACTTCGCGACAAGACGTTAAGCAAGGCACCAATGTTTTGGAGCCAATGCTCTGCCGACCAAAAACAGAGTTTTCAACGAGTGCTTTTTCCAGATGGTTTGATATTCGATGGTGAGAGTTATCGAACCGCTACAACCTGCTTAGCATTCAGCAGACGGGGGGTATTTTCGGCTTCAAATTCAAGTTTGGCGTCCCGTACGGGAGTCGAACCCGTGTCGCCGCCGTGAAACGGCGGTGTCCTGGGCCACTAGACAAACGGTACGCACGCTATTGGCGGGTGAGCGAACTTAACGTAGGCATTTACACTGTCAAACGAGCTACTTTGAACATAGAACTTGGAACTTGGAACTTGGTTCTTTGTGGTTTCGCTTGGCGTGGCCAGCTCGAACGTCAAAGCTCCAAAGTACAAAGGTCCGAAGTACAAAGCACTAAGTTTCTAACCAAGTATCTTCGGATCGATGTGCACCACCATTGCCATCTCTAAGCGCAGTCAAATTCGAAAAAGTGAGATAGTCGTGACAAGATTGCTAATAACTTTTATTGACAGCATCAGCTTTTGTGCCTATATATCCACTCACAAAAACCTCGTGTGTCCGAAGCGTTAGCGTTTTTACACCGACAATTACAACCCGGCCATTGAAAATACGCGCCCTTTAATCCTCGCGTAACTCTTTCAATACTCAGTTTCCTGGCTGACTTTCAACGGGACGAGAGAGACCGTGACTGTTCGCAAGACCGAAAGTCGAATACCTTCAGGTTTGCTACCTGCTGATCTGGGAGAGGCTGTTGTTGCCACCGATGGCCGCTACGCCTTGGTTTCTCTTCTTACTTCTTCCTTACCTGCCGGGCACGAAAATACCTATGTATTGTTTGTAACAGATCCTTCCCTCGCCAGTTCAATAAAATCCTATGAATGGTTTATTGAAGAAGATGGTGCTTTTCCAATAACGTCGCGGACTGAAGCCGGAGAAAGAAATTATCAACCAACCAATGTTGGGAATATTAGCGTAACTGTTCGCTTGCTTGATGTAGGAACTACTGAACTGGGAAAGATTTCGATCATCCAGGAAATAGGCACTTTAAATCCCGCACTGGAAACGTCGATTGCTGAGGCTACTAATAAGGCTGGTCCTGGTGTTTCCCATCCCGACGTTATGCGCGAACTAGTCAACGACTATTACTCTTATTATCAGAACGTAAAACTCAAGGTTCCTGAACCGGATGACGCTTTCAAACGTCTTGTGTGCAGTTATATTTTCGATGGAATTTTAAGAAGGACGCGTGAAGACCGGAAGACACTTCTGAGTCAGTTAGCACGAGTCCTTGAAAATGGCGTTGACGAGTTTTCGAACATTGCAGCTGAAGGCGCAGGAGTCTCTGAGATCCGGCTTGGTCTACTTGCGATGACCTTTCCGCCATCATCTCCGATGTTGGAATGGGTGGAACTTCCGGAAGTGCCTGATAAGAACGCAGTCGCAGATGAGCAGTTCAGGCAAAAACTAACTACTTTAAGCGAGGTCGACAAAATCGACCTGGTCAATATTGCCAGGTTTCCTAAAACAAATATCACCCACTGCGCTCATATCGTAGAGACCTTGCGTGACAAATATTTTCCCGGGGTAAGTTTTAATGACGTATTGACAGGGATGTCTGGCACCCGTGCGCATTGGATAGCCAAGCACTATTCAACAGGGCCTATTGCCCGGTAAACAAGAGCGTGTGCAAGAAAACAAAAGAGAAGAAAAACGCATCACCTGGCCCTGGTGGTGCTAATGGTACACCACCTACCCCTCCTTCTCCGATAATCACTATTCGAGATTCGAAGACAGCTACCGGTATATTTAAGAACCCTCTAAATGATCCTGCCCTCGCCATAACACTCCTGCAGGTTAATAGTCCCTCCATTGCCACGCCGGCGCAATTCAATGAAGAGCGTAGCTATCGCATTTTTGTTCCAAAACAGTTAGCCACAGATTTTTTTAATGCGCCTGCAGGCAGCAAACCGAAGGCCCGCGTATCCGTTTTTTTCGGAGTTGGACCGGAAATGACTTTATTTCGCCTTCGGGAGTTTTTTGCCAATGAAACCAATAGCGTATTCATTACAGTCTCGGGAGTCGAAAGCGAAGTTTCAGGCGTACCATCCGACTGGGATGGAATAAAAACCGCTTTTGGTTATGGAATATCGACACAAATAATTAAAGACCTGATGGCTTTGGCCGATTTAGCAGGGATCGATTTTTCAGTCGAAGTGATGGCAGGGTTCAGCACCGGTTACCGGGGATTAAATCTTACAATAATTAATGAGCTTGTTAATCTGTCGAAGTTAAGTCGTGTAATTTATCTTGATGCATGGTATCACCACGATGATCACCCGCTGGCGGCATCACCTTCTCCGTTTCGGCGGAAAAATACGTTATGGGCTATTGAAACCGCTCTTGCGAAAAGTCCGACTGCCAAAGTTGTCATTTATGCGTTTACGCATCCCGGCGGCGTTCCACGTTCGAATCCAAGTCAAACAAACATTAATTTACCGAACCCACCAAGAGAGCCGGTAGCGCCTCTCATCACCAAGTTTCCCGCTAATATCGCGTTCATCGACTTCGAATTTAAGTTTCAAACAAGGACTGCTATAGGCGTTGAATTGGAAAAGATTTGTTTAGCCAGACTTATTCAACTAGGAATAGGAAGCAAGTTCCCAGCAGCGGACTTAGCTGCGCCCCTGATGGTTTTAGTGAGTGCATTGCCTGCTCGAGGTTCCTTTGGGACCTTGGGGCTGGCCGGATTTACAGACCTGTATGCGTGGATAACTGCACATTCCGCTGAAATATCTGGGTTTGGGATAACCCAGGCCATGACGATGGTTACAACACACCAGCTACTTAGTGACTGGACGGACTCCAGCCATTATGAAATGCGTCACCGGATGTTTGTGCTGGAGTTGGGTAAAGAGCCGTTAGTACCTTAAGTCTTATTACACAAAAGAATCGTTGCAAAGTCTGCATGAGCCAAGTTCACAGCCAACGCGCCAAAGAGGGTGATTCAGCGCATGGCACTTAATGTCGTTATCTCATGATTGTTCATATAAATGCCTGACGCACTCCAATCCATCCTTACTCAGACGGGACTTGCGCTAGCTCCGCTGCGCTCTGTCAAGACGCCGAATGACGCGGTGGCGTTCTTCCGGAAACTCGGCTACGAGATTCCTCCCGCAGCTTTCGGCGGGGCGCTAACTGGACTGTCGACTCAGGCAAATGAACTCATCAATGCGGTGCGACTGCTGACAGAAGCAACCGGCGAAGGGGGCGTCGCCGCGGCCATCGCAAACTTATTCACACGCATCGTCGCAACCGTTGATGCGATTCGGCAGTTACACACTCAAATTCAAACCGGAGGAGGAGCTGGACTTCCAAACATCAACGACCTACCGAGACGGCTAACCGATTTTCTGGTGTTGGATCTATTTGACCGGCAACGGCCCGAACTCCACGAAACGCTTCACTTATTAGGTCTGATTGAGCACGAGCCCAATCCTGGCCCAGCGCAACCTCTGCGCCTGATCAATTGGAACCGGTTCGGACAGATCTTCACCGAGCCCGGCCGAATTGTGAACGATGTCTATCGCTGGGATACTGACTTTGACACAGACAAATTCCTTTCGCGACTCGAGAAAATGATGAGGGCGGCGTCGTTGCCCGGAGGAATGTATCCACAGTCGGACGCCGCACGAGCCGCCTTAGCCAACTTATCAGCCGAACTTAAGGAACTTCGCTTTCCAATCCTGCAAAAAGGCATCACGCCCGAGACCTACAGCCAATTTGGACTGACTTTCTCCCCGGCCGAAGCCCAAGGCGCCAAGAAGAAGGGTTTCGCGCTAATGCCTTACATCATCGGCGCGACTGAATTTCAGTTTGGGGTGTGCGATCGCGGGGAACTCGTCTTCAAGTCGACGGCGGACATTAGGGGCGTAGGTATCGTCATCCGGCCACCCTTTAATGCCGAAGGCATTTTGAACCTCACCGGTAATTTCAACGCTTCAATTCTGATTCACGAAAAACCTACCCAGTCAGAAGAAATGATCCTTGTAGGGTCGAAGGGTGGATCTCGTCTTTCGATACAAGGGTTGGGAATCAAATGGTTTGCCGATGGATCGCGCGAAAAGATGAACCTGGGGTTTGAGGCAGAGATCCAAAGGCTGCGACTGGTAATTGATCCGGGCGAGGGCGACGGCTTCATCCAGAAAGTTCTGTCTGGCGTGAAGGTGGATGCCGAAGCCGGCGTCGGGTTTGGAATGAGTTTGCTTTCCGGCTTCACGTTCAGAGGTGGTGCGAAGCTGGCAATCGAATTCGGCGCCCACGTCGACCTCGGACCAGTTGAGATCGATGCGTTGAGATTCGCGCTGGGACCCAACGCTGATCGGATAACTCTGGATGCCGGCGCAGTTCTCAAGCTTGAGCTTGGTCCTCTGCAGGCCGTAGTCGAGGACATTGGCCTTACCACCGCGATCAAGTTCACCCCGGGCAACTTGGGCCCGTTAAATCTCGACGTCGGCTTTAAACCGCCAAAGGGCGTGGGGCTCTCACTCGATGCCGGTGGGTTTAAAGGCGGCGGCTACCTCATGTTGGATCATGAGAAAGGCGAATATGCCGGGGCTCTCGAATTGGATTTCATGGGCATCATTTCGATCAAAGCGATCGGAATCATCAATACAAAGATGCCCGACGGATCCAAGGGCTTCTCACTCCTGATCGTGATCGCGGCAGAGTTTACTCCGATCCAATTGAGCTTTGGTTTCACGCTCAATGGCGTGGGTGGCATCTTTGGTCTGAACCGGATGATTAATGTCGCGGCGCTGGCGGACGGTATCCGCACTAACGCCATCAAGAGCATCCTGTTTCCGGAAGATGTCATCGCTAACATCACGCGCATTATCAGCGACATCAGACAATTCTTCCCACCACAGGAGGATCATTTTGTCGTCGGCCCAATGGCGAAGCTCGGTTGGGGAACCCCATCCATCATTACCGTAGAGCTCGGGTTGCTGCTGGATTTGCCGAACCCGATGTTTGCGATTGTCGGCGTGCTGAAAGCAGTGCTGCCGGCGGAAGATGCGCCTCTGCTTCGCTTGCAAGTCAACTTCATCGGTGTTGTCGATTTTGATCGCGGTTACATCTTCTTCCGCGCCGATCTATACGAGTCGCGGCTGCTGATCTATTCCATCACAGGAAGTATGGCGTTTCTAGTGTCGTGGGGCGAAGCGCAGACCTTTGCACTTAGTGTTGGAGGGTTCCATCCTGACTTTCGCGACATACCGACCATTCCGGCTTTGCCCGACGGCTTCCGCAACATGGCCCGCATCGGGATCAGCTTGCTGTCCGACGACAATCCAAGGCTGAAGGTCGAATCGTATTTCGCCGTTACTTCCAACACCGTGCAGTTTGGCGCCCGAGTAGAGCTCTATGCTGAGGCAGCAGGATTTAATATTTATGGTTTCTTAGGCTACGACGTTCTTTTCCAGTTCGATCCTTTCCGCTTCATTGCCAAACTCGCTGGGGGTATCGCCCTGCGGAGAGGGTCATCGGTCATCGCCGGAATCAATGTCTCAGCCACGCTGTCTGGGCCCACACCCTGGGATGCTCGCGGCAAAGCCAGTTTGTCGTTCCTGTTCTTTTCAATCACTGTAGGTTTTCACGTTACCTGGGGCGATCCTCCGCCGGCTATCTCTCCGGCAACAGAAGATCTGCTCAAACTCTTGCAGCGTGAATTCAATGACACCCGTAACTGGCGAGCAGAACTGCCTCCGAACAATCATCTACATGTAAGCCTACGGAAAATTGAGCCACCGGCGGGCGTTGAGTTGCTGGTGATCCACCCGGCCGGCGTCCTTACCTTTAGTCAACGCTCACTTCCACTTGAAGATTATCTAATTCAAAAGTTTGGTAACAAAAAACCACTCGGCGCGAATAAGTTCAAGATTTCGAACGCAAATTCAGGCGGCAAAAATATACCCGCTGATTATCAGGGCGTGCGCGAACAATTCGCACCGGGTAATTTCTCCGAGTTGACTGACAGCGAAAAACTCTCGCGGCGCTCTTTTGAGAAGCTGCCTAGTGGTTTCAAGCTAACAGCCACTAACGACTTGCTCGTGCCCACGCCGGTTACGCGCCCGGTGGGTTACGAACTCAGTTATTTGCGGCGCAAGAGTTTGGTCTTTAAAGGTCTAATCACACTCGCAATAAGAGCCTACGATCGTCTGGTAAGAGGAAGTTCTGTTCGTCAGTCGACGCTTGCGTATCAGCAAAACCGTCGCTCTCTGAATGCTCCGGGGCAAGTGTCTTTGCCGGAAGAGGGCTTTGCGATCGCGAACATGGCGGATTTGAAATCGCATGTGCAGGATGGCGCCGGCGCAGTTGTATTCGCCACGCAGGCGGAAGCGTATCAACGGCAAAGTGAACTTATCGAAAAGAATCCCTCTCTGGCCGGAAGTATCCAGGTCGTCTCAAATTTTGAGTTAAACCTCAACTAATAAATCTATGGGACTCGAGGTCGCTAAATATCAATTCACGTCGTGGGCGCGACGAGGTATTTCGGCGCATATAAATGAGCCGGACACGCTCGGTAATCCAGCCACAGTGGTGCCGCCGGGAGAGCGTGCTTCGGTGCCAATCGGCGTCTCGATAAACACCACGCCGCAAACTCCAAAAGATTTTGCGTTAATCGGCCCGGGCGACATCATCGGAATTCATCGCGACATGATCGTGCGCACCGATCCGCGCCATTGGATTACCAACGTCGAACCAAATTACCTGGCGTTCATTGAGTTTTATGACGAAGACTTTGCGTGGCGTTACACGCCGGCGAAACCGCAGGGCGAACACTTGCGACCGTGGATCTTCCTGTTGGTACTCCAAGAGGGTGAATTTGACCGAGATGATCACCGGCTGCCGCTTCCCGTAATCAACGTTAAGACCCCGCTAGCATTACCTCCCTCCGACGAAACCTGGCTCTTTGCCCACGTTCATACGGAGCAGGAAATTCCGGGCAGTGAACTTTCAGATTTGGAAATATATCTGCGCTCGTTGCGGGAGGCGGTCACCACCGATCCTGATAAGGTCTACTGTCGTCTACTTTCGCCACGCCATCTAGAGCCCAACCTGAATTACCACGCTTTTTTGGTTCCGGCGTTAGAGGCCGGACGACTTGTCGGATTAGGAAAACCCACTGCCGGTGTGCCTGCGCAGAAGCCTGCTTGGGACGCAAAGACCACCGCCGTCGAAATGCCGTTTTACTTTGACTGGTATTTCCGTACTGGCGCCGAGGAAGATTTCGAGTCGCTTGTAAAAATCCTGGAGCCTCGAATCCTGGATGAGCGGATCGGAATTCGGTCAATGGATTGTACGCGCCCGGACTTCGTAAAAGTCGACAACACGGGTCGAGCACGACCCTTGGCGGTAGGCGAGCTTCGTGGCCTACCTCCCGCCAACCCTCCAATTCAGGGTTTGGAAGGAGCATTAAAGACTGACCGCACGAAGCCCTTGCCCAAAGTGTTTACACCCAATGCCTTTCAGGATGAATTGCAGATTCTGGTTAACCTGCCCGAAACAATCGAAGTCGACGTCGATGCGGACCCGGGTAGTGAGAAAGATTTCCTGAATGATCCGGTGGTGACGGTTCCGTTTTACGGACAGAACCATGCTCGCCAGCACAAGACGGATAAAGTGCTGCTCGATGTCACAAAGGCAGGTTGGTATCACGAACTCAATCGGGATCCCCGCAATCGCGTGCCCGCCGGATTCGGCACTGCTGTGGTGCAAAAGGGCCAGGAAAAATTCATGCAAAAAGCCTGGCAGCAGGTTCAGAGAGTTTATGAAGCGAACCGGAAGATCCGGAACTTCCAGTTCATCCTGCAAGTCAGCATGCGTTACACGACGCAGTTTTTTAACAAGCTGGAGCCGGAAAAGTTGCTCGCCATCAGCGCGCCGGTGCATGCGAGAATAATGGGCAGTCCTACGACTATCCGTCACCAATTAAGCGAAAGCCGGCTGGCCGTTCCGATTTTCAGTGCTGCGTTTCGCCGCCTGGCACGGCCTACAGGAAAATTATCAAGACGCTTGAGTAGCGACGAAAAGCCGTTTGATTTCTCTGAGCTGGTGACAGCAGTCAATGATGGTCGCATAACTCCGGCTCCTCCTCGCACCGTACCTGAGGGTATACCGTCCGTTGACGATCTGGCCGACAGGATACAACCGCGAAAGTTTCCTGAGTGGCTGCAGTGGCTGATCAAGAACCCGCTCTGGGTTCTGCTGTTAGCGCTAGCGCTTCTGTTGTTCGTTGCCGTCTTCACGGGCGCTTGGGTCATCTCGCTCGTACTTGCGGGAGCAGCAGGCGCCGGTTTCTTTTGGTTACAACAACAGCACAATCTTAACGAGTTTGCTGAAACCCTTATCAACCCGGAAAAAGAACTAGAAGCAATCGCGCTGGTCCCGCCACAGCCGAGCTTTAATGTTGTACTGGACGGCGAAACCTCAGCGCCGCCAGCCACACCCGGCGCGTCGTCTGAAGTTGACAGCATCGAGGCGCACAATTTCCGGCGCGCGGCGATCGAGCTGCAGGACCGTTTAGTGATCCGCGTCCCTGACAAGCCGGCGCGCCAAGCATTCGATATTGCCAATGGCCACAGAAAAGTGGCCAGGGCGCTCGATGCGCGGGTTGCGTTCCCCTTCCGGCTATCTGCTTTCGTCCAAATTCCCGATCGAACGTTCACTAAACCCGAAGAGATCGTGGATGCCATGGCTCATCCGGATTTCGAGGATGCGATGTACGGATACCTCCGCGACATCAACAAGGAGTTGTTGATTCCGAATCTACAACTGATTCCCCCAAACACAATTTCGCTGTTGGAGACTAACCCGAAGTTCATCGAGTCTTACATGGTGGGACTCAATCATGAGATGGGCCGCGAACTTCTTTGGCGCGAGTATCCCACTGACCTAAGGGGCAGTTACTTCCGGCAATTCTGGGAAGTGAAGGGCATCAGCAATCCCGATCCTACCGATGCCGAGAGTTTGAAAGACATCACGAAGATTCATTCCTGGGAATCAACAAGTCAGCTGGGCGCGCATAAACCCATTAATAAGCAAGCGGAAGTGAAGCCCGGTGAGGAACAAGTGGTATTGGTGATTCGCGGCGATTTGTTGAAACGCTATCCCAATACTGTGATTTACGCCCAAAAGGCTATTCCCGACGAAAATGGCAATAACGTCATTCGGGAAAAGGACCCTACGGACAAGGAGTTTGATATCGAATTCAAGTTTCCACTTTTCAAGGCTGAAATCGACCCTGATCTCCGGTTCTTTGGCTTCGATCTAACCGTGGAAAAGGCAAAAGGAGAAATACAGAGCAGAGATTTTCCGGGGGACACACGGGGCTGGTTCTTTGTCATCCAGGAGGTGCCTGGTGAGCCGCGATTCGGAATGGACATCTCTTACCAGGCAACCACCGACAGCGATACCAACCCGGGCAACGATCTGCGCGATACCTGGAACAACCTCGCCTGGGATCGATTCGGTGCCGCGGAACCCTCGTTTGTTAAGCTGGAGCCCCGTCCCACTTTTGATAATCCCAACAAGGATGAATTAGACGCTCACAGCTGGGGTTACAGCTCAGCGCAAATGGCTTACATCCTGTTTCAAACACCCGTAATGGTCGCAGTTCATGGCAGTGAAATGTTGCCTCCACCACCCCCGATCGATACTTGAAAACATGCCTGAGTTTAACGAGAAACTAGAATTAATTTCGCGCCTGCGGGAAAAATGCCGGCGGTGCGACGAAAGTCTGTACCGGGCGCGGCTCGAGCTCTATCGCACAAATCAACAGCTGCGCCGTGCCGATCAGCAACCGACGATCGTGAATTCGGACCGTGATCGCGAAGCGGCGACGTTACGGGCGAAGATCGAGCGGCTGAACACTCGTCTGGCGACATTAAGAGAAACGGCGCGTCAACTGGCGCAATGGTTCGCGCGCTTGGCCGAAGAACGACGCTTGATCGAGCACCTGCAACAAAATCTCACGGTGACCCAGAATCGAATTGCGGCGTTGCGCGAACGTCTAGCCGAGCTACAACAAGAGGAGCCGCCGCCGGCGGATAAAATTGAAGCCATTGAAATTGAGTTGGCCAGGCTTGAACGCGTGTTGGCGGACGTGAGTCTTAGTCTCAGAAAAGCGCGCGAGTCTTTGCGAGAACTAGAGGAGAGGGAAGCGGGTCAACGCCACAGACAGGAAGAAGTTCAACAAGAAATAGAAAGACTTCGTGAAGAGTTGGGGGCCTTGCAGGGAGAGTTAACTGAGCTGTTGCAACCGGCCTTTCCGGATCGAGACGCCCTTGGTTCCCGGCGCGCCGAAATCGAAAACAGAGGCCGGGATTTGGAAGAGCAGTGCGGCAACTGCGAAGGTGAGCTGCACGATGCAATCGTAGGCTTGTATCACGATCCACATCCTCGCGAGGGCTTGCGCAACCTCGATGATGGGACTCCGTTTTTGCTTTTTCCGGTGCGCATCGAAACGATTTTCGTTCCTATCCAGGGCGACGTTGCGGCTGGCACGGAACTCTGGGTGAGGATCTATCCCGATGACATCGTTGTTCACACTCATGAGAAAGTTCTGACTGATCGCGAAGTCCTGGGCGGCGAGCTTTATTGGACGGAGCTACTCACGGCTGAGCACCTTCGGGACGAGCGTGACAATCGGCGGCGCGCAGCATGGCGTCACATTGTTGAACTTTTCGGGGGTCAACGCGCTGCGTGGATTGCCAGTCACACTAAGCCCAGCGATTGGGATACGCTGGTGGCGGGCGCGGCGGCGCGGACGCTGCCAGAGTTGTTAGTGGCTGCGGATGCCGAATTCTTTGACAAGCTGCTCGCAACCAGTCTTCCACCCGCAGTTAGAACGGCGTTGGAGAATGCACTCACTGAGAACGATGGAGATGCCTTCAGCCAACTTGCCGAAAAGCGCGAATGGTTTGGTTTAGTTAACGCCGCGGTCAAGACCGTCATCACCGGATTCCCGGTGCATGACCTGACCAAAACCGACCTCTGGACTCGTGCTCCGCGTACGCAGCTCTTGCCAGATCGCTTCGTACTCTTACTTTCAAATAACGACGGTCCACAGCGCGAGATTGTCGGCAACGTAATACCGGACACCTTGTTTCTCGGCCCCGATCCCCTCGCGTCGGAAACCGCGTTTCCTACCAGGCCCGAAGACGACGCGCTGGTTTATGGCAACTCTTTCGACTGGATGTCTAATTTCGACAAGGCCGTGGAGCAGGGGATGGGTTTTCGCGTGAGACTCAATGAAGCTGAAGCTCGCCGCGGCTTTGCGAGAGTTTTGGTGCTTGGCGTTTTTCTTTCCGCCACCGCCCCAGACAGTGCGGCACTGCTCGAGGAGCTGATCGATAATCATCACTACAGCCCGAAGGGTTTTAGTATCGTGCCCCAGGGCACTCCCACCAATAATACCGAACGCGACGGGACGGGATATTCCAACAACGATCCCTACGACGACCGGGCCTTTTTTACCGCCATCGATCCACCCGCTTTTGACCCCAACGATACCGATCCAGCAAAGAGTCAAACCGACGGGCGTTTTCTTGCCGACGCGTTGGGCATCTCGTACGAACCTTTGCAAACAATCCAATACGCAAAGCAGACCGATCTGCTGGAAGCCTCCTCGATGAACGCCGCGCTATTTCCAGGTACGTTGGGTTACTGGCTGCGAAACTGGATGTCTCCGGTCGTTACACCAGAAACAGCTAGGCAAGCGAGATCATTCTTTACTCGCTTCGTGACCGGGAGGGGACCATTGCCGGCGGTGCGCATAGGAGATCAACCTTATGGCTTGCTCCTTACCAGCGACTTTTCGCGTTGGAAATACCCCGTTCGCTCAAGATCGGTTCGGCTCTTTGAGGACGAAGTAGCGTTTCTGAGAAAGCTGCACAGCCTTCTCCTCGCGTTGCAGCAAATCTGGGCTAACAAAGTGAGTGCGCTTCCTTATATAGGTAAGCCATTCACTGAATCGGGGGATGTATTGATGAAGATACTCGGGCTGCATCCCAACTCAGTCGAGTTTTATCAACGCATTGGTTATAGCCACGAGTACCTGGGTAACCTATTCAATTTCAAAGGCAAGGGACGGTTCACCGGCGAATTGAGGACACACATGATGCTAATGCCGGATAGAGCCCATTCGTATCTGATGAGTTTGGGGATTGTGAAAGATTTTAAAACAGTCAGTGACATGCTAAGCCTCCAGGTTTTGTGGCAGCACTACACTTCAAACCTCGACTCGCCAAATCTGGTGGAAAACAAGCCGCCCTCCGAAAAGAATGGTTTGACGGTTAACTACATAGATTTTCTGGCGAACGCCGATAACACGCAGAAGATAATCACTCAGGACTTTCCCACAACTCCGCCTTCCGCATTGCTGTATCTCATGCTGCGGAACGCACTCTTGCTGCAGCTCCACAGCGGGGCTTACGAATGGTTGAAAGAACGCACTATCTTCCATCCGGTTCTTGAACAAGCGACCAGGGCAACATCTCTCGCCGACGTCAGGCCATCGTCACCCACCGTTTCAAAGCTTGAAATAATGGGAGCGCGGGTTGAAGTCGCCGAACCAACCAATCCCGTGCCAAGTACGACTGTCGCAGATTGGATTTGGCAAGGTCCCTCGCCGACCGAAGTCGAAGCTGCATTCTTGAGAGAGCAAAAAGCCGCGCTCACTAATCTGGTAAAAACACCGACCGCGCGACTCGAACGTTGTTTCATCGAGCATCTGGATTGCTGCAACTATCGGCTGGATGCCTGGCAGACGGGTATGTTCGCGCAGCGGCTGCAATCGCAACGCGGTTCAGGACAGGGTCGCCAAAAAGGTATTTATTTGGGGGCGTTTGGCTGGGTCGAGAATCTGAGTCCAGGCGTCAAGAAATTCCTGAGTCCGGAAAGCCTGCCAACATCCCTGCGCCCGGCAGATACCCAACCGATCCTTGAAGAGGACGATGTAATGGCATCGTTGTCTGCGAGGACCCGCGTGGTTGGTTCAAGGCAGGGAGGCTTTGTGCACGCGCCTTCGCTCAATCACGCTGCCGCGGCGGCGTTGCTCCGCAATGCCTATCTCAGTCATGCCAGACCTGAGCAGCCCGATATGTTTTCAGTGAACCTATCGTCAGAGCGAGTGCGTCGCGGGCAATTTATTCTTGAGGGAATGCGCAACGGTCAACCGATAGAAGCGCTGCTCGGTTACCAGTTCGAACGGGGTCTGCACGATCGCACCTCGGCGAGTAACGCCCTTGATGAAGATCCGGTTCTGGAGCTAAACCAATTCATCGTTCCCTACCGGGAAGCATTTCCCTTCGAATCAGTTGAATTAGCTCAAACAGGAACCGGCGCGCCTTCAGAGACGATACCGCCTTACAGCGTAGTCAACGGCCTTAAGTTGTCACAGGCGACACTCTCAGCCGCGAATGCGTTTGGGCTTGCTAATGTTCTGCCGGCAGCGCTCCGGCCAAAGCCAAGTCACGGTCTTGCAATCCTGGCCGAACAAAACGCCTTACTCGACACCCTCGACGCGGTGAAAGATCTGCTCCTTGCTGAGAATGCTTTCCAACTCGCGCGGGGTAATTTCGATCGCGTGGCTGCGGTGTCTTTAGCGCAAAAAGAAGCCCATATTCCGCCCGAGCTGGAAGTTATCAACACGCCGCGTGGGACTGAATTCACTTTTACTAACCGCGTGACACTTCACTTCGAAGACGTCGATCCTGAAACCAACCCCTGGTTTCCTGCGCCGATGACACCTCGGGCGACTGCTGAGCCTGGCATGAACCAATGGCTCGCCTCGCTCCTGGGCCAGCCGGGACAAATTTTTTGCAAGGTTTTTTGGATCGAGAAAGAAGGCGATCTTCCGCGGAATCCGCATCGAGTTGCGCTTGCTGAGCTTGGGATTCAGCCTATTGATTTCGTCTGGCTGACAAATCTCAGCACGGAGGAAACGCAGGGCGCCACGGAATTGGAAACACGTAGTGGCGCCACGGAGTTGGAAACACGGATTGCCTACGTGTACCGGAGCACTCATGGCGTCGGCGATGACAAGATCGTAAAGATCGAATTCAATCCTGACGTAGCGCCGGGCGAAACCTCATTCGCGCAACTCTTCCCACTGGCCCGTCAGCTGCGCGCTTTGTTGTCCGAGAGTCGCGCGCTCCATGCGGGAGATTTCCTGCCCGCAGCCGGCGGGAAGGAATCGGAAATTCCCGTGGACAAGGACAATCCCAAAGGGTACGACGCCGCCGAACTTAAGAGTCGCGTGCAAACTGCGCTTACTGATCTTAGTGATCTGGCTAACCTCATCGACGGTCCCGGTGCTGCCTCAGTTGAGATCGTCTTTCTTAATGATCCTGCCACGCCGGCAGACGACGAGATTTTCGTGGGCAAGCTTGGTGACGCGCTTACAAAACTGGAAGAAACCAAACTGACATTTACAGATATCACCCGCTTGCGTGTGACTTTTTCACTACTTCACGCCGAGGGTCTCCACGCAAACCTACAAGCTGTCGCAAGCTTCGGTATCAGCGATGCTTTTCCCCCTGAGTCTGATCTGACAGTCGAAGCTGCCAAGATATCGCTGCTCGCGCGAGCCCACCGTTTAGCCAGGCGATTGCGTCGCGCTGATCCGCAGGATGGCGTGCTGGATCGCGCTACGGCCCTGGTGGGCGACGCTACTACCGACAAGTCGATCGAGCAGCTGGTGATCCTCTTGTTGGAAGCTGGAAAGATTTTGTTTGGCGAGACATTTAGTTTACTGCCGAAGTTCACCTGTCATAACGAAGTAGATTTAGCGACCGCAGCCGGTGACCGCACGCAACTTCTCAGTTTTGCCACCACGCCGGAAATAACGGAAGAAGAAGTTGTGGATGAGTGGCTACAGGGACTGGCTCGTGTGCGCAAACCTCTTGAAAAGTGGGAAGTAGTGCGAGCGCTTGCGGATGCGCTTAGTGACGTGACGCTTAAAGTCGAACCGGTGCAGGTACCCTATCGCGCCAACGACAGCTGGTTGGCAGTCGAGTTTCCGAAACTCGATCCCAACAATACCGACCCCGAAGAGCCCGAAAAACCGTTCGGTATTTCACGAGACACATTGTCGATCGCGGCGCACGGTAATGCAGCGTTTCAGGCGGGAGTTAAGCAAAGCGGCGTGCTGCTCGATGATTGGACAGAGGAAATCCCGACCGAAAAGGAGATCACCGGCATAACTTTCCGCTTTAACCAACCCAATGCTGCGCCACCGCAGACCATGCTCCTGGCAGTTACTCCCGAGGAGACCGGGTCGTGGGAATGGGACGATTTGGTGGGAACACTTAACGACACGTTGGAACGTGCGAAGCGGCGAGCCGTGGAACCGTCGCACCTTGAACCGCAGGGTCGGGCGTGGAATGCGTTCGCCCCGGCACTCGTTTCTGAGTTCAGTACCAGATTCCGTAATGATATTTCGCTCGACTTGTTGGGGATGATGGACATCGTTGAGTTGAATGAGTTTTACACCCGACGAGTCTGACTGGCTGAGGTAATCTATGGCTATACCGGTATTGACCGTCGCCCAAGTCATTAGCGACAACTCGATCTTTCGTACGCCGCACATTATCGCCTTCAATCGCCTGGAGGCGCGTCCCCGCACGCTCGACTTCACCCGCAGCTTGCGCGCCGAAGTCCGGGATCCGTTATGGATGCTGACGCGACAATGGCAATTCGGGGAAATTCAGGGTGAGGATGCTGCTTCGTGCGTGACTTCGCGCATTGCTTATCAACACGAAAAAATCGATCGCTTAGCTTTCGGCAAAAAGACAGTTACTCGCTACGATCCCGAAAGCATCCCGCTCGAAACGAGAGTTGAACGCGAGAATATTCCTTTAATCGTGCGTGAGAAGGGAAGCGACGAGGTGTACAGCGATGTCCTGTTTGCGGTGAAATTAGGGAAACAGTTCCTGCGACAGCTGGTGGCCGATGGCCAGCAGAGCTTCTATAAACATTACATAATGAAGTACCCCATTCGCGTTTTGCCGGGGCCCATTGAAGGCAAGCAGGATCCGGAGGCTGAGCAAATTCGGAGTTCCGTTGCGGGCCGAATTGCCGACGGAGTCGCGATCTGGCGGGAGACTCTCAATGGCGAACACAAATTGTGGGTTGAGGCTCTGGGTCTTCCCGACGGGCTAAAAGACAGCGCCGAGACCTTTGCGGAATCCTTCTCCAAAAAGTTCAAACGACTATTCACGCAACCAGAGGGCGTGAATGATAACGCCTGGCTCCAGAATCATCTTGAGTACCAATTCGCGGTTGCTGGAGAGCTTCCGCCAAATGAGCCTCAGACTGTTTTGTTCGCCGAGCAATATTCTCAAGGCCGTTTGGATTGGTACTCATTCGACATCGTCAAAGATAGGAACATTGGGCTTGAGGGTGAAGAGGAACCTATTGCCCGAGTGGAAGAGGTGGAATCTTTCCTGCCGGCGAACGTTCACTTCAAAGGGCAACCGCGACCGCGTTTCTGGGAGATGGAAGAATCGCAGACCGACTTCGGAAAGATTGAAACTTCACCGACGGGATTGCTGCACCTGCTGTTGGCCGAGTTTGGATTAATCTACTCCAACGACTGGTTCATGCTGCCTCACCCGATGAATATCAACACTGTGTGTGAAATTCGCGGCATCGTCGTCGACGATACTTTTGGCAGGCATACGTTCATACGTCCGGCTGGCCGTGGACCGGAGACTGCCTGGCAGCGCTGGGCGATGTTTCATCACACCGAAAAGGATCAGTTGCGGCCAGCCACGAATCGTTTCTATCTCGTGCCTGCAATCGGCAAAGTTTTGGAGAGCGATCCGTTGGAGCGCGTTAATTTCATGCGCGACGAGATGGCGAATATGGTCTGGGGGATAGAGAGCATTGTTCCTTCTCAGTTGGGAAAGGGCATCAGCGGATACGAAACAGCGAAGGTGACCGAGAAAGAAAAGCCGACTCTCGGCGATGATGAGACCGTGAAAATCGGTTATGTGCTTGGTACCAGAGTTCCTACTAATTGGATTCCCTTTATTGCAGTCCACGCCGAAGGGAGCGTGACTGAAATTCGACTGCAACGAGCGCGCATGGTGGGAGGTGAACAACCGCGAGGCTGGGTGTTGCGCGAACCACGTTCACCCTACTTCGTCGAAGAGGAAGAGGTGCCGCGTGCCGGTGTCTACGTGCAACGCTCGTGGCAACGAGCCCGGTGGCTTAATGGCCGTACATTCATTTGGGTTGGCAGGAAAAAAACCGCTGGCAGAGGCGAAGGTTGGAGTCAGTTGGTGTTTGATCAGATCGTGGATCTGGAACCGAAGAAAGTTGAGTAAGGTGCTGACCCAGGTTCGGCTTTGCCGCCGGATATGAGGCGGTGGCTCTGCCCCGCCATACGCGTGCTTCTACATTTGGGCTATGCCCCTCGTGCGGCCTGTGGCCCAATAACCCAAGGGGCAAAGCCCGAACCGGGGGCATAGCCCGGAAATAGATCTGGCCGCTGTCGGCGGGGCACAGCCACCGCCGCACATCCGGCGGGCAAAGCCGAAGCTACACCAGCGTCCTACTTTTAGGGCAAAGCCCCGTGGCTGTTTACACGCTCTCTAAGATCCCCACCTTTGTTAGGCACACTTCAGGAACAGTTAGATAAGCACCCGGGGCGTGCTATAAATGTGTAAAAGAAATGAGCGGCGGTGCGAGGTTTTGTTCAGGGTGGAAGTCCTGGCTTACCGGAGGCGACGTTGCACAATGGGGATTCGAGAAGCGTGAAGATTTTGAATTGAAAGGGATCGTTACAGTGGTGCTCTAATAGCGCTAGAGGAGATAGACTAACATGAACGAAACGACTTCAACCGCCCCGGCAAAAGACGCTTCCTCGGAAGCAACAACATACACAGCCAGATCCTATGGTGCCCAAAGCGCAGATTCCGACCTCGGGCCCGTGTCCATCAGGCGCCGCGCCCCACTGCCGCAGGACGTGCAAATCAAAATTTTATATTGCGGCGTCTGCCACTCGGATCTCCATCAGGTGCGCGATGAGTGGCATGAAGTAATGCCTACCGTTTACCCGTGCGTGCCAGGTCATGAAATCGTTGGCCGCGTCACGGGGGTAGGAAGTGCCGTGACGAAATTCAAAGAAGGCGACCTGGCTGCCGTCGGTTGTCTCGTGGGTTCATGCGGCGTTTGTGAGAGCTGCCGGGAGGGGCTGGAACAGTACTGCGAAAACATTCCCTCGTTTACCTACAACTCAGAAGACAAGATACTCGGGGGCGTCACATACGGCGGATATTCCGAGAGCATTGTTGTCGATGAGGCATTTGTCCTCAAGGTACCTGACAAGCTTGACCCTGCCGGCACGGCGCCACTGCTCTGTGCAGGCATCACGACGTACTCGCCGCTCCGTCACTGGAATGTGCGCGCGGGTCAGAAAGTGGGCGTCGTTGGTTTAGGTGGTTTGGGCCACATGGGAGTGAAGTTCGCCAACGCTTTCGGCGCGCATGTGGTGCTGTTTACCACTTCACCGAACAAGACGGCTGACGCACTGCGGCTCGGCGCCGACGAAGTAGTACTTTCAAAGGACGCCGCGGAGATGGAGAAAAATTTCAACAGCTTTGATTTTATCCTCGACACGGTTTCGGCTCAGCATGATCTCAACGCCTACATCGCACTTTTAAAGCGAGATGGAACGATGACCCTTGTGGGAGCTCCCCCGGAGCCAGCGCCTGTTTCTTCGTTTGGTCTGATCTTTGGACGTCATCAATTGGCGGGCTCTGGAATTGGCGGCATTCGTGAAACTCAGGAGATGCTGGACTTCTCCGCCGAGCACGGGATCACCGCCGACATCGAAATGATCCCGATTCAGCAAGTCAATGAGGCCTACAAGCGCCTGCTGAAAAGCGACGCGAAGTATCGCTTCGTCATCGATATGGCATCGCTGAAGTAGGACGTAGTGCCTAATTTGATCTCTGAGTTTTTTGCATTGCGTCGAGGAACAATCCACGAAGTCGCACGAGATTACACGAAGATGTTTAGTGTTGCTTAGTGTGGTTTGGTAGATAGATTCTCGCGTTGCCAAGGACACTATCAAGTAGAAATCGAGATTGTATCTAGCAAGGGCGGAGTTAGAATACGCCCAACAGGTTCTCTGGGAATTCATAAACAGGTAAGCAATATAGGCCGCTCAAGTGAGCGGCCTTTCTCTTATGTGCGAATGGGTACGGGTGCGAATGGGTACGCCGGGCGGCCCGCCACCAAAAACTTTCATTGCAATTTCGTTATTTTAGTACTATACCCTCACTACATAATTTGTCATCGAGGATGATCGGCGGGTTGTTTGTTCGAAGTGCGGGTGGGGTAACACCTACCGTCCTCTGTCTCGCAAACCTTGTTGAAGCCGCGCCCTACGTGCTTGCTCCGCATCGAGGTGGTGCTGACGGAAATACCTGAATTGAATTACCTGCTCATTGAGAGTTGTGCCCACCGGGCAGTATCTTAGCTAGCACATGAGGTTATTCGAATGCGAAAGAAAAGTTCTATCCTGCGACTGGGGGGGCTGTCTCTCTCTTTACTGCTTCTGGTAGGGGCTGCCTTAAGTGTCGTTTTTGTTCCTCACTGGCCCTCACTCGCTGCGGGCGCGACCAACTTATCGGGCGCCAGCGCCCAAGCCGCAACGCCGCTCAACAAGCGGGTGCTGGTCGTCTACAACTCGAATGATGTCGAGTCCACCGACGTGGCCAACCACTACGTCGCAAGTCGCAACATCCCGCAGGCCAACAAGTGTCCCATCACTCCCTCCCACCTCACGGACTTGGCCTGGTTGAACTTCGTCGCGGAAGTAAAAACGCCCGTACAGAACTGCCTCAACTCCGTCGGCCCCGACAAAATACTTTACATCGTCTTCACTTATAACACCCCGTTCCGCGTCCAACAGGAATACCAAAGCGATCGATGGTCGATAGACCAATACATCGCCGACATCTGGGACGAGAATTACTACTTCAACCCTTACTTCGTTAACAATCAAAGCCAGCAAAACATCTACCAGCCTTTTCAGTCCCTGGCGGATTACCGCGCCGGCGCCGGGGCGTCACGTGTCTATTCGGTGTGGCGGCTCGACGCCCCGTCAGCCAGTTTAGCCAAGGGCATGGTGGACAAGGCCCGCACCGCCGAGGCCAACGGCGGGCCCTCGGGCAAAAACTGCGTTGACAGGGGGGGCGAGGGGATCAGCTACGAGGTGCCCGATGCGGGTTACGCCACCGGGAATTGGGATTTGTACCGTGCCGCGGAGTTTCTGCGCCAGAAGGGCTTGGAGGTGGTGGAAGACCCTTACTCTGAAGTTTTTGGGACCCCGCCCGCCCCGCTGCGCTGCGACAACGCGGCGCTATACGTTGGCTGGTACAGCCTCAACAACTACAACGATGCTTTTACCTGGGTGCCGGGAGCGATAGGCTGGCACCTCGGCAGTGATGCAGCCGGCAGCCCGCGCGAGGGATCGTTTTGGGCGCCCAACGCTATTCAGCGTGGGATCACGATTACAGGTGGGCCTATGTATGAGAGCGGGACGAGGGGGAGCATTGAGCCCGACGGGTTCGTGCGTGACCTGCTGGAGGGGGCAAATGTCGGGGACGCGGCATTTCGCAACACCTTCTACCTCAAGGATCATATGCTCTACTTGGGAGATCCGCTATACAGGCCCCACCCGAACTCGACGTTCCCGCCGCCGCCGCCGCCGCCGATGCCGAGTCCGTGGCAGCATACGGACGTAGGTGCGGTGAGCATCGCTGGCTCAGTTAACAATTACAATGGGCATGTAGAAGTCAGCGGAGCAGGCAGTCAACCCTGGGCCACGGCCGAGCCCCTTCATTACCTCTACCAATCGCTCAACGGAGATGGAGAGATCAAAGCTTATGTCACCAGGGTGGAAAATACACAGGCGTACGCCAGGGGGGGCGTGATGATCCGGGAGAGCTTGGCCGCGGACGCGCGCTACGTCAGCCTGGCTCAGCTCGCGGGGGCAAGGACCGTCGAAGGCCTCCGAAGATACGACACCGGAGGTGGGTCTACGAGCGCGACGGTAAGCAATGAATTCTACCCATTATGGGTGCGGTTGGCGCGGAGCGGGAACAATTTTACCGGGTACACATCGACAGATGGGGTGACGTGGGCACAGGTATTTACGGATACCGTATCAATGGGAAGTACCGCTTACATTGGTGTGTTTTCGAGCAGCAACAGTGACTCGAGGTTGAATAGGGCAATCTTCGAGCAGATCACGGTCAGCGCTGGAGTGACTCCGACCCCAACTCCGACACCGACACCAACACCGACGCCGACCCCTACTCCGACACCGACACCGACACCAACACCGACGCCGACTCCTACTCCGACACCGACACCGACACCAACTCCAACACCAACTCCAACACCAACACCAACACCAACACCGACACCTACTCCGACACCGGCGCCTACTCCGACACCGGCGGCACCAAGCGGTTTGACTGCTACGACCGTCTCAAGTTCACAGATCAACCTGGCCTGGGCCGACAACTCGACGAGCGAGCAGGGCTTCCTCGTTGAAAGGTGTCAGGGTCCGAGCTGTTCGGACTTCGGGCAGGTGCAGTCACTTGGCGCGAACGTGACTTCCTGGCCGAACACCGGCCTTTCGCCCTCGACCACCTACAGATATCGCGTGCGCGCTTTCAACGCCGGGGGCAACTCCGCCTACTCGAACATCGCCTCGGCCACGACGTCAGCCGCGCCGACACCGACGCCGACCCCAACTCCGACACCGACACCAACACCGACGCCGACCCCCACGCCCACACCGACTCCCACACCGACACCGACTCCAACACCGACGCCGACACCCACACCGACGCCCGGCGTGGCGCAGGAGGCGGTGTGGACGGCGCTCATCAGCGCCCGCTCGCTGGCCGGAGGCGGGGTGGAGCACAGCGGGCCCGGCTACTACGCCATGGCGCAGACCTCGCAGACCATCTCCGGCCCCGGCTACTTCGAGTGGACCTTCGACGGCGACCTGTGCGTGGTCGGGCTGGGCAACCAGAACGACGAGCTGGTGTCGGGCGCCTTCACGGACCTGGACTTCGCCTTCAGCTTCGGGACCTCCTCCTCCTTCGAGATCTACGAGCGCGGGGCATACCGGCGGGGCGGGGCGGCCTCGCCGGGCGATGTATTCCGCATCGAGGTGGCGGGGAGCGGCGACGTCGTGTACCTGAGGAACGGGGCGGTGGTACACGTGACGACCAACCCCGTGAAGGCGTATCCCTACTACCTGGTCTTCAAGGCGCAGGGGGAGGTCGGCCGTTCCATCAGCGCGGGGCGGGTGCTGGTGTCGGGCGCGTCGCCCACGCCGACACC
>JBPCNX010000013.1:0-96207 GCA_051000815.1 Pyrinomonadaceae bacterium
ATTCTGGAAGGGCAGTTTGCTTAGGATTCTTTCTCAATCCTAGTTGAGTGCCAGACTAAACGTACCGCATTTCGAGGTCGTTTCGATTCAAGTCTGGCAGAGTCTGGCAAACTAAGAATTAGCGAGAACCGCTAAATTGTTGATTCTATGGTAGCGGGGGGCGGGATCGAACCGCCGACCTTGGGGTTATGAATCCCACGCTCTAACCATCTGAGCTACCCCGCCGAAAAGGAATGATGAATTATGAATTATGAATGAGGGATTGCAAAATCAACGATGAGCCAAACGGAATGATGAACTATGAATGATGAATGATGAATTCGCAAAACCACGTCTGCCTGCGGAATTCCGTATTCATCATTCATCATTCATCATTCATCATTCATTTGTTCGCTTCACTTCACCAACGTGCCGGTGCGACTCCAGCGAGTGTTCTTGAAGAAGAGGACGATCGGATTGCCTTCCTGCGATGCGCTTTCGTCATAAGACCAGTACACAAACATCGCGCGCCCGATTACATAGTCGCGCGGGACGAAACCCCAGTAGCGGCTGTCCTGACTATTGTTGCGATTGTCGCCCATTACAAAATACTTTCCCGCCGGCACCACGATCTCCTTGCCATTCCCTTCCTGTTCGAAGATCGGATAATCGTCGTCGACAAAGTCAGGGCTGTAATAGACATCGTAGGTCTGCCCAGGTTTGCGCTCAGGCGCATTCTGGATATCGAGAGGTCTTTCCTTGCCGGGATCGTTCGCCTCGATTTGATGTTCCGGCAACGGCTGGCCGTTAACGAGAACGGTGCGGCCTTCCAGGCGGAGTGTGTCCCCAGGTAATCCGATCACCCGCTTGACGTAGTTCGTGACGATCGGTTTGTTGTCGGGCCGTTCGAAATCACTTTCCGGATTGTAAATGTTCCCCGGGTACTTAAAGACGATTATGTCGCCACGCTGAATCTCTCTTTGCGGCAAGAACGGCAACGACTTCCCTGGCGCAAAAATGAATTTATTCACCAACAGATGGTCGCCAATCGTGATCGTGTTCTGCATCGACCCGGTCGGCACCTTTACCGCCTGAACGATGAAGGTCATGCCAAACAGGGCCATGATCACTGTCACAACTGCTGATTCGAAATACTCGCGCCAGACAGTTTTTGGTGGACCCTTCGGCTTGATCTCGGGAACAGCTGCTTTCTCATGCCCGTTACGGTTGAAGATGCGGGCGAACGAAAAAGGGCGAGACCTGGTATCAGTCGCGCTGTCGGTGTCGGAAATTTTTGTTTCAGTAGGAGTGCGGCTCATCTCAAGTCATCCTAGATACGTTGCCTGCGACGGTCAAGTTTCCCTGTCCACGGATTCTTCCGTTCCCTATTCCCTACTCCGGTTTTCCCATCGTCTGCAGCGCCAGCTTCGCGGCGGCCACTTCCGCACTCTTAATCGAGCGGCCCTCGCCGCAAACGCTGCCATCGTCCCAACTCACTTCGACACGAAAAGTGCGGCGATGCGGGGGGCCCAGAGTTTCGACAACTCTGTACCTGGGCGCGGGACGTCGCTCGGCCTGGAGTTTCTCCTGCAGCATCGTCTTGTAATCAGCTTCCGCCGCGGACGCCGGATTCGCACTTTCCAGCTCCTCACCGAGCGCGCGCTGGACAAAATCGGTCGCGGCAGTCAATCCGCCATCAAGAAAAATCGCGCCGGTGATTGCTTCAAGAACATCAGCTAATAGCGCATCTTTGTTTCGCCCGCCACTCTTCTCTTCTCCGCGCCCAAAACGGAGGAAGTCGCCGAGGTGCAATCGCAGCGAGGCTCTTGCCAGAGTCGGTGCGCTTACAAGCCGGTGCTTCATGCGGGAGAGTTCACCTTCCGTGACATCCGGGTGGGCCCGGCAGAGATAGTCAGCAACGACCAGGCCCAGCACTGAGTCTCCTAAAAACTCTAAAGCTTCGTTGTGAAGCTGGCGCGCCTGCTCCTCATTGCCGGGAGCCACTTGCTCGTGCGCCCAGGAGCGATGGGTTACGGCGCGCTCGAGCATAACGCGATTGCTAAAATTGTAACCAAGAGTCGTTTCCAGAAGTTCCAGAGCGGGAGAGTTGTTCGCGGGATTCTTCAACGCGGTTCGATTCTAACAAAACGCCGGAAGCATCGGCGAAGATATCGACAAAGCTTCCGGCGCTGATCTGGAGGTGAAAATAAAATTACTAACGACGCTGTCGGTGATTTCGCTTCGGCTTCGGCTTCGTCTCAGTCGAAGTCTTTGGCGTCGTCGCCGGTTTGGTTGCGGTCGCCGCCGGATTTGTTGTTGAAGGAGTTGTGGTTGTAGCGGCCGGCTTGGCCGGGGCTCCATTACCGGGTGTAGCCACTGGCTTAGCCGTTGCGCCTGCCGCTGTGGTCACTCCGGTTGCCGTGGGTGTGCCTGGCGTGGTCGTACCCTCCGCTGAGACCGGCAACGTCGTGAGCGGCGTCGGTTCAGGCGGCAGCGGCTTTTGCAGGATACCGGCAATCATTTCCGTCAAGCCTGTGTCCGAATCATTGTGGCGGAATTTGTACCAACCCCTCAGGGTTTCCATCCATGCCGTCTTGTTGGCCTGATATTTTGGATCGTTTCCGGCGAGGGCCACGGCACGAGCCAACGCGTCAATCATCCGATCCATTAACTGATTAATGTTTTCAAGAGCGAGTTTGCTTTCAGGAGTTTCATCCTTACCTTTGAATCTCGCTTCGTAATCAGCTGACAGCTTCGCATACGGCCCGTCGTTATAAGCCCCGGCAAGACTGGCGAATGTTAACGGGTCCTTATTTATCTTACCCTCAAGCTGAGCGGCCTTGAGCAAAGGCTTGAGAGCTTCGGCAGGATCCTTCTGGAACGACGCAATCGCGTTGTAGAGGTAACTTAGAGCCTCATCTTTGCTCACATAGGGACTCCACGAGTCGGGGGCTTTACCCGACTCAATCAATTGGATTGCCTTCTTAGCATAAGTTAAAGTGTCAGCCGTGTACGCCGGGTTCTTCGAAGCATAGCCGGCGTAGGCGAGATCGATAAGAACTTTCAGGTTTTCCGGCTCTTCTGCCAGAACCTGCTTTCCGATCTCAAAAGCCTTGGCGTAGTCTTTTTTTACGTAAACAAAATCGGTGATGCGATCTTTGCGAGTCGCCTTCTCGTAAAGCGTGACGAAGTTTTTCAGATAGGCAGCTTGCTGTTCTTCGCCTTTGGCTTCAGGGCAAGCCAACCACTTCGTTGCCAACTCGTTGGCCTTCGCAGTATCTCCTTTGAAGTGCTGGCGAAACTCGTTATACCAGGCAAGCTTGGCCTCCGGCGTACAACCCTGCGGTGCTGCTGCGGCTGGCTGCTGCGGTGTTGCAGCCGGCTGCTGTGCAACCGCCGGAAGCGCAAACACGGCGACCGTGGCGCCGATTGCTATTAACTCAATAATCTTTTTCATGCGTGTTCCCAACCTCCAGGATCTTCTACCATTCTAAAACTTCAGGGGCCACGAGCGACTTTTCCAGGGTCGCATCAGCGCGACAAATGAGATGCATTCGTAGAAAGACCGGTTGCCGATCTTCACATCTCGAAGGAGAGAACCTCGCAGGGGAGGATAAATGTCGGGCCTACTGGAACGGATGCAATTGTAAGAACGCTCGCAATATTCCTGCAAGTATCGCAGACATGTCAAGGTGCAAAGAGCGTCAAATTCACAGGACAAGTCTGCGACCAAAACAACAACGCCGGGCCCATCTCAAGTACGGGTCTCCGGCGCTGATTGGTTTTCCCTGGATTGCAGCCAGGTTGCATTTCACAAGGCTAATTGAGTTGGGTGCGACGCGGGCGTGTTTCTGCAGGCGATGCCGCCTTTACTGCCGGTTCGGGTGTCTTTGGCGTAATCACTGGTTTCGCCGCATTCTTTTGAACATCCGCGCCCCGCCGTTCGATCGGCATCAGCACCCGCTTCACTGGGCTGCGAGTAACTGTGTTATCTGTTCGCGTGGTCTTGGCCGCCGGTGCAGCGGGCGTCTCGCTGTTGTCAGCCGCAGCGGCTTCGTTTTCAGCGAGCGAGGCTTCGGCGTTAGCCTGTACTTCAATAGCTTCCTGCTCGGCGGCTTCAGCTTCGGCGGCGTCCTTTTCTTCTTCGTTCAAATCAGCCGCCTTGGGATCATCGAGATTCCCACCCGGCGCCTTTGCGAACTCGAGATTTACTGGGGTACCGAAACGACTGTTCAGTTCGCGATAGATTCTTCCCGCGACTGCCGCAGGGAAATGACGCCGCGCATCCGGGCCGCGACCAATCACAACCACTGCCAGGCGGGGATTGGCTAGCGGCGCGTAAGAAGTGAAGAGTCCTACCCAACCGCCCTGGCCGATGCAGGTGCCTGTTTTGCCGGCGACCGTCTGCAGCGGATCGTAGGCCTTCTTACCTGAGCCGTAATTAACAGCTCCGACCATTCCGGGAACCATCCTTCGCCACGTTTCCGGTTCGATCTCAATTTGTCTGCGCACCTTCCCCTTGAATTTGGCCAAATCCTGCTCCGTCCGTGGCACGTTTGGTACAAGCAGTTGGCCGCCATTACCCATCGCTGAAACGAGGGTCGCCAACTGAAGGGCAGTAACCTCGAAATCATCGCCGTGAGAAGACATGCGGTTGAGAGCGAAGCCCGTTTTTTCATATGGGAGTCGCCCGGCGAATTCATTCGGGGCGTTGATGCCGGTTTTCTCACCCAGGCCCATATCGCGCGCGTAATCCATCATCTTCCCGAAGCCCACGCGCCCGCCAACCTGTTGGAAGTAAGTATTATTGGAATAAGCGAGAGCGTCGGTCAGGTCGATGTTATACCGCTCGGAAACCGCTGCCGTATTGGTGGGATCGATCACCTTCTCTCCCAAGCCGGCAACTCCCGTAACGAGTTTGATGGTCGAACAGGGTTTGAAGCCACGACGCAAGGCCCACTCTTGATTCACCATGGAGTAGACACGACCGGTCTTCGGATCCATCACGACGACGGTTCCGATGTGATTGCCAAGCGCTTTGACCGCGGCCTGGCGCACTTCCATGTCTTCACCTGTCGTATCGTCCCGGCTGATGAGCGCCTGAACTTCGTCACGCATCGATTGCTCGAGTGCCCGCTGGCGTGCGATAGCAGCGCGGCGTGCGGCTTCAGCACGACGTCTGGCCGCCAACGAATCGCGGCGATGGCGCGCTTCTATTCGACGGAGTTCAGCGGTGCGCTCACGTCTGGTTAAGGGACGTCGCAATCTTCGCTCAAGGGCCCTCAATGAAGAGCTCTGTTCACGCGCAATCTGATTCCGTCGTTGGCGAAGCTCTCGTTTGGACAAGCGCGCGGACACGCGAGACCTTCCCCGACGATTGTCTCTTGCCGAATATCTACTGCGACGAGAGGCGCGGCGCTCGCGAGCCGTCATTTTTCTTCCCCGGTCAGCGCGAGCTGACTTATTGCGGGTCGCCTTATTGCGAGTAGCTTTATTGCGAGCGGCTTTGTTTGCCGAGGAAGCTCGTCGCTTTCCAAGCGCTTCAGTCGAAAATGCCAGGGGTATAAGAATCAGTAGGATTAGGACAAAACGCAGAGTAATAAATAATGGGGAAGAATTGGCATTCAGGGGATGGGCGTGCTGTTTCATGCGGGTCTCTTAACCTTTCCTAGGAATTGATGCTCACCTGACAGCGAGCGGCGCCAAAAGTACTACGGTGCTGTTTCGAGTGATTCAAACTGGAAGCAACCCCTCCTCGTAAAAACTTTCTTGCAGTCTTGAGAGCCGTGAAATGCCCTCTCAAAAATTCTCAATTCTGCCGCCTCACAAAGCCGTTTGTTTTGGCGGACTACCGTTCTGCAACTTGAGGTGGGAGAATTCCCTAAAGGCGGTCCCAGGGGACAGTGCAACGAGACCATGGCAAATATACCATTAGAGCAGTGAAGCGGCAACAAAAAAGTAACCTTTTGTACATAAACCATTAACACGGTTTGGAAAGGCCTTTTTTGTGCGCTAAGCTGCAGCCAATCAGATAAGAAAGGTGTCTAACTCCTGCTGTGGGGGTTTTACCTTTGAAATGAAGATTTCCGGAATTCTAAATAGCTTCCGTGCCCGGTTATTGCTGCTTCTGGCAGTGATGCTGGGGCTGACTCTGGGCGTTCAATACTACGTCAATCTTCGTGCCATTCAGCGCAACGCCCAACTGATCGTCGAACAGGAACAGGCAATCATGGCCGGCGTCGCGCTCGGGGTGAACAGCATCTTTAGCACCAAATATCTTGATGAGCTTCGCAATAATTTGCGCGTGCCGCTGCTGGATGAAAAGGATGGACGCGTCAAGAATGTGATGGTGGTTGATAGCGAGGGACTGGTTCAGGATAGTTTAATTAGCGACTACGCTCCAACCGAGAACGAAGACAAGACTGTTCGATACGTTCGCATCAGCGATGTGCCGCTACCTCCGCTTAGCTCCGCTGTTGAGTTGGCCGATGAGACTCACGATCTCCCGCCCTGGATCACCTCGTCCGCACCGTCGAAGCCTGGCGAACCCGGAGCCTTTTACTTCCCTCTGGAAACAACTAAGGGCCGGCGTTATGTGATCGTCGTTTTGGGATCCGCCAACACGCTGACAGACATCCTCCAAAGTCAGGCTTCCCGTTCGGCCTTCTACACGCTTCTGTTGGCGCTCGCCACTACGCTGGTAACGGGACTCTTTGTTTGGAGGTTTACCAGACCAATCAAACTTCTATCGGTGGCGTCAGAGAAAGTTGCCCGCGGTGATTTCAGTTTTCGCGTGCCTTCGGAAAGGCGCGACGAGATGGGCCAACTCGCTTCCGCTTTTAATGAGATGACGGCGCAACTCGCGCGCGCGCGCGAACTTGAGGCGCAGCTCCATGAAGCCGAGAAGGGCGCGGTAGTAGGCAGACTTGCTGCGGCGATTGCTCACGAGATTCGCAACCCGCTCAATTATATTAATTTGACTCTTGATCACCTTCGCTCTTCCCTCGCGCCCGAGGATCCTGTCAAACGAGAAACCTTTCAGCGATTGGCGGAACAACTAAAAGCAGAAGTGTTGAGGATTAACCGCCACATCACCGACTTTCTCAAGTATTCACGACCTTCGACCTTGGACTTTCAGCCCGTCAACCTTCGCGTTGAAGCCGAGGACGCCTTGCGTCTAATTGAAGCGCAGGCAGCGGAGAACGGAATCAAAACCAGTGTGGAAGTTGAAGCCGCACTGCCCACGATCCTGGCCGACAGGGATACCCTGCGATCGGTGTTCACAAATCTGGTGATCAATGGATTGCAGGCTATCGATGGGGGTGGTGGTAACATTGTGATCAAACTTTCCAGCGAAACGGGCGAAAGGGCGCGAGTCGAGATCGTCGACACCGGAAAGGGGATCGCTCCTGATGATATCTCCAAGGTGTTCGAGCCTTACTATTCGACAAAGGACACGGGCACGGGATTGGGCCTGGCGATTGTCAGGAAAGCAGTTGAGGATCACGGCGGGACCGTCAGCGTGAGCTCAAAACAGGGTAGCGGTACAACGTTTACAATAATTTTGCCGGTAAATCCAGAAACAGTATGAGAGGAAGCAAAGAAGACTGAGGGACGGAAGGGGTTGGGAAAGGAAAGAGCGCGGTAGAAAGTTCTTTTCACTCCGTGTCCCAATCACCTCATCTCCCAGTCTATTTTTGGAGTTTGAACATGGCGCGCAAAAGCATCCTGGTAGTAGACGACGAGAAGTCGCAGCGAGAGATTCTGGAAATGATTCTCACGGGCGAAGGCTACGATGTGACCGCGGCATCGTCCGGCGAAGCGGCGATCAAGTTTGCCAAAGACCGTCGTTTCGATCTGGCCCTGACCGATCTGAAGATGACTGGCATGGACGGCATCGAATTGCTGCAACACCTGTTGGCCCTCGATTCATCGATCATAGTCATCCTCCTTACAGCACACGGCTCGATTGAGTCAGCCAAAGAAGCCTTGCGTCGTGGCGCTTTCGACTACATGGAGAAGCCTTACGACAAAGACGCTTTGCTGGCTACCATCAATCGCGCCCTCGATAAACTTGATGCCATCGACGTCGAGATCATTTCAGCCTCGCCGAAGATGGAGGCAGTCAAGCGAATGATCGTCAAAGTGGCACGTTCGAACTCGACAGTGTTGATTCGCGGCGAATCAGGGACTGGTAAGGAACTGATTGCTCGCTCGATTCATAACCAATCGCCACGCGCGCAGGAGATGTTTCAGGCAGTCAATTGCGCGGCAATCAACGAGAACCTGCTCGAATCCGAACTCTTCGGGCATGAGAAGGGGTCCTTTACCGGAGCCCACGCAGATAAGAAAGGACTCTTCGAGATCGCGGACCGCGGCTCCCTGTTTCTTGATGAGATTGCCGAGCTAGACGTCGCCATGCAGGCGAAATTGCTGCGGGCGCTGCAGGAGCGCAAGATCCGGCGCGTCGGCGGGACGCATGAGATCAGCGTCGACGTCCGAGTAATTGCAGCCACAAATCGCGACTTGCGCGCCATGGTCGCTGACGGGCGTTTTAGAGATGATCTCTACTATCGCATCAATGTCCTTTCTGTCGATGTCCCGCCGCTGCGCGAACGGCGCGACGACATTCCCGTCCTAATCGACTTCTTCTTAAAGAAGCACACTCGGAATACCTCACGCCTGGTGAGGGGACTCACCGCGGAAACAAGAAAGTTGATGAACGAATACAGCTGGCCAGGCAATGTGCGCCAGCTCGAGTCCGCTATTGAGCGCGCGATTCTGCTCTGCGAGGGCGATCAGATCACGATTGACGACCTGCCGCTGGAAGTCAGGCAGGAAGCTCGACCGGCCGCAGAAGGCGCATTTAAGCTGCCGGCTGAAGGAATTAACTTTGAAGAGGTTGAACGCAATCTCTTGATGCAGGCGATGGAACAAACCGACTACAACATCACCAAGGCCGCGAAACTGCTTGGCTTTACTTTCCGCACACTGCAGTACCGTCTGGAAAAGTTTGGGATCAAAAAGCCGGACGATAAAACGGAAGCAGCTGGCGGGGAGTAGCGACCTCAAAAAAAGACTTTGCTTCGTTTTGAGCGCGCAAGAGGATGCCCGTTCCGCGTTCTAAAAGTGCAGCATTCTTATGTGAACGAGGCTAACCCCATGAAATCTTCCAAATTCCTGTTTCTTGTTTTGCCACTCCTTCTGGTGACCGGATGTGGTCTGGAACAAAGTAGTACGCGAGAGGCATCGCCGGGAGCGGCTAGAACATCCACCGCAAGCTCTACCACCGATAGTGAGGGCCAGATCGCCAGGAAGCAGATCGCTGAACCGCAAAGGCAGAGTCCGATGATGCAACAGGTCTCGCTCAATCAGGCGGACCAGTCGCAATCGATGGCTGAGGCAATGAATCGCAAGATTCTGCGCAATGCCGAACTTACGCTGGAAGTTTCGGATCCCGGCGCTGCTCAACGCAAGATCACGTCGATCGCAGAATCGCTGGGCGGATTTGTCGTCACCTCTGAGTCGAAACAACGTCAAAGCGGCGAATCGGGTCAGCAGGAATTGGAAGTTAATGTGGTCGTCCGGATTCCGGCTCCGCAATTCGGTTCCGCCTTAGACCAGATTCGTGCCGAGGGTGGTCGAGTGATTCAGGAAAAGGCCACAGGCCAGGATGTAACGGAGGAGTTCATCGACCTGGAGGCGCGCATAAAGACGCAGAAAGCGCTGGAGCTGCAATTTCTCGAGATCATGAAGCAGGCCAGGAAAGTGGCGGATGCACTCGAGGTGCAGCGTCAGATTGCCGAAGTCAGGACGGAAATTGAGAAGCTGGAGGGCCGTAAGCGGTTCCTGGAAAACCGCGCTAGTTTGTCGACAATTACGATTAACCTGCAAACACCGTCAGCCATTGTCGTCAGCACGTCGGGATTTGGCCGGAACATCCGAGACGCAGTCGCGGATAGTGTTTCCGTCGCAGCGGGCATCGTGCTCTTTCTCATTCGATTTGTGGTCGTGATGGTTCCGATTCTTGTTTTAATCATCATTCCTGGAGGGTTGCTGACTCGTTATATTCTTCAACGCGCCAGGCAACCCACGCTTTCCTCTGAGTCAAGCTCTATTTCAGAATCAGACTAACCTGAGGGCAAAGTGAATCGATTGAATCTAATTCTTGTCACCGGCTTCTTGTTGGTTATCCTGTCGGCCTGTTCCAAACCTGGCCAGAACTCCGCGACGCCGTCTCCCGAGGCGGCGAAGATTTCCTCCCAGTCGGTTGTTAAAGCCTCTGTATCGCCAGTGGAGATCAAGACTGGTGAGTCTAACGAAGCAGTCGTCAAAGTTAATACCCAGTCTGGCTACCACATCAATGCCAATCCTCCGAGCTTTGACTACCTGAAGGCAACCCAGCTTGACCTGGAAGACACGGCAGAAATTTCCGTTGACTATATTTACTATCCCAACCCGCAAGTCAAAAAGTTTGAGTTTTCCGAACAGCCGCTGCGAGTTTACGAGGGCGAAACGCAGCTCAGAGTGATGTTGAATGCGGACAAATCGGCCCCCCAGGGCCGCCGCACCTTGCCAGCCAAACTCAACGTCCAGGCGTGCGACGATAAGGTTTGCTACCCGCCTGGAGCTATCGATCTCGTGATTCTGGTAACAATCAAGTGACGACCTTCTGGCTGGTATTGGCCGGATGCTGTATTGCCGCTGCCGCAGTCTTAATTGCTCGCGGGAACTTCGACATGGCCTTTGTCGTGGCGGTCGTTGGCATGGTGTCCTGGTTCCTGAACTACCGGACGCAAATACAAAGGAGTATTGCGGCTGAAGATGCAACCTCGGAAGCAGAAACTGAAACTGAGAGAGATGAAGATCAAGATCAATAAAGCCACGGTAGCCGCCATCATTTTTGGCGTGCTCTTCGTGTTGGTGCCGACTGTCAGTCTCGCAGCGGATGAAGCTGAGGTTCGCGGCACGGTCCAGAAGGTATTTCAGCAGTTGAAGTCGGGCGACTACCACGCTCTCTACGATTCACTTCCCTCTTCCTCAAGAGCGCGGACCTCGCGGGAGCGTTTCTCCAGTGCTTTGAAACGCGCGCAAAACATGTACACACTCGATAGGATTGATGTAGGTCAGGTTCGCCTGGCGAAAGATATCGCGGTGGTGGATACGGTCTTGTACGGGAGAGTGACCGCTCCAATCACCGCCGAAGGCAAGATTGTCGTGCAGCAGTATCTTGTGCGCGAAGACGGCAAGTGGCGGGTTGCAACGGGCGATACCGGAACGATCAAGAAGTTCCTGGCAAGTAATCCCGCGTTCCGCGCTAAGTTTCCGATTCGCCAGCCACGAGTCTACGTAAGGCAGGGCAGTAACTGGGTGGAATTCGCGCCGGGAAAACAACCTCGCCGCTGAGTGCGCCCTGAAACACTGAGGCTTCCCTGCTACGCTTTGGAAGGGTCCGAGCTAAGAGCAACACCTCAATGCAGAACCGGGAGCAGTAGCGACCAGGTGTGGTGCTCTCCTTTTATAACCACTTTCGTTTAACCTGCTCCAATACTTAAGTCAGGAGCAGATCGTCAAAAGACAGCTGAGCATCGTCCACGATCTCGTTAAACTCCCCGTGACGGATCCGGGAGCGCGGCACATCGAGGGCCTCACGTACGGCATCAAGATGAAACCGGATAATTTTAGGGGTCACACGCACGGAAGGGATGCGACGCTTGCGAGCAAGTCGTCGGACGGTTGACTCGCTAACCTGCAGAACCTTCGCAAGCTGGCGAGCAGTAAGGAACTCTTCACGCTCTTCCATTGTGCCTGATGCGTCTTATCCTAACGCAGCCAGCCGCACCAACCAAACAATAAAACATGGCCGAGTGGTATTCCGATTATTTGGAATTAAGAGGACGATCCACGAATCAGCTGGATGAAGTTAATCTGGTTCTTTGAGGACTTCACTTCGGCGATGCGACTAATGAAATGGCGATGCGATAAACCGCGGCGCCGTCTATCTCAACATCGCCGCTTGCTGGTTCAGCGCCACCGACTTTTGCCGTAATGCGGTATTTGCCGGGTTCCGGAGTCAGCCGGAATACAAACGAACCTGTTTCGGTGGTAATGCGACCGTCAATCTTTTTCGTGGAACCGTCGTCGAGAATTTTTGCCAGTTCAACTCTTGCGCCCGGGACGCTTCTGCCACTGGGACTAAAAACACTGCCGCGAATAAAAGCAATTGAACCTTCGTCGACCGTCAGCACCAGGCGATCTCCCAGCGAGCGGGTCTTTCCGGATTTCACTTCGACACTTTCAATTGTGCCCACGCTCAAACCCGGCTTCCGAAACGTCAGTCCGTAAATTCCCGGGGGCAGACTCTGAATTATAAAAGAGCCGTTCTTATCAGTTGCCACGCGAGTGACTTCCCGCTCCCCTTTCCGTACAACGACAGCGACACCTGCCGCAGTGCCCGTCTCGACCTTCACCTTGCCCTTGATACTTCCGGTCGAACGATCCTGTGCGCCCGCAACGATCGCCAGGGCGAGGACTGCAAGCAAGGCCAGCATTAACGTTCCAGCTTTCACCAATAACCTCCGAATCTAACCCGTCGGCCAACGCAATATATCACCGCTTGCGAAACAGCAGGAATGCCGTAAATCCGTCGAGGCAGCCTGTTTCTGCGGCCGCAAACCAGTACTCTGCGCGCGCGAATTGTTTCGGTTACAAGTGCCGTAGTTAGGGCACCACAACCTTGATGCCCGGAATTGCTCCAGCTGTTGCCCATTGCTGCGTTGGTGACCGCCCCTGAGTTCGTATAATCTTCTGCCGGAATCAGCCATCCTAACCAAATGGATTTTTAGGCATCTAAAGATCGACCTTCATCGTTGTATCGATTGTGAACTTTATTAACGATCACAGCCCAACTCCGCTCCGCATGATTGTGGGGCTCGTGTTTCTGGTGCTCGCCTGGCACAACTCGTTCAGCTGTTTCGCCCAGGATCCCGCGGCTGCACAGCGGCCGCGCAAGGTGTTCACTGCGGAGCCTGAACAACCGGACGACATTCTGCGAATCGATACGGACCTCGTTTCCGTGGACGTCTCCGTAACCGACAGCGAAGGAAAGCCGGTGCGAAACCTCGCGAAGGGCGACTTCAAGCTTTTTGCTGACGGGCAGGAGCAGCCGCTGTCTTTTTTTCAGGTCGAACGTCGTATCGGACCACCGCGTCCCCTCGCAATCGTGTTTGCGGTCGACATTTCCGGCAGTATGACGCCGGATGAGATCACGCGACTACGCAGCGCCCTCCGTGTTTTTTCCGCTAGCGTTGCCGATCAGCAGGCTGTCTATGCGGTGATGGCCTTTGGGATGAACGTCAAAACTCTACAACGCTTTACTACGGAGCCGGAAAAACTGGATCGGGCGCTGGAACGCATCGCTCGCGAACCAAACGGATTGTCAACGCACACTTACGATGCGGTCGATGATGCGATTCGCCTTCTCGTCCGCCAGGCTCCGCGCACGCGCGACCGGCGCATAGTGAAGCGCGCGGTGATTGTGGTAACCGATGGCTTTCCCGTCGGCGACACCGTTTCAGCCCAAACCGTTATCGAGCGTGCAAATGATGCTCAGGTGAGTGTCTACACGGTCACGCTGCCGTCATACTCAAGAGTGATGACCGCGGTTGCGCAGACGCCATTACCGACACCGCTTGATGTCAGTGAGTTGGCTGAGCGCACCGGGGGTAGGAACCTCTATGCAGATCAAAAAGATTATCAGGGACTCTTCCGCGCGTTAGCGGAAGAAGTAACAGCCAGCTATGTGCTGGCGTTCTACCCTGCTGAAGAAAAACGTCGTGATGGGCAGTTTCACCCGATTAACGTTCAAGGTCCGAACGGCTTGACTGTGAGGCAAAGCCGTTCGGGATATCAGGCGCAGGAAGGAAACAATCGGAAGCAGCGGTAGCGAGAAGGCAGCCTACACACTGCTGCTGCGAAGTTTCATTTTAAAGTTCGTCTTCGTCTTCGTCGTCGTCCAGATCGTCCTCTTCCACTATGTCGAGTTCCAGCGGATCAAGTCCGACCACTTCCAGTTCAGTTCCACAATCTTCACATGAGACCGTCTCGCCCTTGTCTGTGTCCACATCCACATGAACATCAGCGTCACATTCCGGGCAGGTTCCTGTCGGCACTTTTTCTACCTCCGGCGCAAGATATTTGTTTTGAAGTGCAACACGCCGATGCGCAATGAGCAGTTACAGTACGGGAGCGGTAGCGACCGCACTCCCCGCCACTAAGAACAAGAAGCAATAAACCGATAGTCAGCGACTGAGGGTGTATTGGTGCATCATTTCATGAATGATTCTGTCGCTTGAGTGCGGTCGCTACCGCTCCCGTACTGTAATTGCTCGTTGCGATACTCTGTTGACACTTCCTATTTGAATCTGCGTACGACAATCTAACTGCCGCTGCTGGATTTTGCAACAGTCTTTATTTGTACTGACTTTTGCCAAATGCTGCTTCGCAATTCCACCGATCTGGGCCACATCAGCATGATTTTCCCGAAAAGTATCACGGAAATTTGTCTTGCTTTTGAAGTTGGCTTGGCGGACGATGCAAACGTCCTGTTGGTTGGCAGTAACGGACAAGGGGCTAGAGAAAACTCATGAAAGTACTCCGAACCGTTGGCCTATTCTTATTGGCATTCGCGTTCATCACGAACACGACGCTTGCGCAACGCCGCCGCGCAGGCGCACAGAGAACTCCCGCAGCGCCGCCGGTTCAGCCAGCGGTAACTTTTGACAACCTTCTTTCTGAAGACAGTTACAAAATCTATTGTGAGGTGCGGGTTGTTGGTCAATTACTTCGTTCACAGTCGTTTAATGACATCATCGATCCAATAATGAAGCTGGCAGCGCCGCCGAAGGAATTTAAGACCCTCATGAAGTGGCTTAACTCCGAGTCGGACGCGCTGATGACTTCGCGCATGCTTGTCGCTTCCTGGCCGTCGAGACCAAAGTTGCCGAACGTCCTGTTTGCGATTGAGTTTGGGTCCGCGGAGGAGGCGCAGAAATTTGAACCGCGACTGAAGACCTTTCTCCTCCAGTTTTTACCAACGCCAACGCCTGAGAGTTCGCCCCGGCCTGGTGGTGGCGCTAACTCAGGCAAGAATGCGACCCGAAATTCGGAACTGGGAGACGATGAGGATGCGAAGCCAAAAAAGACGCTTCCGCCGTACGTGGTGAAACAATCGGGCGCTCTTATTTTTATTAGCGACGTAACCTTCAACTTCAAGACCCTGCGCCCGGCTGGCAGCAAACTATTTACGGAAGACCAAAACTTTCGACGAGTGCATGACAGATTCGTCACTGAATCGGTTTTGGTTTACGTGGATTCAGGCGCGATGGAGCGAGAGGAACAAGAGCGACGCCGACAATATGAGGACGAGGAGCAGAAACGAATCGAGGCGGAGGCGGCCAACCCGCCTAAAGCCGACGCGGAGGAAAGCACAGCGGAAGTTGCGCCCGACGCGGACGTTCAGAATTCGGTTGTACCCGTTTCAGAAGCGCCTGATCCGGATGTCATTCCGCAACGCCAAACGGAGACGGCTCAAGCGACCCTCATCGCGGCCGATGGTTCTGAAGGTTCTGCACCTCCGCCAGACGTGGCTGGTCAGGCATTTGGTTCTCTGGCAAGACTCCTTTTTGGTGGTCGCACCATTTGGCCCGGAGGGGTTGGGGCCGCGCTGGCTTTCGAACCTGATTCTTACTCGCTGCGCGTGTTGCTCGTGAACGAACCCGGTGTTCGCGCCAGTGCGATACCGTTCATGCCGCAGCTTGTTTCAGGCCCGCCCCTCACTCCCGAGTCTCCTTCGGTTTTTCCCTCCGACACCGAGTTCTTCGTTACACTCTCGCTTGACTACCCGCAAATCTATGAAGGGCTGGTCAACGCGATCAGGCATGACGCAGCGCGAGCGGGGATCAACGTGCCGGCAAGAGACGCCTCCATGGAATCACCCTTTTCGGTTTACGAGCGGCAATCCGGGATCAAGATCAAAGATGATCTGATTCCCTTGCTTGGTAACGAGATCGCACTCAGCCTGCCAATGCAAACGCTGGATGTTGGGCCGGGTCCCGCTGCTCCTAATCCCCAACTGAAGCAATCTGCCGAGCCCGACTCAACAAAGAACGCATCTGCACCTGAAGCACCTAATCCCGTAATCGCAATCTCGATAAAAGATCGGGAAGGCGTGCGCCTGCTGCTTCCCAAGCTGATCGATTCGTTTGGCCTAAAAGGCGCCAGTCTCCTGGCGCAGACTGAGAAGCGTGGTGATACAGAAGTTGTTACCTATGCAAACGCCTTCTCATACGCGTTTGTTGGTAACTTCCTGCTCGTTTCACCCGATCCAAAGGCCCTCCGCCATGTTGTCGACTCTTACTTGAATCACGAAACCCTGGCTTCGGATAGTCATTTCCGCAATTACACGCGCTGGCAGTCGCGCCAGGTGCTGGGACAGCTCTATGTGTCGCCGGCGCTAATGAGCAGTTACAGCGCCTTTGCCCGCACGCTGGATTCATCTATCACAGATCAGCTTCGTGAATTACTGTCGCGGCTAAGTCCCACCCCCGAACCAGTCACCTATGCTCTCTCTAATGAAGGACAGGGACCGCTTCACGAACTGCGCGTGCCAAAGAACCTTGCGCTGCTCATGATTGCCGGCATGTCTGGCTCGAACAGCCAGGCTTCTGGGCCCTTGGCAAATGAGTCCCTCGTTAAAGGTACCTTACGGACAATCGTCAGCGCCGAGATGACCTACAAGGCAACTACAGGCGATGGCAGCTATGGCAGCAAGGATCAGCTAATCGCGAACGGACTGATCACGAAAAATGTGTTTGAGCAGCATGGATATAGAATTGAGCTGAGTGTCGGCGGGTCGGGATTTGAAGCGCGCGCCATGCCGCTGGAATATGGCAAGACCGGCAAGATGTCTTTCTTCGTTGATGAGACCGGCGTCATGAGGAGCGGGGATCATGGCGGCGGTCCAGCCACGGTCGCTGACGATCCTCTGAAGTAGTCCTGAATGGCGAATCGCAGGTTGCGTTATGCGAGATTGCTGATTTCGACCGGCTCAACCTCTTCCGCCAGATCAAAACCAAAAATCCGTGAGTAGAAATACAACTCGCCATCGAGTGATCGTTTAATGTTCTTTGCCTGGCGAAAGCCATGCTGCTCGCCCGCAAATGAAACATAAGCGACCGGAACTCCTTTTGCGCGCAAAGCCTCGACCATGATCTCGGCCTGATTCGGCGGCACTACTCGATCTTCAAGTCCCTGGAAGAAAATGACCGGACAGGAAAGCAGCTCCGTAAAGTTTATCGGTGAGCGGTCGCGATAAATATCGCGACGGTCCGGGTAGGGTCCGAAGAGTTTATCAAGATAGCGCGACTCGAATTTATGTGTCTCAACCGCCAGCGCTTCAGCATCACTTACGCCGTAGTGGCTGGCGCCGGCTTTGAACACGTCCCTGAAAGTTAGCGCGCAGAGCGTTGTATAACCGCCGGCGCTGCCACCTGTGATCATCAATCGATTCCCGTCAACTTCACCGCGCTCGACCAGATAGCGAGCCCCATTTATGCCATCGTCAACATCAACTATTCCCCACTTGTCCTTGAGTCGCTCGCGATACTCCCTGCCGTAGCCCGTGCTTCCACCGTAGTTAACGTCAAGCACGGCGATGCCCCTGCTCGTCCAATACTGAATAGTTAGACTCAAGGCAGTGGCCGCTGCTGAGGTTGGTCCGCCGTGGCTCTTCACAAGTAATGGCGGCAACTCGCCCGCGGGTGCGCGATAGTCGCGATTTTGGGGCGGATAGAAGAATGCGTGACTGGTTAAGCCACCTTCGGTCGGATACTCGATCGCTTGCGGTACAGAAAAATATCCAGGATCGATTTTGAGATCGTTTGATCTACGCAACGAGTCGATTCTTCCACTTGCCAGATCGAAGCTCACAATTGCCGGCGGATCCATGGGTGATCCGGCGCGGAAGACGGATCGTCCCGGCGCCGTTCGCACCCAGCCCATGTCCGTATAGGAAACATCAACAGGTTCAAGCGTCAGCGTATCCGTAGCTAAAGTAGCCAGGCGCGAAATACCGCGAACCTGGTAAACGCAAACGATTTGCTCGGGAGATGTGAAGCCATAAATCGATAACCCAAAAACCCACTGCGGCACACCCAGCTCAGCCTTCATGTCAGTAATGACTTCAACGGAACCGCCGGTCTTCAAGCGAGAAAGATTCCACCAGCTATTTCTATCCGATACAAAGTAGAGCACACCATCGGGCGACCATTCGGGCTGAAAAATTGACTCGGTCAATCCACCCGCGACACACTCAGCACCGGTCAACGCGCCGTCTGCTTCGATTCGCGCCTGCCAGAGTTCGGTGCCGTCCCAGGGCATGTTTGGATGATTCCAGGTTAACCAAGCGAGTTTTGATCCATCCGGACTCAGACGTGGGGAGGAGTAGAAGTCGTTACCTGAAACCAGAACATTCCCACAGTCATCATTGCCACAGGCATTGAGACCGACCAATGTGTTTACTGCTTCGCGTTCAGGGACGCTATGATCCTCGCGGACACAAATCAGGCGGCCTCGCACCTCATCAAGCACGACTTCCGCGTAGCGCATTTCTGCCCCTGGCGTTATCGCCTGCGGTTGCTCATGTGGCAATTGTTTGTAAAGGCGCTGATCGACGAAATTGGAAAAATAGATGGTTCCATGGCGGACAAGATAATCCCCACCGCCGTATTCGTGTACCCGCGTTCGCGCATTGAAAGGCGGCGGATTGATGTCAGTAAGCTGACCTGACACGTCGCGCTTGACGATCACCTGACGGCCGCCCTCGGACGGCCGCATCTCGACCCAATAGATGTCCTCACCATCAATGGTAGGCTGATTGAGACCGACCGAACCGCCTACGATTAGGTCAGCAGTAATTGGCGATTTCCAGGAACCGTACGGAGCAATGCTTTCAGAAATCCCTTTATATTTCATGCAGATCGACCTTATTAGAGTCAGCTTCGCAAATGATTTGTTACATTCTCGTAAAGGCTTTGCAAGACAGCTGCAACCTAAATTCTTCAGCCTCGGTCTAACCTTCGCCCATCGTTAATTCTCCATGGGAGAACTGAGATAAAGGTAAGGGCGTCGGTCTTGGGGGAGGTCGACGCCCTCTCTTTTGCCTGCTGTTCACCACCGATTCAACTGACAGTCCATCAACTTCCGGCTGTATGACTACATTGGTTCTTGACGGAAGCGGCCTAGTTCTCATGACCAGAAGTTCAGCGTGGTCACCACCCAACATCCTGGTAGTCCCCTAGTTTGGTTTTCGTAACGCAACTGTTAGTTTGCGCTGCCCTTGAATGCCATTCATTCAGCGCAAACTAACAGTTTGCGTTACAAATTAGGGCACTACTCACATCCTGGGGTCGTGGACGCTTTGAATCTCATTCACACCATGCTTAAGCCCCGGTGCCTCAATGCTCCAATAATCAGAAACGTTTGGGATTCTGCCTTCACCGGGCTTAGGCGCGGTGTTGAATGAAAATGAGCGGCGGCTCCTTGCGCTGCATCGTCGTCCTCCCAGTTCGGAGCTTTCTTCAATGGTCGTCAAGAATTCCTACTGAAAGTATAGTAATGGGAGCCCAGAATTCTTAACCGCAATTTGAAAGTTAGTCAACGACCTTTTCAAAAATGAAAAAGGATCGGAAACATCGTGCCCCCGATCCTTTAATGATGTGGCAGGCCTGACCAGGAGTCAGGCGTGCGCTAAGTCGTTAACGTTCTTAGTAACCTGAATACCCATCCCTGTAACCGCTCTCAAAGGCCTCACGGAAATACCGTTGATAGATGTCGCGATCACCAAGACGCGAACTGTAGTCCTTCGTGGCCTTCTGGAAAGCACCTTCGTCGGTGAAGTCGAACCGCTCGCCGCGGCTCCGGTCCTTGCGACCTTCCTTTATGCCTTCATTCGCACCAGCGTTCAGTGCGGTTTGGCGTAGCTGAAAGGAGCCACCGAGGTCGCTATAGCCATCGTTGTTGTCGCGTCCGCCACGACGACGATCACGGCGCCGCTGATTGTTATTCCAATCACGGTCTCGACGTTGATTCTCATAATATCGGTCATCGCGCGTTTGACCATACCGATCCTGTGCCTGCATTGACATGCCCACGGCTCCGGTTAAGAGTACAAATGAGAAGGCCAGAATTCCTGTTCCGATCTTTTTAACTGAGTAGGTTGATTTCATATATGTAATCTCCTTTAAGCGATCGAGGAGCAACTCGTATACCGCCCAAAAGAGCAATGAAAGACTGCAGTTATCCCCTATCACACCCCAAATAGGGCCGTGTGAAGAGATAAGTCATACAGTCGAGTGATTACGATGCACTATTGCAGAAAGCGAATCTCAAGCCGCTGACTGCGCAGGTTGGCGATTCTGCATGCTGATATCGTGAATAGCTTCCATCACTGCGGATCTGACTTCGGTAGGGAGCGACCCACGCACCGCCAGACGGCGAAAGGCCGCCACAACCTCAGGATGATTGCTGAACGCGAGCAACTTTATTACGGCTAACCTGACGGCGATGTCGGGATGGTTCTCAATCGTCTCGATCAGCGGGTGAACTTCCCCAGCCTTGGCCATCAGGAAGAGGATCGTGAAAGCATCGTAGGTTACTTCCCTACTCTCGCCAGCCAGGCAGTTGATCGCTTCAGAGGCGAGGCCCGAATTCGCAAGCGCTGCACCAATCTTTCGCCTCCGCTCCGGCGGGGCTTCGCGCAGGGCGCGCGTAAAAGAGGCTGCTCGATCAGTTGTCAGGTCGCACAGCGCTCGTGCAGCAGCATTCCTAACCTGTGGCACGGGATCGTCAAAAGACTTTGCAATCAACTCGAACGACTCGACCGGATCCAACTTCGCTAAGTCTGCCAAAGCCGCGCTGCGTTCTGACGGGTCGCCGCTGTTCAGACGGTCTGCGGCCACAGAAAGGGGCGAAGGATCAGCATTCACTGCAACGATACCGGCTTCCTTCGCGATGGGAGAAATCGCCTTGGTTGGATCGTCATTCTCAGCCGGCGATTCAACTGCGACAATTTCTACCACCTCGCGATCAATCGTCTCTTGCTCAGGCGCAAACTCGTCGTTTCCTAAGATGATCACCTCTTCTGCGTTCTCAACAGGTTGGGAGATGACCAGGCAATCACTAACGGCAAAGTTAACTTCCTGTACCGGCGCCTCAAGTTCCAGCGCCTGCCCCTCAATGCTTTGAGCAAGGCGAAACTCGTTTTCACGGGCGACCTCTTCCTGAAGTCGCAACTCTGCTTGAGCCAACTCCAGCCGCTTTTGTTGTTCCGCTTCTTCATGCCGCAGCGCTTCGATTTGATCGGCCAGTTGCCGTTCCTTCATCACGCGTTGCTGCGCTTCTGCCTGCGCCTCGAGCTGCGCCGGGTCGAGCTCCGCCGAAACTATAACTGTTGTTTGTTCGGCTTCAAGACGAGATTCCAAATCATGGAGGCGTTTCATCTGCGCCGTTTCAGCCTGGCTTAAAGCGTTAAGCTGAGCATTCAGCTGCGCTTCCTTTGTTGAGCGCTCACGGGCCTCGGCGACCGCTTTCGTGGCGGCAACTTCCAAAGCGGCCAGGCGAGCCTCCTGCTCCATAGATTGAGAAATTTGGCGTTCTTTTTCTTCAATGCCAACTTCGAGCTTCTCGACCAGTTTCTGTCGCTTGACCCCTGACTTGCGCAGCGCGGCGATCTCGAGCTTGAGTTGCTCCTGTCTCTCGGCCCGGAGTCTTGCCTCGGATTCGGTTTGAGCCCGGAGGCTTTCAAGTTCGGCAATTTGCTGCGCCTCGATTTCAGCCTGCTGACGGACCCCCTCTTCCATTTGTTTGCGTTTGGCTTCGATCTCGCGTTGTCGAGCTATCGCTTCCTCGTCTCTGGTATTTTTCTCGTTGCTGAGAAGCTGTTCCTCTTGCTTCACACGACGCATTGCCGCGGATTCAGATTGGGTGAAACGCTCGCGCAGTGTTGCCTCTTCAGCCGCGAATCGCTGCTCCTGCTCCGCCGCGAGCCGCTGGAATTCTGCCTCGATTTCGGCCAGACGTTGGCGCTGTGCAACTTCTTCAGCGGCGACCCGTTGCGCGAGTTCTGCGCTGATTCTCTGTGCTTGAGCCTCGGCCTCGGCGATGCGTTGACGGCGTGTTTCCTCTTCAGCAGAGAGACGTTGGGCTTGTTCCGCCACGCGTCGCTGAGCTTCGGTTTCCGTTTCGGTTAGAAGATTGCGCCTGTTCTCCTCTTCAACTGCAAGTCGCTGTGCCAACTCGGCGTTGATCCGCCATGTTTCAGCCTCGGTTTCAGCAAAGCGTTGACGGTGTGCTTCCTCCTCAGCGGCTTGTCGCTGTGCTTGTTCCGTAGCCAGCCGCTTCGTCTCAGCCTGGGCAAGCTCAACACGACGGGTCTGTTCCTGTGCGACTCGACGCATTACTTCAATTCCGGCGTTGAGTTCTTGCTCCAATTCAGCGCGCTGTTGCGCGTCGCGTTCAGCCTGGGCCCTCGTTTCCTCTAACTGAACCAGCCGCCTTTCATTTTCACTCGCCAGCTCCTGGATTTCAGCCTCTGCTTCAGCGATACGTTGAAACTGCTCAGCCTCAACACTCCGAAGCGCCGCAGTCTCGGTTTTCAAATGCTGCGACCTATCAGCTCGTGAACGCGCCTCGGCCTCGGCCTGATTACGGATCGCTTCAAGCGCCGCAATTTGCTCCTGCTCTTCAGCGGCCCAAAGTCGGACCGCTGCTTCGGCCTTTTGTCTTTCGGTTTCAGCAGCCTGCTGGCGGGATCTCGCTTCAGCCTCTCGCTGAATTTCGGCCTCCGCCGCAAGCCTAGTCTCTTCCTCGTGAATTTGACGGGCCTGAGCTTCTTCCTGCTCCAGGCTGACTCGCAAAGCTTTGAGCCGCTCAAGTTGTTTTACTTCGGCTTCGTGCAACACTTCGATTGCTGCAGCGAGTTGCTGTTCAACCTCAGACCGGCGCTGAGCTTCGCTCTCAAATTTGGCGCGCAGCGTTTCCAGCGCTTCCTGACGCTCCTTTTCCAACTCAGCTTGCTGGCTGGCCTCTGCTTCAACCTGTCGTAAAACTTCGTCCTGCGCCGCAAGCCGAGCCTGAGCAGTCTCCACTCTCCTACGCTGCTGCGTGATGGCTTGGCGACTCGACTCCAGCTCACTCTCGAGTTCCTGCTGTTTCTCTTTCAACTCCTGCGCCGCAACTTCTGCTTGTTGCAAGCCAAGCCTGCGAATCTCGATCGTCTCTTCTTGTTTCAGTTTCTGTTCCTGCAGGGCTTCGATTGCCGCTTCAAGTTGTTGCTCCTGTTGCGTTCGCTCGGCCGCTGCTGAAATGGCTTGATTACGCACCTCCGCCTGATGAGCCAATCGTCCTTGTTCCAGGCGTGCTTGCTCCTGAACGTCGGTTTCAAGTTGTTGGAGTTCCCGTTCCTGAAGCGCGCGGCGCGCTTCTGCACTTGCTAGCTGTTCGAGTTGGACCCGCGTCGCCTCGCTCAGCTCCTCGATCTCCCGGCTGAACTGCGCTTCACGTTCTTTCTGCTGCTGACGAACTGCCTCAAGCTGACCGGTCTTCAGCTTCAGCTCCTCGATCGTCTGGGTCTGTTGGGCGTCTGCTTCCTTGAGCGCGGCTATTCCATCCTTGAGTTGCCGTTCCTCTTCCTGCCGGCGTCGGGCTTCCGCTTCGGCGTGGTCGCGCACCGCTGCCAATTGCAGCAGACGCAACTCCTCCTGCTCGGATTGCGATTGAACTTCCGCTTCGATCTGTCTGAGCGACTCTTCCTGGGCAGTCCGTCGTGCATCCACCGCAGCGAGTTTCTCACTTTGAACCTTATGGGCCTGTTCAAGCGTTTGAATCTCCGCCTGCAGTTGTCCTTCCCGCTCGGCGAGATGCTGCCCAGCAGTTTCGGCTTGGCTTAGATTTGCCTCCAGGGCCTCGATACTCTTACGTTGTTGGGCTTCCGCTTCGCGCAACGTTGCGATTGTGACACTGAGCTGTTGTTCGACTTCAATCCGACGTTGCCTTTCTGCTTCGGCCTGGGAACGGATTGCCGCGAGGTTGGCCAGGCGCTGTTGTTCTTCTTCTGTTCTTACCTGCACTTCCGCTTCAAGCTGCGTGATTGCCTCTTCCTGAATAATGCGGCTCGCCTCAGCAGCATCAAGTCTTTGACACTGGGACTGTTTAGCCTGACGTAACTCTTCCAACTCGCGGTTAAGTACGGCTTCTCTTTCAGCTCTAGCTTGCGCTTCCAATGCGGCTTTGCTGCGAATATCGGCCAGTTCCGCGAGTCGTCTTTCCTCGTCCTCAGCCTGGCGTCGCAGCCTGGCAGCAGCTCTTTCGTTCGCCTCATCGGCTGCCTGGCGTCGCGCTTCCGCTTCAGCCAACTCAAGCAGTTTTGCTTCATCAATCAAGCGGGATTCAGTTTTGGCGACCTCCATCGCCTCTGCTTGTGCCCGGCGAATTCGAGCTTCCGCCTCCGCTATGCGTTTCGCCTGTTCTGCTTCTACAGTTCGCAGAGCTTCGATTTCGTGACTCAAGCGTTGTTCTCTCTCAGCTCGGTGGCGCGCCTTGGCTTCAGCCCTATGCCGGACTTCTTCCTGAGCGCTGAGCGCCACTGTAGCTTCAGCGACTCGCTTCCGCTCTTCTATTTCCAGCACCTGAAGAGCTTCGATCCCGGCCTTGAGCTGCCGTTCCTTTTCAGCCCGTCGCTCGGAGTCGGCCTTTAACTTGTGACGGAAAACCTTGAGTTCCTTAAGCCGCTGTTGATCTTCCTCGTTGAGTCGAACCGCTTCAGCTTCGGCCTGTTGCCTAGCCTCTTCATAAGCCCGCATCTGGGCCTCTGCTTTACCAATGCGCTTAACTTGTTCAGCTTCCGACCTGCGAAGCGCATCGATGGCAGTTTGAAGTTGTTGCTCCTGTCCGGAGCGAAGACGCGCGTCGACCTGCGCTTGATTACGGATCGCTTCGAGTTGAGCGAGGCGCTGTCGTTCCTCTTCCGCGCGCGCACGTATTTCGGCCTCAGCTTGTTTGACAGCTTCATCCTGTTTACGCCGCCTGGCTTCGGCTTCCGCGATACCTCTCAGCTGTTCCTGTTCGGAATCTCGCAACGCCTCAATCTCGGCCTTCAGAAGTTTTTCTCGCTCGGCGAGGTGTTGTGCTTTCGCCTCGATCTGGTGTCGGGCTTCTTCCTGCGCGCGTAAGCGGTTTTCAGCTGTGGCAATCAACTGTGCCTGTTTTGCCTCTGCCTGGCGCAACAATTCGAACCCAGCGTCGATCTGAATGTCGGTTTCCACGCGTAACGCTTCTCGCGCAACGGAAGAACGTCTGGCCTCATATTGAGATAGTCCTTCAGCGTCACTCTTGCTTCGCGATTCATCGTCAACCTTTAGCGTCTGACTCTTTTCTGAAGGCGGTTCCCGAAGCGCCCCCGGTGAATCGTTTTCAAATAACCTGCTTACTTCCGTCACCGCCTCGAGTCGAATCTCTTCCAACTGCGCTAGTCGTTGATCTTGTGTCCTGCTGCCCTTTAGATCGTGTTCGCTTTGGTTTGCCTCTTCCTGGAATCGTTGTTGTTCGCGTGGCGGAAGAACCGGCGCGGACATGACTGGATGAAGATCTGCCTGCCGGTTTGTGATCGCAAAGATGGCATTCGAGATGGTGGAATCCGGCGTCTGACCATTGCGCTCGCGTGCCTGTAGATCACTGAGGGCCGCGATGACCGAAGCATCGCCGATTAGACCGAGCGATTGGGCTGAAGCTTTACGTACTTCTGAGGAACCGTCGTAGAGCGCCGCAATGAGGTATGGGGCTGCAGCAGAGCGTCCCAACATGCCAAGCTCATGCGCCGCCGCGGCTCGCTCGCTTGCCAACTCTGACATCAGCAAGTTATGCGTGGCTTCGTCAAAGCCATTGCGGTGTAGTTCTGCTTCTTCAAACTGCGATGGAACGGGAGGCATTGTGGCCATGATTAGATCTCCGACCTTGGGGTACGTGAGAGGAGTTGGGGGTTAGGCGCAGGTTAAATAGGTTGGCTCATGAAGCGCTACGAAACGCACGGCGAAAACGTCGGGGATAAACTGGACTAGTTATGCGTAGATCGAAGAGTCGCGTAGGTGAGAAAGACTCTTCTCTGCGATTCAGACTTGGCGGCCTCAGTGGATAAACTAAACGGCCAAAGGGATTCTCGTCTATATGGCCGCCTTCCGTCAATACCCTTTCCACAGTTTTAGGCACTCTTTTTCAGTCTCCCGGGGTTACTACGCTAAGAATCGCGGTTTTTCTGGATGTCCCGCTTAAAACTTCCAGAACTTTTTCCGGCCTAACGCATTCGCGTGCGATAATTCCCGAAATCGGAAACCAAGGAGAGTTAAGTATGCGCTGGAGAGGTGAGCGTCAAAGCGAAAACATTGAAGATCGGCGGGGTCTTTCACGCGGCGGGATGGCCATTGGCGGAGGCTTGGGGAGTATTGTCGTTCTCATAATCGCTTTGCTGTTGGGCGCTGACCCGCGGCAACTCCTCGAGCAAGCTCCGGTTGAAAATCCGTCCGCCGGCACCCAAACTTCACGGCCCACAAATCCAGAGGAAGAAGAGCTCAAAAAGTTCGTTTCGGTCGTGCTGGCAAGCACCGAGGACGTTTGGGGCGACATATTTCGCCAGGCCGGGCGTCAGTATCGCAAACCGACTCTTGTCTTGTTTACCGATCAGGTCAATTCGGGCTGCGGACGGGCTGGAGCTTCGGTGGGACCTTTCTATTGCCCTGGCGATGAGAAGCTCTATCTCGACTTCTCTTTCTTCCGTGACCTGCAATCCAGATTTCGTGCTCCAGGCGACTTTGCGCAGGCTTATGTAATCGCGCACGAAGTCGGTCACCATGTACAGCACTTGCTCGGGACGATGGATCGGGTCAGCGGGGCACAAAGGCAACGGGGCGAAGCCGAAGCGAACGACCTGTCAGTGCGACTGGAACTTCAGGCAGATTTCCTCGCTGGAGTTTGGGCGCATTATGCGCAAAGGCGAGGGTTGCTGGAACCGGGTGACATTGAAGAAGCACTTGGGGCCGCCAGCGCTGTGGGCGACGATCGGTTGCAACGCGAATCACAAGGCTATGTGGTTCCGGATTCCTTTACTCATGGCAGTTCCGAACAGCGCATTCGCTGGTTTCGCAAGGGAATGGAAACGGGCGACATTCGTCAGGGCGATACTTTTGGCACGCGAAGTCTCTGACGAAACATCACGAGTCGGAACCTATTTCGAGCTGGGTCAGCAGCGGAAAGTGATCGGAGGCATTAGCCACACTGGGGTGCTCGACCACATCACAGGCTTTTAACCGCTCCGCATAAAGCGCCGGCACAAAAACATAATCCAGACGTAAATGCGGATCCCAGACAGGAAACGTGTAACCTTTGATGTCGGGATGGAGCAACCGAAAACCGTCGGCGTAACCAGCGTCGAGCATAACCTGGATGGTTTCGCGTTGGATGTCGCGCCCACTGATCCATACCAGAGCCTTGATCCAGGCCGGCATCTTTCGCACATCCAGGAGCTCTCCGGGCGCGAGAGTGTTGAAGTCTCCAACCAGTACATGAAACCCGTGCTGGTGCCGTTCGATCCCTTTGAGGAGGCTGCGAATCTCACGGCCTCTTTGACGCTCGCTCCATTTCGAAAACCTGGCGCTGAGATGCAATCCGAAAATGCGGGCCTCCGTTCCTGCCGGCACAATCTCCAGAAATGAATGCTTGGCGCCAGCCGGATAATGCCACTCGTGATAGCCAATCTTGACGCGACTAATATAGGCGATCGAGTGTGCTCGTTGTGCGGCCCAATAGGGGAGTTCCGTCTCACTCGCCAGCTTTTCAATTACGCGGGGGTCTGTTCCTTCCTGGAAAACGACCAGATCCGGGGCGACCGTGCGAATAACTTCGGCGAGCTGTGATTCGCGCCGTGTGCCCCCAAAACGAATGTTGTAGCTGAGGAGTTTGAGGTTCACGAGGCATTTTCTGGTTCGATCACAGTGAAGTAGGGTTCGTCAAAGAGGACATCACGAGCGTACAGAACTAGATTGGACGTCGCCTGAAAATTAACTGGACGCCCAACAAGATGTTGCAGATCCTTTCTCAATTTATCGAGGCCGATTGCGATACCGGGATCCTCGTCGCATAACGGTTTGGTATGCAACCCGGGTATGTAAAAAGCATCTTTGTCCCAGTAACCCATCACTGCGTTTCCCACGAGCGTGAGATCGAGATCGCTGGTTCCCACCCCGCCGGCGTCGAAGGGTTGTCCATCCTCCCATCGCTTGTTTGTCACCACGCTGCCCCGAAGTGCAACGCCGGTTCCTGCTGGCAGGTCGGCTTTCAGTCTCTTACAAAACGACATGAACAACCGCTGGTCTCCACCGAATCCCAGCAGCAAAACGCGATCGCGAATTTCCTTCTCACTCATTTTCTTCACATCTTTCCCCATTAACCCGTTTCCCCATCCGCATAGTCGGTTCACTTGATAATACTTCATCGAGGTCTGAAGCAGGGGTGTCTGGTTCCGTTTTGTTTCGTGCCTTCAGAAAAAACTGGTTGAAATTTGCCGTCATGAGAGCTAGGCTGAGGCGCTCGAACCTCGCGCTAAACACTCAGTAATCCAATTTTTGATCGTCGCGAAAGCCGGGCGGTTTTCCGTCACCACCAAAGAGGACGAATGATGAACACAAACAAAACGAAAATGCGCCTGGGAATGTTGTCCAGTCTGGTCTTGCTACTGTTAGCCAATGTCTCAATGTCCCTGGCCCAAACTTCAGGTCCCTTACCAAATCCGTCGTTGGTATTTCTCGGGCAGGAGCCTTATACGGCCAACGGTAAGCAGTGGATCAGATACAGGTACACAGTTGATAATCTTGCTGCCTACCCCAATACACTCTTTGCCGCCGCCCCCGCTCTTCCTGCATGCGGCACCAATACCAGGGCGTCGCGTACCTGGGTGGACATCTACGACTCGACGGGGAAAAGGTTGTACGGATTCTGCGCTCTCGGCAGCGGCGGCGACCTTGATAAGTTGTGGTTCGCCCTTGAGGAGGGAGTCATTCCTCCAAGCTGGATTTACATCGAGATGAACGATCGTCAGACCAGCACTAAGTACAAATCCGGGCTTTCTGAGACCACGCTGTAGGCTTCTTCAGTTGGCCATCACACGCGGCCGACACGCCGTCCCGCATAAGATTCTTGGTGTGCTAAACTCTCCGCCCTGTCAGCTCCAGCTTCGTTAGCCTTGTCCAAACACCATGTCCAGGAGAGTGTATGCATCCACGCAACCTCGTAGTTATTTGTCTCTTTTTAGCTGCACTGGGCCAGGTAACAATGCCCACTCTGGCCCAGGAACTGCAGCAGCCATCTCCTTCGCCCACGCCTGAATCCAGTCCTCAACCGTCCCCGCACCCGGCAAAGCAGGAGCCAACCAAGTCATCAATCGAAACCTCGTTTGAACGTCTCGAATGGCGCAGCATCGGTCCGGCAAACATGGGCGGGCGCATCGCGGATGTTGAAGGCGTACCCGGCGATCCGAACACTGTCTATGTTGCCACTGCCTCGGGTGGTTTGTTTAAGACCACGAATGGAGGCGTGAACTGGAAACCAATTTTTGAGCGCCACGGGACAATCTCACTTGGTGACATTGCCCTCGCGCCCGGCAATCCCGATGTTGTCTGGGCCGGCACGGGCGAATCAAACACGCGCAACAGCGTCTCCTTTGGCGATGGTGTTTACAAATCCACCGACGGCGGCAAGACCTGGCAACACATGGGGCTGAAGGATAGCGAGCGGATCTCAACGATAGTGATCAACCCGCAAAACCCGGACGTTGTTTACGTTGGCGCCCTCGGGCATGCCTTTGGTCCGAATGAGGAGCGCGGTGTTTTCATGACCACCGATGGAGGCAAGAGCTGGACGAAAACTCTTTATGTAGACAAGGAACACGGCATTTCGGATCTTGAAATCGATCCGTCTAATCCAAACATTCTTTACGCCGGCATGTGGAGCTTCGAACGAAAAGCCTGGACGCATCGCAGCGGCAGCGAAAAGGGCGGTCTCTACAAGTCAATCGATGGCGGGCGGACCTGGAACAAGTTATCCAATGGCTTGCCAAAGCTGCTGGGACGCATCGGCGTCAGGGTCGCGCCCAGTAATACCAACGTTGTCTATGCCATCGTTGAAGCAAAAGAGGGAACCCTCTATCGCTCCGAGGATCGCGGTGAGACCTTCAAGCAAGTCTCGAAAGAACCTCGCATTGTTTCGCGTGGCTTTTACTACACCACAGTCCGCGTCGATCCCACGAATGAAAATAAGGTTTACGCAGTTGCTTCGTCGCTTTTTGTTTCCATCGATGGCGGCAAAACCTTTCGCTCCATTACGGGCAGAACCCACATCGATTATCACGCTCTCTGGATTGACCCCAGAAATCCCAAACGAATGTGGCAGGGTCAGGATGGCGGGATCGCCGTGTCAGCAGATGCAGGCGAGTCGTGGGAATACGTAAACAACATTCCGCTGGGCCAGTTCTATCAAATCCATGTCGACAATCGCTTGCCGTTCTATTACGTAATGGGAGGACTACAGGACAACGGTTCCTGGACGGGCCCCAGCCGCACTCGTGAGCCCGCCGGAATCATGAACGATGACTGGCGGATGGTTAGTTTCGGCGACGGGTTTTATACCCTTAATCACCCCGACGATCCGGACCTTTACATTTCCGAATCGCAAGGCGGCAGTATCGTGCGAACTGACTTCCGCACGCGCGAACAACAAGAGGTAAACCCGTGGGGACGCGGCAGCGGCGACGGTCCGGCGGTCGGCGAAAAGTATCGTTTCAACTGGAACGCGCCAATCGTTCAGTCGCCACACGACGGCAAGACGATCTTCTTCGGCGGCAACGTCGTCTTCAAGTCGACTGATTTTGGCAAGACCTGGGAACAGATAAGCTCCGATCTAACAACGAACGATCCGGAAAAACAGAAAGACGCGGGCGGGCCCGTCGCCTTTGAAAACTCTACGGCGGAGTATCACACGACCATCACTGCGCTTGCGGAATCGCCGGTTCAGCGGGGACAGATCTGGGCCGGAACCGATGATGGGAATTTGCAGGTCACAACAGACGGCGGAAAGAACTGGATAAATGTAATTCGAAACGTTTCCGGCCTCGGCGCAAACTCCGGGGTCTCGCATGTGGAGCCCTCGCGGACAAATGCCGGCGTAGCCTACATTGCCTTCGATCGTCACATGCTTGATGATTTTCGCCCGTACATTTTCAAGACTGCTGACGGTGGAAAAACGTGGACCAATATCACTGGAAACCTTCCCCGTGGAGCTTATATTCAGGTGGTCCGCGAAGATCCGAAGAATCTCAACTTGCTATATGCCGGCACCGAACTTGGCTTATTTGTCTCGTATAGCGGCGGACAGGAATGGGTCCGTCTCGAACTCAAGAACCTACCTCATGTCGCCGTGCACGACATCAAGGTCCACCCACGCGACAACGATCTGATCCTGGCAACTCATGGTCGTAGCCTTTGGATTCTCGACGATGCGACGCCGGTACAGCAAATGAGCCGGCGAATCTTGAGCAGCGACGGGCATTTGTTTCCTGTTCGTTCCGCCCTGCGCTTCACCAGTCGCTTCACCCGCTACGGCATCGGCGACAAGGTCTTCACCGGACCGAATCCGGCATATGGAGCGTTAATAACCTACTACCTCAAAGACAAACTGGACGAGAAAGTCGCTTTCAAGGTTGAGATCTTTGATAAGTCGGGAAAGCTTGTGCAGGAGCTTAGCCGGCCAGCTAAGGAAAAGGGTCTTAACCGCGTGGCCTGGAATCTGCGCTTTGGTGGCGCCGAAGTCCGTCAACCTCCCGCTGAGGAGGAGTCGGCTTTTAGCGGCCCGCCGCGTGGCCCGCAGGTGCTTCCGGGCTCATATGTCGTGCGATTGACGATTGGTGATAAGAAGTTTGAAGAGCCGATCGAGGTGAAACTGGATCCCACGCTGAATACGCCGCTAGCTGATTTGCAATCACAACAGGAACTCACTTTGAAACTGCGCGAGATGCAATCCGCTATCAATACCGCGCTGCGTTTTCTGGACAGTATCAAGGACCAACTAAAGCACACGCAGACCACTATGAAGAATCTGAACAAGGAACCCGACAAGGAGATGACCAAGTCTCTAGAGGAGTACCTTAAGAAAATCGACGAAATCCAGGATCAACTGGCGCGGCGTTCAGAAGGGCTTGGGTTTCCAGGAAAGGCTGGGGTTGCGGACCGGGTTGGAGATCTCTTCTTTTCTCTGGAAGCGACAAACGCCGCCCCCACTCCCTACCAACGCAAGTATTTCGAAGAGATTCAGCCGGAGTTTCGCAATCGAATGAACGGAGCAAACAAATTCATCGTGGAGACTGTGCCGCAGTGGAATGAGAAGCTACGCGGGTGGAATGCGCCCACTCTGACGACGCGAAAGCCGATTGAGTTCAGTGAGCAGTGAGCAGTGAGCAGTGGGCAGTGGGCAGTGGGCAGTGGGCAGTGGGCAGTGGGCAGGCTTAAGCGGCTCTGCCGCCGAACCAGTGCGGTGAGGCTTGCCTCACCGGCCAGGTGTTTCTTCAATCAGCGCGAGGCTGAGCCTCGCGCAAGATGAAAAATAGCATTTCCCGGTAAGTCAGAGGCTTACCGCACTGGTGGGCGGCAAAGCCGCTCACTGCTCCTGCTCACTGATTAGCTTTTTATCTTTGCTTCTTCTGTCTTAGCCGCAGCGGTTGTTGTGCGGCTCAAGCGAATGTTGCCGTTGATCCCGTTCGCCGAGACTGAATTTCCACCGCTCCCGACACGAGCGTGGTAGTTACCATGCCTTGCTTCTTCCAAAATAAAGTCCGGCAAGTCGGAAGATATGCGCCCGTTCATGCCGTGCGCCTCGACTTCTACGTTTACTCCCTCACCCAGCCGCAATTCGATGTTGCCGTTCACTCCGTTGAGACTAATGCCTTTTTTTTCAAGACGCTTCAGCGCCACGGAGATATTTCCGTTGATGCCATGAAATTCCGCCGAACCGCTCGCCTGCGCGATATCGACTCTCCCATTGACTCCGTGTACTTCGACCGGACCATCAATTTCTCCCACCGTGACGGCGCCATTTACACCTTGTGTGACCAGCGAGATCTGGCGCGGGAGCTTGAGCAATATTTTTTCCGAGGGGCTCGATCCAAACAGCCGTGAAAATATTCCCGCGTCGCCCTTTTCACCGCGAATTTTTAGACTGGTGGCGGTGTTTTCGATGATAATCTTGCGCCGCTGCAGCGCCTCGGAACTCTTGGCGGTGCGCTCGATATAGATTTCGGCGGTGCGCGTGTCGCTCGTTTCAATCTTTACGGCGCCATTGATGCCTTCCACCTCAACCTTCGCACCCGCAGCGAGTTCATAGCTTTTCCGGATCTCATCCCGAACGTCACCCTGCGAGTTTGAGTCTCCACTCACCACACGCGGGAGTTCGCTGATGCTGCGACCCGTCTTCGAATACGACCGCACGATTCCGGCCAGGGCGGCGATGCTCACCAGCACCACAAGAATTATTCGTTTCATAGCTTCTTTCTCCAGGAGGTGAAAACTAGCAAAAGCGCTTGTTGTTGATTGTAACGATCAAAGTCGAGGTTTGGTTCGATCCAATTTTGGGGCTTTTCAGTGGAATTCAGGTCATGCGGACCCCCAGGAGATCAGTACCACCACGCGGTAGGGGCGTCTCGCATTGCCGATTGCCAATCGTAGTCTTGAGTGACTCATTCTTTACCGACTGATCGGCAATTTGCAGTACAATAGGTCTCTTGACACAGACTTTCCCGCGACATACAGTCAACTCATACCAAAAATCAGATAACACAAGGAAATTTCCAAGCTTCCGGGAAGCTGCAGCAATCACGCATGACTGAGAAAGACTCTACTAACCTGACCGTCCTGGTGGTCGAAGACGACGACGACTCGCGCTATTTCATGAGGCTGGAATTAGAGCAGCTCGGTTATCTGGTTCTAGAAGCAGAGGACGGGGCAAGGGCGGTGGAAATCGCCGAACGCGATCGTCCGAACATCATTCTGATGGACCTGACACTGCCTGTGATGGATGGCCTGGAAGCTACTGCAAAGATCCGCGCCATTGACGAGATGCGCGACGTGCCGATAATCGCCGTCACCGCACATCAGGAAAACGACTGGCGTGAGGAAGCCAAAGCCTCGGGTTTTGACGCCTATGTGACAAAACCGATCGATGGTGGCTGGCTCAGCGAACTCATTAAGGGTCTCCTCGTTTGATCGTCCTCTCTTGTCCAATTCCAACAATCCAGCGAACCAGCTTCTATGGCCATTCAGTCCTCGCCGATTCAAATTCGAGCCCTCAGGGAAATAGACGAACTCAAAGCAGTCGAAGAATTGCAACGGGAAGTTTGGGGTTGTAGTGAACGCGAGATTCTTCCCGCCCTCGCGATGATCCCGTTGCTGGACATCGGCGGGATTTTGCTCGGTGCTTACCACGGCGAGAGTCTGGTTGGGTTTGTGCTTGGCTTCCCCGGATTTGAAGACGGCAAACCAATTCTTCATTCGGACATGCTTGCCGTAAGTTCAGGCTATCGCTCGAGCGGCCTGGGTTACCAACTTAAACTCGCACAGCGCGACTTCGCGCTGGCTAAGCAAATCCACAAAATCACCTGGACCTTCGACCCACTGCAGTCGACTAACGCCCACCTTAACTTCGGCAAGCTCGGCGTTATCGCCGATCGCTATAAAATCAACTACTACGGAGAAACTTCCAGCTTGCTCCATTGCATCGGGACGGATCGACTCTGGGTTACATGGTTACTCGACAGCGAGCGAGTGAAGCGAAGGATTGAAGACAGCGAAGTGCCGTTGCTGCCCGACGAAGACTTGCCCGTTCTTCTGGAATGCGACCAGGAGGGCGAGCCGGTGATGGGCGCCATTGAAAAGGCACAACCCTTCACCACGATCGAGATCCCTCGTGACATCAATATGATTCTTCAAGCAGACGCCAGTCGCGCGATGCGCTGGCGTGAAGCTACTCGCTCCGCTTTTAGCTCGGCGTTCACAGCCGATTATTTCGTGGCGGAGTTCTTTCGCGATTATCGCGAGAACAGCAAGACGGGAGTGTACCTGTTACGACAGGCTAATTAAGTAGACCCTTCGCGATCAGCAATTCTGCGTTGAGGATTGCTGCTCCCGCCGCGCCGCGAATCGTGTTGTGACTTAACACGACAAAGCGGTAGTCCAGCACACGGTCAGGCAGAACACGGCCGATGGTGATACTCATACCATCGCCCGCGTCGCGATCTAACTTTGGTTGCGGCCGATCCGGCTCATCACGCACCAGAATCGGGTAACGCGGCGCTGAATGGAGTTTCAACTCCTGCGGCAGCGATGTGAATGAGACCAGAGCTGCGCGAACTTCTGCGAGGCTCGCTGAACGCTCCAGGCTGATTCGCACGGCAGCCATATGGCCATCAGCAACGTTAACGCGGTTACACTGCGCACTAACCTCAGTCGCCGCCGGTTCGATCCCTTGGGGACTCACTCGCCCGAGGATTTTTCCAGTCTCCTGCTCGATTTTCTCTTCTTCGCCACCAATAAACGGCAGCACGTTATCCAGGATGTCCATCGAAGCCACTCCGGGATAACCCGCGCCTGAAAGCGCTTGCATGGTCGTGGCTACAACTGCTTTCACGCCAAAACTCGAGTGCAGCGGCGCCAGGGCCAAAGCCAACATGATGGTTGAGCAATTTGGATTAGTAACAATGAACCCGCCCTCGGGAAATCTCCGGCGCTGCGCTTCGAGAAGGGCGAGATGATCGTGATTCACTTCTGGAATCAAGAGGGGCACGTCCTGATCCATGCGATAAGCTGAGGAGTTGCTAATTACGGGATATCCCGCTCGCGCAAACTTTCCTTCCGCCTCCCTCGCGATATCGCCTGGCAAGCTGGAAAAAATCAAATCACAATCAAGCGGTGGCTCGGGGGACTGCACACTCAAAGTCCTGGCACTGGCAGGCATTTCGCCTGGCAATCTCCATGAACACGCTTCTGAGTATTGTTTCCCCTGTGAACGATCCGAAGCGGCAAGCGCCATCACTTCAAACTGCGGGTGATGTTCCAGCAGTTGAATAAAGCGCTGCCCTACTGTTCCCGTCGCCCCAAGAATGCCGGCGCGCAATTTCCCGCTCATTTGGATCTCCCCTGAACGCTCAGCGCTCGTTCCATGCGCGCCACACCCTCCTCAAGCTTCGGTTCATCAGCACAAAAAGAGATTCGCAGGTAGCCTTCACCTTCGCCGCCAAATGCTGATCCGGGGACCGTAATCACCCCATGCTCGAGCAGGTTCTCGGCCACCGCCAACGAAGGTCCATACTCACTCACATTCATCATCGTGTAGAAGGCGCCGTCAGGAACTACCGCGGTCAAGCCAAGCTCGCGTCGAATGAGGTGGATCAAATAATCGCGGCGGCGGTGAAACGTGTGCCGAATCTCGGCGCGAGCAGTCTCAGCCTCGGGTGTCCACGCTGCCAGCCCGGCTTTTTGAGAAACCGTCGACGCGCATGTTGTGACGTAACCATGCAGAACAAGCGCAGAACGAATAACTGCCTCGTCGCCACAAATCCACCCCAACCGCCAACCGGTCATACTCATGGATTTTGATAGGCCACTAATAACAATTGTCCGCTCGTAAAACGATGAGGCTGACTGTGGCCGTTCTTTCGTGAAGTAAATGTCGCGATAAATTTCGTCACTCAGGAGATAGATACCTGTTCCCTTCAGGACCGCTGCGATTCCCGACAAGTCCCCTGCTGACAACGTACGGCCGGTTGGATTCGAAGGACTGACGCAGACGACGACGCTGGTTCTGGGTGAAATTGACCGCTGAAACGATTCGGCAGAAAACGAAAACCCTGTTTCCGCTCCCATGCGATATGTGATTGGGGTGCCACCGGCCATACGCACAATCGTCGGATAGGCGACGAAACCAGGATCCGGAATGAGAACCTCGTCGCCACTCTGCACCAAAGTCATTAAAGCCAAATAGAGCGCTTCCTGCGAACCGGCGGTAATCACCACCTGATCCCCTGTTAGTCTCAAATCCGGGTAATCATTAGCAACACGCTCCCGTAACTCAGGGAGTCCGGCCTGCAACGTATAACCGTTCTGCTCCTCCGCGATCACTTTGATCGCCGCCTGGCGAATCACGTCTGGTGTGGGAAGGTCGGGTTCACCCAAGCCCAAACTAATATCGCCGGGTTTGGCGCGATCTGAGATTTTGCGAATCGGGCTTTTCTCGATGTTGCGCAAAAACGGTGGCGGCTCAAAGTCCTTCAACGCAGGTAGTCCTCCAGTTGCACCGCGCGATCAGTCTTCGCATCCCGGTATTTAACGATCACGGCTGCGTAGATGGAGAGTCCCCATTCACGTCCGCGTTCACTCTGAACTGCGCGCGATCCGGGGACGACGACCGCGCCCGCGGGAATTTCCAATGGTGCGTCCGGCTGTCGTTGATAGACCTTTTCCCGAACCAGGTCGTAAACCGGTGTAGACCCGGTGAGGATTGTTCCAGCGGCTAACACCGCCCGCTCGCGCACGATCGTGCCTTCATAAACCCCGCAGCCGCCGCCCACAAGGACGTCGTCTTCGATCACTACCGGAATAGCACCGACGGGTTCGAGGACTCCGCCAATTTGAGCCGCCGCAGAGAGATGGACCCGCTTACCAATCTGCGCGCACGAACCTACGAGAGCGTGACTATCGATCATCGTCCCTTCATCAACATAGGCGCCGGCATTGACGTACATCGGCGGCATACAGACGACGCCGTGTGCGACAAATGCACCATCGCGAATACTCGAGCCGCCCGGCACGATTCGCACTTCAGCAGCCGTGGTCAGCGGTTGTACGGGATAAGTGTCCTTGTCAAAAAACCGCAGGCTGGAACTCGCCGACATGTCAATCAGCACGCCCATACGAAAACCGAGCAGAATGCCCTGCTTCACCCACGCGTTGACGCACCATTGGCCAGAGGGGATTTTTTCCGCGGCGCGAATCTCGCCTCGGTTGAGTGCGGATTTAAACTCAGCAAAAAGGAGACGATCAGCGTCGGTGAAAGGTGTATCTACTGTTGCCGCCAGTTCTTCTATTCGCTCACGCAGCGGCATGTGAAGTTCCTTTCAACAGTCCCAACTCGGTAAGCACGATGCGCAGCCGCGCTTTGCTTTGCTCTTGAATCGGCACGAGGGGCAGCCGAAAAACCTCTTGCATCAATCCCATCATCGTGAGGGCGGCCTTTACCGGCCCGGGACTGGACTCGATGAAGTTCACCTCCATGAGTGGTAAGAGTTGATAGTGCAGCGCGCGAGCTTCACTCAAATTCCCCGCTAGGGCCAGGTTAACCATTCGCGACATCAACTCCGGCGCCTCATTCGAAGCGACTGAAATTAATCCGTCGGCTCCAAGGGCTATCAATGGAAACGTGAATGAGTCGTCGCCGGAAAGAACGCGAAAGCCCGACGGCCGCTCTCGCAGTATTTCCATAATCTGCCCAAGATTTCCGGATGCTTCCTTCACGGCCACGATGTTCTCGACGTCCCGAGCAAGTCGTAAGGTAGTTTGCGCTGTGATATTCGACGACGTCCGTCCCGGCACGTTATAGATCACCACGGGCAAATCATTTACAGCTTCAGCCACGGCGCGGAAGTGAGCATATAAGCCTTCCTGAGTAGGCTTGTTATAGAAAGGCGCAACAACGAGGACGGCGTCCGTTCCGAGTGCACGCGCCTGTTGCGAATATTCTATGGCGGCAGCCGTGGCGTTGCTGCCCGTGCCTGCGATGACACGCGCTCGGCCCTTGGCAGTATCGATCGTTAGTTTGATGACCTGCCGATCCTCGGCTTCGCTCAGCGTAGCGCTTTCGCCGGTTGTACCGCAGGGCACCAGCAGCTTCACTCCGCCCGCAATCTGATGTTCGATTAGCCGGCGCAGCGCGTCCTCGTCTACCGCGCCGTTGCTTGTGAACGGCGTTACGAGTGCGGTGGCGCAACCACTCAGCCAGTCAATGTTAGTCGTCATGAAGCTGTTCTCCTTCGGAGGAAATTTCAGATTGCCGATTGCCAATTGCCGATTGCCGATTTTCCAATTTGTGATTGTTGATTTCCGATTTTTAGTTTCCAACCGGCGATTGTGGATTAGTGAGTGATCATTTGCTAATAATCGGCAATCGGCAATTGGCAATCGGCAATTACTTATTGCTCGCCACGAAGTCGTCAATCACTTCCGAAAACTCGTAGACTCCATTGCGTCCCACAATCCAACTCGCCGCCAGCAATGCGCCTGCGGCAAATCCTTCGCGTGAACGCGCGGTGTGCGTCAAGGTAATTTGATCCGGAGGCGAGTCGAATCCCACTCGATGTGTGCCAGGAATATATCCGGCGCGGGTCGAAGCAATCGGAATATCCCGCTCCGAATGTTCCTTCAGCAAAGCAACTAAGCTTAGAGCTGTGCCCGAAGGTGCATCTCGCTTCCGTGCATGGTGTGCCTCTTCAATAAACGGCGCATAGTCCGGCACAGAAGCGAATAGAGCTGCCGCGTGCGCAACCAAACGATAGAAGATATTTACGCCGACTGAGAAATTAGCACCGTAAACCAATGCCCCATGATGCTCGAGAATGATCTGACGGACCTGAGACTCTTGAGCTTGCCAGGCCGTTGTTCCTTCTACGAGAGGCACGCCCGCGTGTGCGCAGGCTTTAACGTTCTTCAGCACGGCGCCGGAAACCGAGAAGTCGATCGCGGCGTCGTGACCACGCAGTTGATTGGCCAGCTCTTCAATCCCGCACACCGCTGCGGGCGATCCCAGGACCGTCCCAATCTCGTGGCCGGCATGGCGCGCCCTCGTGGCCACAAGTTGTCCCATTACTCCGTTTCCAATTAAGGCGAGTTTCATTAACTTCTTACTTCTATCTCACAGCGTACCAGTCGCAGTAGCTTGTCCCAGGTCAGGAGAAAGTGTTCTTGCCGCTTTCACGTATAGCTCAACTGCCTTGAGTAACTCCGACTTGGAGACCCGCTCCTGATCAGTATGAGCATTGAGGATCGACCCGGGGCCAAGCAACAATGCCTTTCCCCAGCGCGAAAGATAAGGAATGTCAGTTGTAAACCTGACCACGCACTGTTCAATTCCACTGATAGTCATCAAACGTACCGGCCCGTGCTCTGAAGAATATTTGACCTGGGCACGCCCCGCGACTGCCTCTTCGATGAACTTCTTCACTGTCGCAACGTCCGTTACCAGCCGAAGCTGCAACTCGGCCTCAGCGTGAGCAGGTATGACATTCGGCTTCGTACCACCTGCGATCACACCGATGTTGCACGTTGTCTCACCAAAGAATTGATCACTCGGCCAGTCGCAGCGGCGCAGATCTTCCAGAACGTCCAGAAGCTTCGTGATGGCTGAATCTCCTTGTTCAGGATACGCGGAGTGCGCCGCACGTCCGGCAGTCGTAATCGTAAAACGCAAAGAGCCTTTAGTGCCGCTTGCCAGCAGATTGTCCGTCGGCTCACCATTAATCAGATAACGGCATTTGCCCGCCATGGCGTGTTCATTTGCCGCGGTTGCGCCGGCACTTGCCATCTCTTCGTCAACCGTAAAGAGCAAGCCAACCTCGGCAAAGCCACTCGCGCGAAGTCTTTCGGCGGCAAAAATCTGGGCCGCAATTATGCCCTTAGCATCGCAAGCCCCGCGGCCGTGGAGATACTCTGCGTCTTCACTCGAAGCGATGTGGGGCGGCACCGTATCCAGATGGGTCGCAAATACAATTCGCGGAGGCGCGCCAGTCGTAGCCAACAAGTTCGCGCGCGTTCCGATAACCGGCTGCAACTCAGTCTCGTATCCGAGCGTTTTGAGATAAGAAGCCAGGAAACCACTCACTGCGGCTTCATCTCCGGTCACCGAAGGAATGTCGATTAATTTCCTGGTAAGTTCGAAAAGGTTCATTCGGCGAACTGTCCTTTCATCGTCCCCGTGCTTCAATCAGGTGCGCGGTAAAGTCTCTGACTTGCCGACAGCCACACACAATGCTTTGATCGCGGGGCTCAGCCCCGCGTGAAGAGGAAACTAGTCGGGCGGTAAGTCCGAGACTTACCGCGCACCATTTCCGACTTCAAATGCACTCAGGTAGTAGCTGTCATTCTCTGGAGATCATCCACCCGTGAACGGATATCAGCCTCAAAGAATGTTCGATGTAATCGCAAAACAGCTTCATTCAGTTGCCGCTCCTCAATTACGAACGTCAGATTAATGCTCGATGAGCCCTGCGAGATCAACATCACGTTGATATCGCTGATAGTACTAAAGACGCGCGCTGCGATTCCGGGAGTACCACGCAGTCCCGCACCGACCACGCAGATCATCGCCCGCGCTGTTTCCACTGTTACAGTTCCCAGCCGTTCCAGTTCAGTCACGATTGATTCGAGCGCGGTGGTGTCGTCGAGGGAAAGCGAGACACTGACTTCCGAAGTAGTAACTACGTCAACGACTGTGCGGTGCCGATCAAACACTTCGAAAATCGCGCGCAGAAATCCGTAAGCGCCAAGCATGCGCGCGGAAGTAACCTGCACAGTAGTGATCCCGGTCTTGTGTGCAATCGCTTTCACAGTTTGCGCGGCGTTTTCGGTTTCCGCGCAGACGAGCGTCCCAGCTTCTTCCGGAGCGCGCGAATTACAAATGCGGACGGGAATCTCTCCTTCCACAGCAGGCTGAATAGTCTTCGGGTGCAAAACCTTCGCGCCGAAGTATGCGAGTTCAGCAGCTTCAGCGTATGAGAGGCGGGGAATAGTCATGACGCCGGCAACAACCCGCGGGTCAGCGGTAAGAACGCCGGTGACATCGGTCCAAATCTGGATTTCTCGAGCCGCGAGTGCCGAGCCAACGATTGCCGCAGTGTAGTCGGAACCGCCACGACCGAGCGTAGTTGTTTTTCCGTCAACTGTGGCGCCGATAAAGCCGCCCAGCACAGGCACGCGCAACTGCTCAAGCAAAGGCCAAATCACCGCGGCGGTCTGGTTCGCTGTTGCTTCCGTCAATGGTGTTGCGGCGCCATGGTTATCATCAGTCGCGATGCATCTCCGCGCGTCGATCGCTGCTGCATCAACTCCCAGCGCGCACAAGGTTGCGGTTAGCAACAAACTGGAAAGCTGTTCCCCGAAAGCAAGAACGGCATCTTGAAGTGCGGGACGCTGCGCTGAATTTCGAGCGAGAGATTCAAGCAGCCCCAGGACTTCCGCACGAGTGCGATCGAGAGTTGCGCCGAACTCGATCGCGCCTTCGACGGTCAATAACTCCTCAGCGACATCCAGATGTCGCGCGAAGAATGGTTGCAGTGAAGCGGCGGCCTCCGCTGGGTGACCCGCCGCGGCTTGCTGCGCGCTGTTCAGCAAGGCATCTGTTACGCCGCTCATCGCGGAGACGATTACTACCGGCCGCATCTCCCTTCGAGCGGCGATAATGCCGGCGACGCGTTGAAATGCAGTCGCATTCTCGACCGAGGTACCACCAAACTTAATAACTGTTGACTGGCGTGCTGCCATTTGAAGCGAATTACTATCAGAAAAACTAAAAAAGCCGATCGTGAACGAACACGACCGGCCTTCATTGAAGAAATCTGGCGCGTGAAAATCCTCGCGCACAAATGTTAGTCGTAGCTCTCCACCGCAATCGGTGACAGTCGTGCGGATTTAGCCGCAGCAACCAACCTGTTGCCGGGAAGGATCGTCAACAAGCTTCGGCGGCCTTCCCCTTTCCGCGCGCGCAGAACCTTCCTGCCGTTGAAGCGTAAACGCTTCAACTACGCCGCCTACTCCTGGAGGTCGCTCCTCTACCTGCATGTCAAAAGATCTGAACCAATTTGTGTGGCCCAAATTAGCGGCAAGGGTATGACTTGTCAAGCAGATGTTTCATCAAACGACAGTTGACGGCTCGACAACAGTAGATGTTCTTACTTTTCTCTGTTCGCAAAAACAAAAGCGAGCTGAAGATGTCTCTCCAGCTCGCTTCCCCTTATTCAGTTCACTGAGACTTAGAACTGATAGCGCACCGCAAACTGCATCACGCGGCCAGCCTTCGTCTCATTAAGCGGAGTTTGAGTTGCCGTATAGCGCCCGAAGTCGTCGGTAGGTGTCAAATTCCGCAGGTAAGGATCTCGCGGCAAACTAAGATCGGCGATTGAGTCGTTGTCAAACTTCTGCGTGTTCGTGACATTAAACACTTCCCAGCGAATCTGCAGTTTATGTCCTTCCCACGGCATATTGAAGGTCTTGTAGAGTCCTGCATCGAGGGAAATGTACCCTTGTCCGCGCAATACGTTACGATCCCCAACTTCGCCCGGCCTAGCATTGCGGAAGGCCGCTAATGCGCTTCGGGCGTCGCCAAAGACATTCGGCTGATTGACGCCGCCACCGCGCGACGGTGACGTTCCGATAGGTGTTACTCGAACGCCATTTGATTGCACATTCCAGTTAGTGGCCCAACGGCTTCCATCAAAAGGAGTTTGAATAGGAAGGCCGCTGTTCCAACGGAAAATCCCGGTCAACTCCCAGTTCCCGAGAATTCCCTGACCGACCGTGTTCATGCCCGACAAGAACTTCTTACCTCGGCCGAATGGCAAACCGATGAGCCAGTTAGCATTGATGATGTGGGTGGCATCGAAGTCAGATGTGGCATAGTTCTGATCGATATCCAGGGCATTAACGATAAACGCACTTGCGTACGCAGTAGATGCTTGCAGGCCCGAAGCATTGTCGAGCGAGTGACTATATGTGTAGTTGAAATCAAACATCAAGTCGTTCCCGAACCGTTGTCGCAGACTAAACTGCGCGGCGTTGTAATTCGAACGCGCGATCGTTCCGAAACTGGAAAGCGCGGCAAACTGTGGCTGATAGAACATGTTGTTGAACTTGGCCGGACCGCCACCAAACGGGCACGTGGTGCAATCGGGGCTGTCGTCCCACAGCAGTTGCACGAAGGTATAATCCGTAATCCCGGCGCCCCCGAGGGCCGGAAATGCGATCCACGCATAAGCCGCCTGCGTGGGCGTCAGCGAGAGATCTCCCCACCATGCCGGTCCGTGTGGGAAGAGGTTGTCGAAGTATGCGAGAGTCGGCACCTGGTCGATCGGTGTGTTTGCATATCGGTGGTCAACCAGAATGTTCATGGCCTGATAGAAGGTCATGTCTGACGCCGGATCGCGAATGTTGTTTAACTGCATAATGTCGCGCGATGCCAGGAGCTTGTGACCCATGCGCCCCACGTAGCTGGCTTCAAAAGTCAGCCCTCTGCCTAATTCGCGACCATACGACAGATTGAAACTGTAGTTGTAAGGGGTGGTTATGTTGTCATCAAGCGATTGCTCAATACGCTGATCCTCGTTGGCCTCGATGGTTAACGGGAAGGTAAGGTTGTTGGGAATATTATCGACATTTCCGCGCACGCTGGGATTAAATCCGGTGAATGGCGGTCCCGGGCGATCGCTGACATTGAATGCATTTGCTGCATTGCTCAGGCTGCCGGTGAATCCGAGCACGGAGTTCAAATCGAAGTTTACCGCCAATTGACTGCCGATGCGGTCATACGTCATCCGGAAACCGCCACGGAGAACACTCTTGCCGTTGCGGCCGAACACCCTTCCAAAGAAGTTATCGCCAAAGTCCGGTGACCAGGCAAATGCTACCGCCGGGGCGAAGTTGTTCCAGTCCTGCTCGTAGTAACCGGGGCGGCCATTCTTTTTCCCGGCAAGATCAAAGGTGATTGATTCATTGAAGGGAACGCCATTGAAAGAGCTTTCTCTGCGTCGTTCGAAGTAATCAGTCAAACTCACGGTGGGCTTAACTTGTACGCCGTTGGTTTCATAGACAGGTGTTGAAGTTCCCCAACGCAGTCCATAGGTCAGCGTAAAGTTAGGCTTCATCCGCCAGGAATCCTGCCAGTAAAGCTCATACTCCTGGGTGGCGAAGCTCCTTACCGTTGGAGTGCCGGTCGGCTGCAACGTGCCATCCGGGCCGTACACAAGATTTGCTGAGAACTGCGAATAGTTACCGATTGCCGAGGAGAGTGCGTCGCGCAGGTCCAGTTCAAAATCAGGACTTACATCGGGGAATATTGGATCTCCGGTGTTGTAGACATCGAAAATCACCGAATCGCCGGAGAAGTCGTAATAGGAAGGATTAATCACGGCCTCATCAAACGAACCGCCAAATGAAGTCCGGTTGTTTGTGATCAGACGAACATTCGCACCAAATCCGAAGCTGTGGTTGCCCTTGATCCACGACACGTCATCAACGAAGTTGTGAACCGGAGTTGTCCGGCTCAGCGTTCTGGAGAACGCCAGAGGCGCGAAAATGAAGCGGAAGTTCACCAGGTTTTCATTTGAGTCGCCACCGTCTGAGAAGGAGGTGCGAGTCAGACCGTAGGTAGCACGGTTGACCAGGCTGTTGGAAATGGTCCAAGTATGACCAACGGCGAACGCCTTCGGATGGTTCCAGAATTTTGGCGATAGAGTATCCGGAAATTGTCCCGCTTGGGTGATCACATCCTGCTGATAGGCCCCGCGGGCAAATAGTGCCTGCCGATCAGTAAGATTGAAATCGAATCTCGTATGGTAGACGTTAAGCTCAGTCGGTGTTCTTGCATTGAACCGGAAGGCAGCGGTATTAAGCCCATCACCTAACGAATTAGAGTTTGCCGGATACCGGGCTGCAGCGGCCGCCAACACGGCAAGCGCCGCCGAATTGGTCCCGGGGCCGGGTGGGCCGTTGACTGCCACATAAGCATCATTGATTTCGGTTCGCGTTAGACAGTTAACACCTGCTGGAGTACCGGCGGGGCATCCTGGATCGCTGGCTCCACTATCCGTAAAGTAGCGCACGATACCCTGGCCGAGCGTCGGTAGCGGCACTTCGCGTACAACCGAGGTGGCAGTAGCTTCCCTGAAACCCTCATAAGTAAAGAAGAAGAAAGCGCGATCACGCTTGATTGGTCCGCCGATTGAGCCGCCAAAAATATTTCGCAGCAGTTGCGGACGAGGCACGCCGTCCTTGTTATTAAAGAAGTCGTTGGCCGATGTCACAGTGTTACGGTGTGTATAAGATACTCCACCGTGGAAATCATTTGAGCCGGATCGGGTTACCAGAGAGACCTGGGCGCCTGAAGAACGGCCCTGGTCGGCATTTGGATTCGTGGTGGTCACGCGAAATTCCTGCAACGAGTCGCGGGTCACGCGAACCACGCTGGCAAAAGCCTCGTCAGTCACCACGTCGATTCCTCGCTGTTGCTCATTAACGTCGATGCCGTCCAGCGTGACATTCGCCTGGTCGGACCGGCCGCCATTCACAAAACCGGTGCGAGTCACCCCAGGTTGCAGTGACAGCAATGCGACAACGTTGCCGGCATTGAGCGGAAGGTCAGCAATCCGGCGTCGATCGAAACTGGTGCCAATAGTCGCGTCGTGTGTATTTAGAGGAGCATCGGTGCCCGACGCGACATTTACGGTCTCTGAAACCAGTCCAACTTCCAGGGCAGCATCAACATCAATCGTGGTATCAACAACAGCCTGAACATCTGAAATGGAAGTTTTCTTGAAACCCGTCGCTTCGACGTCCACTTTGTAAGTGCCGGGAGGGATCGCAGTAAAGATATAGGCTCCTTCCTGATTGGAAGTCTGGGTGCGGGAGACATTCTTGTTCTGATCGGTAAGCGTCACCGTCGCCCCAGCCACCACATTTCCCTGCTGGTCTCTAACAAGTCCTTTGACGGTGGCCCTTCCTGATTGAGCCTGAGCGACCCCGAGAAAAGCTAACAACAGTACAAGTGTGACGAGGCAAGATCCTGCGAAACCCTTAAACAGGGAACGGTTTTTCATAGCACCTCCGTGGGTATTGGGAAATTGGAAGTCGAAGAATCTCATAGAGGATGGGATCCCGAGCTAACCGCATAATCTGTCGGCCAACTAAAACTTCAGTAGCTAAGAACGAGAAGTACGAAATGCGTTAATGCAAATAACGGCTTTGAGCAAAAGTATGCAGATAGTGTTCCATCAGAACTTTCATTGCGCGTTGTCTTTCAGTTGCCAGTAAAAGCAAGACTTGGCACGATCAACTTGTTAGTTTGCACATATCCCGTAGGTAAGCAGGTCCCAAGTATATCCAAATTTTTCGGAATCACTACAAAAATTCGGATTAAAGTTCAATTTCCCGAAATTGAGTAGTTCCCAGAATCGCGGGTCGGGAATTCATGCAAGACGCAAAAAATCGTATGCGCGACGCGGAATGGCGGGTTTTTTGCGCAGTTGATCTCACAGAGCCTGCTCGAGTGCATTTGTTGGAGCACATTCAGAGGCTGCGAAGTCTGCTTCCCCAAGTTCAGGCAAGCTGGAGCCGGGAAACAAATATTCACCTCACGCTGAAATTTGTGGGTGAGATTTCCAGAGAACTAGTGCCCGCCTTTTCGGACGCCGTCTCATGCGCAGTGACAAACCTGGCGCCTTTTTCAGTCGTGCTGGAGGGGGCCGGAGTATTTCCCAAACGGCGCGACCCCCGCGTGCTTTGGATTGGAATCAGTGATCCGGAAGGGAAACTGGCTGAATTGCACTCGCGGCTTGAAGGTGAGAGCGCAAAGGCAGGATTTTCGAGAGAAGCACGCCCATTTCATCCACACCTCACGTTGGCGCGTTTGCGTAGCCAGCGATTCGCAAGCGGGGTCGTTCAGGCACACCAACAATCAGTTTTTGAGCCTCAGGCATTCACAGTTGCCGAGTTGTTGGTTATTCGAAGTGAACTTACTAATGCTGGTTCGAGATATACCGTGCTTTCAAGACACCCTCTACAGAAGTAGTGCTTGCCTTCGAGGTTAGGGCAGCTGTCGCGGCTTAGGCGGCTCATCGCCTTTATCGCCGATCTGCGAAAGCACTTCCTTAATTGCTCCCACGCTCGAAAGCATTGCGGAAGTTTCGACCGGCATAAAAATCACTTTTGAATTGTTGCTTCGCGTCATGTCTCGCAGGCTTTCAATGTAGCGAGTGGTGATCAGATATTGAGCGGGATCGCCAGAGCCGATAGCATTCCCAATTCGCGTAATCGCTTCCGACTCCGCTTCGGCCGCGCGCAACCGCGCCTGTGCGGCGCCTTCCGCCTGTAGTATCGCTGACTGTTTTTCACCCTCGGCCCGTGTCACTGCCGCGGTCTTCTCACCTTCGGCGCGAGTAATCGCGGCCTGGCGTTCGCCTTCCGCCTGCAATACCAGCGCCCGCCGATTTCGTTCGGCGGTCATCTGTTTTTCCATCGTAATGCGAACGTCCTCCGGAGGATTGATATTCTTCACGTCAACACGCGTGACTTTCACTCCCCACTTATCCGTTGCCTCATCAAGAATGATCCTCAATTTTGAATTTATCTGATCGCGCGAGGAGAGTGTGTGGTCAAGATCCATCTCACCCATCACGGCCCGCATACCGGTGATAGTCAACTGTACGATGCCGCCGACCAGGTCATTCATTTCATAGATCGCTTTGACCGGATCAATCACCTGCCAGTAGACGACCGAGTCAACATGTATCGTCACGTTATCGCGCGTGATCACAGGTTGCGGCGGCAGATCGATGTATTGCTCACGCAGGTCGATTGAGGTCAGGCCCGGACGACTGTTAGTCCAGTAATACGCCCGCGGTCGATCGAGAAAAGGAATCAGGATGTTCAATCCGCTGCTGGCAATTTTGTCGAACCGGCCCAGACGTTCAACTAACATCACCGTCGCCTGGGGAACGATTCTGATCGTTTTTACCGCGATGATCAGCAATACAATCGCGATAAAACCGAAGAACATGAACGCGAGAATACCGGAAAGGGGCTCCATAATTTACTCCTCTAAAGAGCAACTCGATAAGGTTTCAGATCGTTAAGAATCTGGTGGAAACTATATCGGATCACTCTTCAGCTTGGAAGCCGGACATGATCTGGCGGTACCCGCTGGTGTGAACTTACACGCAAACTATAATTATGACTCGCCCGACATGTCCGGAGACTTCCAGCCGCCCAATGCTGTCTCCACAATCGCGGCGGTTGCCAGGATCGAGGTTTCAGCGCTTGGCCGACCGATGATCTGGACCCCAATCGGCAATCCCTCCGCAGTACGTCCCGCCGGTAGCACCACCGAAGGCAGGTCGAAGACATTGAAAGTCTGAGAGTAACTAAACGCGCGAAAGACGCTGATCGTTTCGCCGGTAACATTCAGTCTTTGCGTTCCATGGGGAAACGCGGGCGTTGCTCCTACCGGCGCCACAATCAGCGGCGTAGTTTCCATCCACCTCAGTAGTTGGCCCCGGCGTTCGTCGCGCTCGCGAAGGGCTTGCTGCAACTCTTCCGGGCTTTGAGACCGTCTTTCTTTTGGGTCCAGGATTTTCCGCGCCAGCGGCCCAGCGAGATCTTCCGCACCTGAGTAGAACTCTTGAAGGTCCGCCGCCGAGGCTTGTGAAAACAAATCAACCCAAAGGCGAAATCCATGTTCCACTCCAGGCGGGCGTTCGTTGAAAACCTCATACCCGCCACCGGCTAATGCATTAACCGCAGCTTTAACGGTCAGCGTTGTTTCAGCCGAAACAGGTGTTACACCGTCATAGTCGTACCAGCCGACTCGTAAACCCTTAAGCTCTCGTTCAGCAGCTGTGGCAAATTCCTGAGCGCCCGCCAGCACAGAGAATAATAGTGAAACGTCCTCAACGCGGCGCGCCATCGGACCGATACAGGCACCTGACGCAAGCGCGTTATGAACGGCGGGCACATGACCCTGCATCGGAATACGGCCACTCGTCGGTTTCAATCCCACAATGCCGCAGAAATGCGCCGGCACGCGAATGGAGCCGGAGAGATCGCTGCCTATTCCCGCTGGAGATAAGCAGGCCGCGATTGCCGATGCTTCACCGCCGCTCGACCCCCCAGAGGTCAGGCTTTGATTGTAAGGATTGTTCGTCCTGCCAAAGATGGGATTATCAGTTTCGTAGGGAATCGCCATTTCAGACGTGTTGGTCTTTCCGAGAACGATTGCGCCCGCAGCCTTCAGACGCGCAACAACGGTCGCGTCTGCAGCCGGAAGGTAATTCTCTCGACGGCGAGATCCGCTCGTAGTCCGTATGCCCGCAGTCGCAATCGTATCTTTGATCGTGAGCGGAATGCCGTGAAGCGGGCCGAGCAGATTCTCGCGCGCCAGCATTGCCTCTGACGCTCTCGCCTGGTCAAGCAAATCGGGAGAGAGAGTGACGATGGCATTAAGCGCTGAATTAAACTGTTCGATCTGGTCCAGATGGGCATCGACAACCTCGACAGGCGACACCTGTTTTGTCTTGATCAGGGAGACTAGCTCCACTATTGATTGCTTGATGAGTTGGTCACGCGCCATTCTGCTTTGTTCCTCCGCAGCTTCTCAAATCATAGAAAATCAAAAAGGCATCATGGTGAATGAGCTAGTGAGTCTATCAGCCTGACCGACTCGGGTTTCAGTCTGACCGGTTAGGTCAGATCTACTTCTTCGTAGTTTCGATAAACTGCGAAAACGTCAATAAAATTCACTGATTGTGACCAACCCTGTCGGCACAGTCGTTGCCCTGATTCGCACAGGTAGATGGCAGCCTTAACAGCCAATCGCCCCAGTAGGATCCGATCAATGACTTCAGCGATGCAACAAGAATTCAATCCCGGTTTCACCGAGCGGGAATCCGCCGGTGGGCCGCGATGTGTTCAACCGCTCCGCGACTCGGATCAGACTGAGGTCCTGCAGTTTCTTGCCGTCCGCCCAATTCATACTGTCTTCCTGGCGAGTCTCATCCGAGACAACGGAATTGTTAGCCGTTTCAACCGAGGTTCTTTCTTCGGCTGTCGCAACAAGGACGGTGCTCTCGAAGGTGTAGCGCTTCTTGGACATGCCACGCTGATGGAAACCGAGAGGGAGGAATGCATCAAGGCTTTTGCCGCCCTCGCAAGGAGCCACTCCCCGTCCCACCTGGTCCGCGGCGAGCCCCGCAAGATTAATTCGTTCTGGAACTACTACACCGAGGGAACCCGCAAACGCCGGGTCCTGTGCGGTGAACTACTTCTGGAGTTGAAATCCCGACCCTCCGCGCTCGAGAACGTGTCCGGCCTTCGACAGGCGACCATTGAGGATTTGGAAATGATCGTTCAGGTGAACGCCTCGATGGCCTGCAGCGAAAGTGGGATTAATCCTCTTACAAGAGATCCGCAGGGATTTCGCGAACGCTCCGCTCGCCGAATCGCCAGGGGTCGCATCTGGGTCTGGATTGAAAACCAAAGTCTGCTTTATAAAACTGACATCATTGCGGAAACGCCGCAAGCGATCTATCTCGAAGGTGTTTACGTTCACCCCGAACATCGTACCCGCGGCTATGGTCTGCGGTGTATCTCACAACTTGCCGATGCCCTGCTCACACGAACAAAAACCATCTGTTTGACGGTGAATGAAAAGTCAATCGGAACGCAAAATTTCTACAAACGAGCTGGATATGAGCTCGCTTGCCGCTACGACACAATCTATTTGGACAGCTAAGTAACGTTACAAAATCGCCATGCGAATTCCGGAAAGACAAAGATTCACCAACCCATACAAATGGGGCGTCGTTTTTATCGGCGCGCTGATCTGCTGCTTTTCGGCGTTCAATCTGGTCGTGAGCGACATTGACTGGCGCTTCGTCCTGCTGGGCGCGATGACCGTGATCATCAGTTCGCGACTAGCCGTGCAGATTCCCCGCGTCAACACCAACATCACTGTCTCTGACACTTTCATATTTCTGGCAATCCTCCTCTATGGCGGACCTGCCGCAGTACTTCTGGCAGCCGCCGAAGGCCTATGTTCCGGGTATCGAATCAGCAAGAAACCAGTAACGTTTCTTTTTAACGCCGCTGTGATGGCCTGTTCGACTCTAATCACGGTGTCCGTGGTCGCCGCGATTTTCGGTACCCACGCTCAGCTGCGCGCAAACGACAAGATGGTGCTCGCACTGTGCGCGATGGCCCTTGTTCAGTATTTAAGTAACACAGGAATCGTTGCGGTTGGCCTGGCACTCAAAACGGGGCAACCGATCTGGCAAACGTGGCACAAGCATTATCTATGGACGTCGATAACTTACTTCGCCGGCGCTGCAGCAGCGGGCGTTATTCTCTATTTTGTAAACACCTGGGGCTTCTACGCGGTAATCGCATCCATCCCAATCATCGGCATCGTTTACTTCACCTATTACAAGTATCTCGAGGATTTGCGAGTGACTTCAGCGCAGGCTGAAAGCGCGGAACATGCACGGGCGGAAGCGGAACGTACTCGTGCCGAACAGGCTGAAAGACATATCGAAGAATTAAGTCGGCATATCGCCGAACAGGAACGCATCAGCCAGGCCCTCGAGGAAAGCAAGGATCACTTTCGCCACGCGGCATTTCATGATGAACTGACGAACCTGCCAAACCGCGCGCTGCTGACCGAGCACATCAAGCTGGCTATTGAGCGTCCGCGTTCACGAGGTGAACAACTGTTTGCGGTGCTTTTTCTTGATCTAGACCGTTTTAAGAATATCAACGACAGCCTGGGCCACATCGCGGGAGACCAACTCTTGACGGCAACCGCGCGGTGTCTGGAAGAATGTATGCGCCCGATGGATACCGTCGCACGCCTGGGGGGCGATGAATTTGCAATTCTTCTGGATGGTCTGGAGAGCGTGGATGACGCGATTCTCGTTGCCGAGCGAATTCAACAGGCCCTGACTCGCCCGTTTACCCTCAACGGCCACGAGGTGTTCGTAACCACGAGCATTGGAATTACAGTAAGCAGCACAGGCTACCAGGATCCGGAGAATGTGTTGCGAGATGCTGATACTGCCATGTATCGCGCGAAGGAAAGCGGCAAGGCGCGGTTCGAAGTGTTCGACGCTTCGATGCACTCGCATGCGGTCGCCCTGCTGCAAACGGAAAACGACCTGCGGCGTGCCATCGAACGAAAGGAATTCAAAGTCTATTACCAGCCAATCATCGATTTGGAGACGGACCAGGTTTCCGGCTTCGAGGCTTTGGTTCGCTGGTATCATCCCGAGCGCGGTCTTGTTGCTCCGGATCAGTTTATTTCCATCGCCGAAGAGACCGGGTTGATCCTTGAGATTGGAATCTTAGTGTTGCAGGAGGCTTGCCGCCAGTTGCGCGAGTGGCAAACAACCCTGGGTCTTAAATCGCTCACGATGAGTGTGAATTTATCGGGCAAGCAGTTCGCACAACCCGACCTCGTCGCGCAGGTTAAAGAAATCCTGACTGAAACCGGCCTGGAAGCGAAATACCTCAAGCTTGAAATCACGGAAACGGTTGTGATGGAAAACGCCGAAGTGGCCCGCACGATGCTTGGACAGCTTTGCGCACTTGGCGTGCACCTCTGCATCGACGATTTTGGCACCGGCTACTCTTCGTTGAGTTACCTGCATCGTTTCCCGGTTAAGATTCTCAAAGTCGACCGCTCGTTTATTGGAAGAATGGGCCCGGGCGGTGAAAACTCCGAAGTCGTTAGGACTATCAATACGCTCGCGAATAACCTGGGAATGTCGGTAGTGGCAGAAGGCATTGAAACTGAGCACCAGTTAGCACAGCTTAAAGGTATGCGTTGCGGCTACGGTCAGGGCTACCTCTTCTCGCGACCACTGACCGCTGAAGCCGCCGGTTGGTTTGTTCAGGAACATCAACCTCTCAGTGTTCCCAATCTCATCGAAGAAGGTTTGGTCCAGGCAGAACTCCAGCTCGTCAATTAAAGCCATCTACCATCACGCGGTAGCGGGTGGGTTTGGATGGATTGCCGATTGCCAATTGCCGATTAGTTGAAGTCAGTACCACCGGGCGGTAGCCGGTGGCTCGATACGCAGGCACTCAATCCTTGCGGCATCGCGCCAACATTCGGAGTTCGTGTAATGAAACGTTACCACGCGAGGCCTGAGTGCTAGCGCATCGGCCCACCCGCTTGTATGTTAAGCACATGCGAGTTAGAAAGTGGTTATCGATTGTATCAATCGCCGGCATCAGCAAAAAGCGATTGGTCCAAGGGGTGCAGCAGATCCTTCGCCCGCTTGGTTGCTTAGAGCCCGTGCGGTAGCCCTGATCGTTGCAGCCTTGTTTTCCATTAACCCGAACAGTTGCTTGGGCCGCAGAGCCCGCATGCGCAAGCTTGGGAAAGGAGAACCATTTCATGTCTAGAAAAAAGACTAAACCTTTCATGGGGATCGACGTTTCCAAACAACATCTGGAGGTGGCCGCACACGAGAGCGACTATCAGTTCCGTTGTGCGAATAAAGCCAGCGCCTTTGACGAACTAATCGCCGAACTGAGGGCCTTGCGGCCGTCACTGATCGTGCTGGAAGCCACCGGTGGTTTGGAAATACCCATCGTCAGCGCCTTGCATGCCGCCGCATTGCCGGTAGTGGTGGTTAACCCACGACAGGTGCGCGATTTTGCTAAGGCCCTGGGCCAGTTAGCTAAAACCGATCGCCTTGACGCCCGCGTCCTGGCTCACTTTGCCACCGCTATAAAGCCACCGCTACGTCCCATTAAGTTAGAGAAAGAGCGGGAGTTGGACGCCTTGACACGTCGTCGTGGCCAACTCATCGACATGCTCACCGACGAGAAAAATCGACGTGGCTCCGCCGCCAATGACACCGTGCGCGACAAAATCAGGGAGCATATCAACTGGCTCGAGGAGTCCATCGCAGAACTAGACGAGCAACTTAAAGCGCTCCTGCAAAGTTCAACCTGTTGGCAAGTCAAAGATAAAATCTTGCAAAGTGTCCCAGGCATTGGCCCAGTGACCTCCTTCTCGATGATGGCTGACTTGCCAGAGCTGGGTACACTTAATCGCCAAAAGATCAGCAAGCTGGTGGGCGTCGCGCCACTTAATCGCGACAGTGGACAGCAACGCGGCACCCGCCACATCTACGGTGGCCGCGCACGCTTGCGCAGCGTCCTCTAAATGGCTGCGCTAACCGCCTCGCGCCATAACCCAGTGATCAAAGAATTCTACGAGCGTCTCTGCGCCAACCAGAAACCATTCAAAGTCGCTATCACCGCTTGCATGCGCAAGTTGCTCGCCATCATTAACATCATGGTTCGTGACAGCACCTGCTGGAAACCTAAGGAGGCCCCAGTTGCTGCTTGACTTCCAACACAGTTGCTACCGCGTGGTGGTACTGTCCTCATTGGCCCGTTTGCAGATCGAACGAACTCAATCCCCTTGTTAATTTCAACCTGCAGCATCACAAGAAAAACCCTTCGTTTTGCTTTTCACTCATCCTTCTCTATAATTTAATCGTTCTGTGCAATCATAAATTCAACCTGCCTGATTCAAGATTGTCGGCTTTGATGCCAAGGCTCAAAGGCAAAGGAGTGCGTTCTTGGCGATTCATTTGAGCAAGACGTTTGTCTTGCGCAAGCTGCATCAGTTATCCGGAATAGTCCCACTTGGCATCTTCTTACTGGAGCACTTCTATACGAATTCAAAGGCCCTCGATGGCGCTGCGCAATTCAACGAGGCCGTCAAAGGCCTGCAGTCGATTCCCTACATTCTCTTCATTGAGATCGGGGGCATCTTCATTCCGCTGATCTACCACGCCGTTTATGGCCTGGTGATCACGATGGAGGCCCGACCAAACAACCTCAACTATCCTTATCCGCGCAACTGGTTTTATTTGGTTCAGCGAATCACGGGCGTAATTCTATTTTTCTTTATCACTTTCCACGTGCTGAACTTTCGGTTTGGCATGATTCCCAAACTAAACAGCATCTCTGTGGCCCATCGGCCCGACCTGGCGTTTGATATAGTCTCCGGTGAATTCCGGATAGTCCCCATCTTCATCATCTACTTAATCGGCATTACCTCCACCGTGTGGCATTTCGCTAACGGCATCTGGCTGTTTATGGTGGACTGGGGTATCACGATCGGCGAACGCGCACAACGACTCACCGGGTATGCCTGCATTGCTTTCGGCATTGTGCTGCTGATGGTTGGCATTAATGCTGCGGTGGCTTTCATCCGGCCTGGCGGTTTGTTGGGAGGAATCCTCTAACGATGGCAAGTAACGGGATTCGCATTGCAATCGTAGGTGGCGGACTCGCGGGTTTGGCTGCGGCGATGAAGATTGCCGAAGCAGGTCACAATGTCGACCTCTTTTCAGTCGTCCCCGTCAAACGTTCTCATTCTGTGTGTGCTCAGGGCGGCATCAACGGCGCGGTCAACACCAAGGGCGAAGGTGACTCTACCTGGGAACATTTTGACGACACCGTCTACGGCGGCGATTTTCTTGCCAATCAACCGCCCGCAAAAGCCATGTGCGAGATGGCGCCGTCGATTATCTACCTCTTTGATCGCATGGGTGTTCCCTTCTCCCGCACCAAGGAAGGACTGCTCGACTTCCGTCGCTTCGGCGGGACCAAACATCACCGCACGGCGTTCGCAGGTGCATCCACAGGCCAGCAACTGCTCTACGCTCTGGATGAACAAGTGCGCCGCTTCGAAGTCGCAGGCAAGGTTAGAAAGTTTGAGCATTGGGAGATGCTGTCTCTCGTCCTCGACGACCATCAGGTTTGTCGAGGACTTGTCGCGATGGACTTACAGACGCTTGAACTCAAGGCCTTCCCCGCCGACGCGGTCATCATGGCGACAGGTGGACCCGGGTTGATTTTTGGGAAGTCGACAAACTCAATGGTTTGCACCGGCAGCGGCGTCGGCGCCTGTTATCAGCAAGGTGCGAAATACGCGAATGGCGAGTTCATTCAGGTTCATCCGACCTCGATTCCCGGGGAAGACAAGCTGCGCCTCATGTCCGAATCAGCACGCGGCGAAGGGGGACGTGTTTGGGTCCCGCGACAGAAGGGTGATGTCAGACCTCCATCATCGATTCCCGAGAAAGAGCGCTGGTATTTTCTTGAAGAGAAGTATCCCGCATACGGAAACCTGGTGCCGCGCGACATCGCGACACGAGAAATCTTCCAGGTCTGTATCGAGGGAAGCGGCGTTGGCGGCCAGAACCAGGTCTATCTTGATCTGACACACATCCCGGCTGAAACACTGGACCGAAAGCTGGGGGCAATCCTGGAAATCTACGAAATGTTTGTCGGCGACGATCCGCGCCACGTGCCGATGCGCATCTTTCCCGGCGTGCATTACTCAATGGGCGGACTGTGGGTGGATTTCAATCAAAGGACCAATCTACCGGGACTGCTCGCGGCAGGCGAATGCGATTATTCTATTCACGGCGCTAACCGGCTCGGCGCGAATTCCCTGGTGAGCTGTGTCTTCGGAGGCTTTGTGGCCGCGCCGGCGGCGATTGAGTGGGCAAAGAATATTGAACGTAATGGCGCTGACGGCTCCGCGATCTACGACAGTGAGTTGAAACGGCAAAGGGAGATCAACGAGTCCATAATCAAGCAGAGAGGCAACGAAAATCAGTATGTGCTCCATCAGGAGATGGGCAAGTGGATGACTGATAACGTCACCGTCGTGCGTTACAACGAGAAGCTCAAGGCCACCGATAATAAGTTGCTGGAGTTAATGGATCGCTACAAACGAATCTCCATCAACGATTCAAATCTCTGGGCCACGATGGCGCTGCCCCACGCGCGTCATCTGGACAATATGCTGGAATTGGCGCGCGTCATTACGCTGGGAGCGCTCAATCGGAATGAATCGCGAGGGGCCCATTTCAAGCCGGAGTTTCCCGACCGCGACGATGATAACTTCCTGAAGACAACGATTGCCGAGTTCTCCGGAGAAGGGCCGGTGATTTCATATGAAACGGTCGATGTCTCGCTGATCACTCCGCGAAAACGAGACTACAGTAAAGCGAAAAAAGACACGGCAAAGGCTTAACTGGTCACGAAGACCCGGTCGGCCCTGCAAAACATCATGTCGGCACATTTACAAACATCAAGACCCACGCGCGTACCGCCGAAGACTGTCGAACTGCACATCAAGCGTCGCTCTAATCCGGATGCACCTGCCTACTGGGAAAGATTTGAAATCCCGTACCGGCCCAATCTGAACATCATTTCGTGTTTGATGGAGATTCAAAAGAACCCTGTCACGAAAGAAGGCAACCCCACGACGCCGCCAGTGTGGAGCATGAACTGTCTGGAACAGGTTTGCGGCATCTGCACCATGGTGATCAATGGACGCGTGAGGCAATCCTGCTCAGCCCTCGTAGACAATCTTGAATTGCCGATCAAGCTCGAGCCGATGTCCAAGTTTCCTAATATTCGCGACCTGGTGGTAGACCGCTCCCGGATGTTTGATTACCTAAGACGAGTCCACGCCTGGATTGAACTGGACGGCACTCACGACCTCGGACCAGGGCCCCGAATGGATCAGGACGAAGTTCAGGAGCGCTACGCCTATTCACGCTGCATGACCTGTGGCTGTTGTCTCGAAGCGTGTCCTCAGTATGACGGTGATCAATACATTGGACCGCAGGCAATTGCTCAGGTGCGTCTATTCAACATGCACCCTACCGGCAAGATGAACCGCGATGAAAGACTCGACGGCCTGATGGGGGACGACGGCATCACCAATTGCGGAAACGCGCAAAACTGCGTCAAAGTATGTCCGATGAATATCCCACTCACCAGAGCGATCTACGAAGAGAACCGCGAAACGATCATTTATGGACTCTTCGGCTGGTTCCGCAAGTAACCGAGGATTGCCGATTCCCAATTGGCGATTTGGCTCTAAGCGAAAACAAGCAAGTGAATCCAACGGGAGCCCGGCTCTCTCTATCGTCTTACAGACCAATCGCCAATTGGCAATCGAAAATCGGCAATCGCTTTAGTCTACGTCTATGCCCAAACGATCGGCGCACTTGAAGAGTGCTAGACCGAGCACACAGGCGATCACCAGATTGAAGTAAAAGTCAGAGAACCATCAATGAACATCGCCGGCAAGTTGCCAACGAAAGGAAGCGCAAACGGTGAGAGAATGATGGCAACGATCACGCCAATGAGGCCTCCCGCCAGTTGAATCAGCAGGACCAAACCAAATGCCTTGAAGTAAGTGCCGCCCATGCGTCGGATGGTGTCGATGCCAACGAGCGGATTGATTACTGAACCGATGCTTTGTGTATAACCGGCCACGGCAAGCGCCATCGGGTAATAGAAAACGCCCCAGGCGATGGCGAGCAGCAGCAGCATTACCAGAATGAGTGGCGCCTTAAAATAACCCAGCAACAGTTTGAAGTCTGCCGTGGGATCGTTGAGTTCCCGCTTCGATTTTTCGGCTTCCTGACTGATCTGGTGACCCGGCCGCAATTGGTCAAGTTTCTTACTGGCCTCCGCCTGTTTAGTGGGATCGGCATTGGGATCAAGAAGCGTGTTGAGGTCGTTCTCATTGAGTTGCTCAGAATTTGCGGGTGGTGTGTGTATGGCGCTTGGCGGAGAAGAGTCTGAACTAACCACGCCAAAGATGAGCGCGAGAATCAGCACTATTGCCGGTCCCCAGGTGACGATCATGATCCCGATACCCAGTCCAACCGGAACCGCCACATCGTCCCACATGGAGAATTCGCTGAAGTCAGGCATGAAGCTCTTGTGCAAACGACCCCACGCTACGTTGCTGATCACGTGCGAGATACAACCGAACATCAATACCGAGGCAACGATGCGGCCGCGAAATCCTGCCAGCAACATCAAGCCGTAAAGGGCCGCCCCGAACAGCAGTGCCACTTTGTGTTGCAGAGGGTAACGAATGGCGCGACCAAAATCTTCAAAGCCGAAGCCGGAGCCCTGAAACTGTTCGCGCTGCACCTTGCTCACCTCGGCTGCGTAGACCTTGCAAAGGTCGCCACAATCCGGACAGAGCGGGATCTTGCTGTTAGCGACGAATCGCGCGCACTCCTCGCAGAATCCTTTCACGCAGGCCCAGCAAACATACCTGGTCGCCACTTGTGGGTGATTTTCGCAAACGTCCGGTGAGCTATTGTCGGCCGCGAAGGCGGCTGTCGGACTCAGAGGCGAAGTGAAGTCAGGACTCGCGGATGCTGCGTCCGTCCACGCATGATCCGACGATGGCGCCTGCGTGTACGAAGCGGATTCGCAAACAGGTGGCGGAGTGGCTGCCCCTTCGGGACGGGGCGCGAGCTGAATAATCTCTCCGGCAAAGGCGGCGCGCAGCATTGGCGCCTTACCGGCTTCAATCCAATTCATGTTGCCTTTGGTGACCTTGTCAGTCGGTTGTACACAGCCTTCAAGAATCCACTGCCTTAAAGTCTCAAGGTCTGCTTCAAAGACACCTTCAATTGTGCTCACACGCCATCTTTCAGGTTGTGCACTCATACACTTTCGTCCTCGAGTCAGCTTAGTCCGCCAATTGGTAGAGTCGATTAGGTTCGCCTTTTGGTTCGAGTGAGGTAAGGCCTGATCAGAAACCGGAGACATTGGGCTGGAGATACAGCCGCGGGGCCACCTGAGGATATTAAATTGGTAGCGGAAACCGCGTCAACACTTTAATCTAAACGTAACCATCATTAGGCATTTACAGTGGCATCATCACCGCTTCGCCGAACCAACTCCGTTCTTAGGTCGGGGTATCTTTGACCTGCAAACCCCGCTAAGTTGAACGTCACTTCATTCTTTTGTGGAAGGACTGGACGGTTTTATTCGTGAATGAATTCGAGCGTGACACTGGCCCGACAAGTCTTTCATTCCATGTCACGCAGCCTCGATAATTCTTGACAAACTACAATCGAACGCCGTAGTCTGCGCTCACTTTTTCAATGGTCATGCCGAAGGTCGTAACCGCTCATTTTATCGGTTAATACTGCTCGGGTCGTGCGCTGTCGTTTCACAATTATCAAAGGTTCGGCGTTGACCTTCCTAAGATCAATCGCTATCGCGATCCGCACTGTAACGCCCAAGGTCGGTCCCATCCGTCATCGCTACAGTAAGTAGACTTTCAATGTCTCACGCCGCAAGGAGAACCGTCCAATGACTAGAGCCACCAGATGGATCCTGATTGTGTGTTTTATCGCCGCGTCATTTGCAGTTGCCTGGGACTTTACCCCACGCACCGCCAGCCGCGAGAAGTCAAAAAGTAATGTCTCTGCGCTCCACCTGATGCAGAAGCAGGCCGGCAAGAAGGAGAACGGCGCCGCAACCAAAGCAACCAAACGAGCGAACGACAAGACCACCGACAATGACGCAGCCAATAACAGTGACGGACCCGACGTTGGAGAAGATGACGATCCGGATCTACCTCCGGGGATGACAGGAAAAATCGATAAGGAAGCCTACTTGCGCGCCCGCGGCGACTACTTCGATATGCTGCGCGGCCGCGACGGCGATGTCGCTGAAGGCGCGCGTGAGAGAGCAATTCAACAGATGGAGCGGCAGGAAAAACAGTTGAAGAACCGAGCGGCTGCCGCCTCAGTGAGATCATTGGTGAATACTACTGACTGGGCTTTCATCGGTCCGAACCCCATACCGCTGGGCCAGACCCAGGGGACCCGCGTCCCCGTAAGCGGACGAACGATTTCAATCGCGATTCATCCAACAGACCCAGACACTGTCTACGTTGGCACCGCGCAAGGCGGTCTTTACAAGTCGACGAATGGCGGAACAAATTGGACCAAGTTGTTTGAATTCCAGCTGGAAACTCTCGCGATTGGCGCCCTTACGATTGACCCGACCGACTCCAGCATTGTTTACGTGGGTACCGGCGAGAACGGTCAATCAGCCGACAGCTTCGCCGGTAAGGGGCTTTACATAATTCGAAACGCGAATTCTGCGACGCCTACGTTGAATGGCCCATTCCGAACAAACGCGGTCGGCGACAACGTCTTTAACGGACGCGCCATTGGCCGCATTCTCGTCAATCCACTTGACCACAACACAATCTTTGTCTGTACCGCATCGGGAACTGGTGGAAATCCAAATACCAGCACGTTGCTCCAGGCTCCCCGCGGACTTTACCGTTCAACAAACGCGCAAGCGGCGACGCCAACTTTCGAACAAATTCCAATAACCGGACTTGGCGCACAAGATCGCAGCACCATTGACATCGAAATTGATCCGGCCAATCCAAACCTATTGCTGGCCACAGTGATTGGCATAACTGCTGACGGTGGCATCTATCGAACTGCGAATGCGCTCGATCCTGCGCCGACATTCACACGCACGCTTGCCTGGGGAAATGGTGCAGCGCTGCGCGCAGAACTGACAGTGACCCGAAACACAGTGCCGGCAACTACCTTCTACGCAGCCACTGGCGAAGTTTCGACGGCCGCTCTGGGCGGTCCGGCTTGTGGTGCAACCCAAGCGGGCCTGCTAAGGCGTTCGACCGATGGCGGCTTGACCTGGTCGGTACCAATGGCTGGTTCGACGGGCTATTGCGGGGGACAGTGTTTTTATGACATTGCAGTCGGCGTCACGCCAGACAATCAGACCATCCATCTGGCCGGAGCTGCAGGTAATTCATCCGCAAACTGCGGAAGCAACGTGATGAAGCGTTCGGTTAATGGCGGCACCACGTTCGTTAGCAATAACGCGACCCTTCACGCGGATGGACATGCCGTGGCGATTGCCCCATCAAACCCGCAGATCGTATACACCGGCAACGATGGCGGCATTTGGCGATCCACCAACAACGGCAACACCTGGCAGACGCTCAACAACGTCGATTTCAGCGCCACCCAGTTTCAAGGTCTCGCCCTGCACCCCTTTGACAGGAACTTCCTGATGGGAGGCACCCAGGACAACGGCACTATCTGTTGGGCGGCTAATGGAACGGTGTCGCACTGTCGCGACGGCGATGGTGGTTATGCGGTGATCGATGACAATGCTCAGGATACGTTCAACGTTTTGATGTATCACACGTTCTTTAACCAAACGAACTCGCAGATCGGTTATGAGCGCGCCAGCAACACTTTAGCGAACGCCGACGGCCAACTTTCCGGCTGGACGTTTAGAGGCTGCTCCGGAACCACTAGCAACAACGGTTTCCGCTGCGCCGACAACGTGTTGTTCTACGCGCCTATGAACCAGGGGCCAGGCAGTCCAGTCAATACCCTCTACTTCGGAACTGATCGCCTGTATCGATCGACCAATCGTGGCGACACGATGACCCTGGTGAGTCAGGGACCACTCGTTCCGTCAGCCCCAGCCGGCTCGGGAGTCGTTGTCACGTCTATCGGCATTTCGCCGCAAGACGACAACGTCAGGATCGTCGGTATGCGCGACGGCAAGGTCTTCGCAACCACAACTGGTTCCACAACGCTAACCAATGTCACCGGCGGTAATTTTCCGCCACCAAATCCGGTAGACCTGACCAGAAACTCGATTGGCGAGACGGTCATCGATCCCAACAACAAGTTTACCGCTTACATAAGCTTCACCAGCTTCTCACCGCCTGCCGGTCAACAGATCTTCAAAACAACGAACCTGAATGATCCAGTTCCAACCTGGACCGCTTCCAGCAACGGCATTCCGACGGTTCCAGTCAGCTCAATTGCCGTGGACCCGCAGGACTCGAATTCGCTTTATGCCGGCACAGATATCGGTGTCTATCACTCGAGCGATGGTGGGGCAAACTGGGTTCCTCTCGGAACCGGTCTGCCGCGCGTTGCTGTCTTCGACGTGAAGATTTCCAACGTGCAGCGCTACCTGCGTATTGCAACTCACGGACGCGGCATCTGGGAAATCGGTATCCCTGGCCGTCAGTTTCCGGTGACAAGAAACGCCGGAGCCACGATTGTGGCCGAAGGTTGTGTTCCGAGTAACGGAGTAGTTGATCCCAATGAAGACGTAACCATAAGTCTAGGGGTTACGAATATCGGGCCGGGGCAAACAGACGACCTCGTAGTCACACTATTACCTACGGGAGGCGTCACCTTCCCGACCGGACCTCAGAATTACGGAGTAGTCGCCAGCGGCGCTACAGCGTTTAGAGACTTCAGCTTCTCCAACAATGGAAGTTGTGGCGACACCATCACCCTGACTTTCCATATGCAGGACGGAGCTCTGGATCTCGGCAACTTCAGCATTTCATACACCCTCGGCGTGCTGGTGAATTCACCTGCCACCTTTACGGAGAACTTCGACAGCGTGGTTGCGCCTGCATTGCCGGCCGGTTGGACCACTGCCAAGGTTCCAGCGACTGGCAATCCACCGCTATGGGTCACTTCAACTACGAACGATACACCGCCGAATTCGGCCTTTGGAGGAGGATCCACGACTCCCGGCGAAAACAGTTTGACCTCGCCAACTATTCCCGTCCCGACCGCGCCTCTGGGTGGATCGAACCCAGGCGTGCGCTTAACCTTCCGTAACAGTTACAACACTGAACCGAGCTTCGATGGAGCTGTGTTGGAGATCAGCATCAATGGCGGGCCGTTCACCGACATACTTGCCGCCGGCGGTACTTTCGTCGAAGGCGGGTATAACGGCGCGATAACTGTCACTGATAGCGTGCTGACCGGACGCCAGGCATGGACTGGAAACTCTGGTGGCTTCATAACGACCACGGTTAACTTGCCACCAACCGCTCACAGTCAGAATGCACAATTCAGATGGCGCACAGCCTATGACACGGGAACCAATCCAACGGGTGGCGGCATGCGCATAGACACGATTTCTGTCTATGCCAGCACGCGCCTCTGTTGCAGCGGCGCCTGCGTTCTCAGCTGTCCTGCTAACATCACAGTTCCCAATGACCCGGGCGAGTGCGGCGCAATCGTGAATTATCCAGCGCCGACCTACACGGGAAACTGCGGCACTGTCACTGCCAGCCAGGATTCGGGGACCTTCTTCCCCGTCGGTACGACAACCGTGGTCGTAACCGGCGAACGACTTGATGGAACCAGCGACTCCTGCTCGTTTACCGTTACGGTAAACGATACTGAGTCTCCGGTTGTAAGCACTCCAACCACCAACCCAAATACGTTATGGCCACCAAACCACCAGATGGTCAACGTAGCGGTCAATTACACTGCAACAGATAACTGTCCACTCACTTGTGTATTAACCGTGGCAAGTAACGAACCTATTAACGGCCTCGGTGATGGCGACACTTCGCCTGATTGGGAGGTTGTAGACGATCACAATGTGAGGTTACGTGCCGAACGTTCCGGCAAGGGCAACGGGCGGCTCTACACCATAACCACCACGTGCACTGACACTTCAAACCACGTCACTGTTAAGACGAGCACAGTGTTTGTGCCAAGGAACATGAAGGGTTCGTGGTCCGTAGTGGCCATCGAAACCAAAGGCTCAGCGACAGCGGAGGTAACTCGTTTCGCCGAGCCGCTGGCTTTGGGTATGGTTAACTTCGACTTTAATCCCAGGACCGCAACGGCCAGGAGCTCCAAGAATGAGAACATCATTAACCTGATTGTTGGGAACCTGGATTTCCGCGCCCTGGGTTATGAATCGAAAGTTCTTGCCGGCGCCAGAACCCATTTCCGCGGTTCCGGCACTGTCAACAATCAACCTGGTTACAAGTACCTCCTGACGGTTCTTGATGGTCAGGCGCCAAACGGCGGCGGGGTCGATAAGTTCCGGCTCAAGATCTGGAACGACAAAACCGGCGAGGTTTTTTTCGACAATCAAACCGGGGCAAGTGATGATGCCGATCCGACCACAGCTGTCGCGGATGTTAATAGCATCAAGCTGCCGAGGTAGTCGCTAACTCCAGCCACCTAACCAAAGAGGCACCGGTTATTCGCCGGTGCCTCTTTATTTGCGGAGAACAATTTCGAGACTGATCAAATACCCAATACATCTATCAGTTCCTGAACCGCGGCTGCGCTTTTCTGTAGGGCAATGCGCTCTTCAGCCAGCAAATTGATTTCTATAATCTGTTCCAAACCCCGCGAACCCAACTTGCACGGCACGCCAACGTAAAGCCCGTTGATACCGTACTCGCCTTCGAGGTAAGCGGCGCAGGGAAGGATTTTCTTTTTGTCTTTTAGAATCGATTCCGTCATCTCGACGGCTGCTGCGGAGGGTGCGTAGTAAGCGGAACCTGTCTTGAGCAACGATACAATCTCCGCACCGCCGTTCGCGGTCCGTTTCACGATCGCGTCAATCTTGTCCTTTGGCAACAATTCAGTAATGGGAATACCGGCACAAGTCGAAAAGCGCGGCAAGGGCACCATTGTGTCGCCGTGTCCTCCGAGAACGAACGCGGTCACATTCTCGACGGAAACATCGAGCGCTTCGGCCAGGAAAGAACGCATACGCGCCGAATCCAGGATGCCGGCCATGCCTAAAACGCGATGCTTGGGAAAGCCCGAACGGCGCAGTGCTACCTGACACATCGCGTCCAGGGGGTTCGAAACCACGATTAGAATCGATTCAGGCGAGCGCTTTGCTACTTCGTCAACAACTTTCGAGACAATTTCAGCGTTAGTCTTCAGGAGATCATCGCGGCTCATGCCCGGCTTGCGCGGCAGGCCTGCAGTGATAATCACGACGTCGGAATCCTCAGTGCCGTCGTAAGTGTTCAAGCCCGTTAGGCGAACATCAAATCCTTCCACGGGCGCGGCCTCGGCGAGGTCAAGCGCCTTGCCTTGCGGCACACCTTCGACAATGTCAACGAGGACGATGTCGCCTAGTTCTTTTGCTCCCAACCAGTGAGCGGCGGTAGCTCCGACATTTCCAGCGCCGACTACAGTAATCTTTTTTCGCGCACCCATGAGTTAGTCCTTTCGCAGGCAAAGTAGTGCAGATTGTAGTCCGCGCGTTGAGAAAATTGCGCTGTCCACCACAGACTGAAGTATCTGCTTCTGTTAGGATTTGAAAGACTGCGAGTTTACAAGTGCGCGCGCGCGAGTGTCAAGAAACACGTCTTGGGTACTGATGCAGGTTGGCAATGCACGAACGGTCCCATGAGGTCAGTACCAGGCGGTAGCCGGTGGCTCCTTCCTAACCTGCAAAATTACTCAAATTGAATCATCGTCGGCAATATGAAATTCATTGACTGGCTTCGGGATCGATTCGGTAGCTGGCGCACAACAGCGCGCGCGAATTCAGATCCGTCCGCTGGTATTGACGAGATGTCGGACGTCGATCCCTACAATCCCTTTCCTGAGATCGTTGAGATTGCGATTACCGACGTTTCTGATCTACACACCATCCCGCCGCGAGATGTCGCCCGAGTTGTTGAAGAATATTTGGAACAGGTGCATCAAGCTGGATTCCCTGCCGTGCGCATCATTCATGGCAAAGGAATCGGCGTCCAACGCGAGATGGTCCGCTCAATTCTGGCAAGAACACCTTTTGTTAGTGAGTGGGCAGATGCCCCGCCGGAGGCTGGTGGAATTGGCGCCACAATTGTTCGATTGAAGTCGGCGGGTTTTTGAAGAGTCTGCTGTCTGCGATTCACCTGCTATCAACCGCCCGCATAACGCGACGGCGAAGGATCTGCAACTCGTTGATGTGCTCCTCATCGTGTTCATTCATCATCTCGAGTAATTTTTCCAGGCTGATAACGCCGACTCCTTCGAGGGTTCCGGCGCGCGCCAGTTGCTCCGAACTCAACTCTCTCACAAGCTCAACATTTCGCTTCCGAGCAACGACAAATTCCTCCGTGGCTAGCTTTGGATTCTGATGGTTGTAATCGCGCTCGATTGCCAGCCGACTACCGTCGATATCGTGAAGCAAGGGTTGGTTTTCGTGCAGCAACCTGGCGATGCGTTCGCTATAGCCTTCAATTTCAATGTCACGAAGATGACAGATGTGCTCCAGGGTTGAGAATCGGTCAGCGGAGCTTTTCATTCTGAGGTGTTGTTCGGAAAGGCCTTCAAGCAGCTGCGACAACTTGTCGGGCGTCTGAGCCAAAGAGTCGAAGGTATCCTGGCAGCTTGAATTCCCCATGCGGCTCATCATAACACTCGCTCCAAGATGGACGTGTCATTGCCAATTGTCGATTTCCGATAGCCAATTGGCCGGGCCCGCAAGTGGTTAATCGGCAATCGGCAATTGCCAATCGGCAATCCATCTTGGTTTTATGCGAATGGATCGAGTTTCCGTTTGCTGGATTTTTGGCAACCGGCCGCCTTTCTTCTTACAGCCGTTATGTTTTGAAAACCTCCTCTGCTATTTTAACGTTTAAAGATCGACAGATTCAGGCCAGTCAGTTCACCGAAGCAAATGTCCACTGCCGAAACCACGCTGCAAGCGAACATCAAACACGTGCGCGAAACTCTCGATGCTTGGGTTCGCGAGGTAGTTCAATGGCATTTCGATCCCGCAACGGGCTGTCCCTTCTGGCTGGGTTACGCCGGTAAGCTTGGCTGGGATCCGCGCCAGGAGATTCACACCTATGACGACCTGGCACGGCTTGGTCCGTTCCAGGATGAATGGCTCCGTGGTGGTCCCGTACGACGCTGGGTGCCGAAAGGCTATTCAGGCAGACCGATCTTTACCTTCGAAACGGGCGGCAGCACCGGTGTCCCGAAGTCCCGGATCAACATCGAAGACTTTCGGCTGGATTACGAAGCTTTCAGCCCAACCCTGCCCGATGAGTTTTTTCCCAAAGGCTCTGACTGGTTATCGTTGGGCCCCACTGGTCCCCGTCGCTTGCGTCTGGCAATCGAACATTTGGCTCAGTTTCGCGGCGGCATTTGTTTCATGATCGACCTCGATCCGCGCTGGGTAATCAAACTGCTGAAGATGGGCCAGCCGAAAATGGCGGAACAATACAAACAACACGTGATCGAGCAGGGACTGACGCTACTGCGTGCACATGACAACATTCGCTGCCTCTTTACGACGCCCAAACTCCTCGAAGCACTTTGCGAAAGAGTGTCTCTGAAGAAGCTCGGCATCACGGGCGTCTTCTGCGGCGGCACGGAAATGACACCACAGTTTCATCGCTTTGCAGTGGAGGAACTGTTGGAGGGCGCCTACTTTGCGCCAACCTATGGCAACACATTGATGGGACTCGCGGTGCACAAACCGCGGCTCGCTGACGATAACTTCGCGGTGATCTATTATCCGCCCATCCCGCGCGCGATGATCGAAGTTGTGGATCCGGACAACCCGGACCACGTGGTTGAATATGGCGAAACGGGACGAGTGCGCTTGACGACGCTGACTAAGGAGTTCTTCATGCCACGTTTTCTCGAGCGCGATGAGGCCGAACGTGAACCGCCATGCGAGCTTTATCCCTGGGATGGCGTGCGCAACGTAAGACCGTTTTCGAGATTCCAGTCGACCGTTGTTGAGGGGGTTTACTAACTTAAGCCGCGGATACGCGCGGATGTACGCGGATCAGGAACTGATCGGATGGTTATCCAGATGTATAAGACAGAATATGAGCAGGCCGACTGGTTGATGTCTTATCCGCGTGTTTCCGCGTTAATCCGCGGCCAATATTCCTAGGATTGAAAATGCTAAGCATCCCCATATTGCGCAAAGGTGAGCCCTACAAGAGCCTCGACGTCGCTCGCGTGCCGCATCACCGCACCCGCAAGCCGTTCGTTGAAATCAGTCAGGCCAACAGCGGCTTGATCCGACGCGACCTCCGCGATCAGCAAACCGGGAGAGACAGACTTGCGGCACTTACGACTGCGGAGTTGGTTGAAATCTGCGTGCGCGCCGCCGACTACTTCGCTAACGATTCCCTGCCCCTCGGCGACACCACGCAGACTCCGGACGATTATGTGAGTCAGGTTTCGGCAACCACCGGAATGCCATTCGTCCTCGCGCGAAATAATATGGGAAAGATTCGGGGTGTGCTTGGCGAGGTTGGCAACGTACTGAACGGCCTGACCAGGAACATCGCCTGGGAAGTGCTTGATACCGGATTCGGCGAGATTGATGGTCAGGTGCTGAGTTTCTATCCTCGAGCACACTCCCTCGGAGTCGTATTGCCCAGTAATTCCCCTGGAGTACATTCGCTTTGGATCCCGGCAGTGCCACTAAAAATCCCCCTGGTCTTAAAGCCCGGAAGTGCTGAACCGTGGACACCATTTCGCATTATTCAGGCTCTGATAAAGGCCGGCGCTCCTCGCGAAGCTTTTAGTTTCTATCCGGCAGATCACGCAGGCGCCGGAGAGATTTTGAGAAACTGCGGCCGCGGGATGATATTTGGAGACGCGTCATCAACCAGTATCTGGAGCAACGATCCGCGAATCGAAATCCATGGTCCCGGATTCAGCAAGGTCGTCATCGGCGAAGATTGTATCGACGACTGGGAAAAATATCTCGATGTCATGGCACGATCTATAGCTGACAATGGCGGTCGTTCATGCATCAACGCTTCGGGAATCTGGGTGACGCGCCACGCCGAGAAAATCAGTGAAGCTCTGGCGGAACGTCTGGCAGAAATAGTTCCGCGTCCTTCTGATGATGACAAAGCGCAGCTCGCGCCCTTCGCCGATCCCAACGTCGCCGCTCGCATCTCTCAAATGATTGATCAGGGTTTGACTAATCCGGGAGCCCGCGAAGTGACAGCGTCATATCGAACCGGTCAACGGCTGGCTACCCAACAGGATTCGTCCTATTTGTTGCCGACCATTGTGCTCTGTGAAGATGCTGAGCATCCGCTCGCCAACAAGGAGTTCATGTTTCCCTTTGCCAGCGTTGTCACTGCCAGGCAAGACCAGATTCCGGAAGTACTGGGACCAAGTCTTGTCGTCACCGCTATCACGTCAGATCCCAAACTCATTAGAAAGTTGGTTAACTCCCCAAATGTGGATCGCCTGAACGTAGGTCCTGTGCCCACGAGTCACGTTAGCTGGGACCAACCGCATGAAGGCAATCTTTTCGAACACCTGTACGCGCGCCGCGCGTTCCAGCGGGCAGTTGCTTGAGTTGCAGCTGTCCCATTGTCTGTAGGGGCGTCCCTCCGCGGGCGAGCCAGACTCGCGGGAGGGGGCGCCCACGGAGAGATGCCCCTACAACTTAGTTAGAGCACTACGGTTGAGTTGTGAAGATTCTCTATCTCACAGGCGGGGCCGGGCAGATGTATTGCGGGAGTTGCCTGCGCGACAACGCCCTTGCTGCGGAACTGATCTCCCGCGGCCACGATGTCACGCTGCTTCCCATCTACACGCCAACACTGACAGATGAACCGAATGTTAGTAATGACAAAGTCTTCTTTGGCGGCATCAGTGTTTACCTCGAACAGTATCTGCCCTTCTTTCGCAAGTCGCCGCGCTGGATCGATCGCTTATGGGACGCCAGGCCGATACTTCAATTAGCTTCACGACGCTCAATCTCAACAAGTCCGAAGATGCTTGGCGAGTTGACGGTTTCAATGCTGAAGGGTGAGAACGGTTTTCAGCAAAAAGAAATCGCGAAACTCCTCGAGTGGCTAAGGCACGAGGCTGCTCCCGACGTAATCAGTTTGCCTTACTCGCTATTGCTGGGGTTGGCGAAACCAATAAAGGAGGCCCTCGGCCGTCCTATCTGCTGCACGCTACAGGGCGAGGATCTCTTCCTTGAGGGTTTGCAGGAGCCTTATCACGGCGAGGCCATTAGCCTGATTCAGGAAAATGTGAAACACGTCGATGCGTTTATTTCAGTGAGTGACTATTACGCCGCCTTCATGCCGACCTATTTGAACATTCCCAGAGAGAAAATTCGCGTTGTGCCTTTAGGGATCAATTTGCAGGGTTATGAAGCGCGGCCGGCGCAACGATCGGGACCTTTCACGATAGGCTTCTTCGCGCGAGTGGCTCCAGAGAAAGGACTGCACGTCCTGGCCGACGCCTACCGCTTGCTGCGCACCAGCGGTAAGTTACCCGCGGCCCGGCTGGAAGCCGCCGGCTACATGGGTCCGGAGCACAAGAAATACCTGAGTGAGATCGAAGCTGGAATGAAAGCATCCAGCCTCGGTGACGAGTTTCGTTACCACGGTGTTCTGGATCGGGAACAGAAAATCGACTTTCTGAGAAAACTCGACGTGCTCTCCGTGCCCGCGACGTACGACGAGCCGAAGGGAATGTTTTTACTTGAAGCGATGGCATGTGGTGTCCCGGTGGTGCAACCGCGACGAGGCGCGTTTACGGAGATTGTAGAAAAGACAGGTGGTGGGCTGCTCGTTAAGAAGGATGACGTGCAAAGTCTTGGTGAGGGACTGTTGCAACTCTTTCACGATCCAGCTCTGGGAGAGAAACTGGGCAGAAGTGGTTTGCAGAAAGTTCACGAGCACTACAGCGTGGGCCGCATGGCTGATCGCGCACTTGAAGCCTATGAAAGCGTAACTACGAAAGAACTAGCCGCGAATGTACGCGGATAACGCGGATCAGAAAAGTAGGAGAATGCACTCAACTGGGCTTGTTTAGTGGTTTCTTTAATCCGCGTTCATCCGCGCAAATCCGCGGCTTAATTGTTTGGAGGTTTTTCGTTTGCTGAAGGTTGAGAACGTTTCCAAGGAATACCCATCTCCCCGAGGGATGCTCAGCATAGTTTCTGACGTCTCACTCACTCTCTCGCGCGGTGACGCTGTCTCGATCATGGGTCCCTCCGGCAGCGGGAAAAGCACCCTGCTGTACATGATGGGCGCGCTGGAGCCGCCCAGCTACGGAACAATCATGCTCGACGGCCAGAATCCGTTTCAACTGGAAGAGAAAGCACTTGCCGCATTCAGAAACAAGGAGATCGGCTTTGTCTTCCAGGACCATTGTCTGCTTCCACAGTGTTCAGTGCTGGAGAATGTTTTAACGCCGACCCTCGTGGCGAGGACCGAATCCAACGGCGACTCGGCAGGGCGCGCGCGCACCTTGCTGGAACACGTAGGCCTGGGCGATCGACTCGATCACCGGCCTGCCAAACTTTCCGGCGGCGAAAAGCAGCGCGTTTCCCTGGCGCGAGCTTTGATCACCAAACCGCAACTGCTCTTATGTGACGAACCAACCGGCAATCTCGATCATAAGTCCGCTGAAGTAGTAGCTTCGCTCCTTCTGGAATTGCATCAAGAGCAGCAGACAATTCTGGTGGTCGTTACCCATAACGCCGAACTTGCAGCCCGCTTCCCCACCCGATTTGAATTAACCGATCAGCAGCTGAGGCAGTGGTAATGCAAACGTCCCAGCTCGTCAGACGCAATCTTGCCTATTACTGGCGCACAAATCTTGCCGTCGTACTGGGAGTTGCAACCGCGGTGGCAGTGTTGGCTGGAGCATTGCTCGTAGGCGACTCGGTGCGAGCGAGCCTCCGTGATCTATTCCTACAGCGACTGGGAAACACAACTCATGTAATCACCGCGCCGGGATTCTTTCGCGAGCAGCTTGCGGCCGACATCCAGACTCACGAACAATTTGCGACCGGCGGATTTGCGGCCGCGTGTCCGATGATTGAGCTGGAAGGAACGGTCTCGCATGAAGCGAGCAAGCGACGCGGTTCGGGAATTCGTGTCTATGGAGTTGATGAGAGGTTTTGGAAATTCCATGGGCTTGCCGCGAGCGCGCCGGGCAATCGTGACGTTCTCTTAAGCGAGAGTTTAGCGAATGAGTTAGGCGCGAGCGTTGGCGACTCACTGGTGGTTCGCGTTGAAAAGCTATCCGACATTCCCATTGAGTCGTTGCACAGTCGGAAAGAGGATCCTGGAAGCACACTGCGTTTGACCGTGCGGCAAACCCTCCCGGCCGAGAGCTTGGGTGAGTTCTCAATCCAACCGCAGCAAACCGGTGTTCGAGCCGTGTTTGTTCCGCTGAAGCTGCTACAGGAACAGATCAACCAGCCTGGTAAGGTTAACCTGATCCTGCTGTCGGAAACATCGCAGAAACACGGCGCTCCGGCGGCCGATACGGTGAACACAAATCTTGTACGGATTCTGAAAGAACGAGCTTCACTCGAAGACTATGGCATCAAGTTGCGTGTCGTTGGCGACCCGCAAAGCATTGCAGTCGAACACGACAGCAAACTCCTAAGCGACTCTCTGGCGGCAACTGTGAGCAAGGCGGCGCCGGAATCGTGGCGGGAACTCCGGTTGCTTTCATATCTCGCCAACAAAATCACTTTTGGCGAGCGGTCGATTCCCTATTCTCTCGTTACCGGGATAGAGGACAAGGAAGAGTATCCGAGTCGATTTTCACCGACGCTCAAGGAGTCGGGCGAAAAGCTGTTCCCTGCCCTTGCGGATGGGCGGGTAGATTCAATGCTCCGCGATTTACCGGGCGAAAGCGCGACCGCTTTTCTTCCGATAATGCTCAACGAGTGGGCAGCCCTGGATCTTGGGGTGCGCAAGTTCGATTCTGTTTCGCTGGAATACTATCTCTGGCATGAAGGCGGCCGACTGGAAACTAAGTCAGAACGGTTTCTCGTCAAAGGCATCCTTCCGATGGAAGGCATCGTTGTTGACAGAGATTTGGTCCCGGAGTATCCGGGCATTTCCGGAACGGAGAATCTGGCTGACTGGGACCCACCTTTTCCGGTGGACCTAACAAGCATACGGAAAAAGGACGAGGACTATTGGGACAAGTATAAGAGCGCTCCTAAAGCTTTCGTTCCGCTCGTGGTCGGCCAGGCACTTTGGGAATCTCGGTTTGGTAACCTGACCTCAATTCGCCTGATGCCAGACGACGAGTCGTCGATGGAAACTGCTCTGGAGGACTACGAGCAGAAATTAACAGCCGCTCTGGATCCGCAAGCGATGGGCTTCAGCGTAATTCCTGTGAGAGCACAGGGGCTCGAAGCTTCGCATGGCGCAACTGATTTCGGCGAATACTTTCTCTACTTCAGTTTTTTCCTGGTTATCTCAGCGCTGCTTTTAACCGCGCTCTTCTTCAAACTCGGAGTCGAACAGCGGGTGCGGGAAATCGGTGTGCTTCAAGCAATGGGTTTTTCGGCGTCTCTATTGCGAAGAATCTTTCTCGGTGAAGGCATTGTCCTCGCCGTAATTGGCAGCGCGCTCGGCGTCGCCGGTGGCTTAGCTTACGGCCAACTCATAATGCTTGGCTTACGAACCTGGTGGGTCGATGCAGTCGGAACTACCAGCCTCGCCCTGCATGTCTCGCCAGTTTCGCTTTTGCTAGGCGCGCTGGGAGGGATTTTTGCGGCACTCATCTGCGTGCTGGTCACGCTAAGGCAATTGGGCAAAGCGTCAACGCGGAGTCTGCTGTCAGGCGTCGTGACCGAGATAGACGTGGGGAAAGCGGGACGGGGAGACGGGGTGATGAGGAGAGGGAGGGACGCGACGACACGAGAACTCGGAGAAACGGCGACTCAGGAACGCGGCGACGCGCGGAAGAAGTCTCCGCGTCACCGGGTCTCCCTGTCACCGCGTCTTCTTGTTGCATTCGTAATCACACTCCTCGGCCTTACGCTATTGCTTCTGGCAGCCCTCAAGGCGATCGGACAAACGCCCGGCTTCTTTGGTGGTGGATTGCTGCTGCTCGTCGCGTTGCTCTGTTACCAATCTGTGTGGCTGCGTCGTGGAAACGCCAGATCAATCCTGGGAGCAGGCTGGTGGCCTCTGTCGCGGCTGGGATTTCGCAACGCGACTTCTCGTCCCGGACGCAGCGTGCTTTGCATTGCACTGATTGCTTCCGCATCGTTCATTATCGTTGCGGTAGATGCGTTCAGGCATCGCGAGGGAACGGTGGCGTTGGAACGAAAGTCAGGCAGCGGCGGCTTTCCCCTGATGGCAGAATCATTGCTACCCATTGTCCATGATCCGAATGCACAAGCGGGAAAGGAAGCGCTCAACATTGCAGACGATGCGGCCTCGTCGCTTGCCGGTGTTAAGTTCGAACGATTCCGCGTTCGACCCGGCGACGACGCCAGTTGCCTCAATCTCTATCAACCACGCAATCCCAAGATAATCGCGCCCCGCGGAGATTTCGTTCAAAGCGGCCGCTTCGCATTCGCGAGTTCAATTGCGTCCACTAACGAAGAGAAAACAAACCCCTGGTGGCTTCTCAATCGAGAATTTGGAGATGGCGCAATTCCGTTCGTCGCTGATGCCAACTCGGCGACGTATGTCTTGCATGTCAAGTTGGGTGAGGATCTCATATTGCCGGCCGGGCAGCGTCTGCGTTTAGTAGGCACACTTGCCAACAGCGTGCTGCAAAGCGAATTGATAATTTCTGAAACTAACTTTCTACGCCTGTTCCCCGAACAAGAAGGCTCCCGGCTATTTTTGATCGATGCACCAGCGGATAAGTCAGCGGCCGTCGCCGCCCGTCTCGAAGAGCGCCTTTCGGATTTCGGTCTTGACGTAGTGCCCACGAGTGAACGGCTGGCAAATTTTCATCGCGTCGAAAACACATACCTCTCGACCTTTCAGATGTTGGGTGGGTTGGGTTTGATTCTGGGCACTTTGGGAATGGGGGCTGTTTTGTTGCGCAATGTGCTCGAACGAAAACGAGAACTCGCACTCTTGAGGGCTGTTGGTTACAACTCGCGTCACTTCGCGCTGATGGTGATTGCTGAAAACACCTTCCTCCTGTTATGTGGAATTGTGACTGGCGTCGTTTGTGCACTGCTGGCCATCGCGCCGGTATTTTTTGAACGAGGCGGACGCGTGCCGGGCCCTTCTCTGGGCTTCCTGCTGCTTGCGGTATTAGTATCAGGCCTGACCGCATCCATCGTGGCAACCTGGGCGACCCTTAAATCGCCATTACTGCCGGCGCTGAGGGCGGAATGAGAGGACGGCTCTCAGTCGGAAGTACCTCGGAGCAACGAAAATCTCATAGTCAGGAAGGCGGGCTTGCCCCCGCTTTTGGCTCGAATGCCACTCGATCGCCGGGGGTAGACCACCCTTCCTAAATGCCAGTATTGCTCCGGAGTCATGTTATGTAACGAGGTCTGGAGACGACCAATGAGACAACTACTTCTTGCAGGGCTACTACTAATTTTGCTTTCTTCTCCAGTTGCGCATGCTGAAAACTGGCCCCAGTGGCGCGGCCCCATGATGAATGGTGTCAGCAGCGAGAAGAATGTGCCGCTGCGCTGGACGACTGAGGAGAACATCGTTTGGAAGCTGGCGCTCCCCGGTTTGAGTGGTTCGACTCCCATTATCTGGCGTGACCGAATCTTTCTGAACGTTGCCGACGGCGATGACCTTTACCTGTGGTGCGTGGATCGAACCAGGGGCGCCGTGGTCTGGAAGAAACTGCTCGGCAGCGGCAACGTGAAGATGCGTAAACAAAACATGTCATCGCCTTCGCCTGTTACCGACGGCAGGAGTGTTTACGTGATGACCGGGACCGGCATTCTCAAGGGTTTCGATTTCAACGGTAAGGAACTTTGGTCGCGTGACATTCAAAGGGAATACGGCACGTTTGGTCTCAACTGGGGCTACGCCTCTTCGCCACTCTTAGCGGAAGACGCGCTCTTCGTTCAGGTGTTGCATGGAATGAAGACTGACGACCCTTCATACGTGCTCCGCCTGAACAAGACGACCGGTAAAACAATCTGGAAAGTTGATCGTCCCACAAATGCAATCAGTGAATCGCCTGACTCCTACACAACTCCGGCGCTGCTACGCTATGGCAAGAACGTCGAATTGGTTATTACGGGAGGCGATGTTGTCACAGGTCACGATCCCGTAACCGGCAAAGAATTGTGGCGCGCGAATGGTCTAAATCCCGACAACAATCCCTATTACCGCATTGTTGCTTCACCCGTTATCTTTAACGAAATCATCTATGCGCCGACTCGCGTCAAACCGCTGCTGGCATTGAAAGCCGGCGGCCGCGGCGACGTAACGAGTTCGCACGTACTGTGGTCAACCAGCAACGGCCCCGACGTTCCCACGCCGGTTACGGATGGCAAGTATTTTTACGTCGTGAACGATAAAGGAATCATGTGGTGCCTCGACGCCCGCAGCGGCGCCGAGATTTACGGACAACAACGGCTCAAGCCCGGCGCCTACAGCGGCTCGCCGGTTCTGGCAGACGGGAAGATCTATGTGACGAATGAGGACGGACTAACTTCAGTAGTGCAGGCTGGACCTAAATTTGAAATCCTCGCCGAAAACGCGTTGAACGATTACAGTCTGAGTTCGCCGGCGATCTCTGATGGGCAGATTTTCATTCGCACGTCACAGCATCTTTACTGCATCGGCAAGAAATAGCCTTGGAATGAAAAGAGTGCAGCTACTACCTGTTACCAACTCGAAATCGAGGCTTGGCCGCCAGCCCAGTGCGGTAAGCTCGGCCTTACCGTTGACGGCAGTTACACTTAATTGAGGCTACGCCTCAATACTGGTGATAATTCGAGCTCAGCCTAAACGTTTTCAGTGAGGCGGCGCAGCCGCGAACAAACTTTGAGCTTCAACGGTAAGGCACAGCCTTACCGCACTGCGTGGCGGCTTAGCCGCAATAAGGTTCACCCGAGAGGATGTTCATGCGACCAATACAATCTGTATTTAGAAAGCACCTGGTGATAATTCTACTAATCCCTTTGATGGGCGTGAGTGCCGGTGCCCAGGATGCGCAACTCGGCAAGGTCGAGTTCCAAACCTCCGGCTCAACAGAGGCACACGCTCACTTCCTCCGCGGCCTGGCAGCGCTCCACTCCTTTTGGTACGAAGAAGCTCTGGAGGCCTTTAGAGAGTCCACCAAAACTGACCCTGACTTCATGATGGGTTACTGGGGCGAGGCGATGGCGCACAATCATCCGCTTTGGGGTGAGCAGGACACTTCCGCGGCACGTGAGGTAATTGCGAAGATCAAAGATACGCCGAAATTATCTGTGCGCGAGCGAGCCTATTTGAACGCGGTGAAATTACTGTACGGCGAAGGCAGCAAACGTGAACGTGACGCTGCCTACTCCGCCGTCATGGAAAAGATCTATGCGGATTATGCGGGCGACCTTGATGCGGCTGCCTTCTATTCGCTGTCGCTCCTGGGCCAGGTGAGGTCGGAAGATAAGAACTATCGCCTGCAGGCGCGAGCGGGAGCGATTGCTTTGGACGTCTATGAGAAGAATCCCAATCATCCTGGAGCGGCGCATTACATCATTCACGCGTTCGATGATCCGGACCACGCCATTCTCGCATTGCCGGCCGCACGCCGCTATGCCGGAATTGCTCCCGAAGCGCACCACGCGCGTCACATGCCTTCCCACATTTTCCTGCAACTGGGAATGTGGCCCGAGGCTGCAGCCTCAAACGAGTCGGCCTGGGAAGTTTCGGACGCATGGATGAAACGCAAAAACCTGTCACCCGGTGTGCGTGATTATCACAGTCTGCATTGGCTGCTCTACGTTTACTTGCAACAGGGACGCTATCGTAAAGCTGAAGAACTCCTCTCGCTGATGAAGAAGACGATGTCCGAAACGGCTTACGAAAACAAACTGCGGCCGGGCTATTACGAAAACAACTATGCGAATATGGCGGCGGCATATGTTGTCGAAACCGAGCGTTGGAATTTGGCAACGACATTTTTTCCGGCCACTGATTCTCAATCTGCTGCTGGGGGCGCGATGGCGAGCAGCCATGGTCATGGCGGTTCACAGCCAGTTGCCGGCGCCGCGCTGGAAACCGTAAGAACTTCAGATCGCAGTCAGAGACTTCCTGTTTTGATCCGGAGTTGGGCAGCGGCGTTGAACGAAACGGTCGGCAAAGCCGCTGCAAATGATCCTGTGTCTGGTTCAGGAGGGGATGCCCCGGGAATCGGGCAATTGGAAGTGGCGGCCGTCGCAGCCGCCACTAAAGGCGAGCACGCTAAGGCCGCAAGTCTGATGAAGGAGGCAGTTAGTCTCGAAGAAAAGTTGGGGCCGCCTTCCGGTCCGCCCAGCCTGATCAAACCGCCGCAGGAATTGTTTGGCGAATTGCTGCTGCGCGCCGGAAAACCCGCGGAAGCTGCTGAACAATTCAAGGCCTCGCTCTTGCGACAACCCAACCGGGCGAGATCATTGCTAGGCTCGGCGCGAGCCGCGGCGAAAGTTGGCGATAGCGTCGGCGCAAAAGCAGCGTATTCCAAATTTCTGGCGCAGTGGTCCCAAGCCGACCCAGATCTTCCCGAACTCCGCGAAGCTAGAGATTATTTAGATAAGGCTAAACCGTAGCAGCCGACTCAACTTTGCTTCCCTAAGGGCGCTTCGTTTTAACTCTCATGGCAGACACTTCGCATTCCGTTCTCCTCAAATTTGATCCCGACCTCGATCGACTTGACGAGGACAAGAAGCTCCGTGATGGCCTCTCGGCCGTAGTGCTTTTGAAGGATACCCTCTGGGTCGCCGGCGACGAGACTACGCGAATCGAAAGACTCTCGCGGGAAACTAAAAATGTCTTCGCTCGTCACGTGGCGTTTCCGTTAAGCGATTACGTTACGCTACCGGCCGGCGATGGGGAGGAAGCTGACATTGAAGGGCTCGATGTCGCGGACGGTTATCTCTGGCTGGTGGGCTCTCACAGCCTTAAGCGAAGCAGCCCTAAACCCGGGAAATCGACTGTCGAGAACCGTAGGCGCCTGGTTACGGTGAAGAATGACGGCAATCGCTTTCTGCTCGCACGCATCGCACTCGAGGTCCGAGGAGTGGATCAAGTGTTGGAGAAAGAGGTTGAGCAGGGAACGGCCCGGATTGCCGGTCAATTGCTGGGTCATAAGAAAGGCAATGAACTTACGGCCGAGCTTGCAAAGGACAAGGATTTCGCTGGTTTTCTGAAAATTCCCGGCAAGGACAATGGCCTCGACATCGAAGGGCTTGCCGTCACAGCAGGCAGAGTCTTTGTGGGTCTGCGCGGGCCCGTACTGCGAGGATGGTCCACGCTCCTGGAACTGGCAGTCAGAGAGAATCCTGGCGATCCGTCAACACTCAGACTAAAAAAGATCGGTGCGAGCGGACGCCTGTACCGCAAACATTTCCTTCAATTGGGCGGCTTAGGAGTTCGCGACCTTTGCGTCGACGGCGATGATCTGTTGATTCTGGCAGGACCCACTATGGATCTTGACGGGCCAGTTACCGTTTTCCGCTGGCGCGGCGGCAGCAAACCTCAAGAGGAAAGTTTAATATTCGGCGATGTGCTTGAGCAGGTCGTTGACGTTCCCTTCGGTACGGGAAACGATCATGCCGAAGGCATGACCCTGATGCCGCCGGACAACAAAGGCCGGCGGTCGGTTCTAATTCTCTATGACGCGCCATCCAAACAACGCAAGAAAGGCAGCAAAGGCGAAGCTGCTCTGCGCGCAGATATCTTTGAGCTGCCTTGAGTGACCAGGGCGAGCTCATTCGGGAGCTGACGGTTTGGTTAGTCCTTAAAGGGGGGAAACAATTTCCTCTTCCGGATCGTAACCTCGATATTCAAGAAGCATTTCAGCACTTCATAATCAGGAGACTCACATGATTCGAAAGTTCACGTTGCAAGCCCGCACGCTATTACTCTGCGCATTAGTCGCCATCGCTCTGCAGGCGAGTGCGTTTGCGCAGCAGACCGCGCCAACTAAAGCCGCGAAGATTGACGAGGTGATGACTCTCGCAAACAAGTATCGCCTCTTTAACGGTTCAATTTTGGTGGCGGAAAATGGAAAGGTGATTTACAAAAAGGGCCTGGGGCTCGCCAATATGGAATGGCGCATCCCCAACACTCCCGAAACGAAATTCCGCCTCGGTTCGATCACCAAGCAATTTACCGCGACGCTGGTTCTCCAACTCGCCGAGCAAGGCAAGCTAAAGCTTGACGGAAAAATCTCAGACTACCTGCCCGAGTATCGTAAAGACGTAGGCGACAAAGTAACCATTCATCAGTTGTTGAATCACACGTCAGGCATTCCCAGCTATACAGGGCAGCCTGGTTTTTTTCAGGATGTTAGCCGCAATCCCTACACGGTCGACGCCTTTGTTAAGAAATACGCGAGCAACGATCTGGAGTTTGAACCAGGCAGCAAGTACTCCTACAACAACTCCGGTTATTTCCTGTTGGGCGCGATTGTTGAAAAAGTAGCCGGCAAGTCCTACGAACAGGTGCTGAAAGAAAAGATCTTCGATCCATTGGGGATGAAGAACACCGGCTACGACCATTACGATACGATCATCGAGAACCGCGCCGCCGGCTATCAAAAGACCGCGGACGGCTATACCAACGCCCCTTACCTCGATATGTCTATCCCGTATGCTGCTGGATCGATGTACTCCACGGTCGAAGACCTCTATTTGTGGGATCAAGCCCTCTACACGGACCGCGTGCTCTCAGCGGCGTCGAAGGATTTGATGTACAAACCAAATCTTGAAAACTATGCGTACGGCTGGGTCATAACTAAGACCAGTTTCGACGAGAAGATACCTATCATTACTCATGGCGGCGGGATTAACGGCTTCAACACGACTATTGTCAGGTTTCCAGCGCAAAAGCATTTGATCGTGATGTTGGATAACACGTCGCAGGGAGGCAATGTCGATCGGCTGGCGCGTGAGTTAGTCAAAATCCTCTATGACCAGCCCCACGTTCTGCCAAAGATGTCCATTGCCGAAGCGCTGTTCAAGACGATTGGAGAGAAAGGCATTGACGCCGGCATCGCGCAATACCGAGATCTAAAGACGAAACAGTCAAGTGTCTACGATTTCAGTGAAGAGGAATTGAATCGCCTGGGATACCAACTGCTGCAAGCGAAGAAAGTCAGCGAAGCCATTGAAATCTTTAAGCTGAACGTCGAGGCCTATCCTGCAGCCTTCAACACATACGACAGCCTCGGTGAAGGTTACATGATCAGCGGGAACACTGAACTTGCGATCAAGAACTACAAGAAGTCGCTCGAGTTGAATCCAAAAAACACCGGCGCTACCCAGATGTTAAAGCGTCTGGAGGGCAGAACAGAACCGGTGGACGCAAAGGCCTACGACGCTTATGTAGGCGAATACGAAGTCACGCCGAGCTTCATCGTCAAAGTCTTTAAAGAGGGCGATAAGTTGATGACGCAGGCCACAGGACAGCCGGCTTTCGAACTCTTCCCGGAGGCGGAAAACAAATTCTTCCTGAGCGTGGTCAATGCGAAGGTTACTTTCGTGAAGGACGAGCAGGGCGTTGTCATTAACCTGATTATTCACCAGGGCGGCAAAGACGTTCCCGGTAAGAAGATCAAATAGAAAACATTAGCCGCGGATTACGCAGATAAACACGGATCAGAAAAGCACATTCAAAAAGGGTAACATGGCGCCCTCCGTTCCTATGTTTTTCCTGATCCGTGTTTATCTGCGTAATCCGCGGCTAATTGTTTTCGTTTAACTACTTCGCCTTAACGTCGTAGGCGTAAATAGTGTCTGGTCGCGCAGGTAAAGCCGCCCGCCCGCGACTACTGGATGAGCCCAGGTCGGCAGATTTTCCTGCTGAATGCGGAAACGTCCTTTCTCGCGATAGCCGGTAGGCGTCGCTTCCGCAAGACCGACAACCCCATTCTCGCTGAAGAGGTAAAGATGCCCATCCGCAAAGACGAGTGAACCCTTGCCTACGCTGCGGTCCTTCCAGGCAATCTCGCCCGTGTCAAACTTCATCGCAGTGAGAATGCTGCCCGAGAACCCATAGAGATGATCACCGATCAGCACCGAGCTGCTGTGCTGGTTGCGCATGTCTTTGGTGAAATAGACTTCTTCAGCGGCTATGTCTTTGCCGTTGGCCTTGATTTCAACGACGCCGCCGCCGGTGCCGTAGTCAGATGAAATGAAGATGCGATTGGCGCGCGCGATCGGCGTCGCGGCGTTGGCGACCCGATTGGAGGGTTTCTGATATTCCCACAGCAACCGTCCATCTTTGAGATCGAGTCCCACGGCCCTGTTCGAGGTAAAGAAAACCACCTGTGACGCACCCGCCGTGTCGAGCGCGATCGCGGAAGAGTAGCCGGCTTTATCGCTCTGGCTCTTCCAAATCAATGCGCCATCCTTCTTGTTGAGCGCCACGATTGAAGCGCCCGGCCCACCCGGATTAACCAGAAGCTTTTCACCGACAATCAGCGGAGACTCGCTGATACCCCAGGTGATTTGCGTGCCGCCAAACTTCTCCAGCACGTTCATCGACCAAGCGACTTTCCCGGTGGCGGTATCAAGTGCGGAAAGATCGCCATTGCCGCCGAGCGCGTAAAGCCTGTTACCTTCAATCGTTGGCGTCCCGCGCGGGCCATCTCCGCGGTCGTTGCGGAAGGGGGCAGTGCCGTGCGGCGTAGCCCAGACTTGTTTTCCAGTGGCTACATCGAAGGCGACAATGAATTCTTTATCACTACGCAAGCCCATCGTGTAAAGGCGACCATTTGAGATCGCAAACGATGAATAACCATTGCCCGCGCCCGTGGCTTTCCAGGCGAGTGGCGGGCCTTCATCAGACCACTGTTTGAGCAGTCCGGTCTCTTTGGAAATGCCATCGCGATTTGGGCCGCGCCATTGCGGCCAGTTGCCGCCGGCCTGGGCGGCTGCTTCGCTGAGGCAACATAGGAAGATGATGACAAGGCCAACGAGGGTTTTAACGCGCAGATCTCTCATTTTTGGAGTCTCCTTTTCGTCACAAAAAAACGGAAGCGGGGAGAGTGGACTAACTGAGTTTCAAATTCCGCAAGCTGCTCACTTGCGAGTTACAAGACCTTATCCTTGCGGCTTGAAGTAAAGCACCATACCCGCGCCGGCCGCGGCCAAAACAAAACCGACATAGAGTAAAGGGTTCGGCATAGTCTTCGGTGGATGGAGCCACATCGAGAACAACACGTTGACGAGCGGCGCCCCCGCAAACACCAGGGGCATCACGTACGTAGGCAATCCGCCATTACGAAATGCGAAGATGATACAGACGGCGCCGACGGCTCCGAGCGCGCCCCCGAGAGTCGCGGCGAGTGAGCCCTTCATCGTGAAACCCTGCAATTCGCCCTGGTACGAAAGCGTCGCCACGGGAACTAACACCCCAATCAAGAAGTAGGCGACGCCAACGCAGAGTAGCGCGCGCATCGGACTACCGAGAGCTACTTGCCCGCGGTGAAGAGCCGGGCCGTAGAGGCCCCATGAGAGCGCCGCGCCCAGGGCAAAAATGATCCAAAGCATAGGGAGAGTCCTCCGAGGAGTGGAACGATGAACGAGGAATTATGAATGATGAATCAGGACCTACTATTCATCGTTCATCATTCATAATTCATCATTTCAGAAAATTTCAAAAGGCCAGTCTAAGCCCCAGCTGAATTTGCCGGGACGAAGTTACAGTCGAACGGATGCGTCCGAAAGTGCTGAGCGCGGTTTCGCCGCTCGCGGCACCGGCAAAAGCCGTCAAGGTCGGCGGCGCAAAGTTCGCCCGATTGAAAAGATTAAAGGCCTCAACGCGAATCTGTAGTTTTGCCGAATCGCCCAGCCCGGGTAACTTCGTATTTTTTACTGCCGCCAGATCGAACGTTCGCAGGTTCGGGCCGATAAACGCGCCGCGTCCGGTATTGCCGAGCGAGCCCGCCGGCGGCACTGCAAAAGCCAAAGGGTTAAAGTACTGATCCGGACCACCCAACACAGCTGATTCATATGTGAAGCCCGGGGCCATCGACGCCCGATCGCGACCAATCCCGGGACCAAGCGAAGGCTGCCACAATGAGCGCGAACGGTTTGCCTGCACAAATACAGTCAACGGATTGCCACTCCGCGCGTTCCCAATGCCTGCGAATTGCCAGCCGTCCAGGAGGGTCTTCGTCAAACCGGTCGTGTCGCGCGCAAAGGGAATGTCCCAGGTGAAGTTAACTACCCAGTTATGTTTTGCATGGTAGTCCGCAAGGCCTTTGTTGTAATTCAGACCGGGAATTTCAGGAAATGCTGTCGTGGTTCCATTCGTGGCGTCGGAGAAAAACGTTGAAGCCTGCGTAGTATCGATGTTGCGCGAGAAAGTATACGACGACTGAATGTTGAAGCTGCGATTCCAACGCTTGCGCACTTCAAAGATCATGGCGTTGTACCATGAATCGCCATCGCTGCTCTTGAGTTCTATGGTCGAGAATGCCGTGTTGCGTCGCGGCGCATTTGCCGGATAGAAAGGCGTGCCGTCGGGATTGATTATTGGCACGGCGGTATTCACATCGTTGCTGCGCAGGAGGTGAATACCTCTCGAGCCCGCGTAACCGAGCGTGACTACAGTGTCCCAAGGCAACTCGCGTTGCACACTTAAGTTGTAAACGTTCAAATAAGGATTATCGAGATCAAACTGCACCGGCCGAATTGAATTGGCAAACGGACAGCCGAGTGGCGCCGCGGGAAATGCTGCCGTGCAATTCGGGTTACCCGCAAAACCAACAGCTATGCGTGGGGTAGCCGGCGGATTTGTCACTGTCACGATCAGGTTCTGTTGGTTGTTTGTGTTGAAGTAAATGCCGTAGCCGCCGCGCACGCTCGTCTTATCGTCACCAAACACGTCCCAGGCAAAACCAACACGCGGACTGAGGTTTTTGTGCGTGGGGTTCTTGTAAAGCGTCCCGACGGTCGGGGCACGATCAGTCAGAGACGGCAAAGCGGAGTCGCGCCCATAAATATCTACCGGCAAGGTTGTAGTTTCGTAACGCAAGCCGCCGTTCAGAGTCAGACGCGGATGCAGACGGAACGTGTCGTGGACGTAACCGGCAAAGAGGGTAAAGCGCCAGTAACGATCTAATGCACCGTTAGGTGTCAGCCCGAGAAAGCTCTGCGGATTGCGCGTCAGGAAGTTGCGCAGGTTTGCAAAGGTCCAGATGCCAAGTGAAAACGTGGGGTTCACCATGTTGTCCTGGTAGCGCTCAACGAGACCGCCGGCTTTGATTAGATGGCTTCCACGCGTGTGAACCATGCCCTGTTCAAACCCAAACAGGTTCTGCGTCAGCTTAACGCTGACGGATGTTTGAGGACCGAACCTGGGAATACCGCCGATATCGATGTTCCCGATCGAGTCGCGCCCGGGAATGAATGGTTGCAGCGTCTGCGTTGTGTTGCTGTCAACGTCCTGGCCGACACGAGTGCGCGCGAAGCTGAAGCGGGAGGTGTGAATCGTGCTCTCGCTTTGAATGAACCGATGTTCGGCTGTAAAAAAATGATTTCGCGATCTGAACGAACGGGGAAACTGCGGAAAGTCTGTCGCCAGCGCCTGGTCTGCATTATCGAAAGTATAGCGCGCGAAAGACTGATGCCGGTCGCTCCAAATGCGGTCGATACGGCCCTGGGTGAAGTGCTGGGTGATTTGACGGTTGAAACCAAAGTTGAATTCTGCCAGCCCACCGCCAAGATTCGCCCCGTTCGGCAAAGGAAACTCATCGAGATAAGGTCTTACAAAGGGATTGACGGTCACGGATCCGCCGGGGATGATTCCACTTCGCGCCGCCACGTCGGGTACCACAGTGGTGATCGTCTGTCCCAAATTTTCCCGTAGAGACTCGTAGCCGGCGAAAAAGAAAGTCTTGTCTTTCTTGATCGGTCCGCCAATGCTGCCACCATATTGATTACGCTTGAACTCCGGCTTCTTGCCACGGTCGAAAAAGTTGCGCGCGTCGAAGTTGTCGTTGCGATGAAAAAGGTAAAGGCTGCCGTGATAGTCGTTGCTGCCCGACTTGGAGACGACATTCACCTGGCCGCCTGAATTCCGGCCAAACTCCGCACCGTAGGAATTTGCCTCCACGCGAAACTCTCTGATCGTCTCAACGCCGAGCACAGTTCCGGCCGCGCTACCGGCAGGGCCGTTGGTGAAATCGTTCTGCGGCGTCCCGTCCAGGAGATAAACATTTGACCGGGGATCTTGTCCGTTAATGCTCATCCCGAGGCCGTGTGCCACGACCGACCCGCCGTCGCGATGCGCGTAGGGGATTACGCCCGGTTGTAGAAAAGCCAGGTCTGTGTAGTTGCGGCCGTTTAGCGGCAAATCCCGAATCGCCTGTTCGGTGACGAGGTAACTCAGTTCGGCAGTTTGCGTATTCACCAGCGTTTCGCCGCTATTAATCGTGAGGTCGGCGGTCAGCGTGCTAACTTTCATCACGAGAGCCACTGTGGTGGTATCGTTGACTGTGAGCCTGACACCGGGAAAATCGACCGGCTCGAAGCCGGCAAACTCGGCGTGCAATGCATAGGCGCCCACAGGGAGTCCTGGAAAAACGAACCTTCCCTCGTCTTCGCTCGTAGTAGTTCGCGAAAGTCCGGTCTCGCTGTCGGTCGCGGTGACTTTGACACCGACCAGAACAGCACCGTTTGTATCTCGTATATCTCCGGTGATGTTGCCGCTTGTTTGTGCAGAGGCATTAAGCGCAAGGAAAAATATAAGTCCGGCAAGGCAGAAAACTCTTTGAATATTGATTGGAAACGAAAGTCGCGAAAGATCCATCATAAGCATTGCTCCGGTTTAATCATGCGGGCCATTAGGCCTCAATACGGCGCGTTCTAGCAATCAGTTTCACACATTGCCTGAAATTTCGGCGACAGCGGTCAGTCTCCGGTAATTATCGCCAAGACTGACCAACTCTTCGCATCATCGCACTACCTGGTAATAATACTCGGGCTGTTATTGAAACGAGTCCGAATTTTCGTAGCTCCCTCCGGGAACTAGTAAGGAGAACCACTTTGAGGTCAACAGCAGTTAAACTTCTGATGCTGGCTTTGCTCTTCCTGTTGCCGTTAACGGCCGGCGCGCAAACTCATCGGGGCTCGGTGCGTGGGACCGTCACTGATCCGAATGGTGCGGCGATTCCTGGAGCTGAGATCACGATCATCAACCAGGCAACCGGCGAGACTCGAGTCGTTCCGAGCGGCTCCGGTGGGGAATACGCAGTTGTGTCGCTGGACGCCGGTGAATATCGAATGTCCTTCGCCGCAACAGGCTTCATGACGTTCCCTCAGGTGCTCACGCTGAAAGTCAATCAGGAACTCCGCGTCGACGCCCAATTGCAGGTGCCTTCCGTTCAGACAGACCAACAGATGGTCGTGGCCGGGCCTGATGATCTAAAGAAGGAATCAGCATCAATTGGAACCGTGATCGAAAACCGTCAGGTGAGCGGGCTGCCCCTCGACGGAAGAAACTTTTACGAATTAAGTCTTCTGGTGCCGGGGGCCGCGCCCGCGGCGCCGGGATCTGCAGGCTCAGTTCGCGGTGATTTTGCTTTCAACGTTAACGGCGCGCGGGAAGATAGCAACAACTTCCTGCTCGATGGTGTCTACAATCTCGACCCAAAACTTAACACGTTTGGCGTGCGTCCACCGGTCGATGCCATTCGTGAGTTTGAAATGCTCACGAGCAGCTACGACGCTTCCTTTGGTCGCAACCCCGGCGCTCAGGTGAATGTGGTCTTGAAGTCGGGGACGAATGAAGTGCACGGTTCGCTCTTCGAATTTCACCGCAACGCCGCTCTCGACGCGCGCAACTTTTTCGCGCCCGCGGGCGAGGCAAAACCCAAACACCTCCGCAACCAGTTTGGGGGCTCGATCGGCGGCCCGATCAGACGAGATCGCACCTTTATCTTTGGCGATTACGAAGGGACCCGTTCTCGCGAAGGGATCACGCGTATCACAAATGTGCCGACGGCTCAGGAGCGCAGTGGTGATTTTTCGCAAAGTCTTTTTGGTGTTCCGACCGATCCATTTACCGGGATGGCTTTTCCAGGCGGTGTAATCGATCCCTTACGTATTCACGCGGTGGGCCGCGCAATCGCGTCGCTCTATCCGTTGCCCAATCGCAACGTTCCGTTCGCGAACTTCGTCTCTTCGCCCACCCAGCTGGACGACAACTATAGTTTCGACGTTCGCGTGGATCATCGTGTGTCTAATCGTGCTGACTTAACCTTCCGCTACAGCTTTGGCGATCGCAATCTCTTCGAACCATTCACGGGTCCGGCTCTCTCGCTGGTTCCGGGTTTCGGCGATTCTGTTAAGCGACGAAGTCAAAATGCGATGACAGCACTGACCCTCGTGCTGACACCCAACCTGGTCAACGAGACTCGTCTGGCTTTTAGCCGGGTTGCGGCTTCCGTAACTCAGGAAGCGAGCCGTCTTAATAGCGATCTGGGTCTTCCGACGATCTCACCCAACCCGCGCGATGCAGGCATGAGTTTCATCACGGTTACCGGGTTCTCGCCCCTCGGAGATGAGGGTAACAATCCGCAAAACAGCGTTACGAATGTCTATCAGCTACTTAATAACTCCAGCTATGTTAACGGACAACATCTGATTAAGTTTGGCGGCGACGTTCGCTTTTCACAACAGAACGCCTTCCGCGATGTCGAGTCACGCGGGCGTTTGACCTTCTCGCCTTTTGCGCAAATCTCGGGGAACGCTCTCGCCGATCTACTACTCGGTTTCCCACTGTTCACAAGTGTCGCCCGCGTGGATAACCCGCAACACATTCGCACACAGAGTTACAACTTTTTCTTTAACGACAGCGTTCGCGTCACCCCCAGGCTTACGCTCACAGGTGGTCTGCGTTATGAGTTCAACTCACCGCCAGTCGATGCCGAAGACCGCGCGAATGTATACGACTTGAATTCACGCAATCTCGTTCGCGTCGGCACTAACGGCGTACCCCGGAGCGGAGTTGAACCGGACCGAAACAATTTTGCGCCGCGATTTGGATTGGCCTGGACCCTGGGCAAGGACGAAAAAACCGTCATCCGGGCAGGTTACGGCGTTTACTACAATCAATCGGCGCTCGCTCCAGGGGAGGCGTTGTATTTCAACTCGCCTTACTTTGATAACAATATTTTCTTCTCGTTGCCGGGCCTGCCGCTAACGTTAAGCGATCCCTTCCCCGCATTCTTCCCCTTCCCGTTACCCGATTCCGCCCTGGCGATTCAACGCGATCTGCGGACTGCTTACATGCAGCATTGGAATTTCAATGTGCAGCGGGAACTCGGTCGCAATAGCGTTTTGGAACTGGCGTATGTTGGCTCCAAGGGTACAAAGCTTTTGACTGCGCGCGACATCAATCAACCGCAACCGAGTGTGCTGCCGCCGGGATTGCCCTTTGTGCCGCGCCCTGATCCGCGTTTCGACGATATCAATCTGCTGGAATCAAGAGCGAACTCCAATTACCACAGCCTACAGGCGCGCTGGCAACAAAGACTTTCCCGAGGGCTGGCGGCACTGGTGTCCTATACGTGGGCGAAATCAATCGATGATGCTTCAAATTTCTTCAGCAGCGCGGGTGATCCAAACTTTCCGCAGAACAGCTACAACGTGAGCGCCGAACGCGGACCTTCGAATTTTGATGTGCGTCATCGCCTGTCGGTGAGTTATTCGTACGACTTGCCGTTCGGAAAAGGAAAGAGTCATCTGGCGGACAATGGTTGGCTGTCTACACTGCTGACTGGGTGGCAAAGTTTCGGTATCGTCACGCTGCAATCCGGGCGTCCGTTTACGGTCGCGTTGCTTTCCGAAATTGACAACAGTGGCACGGGACGTTCGATTCTTGGCTTTGGCGCGAATGACCGTCCGAATGTGGTGGGCGATCCGAACTCGGGATCAGGTTCATTAGAGCGGTGGTTCAACACCTCCGCGTTTGCCTTTCCGGCGCCAGGCACATTTGGTAATGCGGGAAGAAATATTCTTGACGGGCCCGGCTTTCAGAACGTGAACGCGTCCCTTGTGAAGAATACGAACCTTACAGAACGCGTCAATCTTCAGTTTCGCGCTGAGGTCTTTAATCTCTTTAATCACCCAAACTTCAACTTGCCGGATAATTTTCTGGGCTCACCGACGTTTGGCCGGATAACCTCGGCGCGCGATCCGCGCCATATCCAGTTTGGTCTCAAGCTGTTGTTCTGAGGGTTCGGCCACCGATGCACACGGATACGCACGGATTAGATCCTACAAATTTTTGATCTCTGTGTTTCCATGTAATCTGTGGCTCGTATTTCCTAAATCCAAAGGAGGCAATTATGAAGAAGCTGGCTTTAGTACTGGCAATCCTGATGGCGGGCGCGCTACTCGCCTGGTTGCCGGCTCGGGCGCAGAACGCCGAAGAAGCAGCGGTGCGACAGGCTATAGAACATTACTTTCGGGGACATGCCACCGGTCAGGGCGAGCACTTCCGCAAAGTATTTCATCCCGACGCTAAGCTTTTCGCCGTACGCGACGGCAAGTACTGGCAACTTACCAGCGAGGAATACATTACTCGCGCGCCGGGGAAGCCCCCTGCGGATGAAGCGCAACGCAAACGCAGCATTGAGAGCGTCGACATTTCGGGAAACGCCGCGATCGTAAAAGTAGTACTCGATTATCCGCAGACACGATTTGTAGATTACATGTCGATGCTGAAGATTGACGGGGAATGGCGAATCATTAACAAAACCTTTTACGCCGAACCGAAAGCCAAGCCATAGCAAAACCCATCCACAGATTGCGCCGATTACACAGATTATTGCTTGGAATTGAATCTGCGTAATCGGCGAAATCTGTGGATGGGTGTAGTGGCTCTTTCTTTACTGGGCCGCGATATCGTAGGCTGCCATTTGGGTCGCATTGCGCACGAGCAGCCGGCCATTGGAAATCGCAGGGTAGTTCCAGGTCTTACCTTCCAGCGCTGGGAAGCGCGCCACTTCCATGTACTGATCCGGTGTCGCCTTCACAAGCGCTAACTCGCCGGTATCCGTTGACACAACCAGGTGACCGCTCGCTAAAATGACCTGGCCATAACCATAGCGACCGCCCTTCCACTTGCGCGTGCCTGTGCTGACATCAAGACAACTCAGAATACCTTCGTCCAAACCGTAAACGTGACCTTCATGAAGCACCGAGCTATTAAACTTGTTCTTCATGTTGATGTTTTCCCAGATGGTCTTGGCCGAAAGGCTGTTTCCGCTGCCCGAGACTTCAACGAGCGCCGCGCCCTTGCCGTAACCGGCGGAGATGAAGAAACGATTCTTGTCGACGGGGATAGGCTGCGAAACGTTGATGCCCATATCCGTGTCCCAGGCGTAACTCCAAAGTAGCGAGCCGTCCTCGGGAACCAGTCCCAGAATTCGGGAAGAACTAACAACGACGATCTGCCTTCTCCCGGCGAGAGTCATGAGCATTGGTGATACATACGCCTGCGCATCGCTTTGAGATTTCCACACGGGCGCACCCGTCATCTTGTTGTAGGCAACGATCGACTTCCCGCCTGATCCCCCAGGCAACACGATCACTTTGTCATCAACCACGAGTGGCGATGCTGCCATCGCCCAGGGGAGATTGGACGCTCCATTCTCAGTCAGGATATTACGTCCCCACGCAACAGCTCCTGTTTTTGCGTCCAGACAACGAAGTTCACCAGTAGCTCCGAGCGCATAGATGCGACCGTCGTCCCAGGTCGGAGTGGCGCGTGGTCCGTCGCCCGTCGAGTCGTTGTATTCAGCATTCCAACCCTTACTCCAAAGCTCGCGTCCTGTTGCGACATCGTATGACGAAACCACTTCCTGACGCCGCCGCTGTTCGATCGTGTACGCGCGTCCGTCCGCAATAACGAACGAGGCATAACCGATACCGATAGGCTGCTTCCAAATCTGACGCAGACCGGTCGCCGGCCATTTCGTCAGCACAGCCATCTCATCGTATCTGCCGTCGCGATTGGGTCCGCGAAAGTTTGTCCAGTAGTTCCTGGTAGCATGGGCGGCGGCGTCATCAGCCGCGGTGCCGGGCGCAGCATTCTGTCCAGGTGCAACACCGGGAGCAGCCGCCTGTTGTTGAGCAACCGGTGGTGCGGCTTGAGCTGCGGGAGTCGCCGCCGCTTCAGCCATTTGCCGTGCTCGATGCTGTTCAACCAGATCGTATTGAGCTTCGTTAGCACCCGATCTACGCCAAACAGTAAAAGCGTAAAAATAGCCGGCGCCAAGAATCAGGATGCCTGCCGTTGCCAGGATCCTGGTGATTGGGCGAGTGTTTTGCCGGGTCCAGAGCAGCACCAGCCCAACTGGGGGCAGTATCACCGAGGCCGCGATGAGACCCGTTAGAGAGCGATACCAGGGTGCCGAGTCTTGTGAATCAAACATCTGAAGATCTCCTTTGAAAAGGCGGGGGCAAGCTTACGAAGCAATCCGTTAACTAGAAAACGCCAGTGCGAACAAGGTTATTAACAGTTAGACGCAGCAACCGGCCAGGTTGTTCCCTACCCGGAAGGCTTTGACCCTTATTCTAACAAACCAGCACCGAAGGCGCGGCAGAAGGTAGCCAGGGGCGAGCGCGCAGCGCGCCCGCCCCTGGATCACGCGCAGATAGGGTTGAGCCCTGAACAGGGCGACAGAAGAGAGCACGCGTTGAACAGAGTCCGTGCTCTCCTCGCCCATTCAGGGCTCAGATTGTTGTGGTACGTGATCCAGGGGCGGCGCGCTGCGCGCTCGCCCCTGGCTACCTTCTGCCGCGCCTGCAGCGCTTGTGTTGAATCGGATAGCAGAGCAACCACCCGTTATGGATCTGTAGCGTGGTTCCTAATTTCCGATAGCGAAGAGATTATTCACGCCGCGGATGAAAATCTTTCCGTCCGCGATTGCCGGCGAAGCAAAGACAGGCTCACCAACGGAATTAGTTGCCAGAATCTCATGCTTGGGTCCCGCCTTGACCATGAAAGTTTCTCCCTCTTCACTCGTGATCAGGACCTTGCCCTCGTAAGCCACTGGCGACGCTGTAAAGGGAATCGACTTTGGCACCCGCCCGCCTTCATAAATCATCTTGCCCGTTTTGGCGTCAAGACATGTTAGCGAGCCGTTACCCATCATCAGGTAGAGGTAATCACCATAGAGAATGGGTGAGGGCACATATGCTGTCCCCTTGTTGTAAGACCAAACAAGCTGCGGCGTCCCGGTCACATCACCTTGTCCGCCGCCGCGGAGAGCCAGCGCGATCTTGTTCGGATAGCCTGACGTGATTACAACCAGATCGTTAGACACTACCGGCGTATTGACGGCGTTACTTTCCAGCCCTTTGTGCCGCCAGAGTTCTTTGCCGGTCATTGGATCGTAAGCAATGATTGCCTCGGCTGCGCTGGCGACCAGTTCTGTTCGCTTCCCTGCCTGCACCAGGACGGGAGTGCTCCAGGTCACATCAACCTTGCGCTGCGCTCGCCAAACCTCTTTTCCAGTTTTCTTATCGAAGGCGGCGATGAAGGAGTTGAGACCACTTTCGTCGCACTGCATGATCACGAGATTTCCGTAAAGGATTGGCGAGACACCGTAGCCAACGCTTGCAGTCCCCAGCTTGCCCAGATTCTGTTTCCACAACAACTTTCCGTTGAAGTCGTAGGCGTACAAACCTTCGCTCCCGAAGAAAGCGAAGACATGCTTGCCGTCAGTGGCCGGTGTCGAAGAAGCAAAACTCGCTTTCTTGTGGCGGCTGTCATGCACCGGGCCTTCGTAAGCGACACGCTCCCAAAGGACTTTTCCGGTTTCACGATCGAGACAGATCACTTTGAATGTGTGTTTTAGATCTGCTCCTACGGCATCGGGATGAACAAAGTCAGTTCCATCGGCAAGTTTGTGCGTAACCCCCGGTGTCCGTCCCGGTACCGCTTCGCCGTCCAGCGCGGTTGTCAGGAAAATCTTCTTGCCCCAGACGATCGGAGACGAATGCCCTCGACCCGAGATCGGCGTCTTCCACTTGATGTTCTTCGTCGCGCTCCAGGCAGTAGGCAGATTTTTCTCGGCTGAGATTCCTTGTCCCGCCGGACCTCGCCACTGGGGCCAGTCGGCGGTCGCGCCGGTGTGCGTATTCATAAGCAGCAGGGCTGTAAGACCTAAGAAGATGACGGTCGCAATACGGATCGAGGGATTCATAGTTGGTTTCCTTTGAGATTTAGGTGGCGACATCTTGGGAAGATTAAATAGATAAGTCCGCGAAGCGGACGAATGATAGTAGCCCAGCACTTCAGTGCTGGGAATTGAGCACTCATCTAGAACTAGTCCGCGAAGCGGACGGCTGAAGTCGTTGAAGTACATTGTGGCCTGGGGGAGTTTCAGTCGTCCGCTCTGCGGACTAAATTCAGTTTGCTGCCGTGAACCCAGCACTAAAGTGCTGGATCGGGATAGGGAGAAGCCTCACGGCACCCCCCTCCCACACCACCCGGCGTACGGGTCCGTACCGGGCGGTTCGATTGAAGAACAGGTTCACTTCCTGCCTGGCTTTCAGCTTCGCTTCCCGCTGTGGGAGTTTCAGTCCCTTCCCCAAGCGCCAGTTCCGGCTTCACCTCGCCAGCGCTCATGAAGGCCAATTCTGGCTTTTCTGCTGCTTT
>JBPCNX010000014.1:0-42360 GCA_051000815.1 Pyrinomonadaceae bacterium
GGTCCGGTTCCTGGATATGACGATGACAACCCGGCGACGCTCGAGCAGTTGGGATGGCGGCCGCTTTTGGCGACGCCGAACCATCCGGAATATCCCGCCGCGCACGGAACCATCACATCCGCGATGGCTGAGGTTCTCAGCAACTTCCTCGGCACACAGCAATTCAACCTCGACATCCACGGCTTCGATGCCGCCGGCCCGGCTGGCAACCTGAACGCCGTGAATCACTTCGACATGCCAAACGATCTTCGCAACGAGATCATCTATGCGCGTCTCTGGGCAGGCCTGCACTACCACTTCTCCAGCGTCGCCGGCGTGGTCCTTGGACGAAACGTCGCGAAGTACGATCTCAGGCGCGCCTTTCGACCACTTCGATAGAAACAACCTTGAGCCTTTTGGGACGCGCCGATCGGAAGCGCGTCCCAGCGGCCGGCATGAGAACAAAAATGGTGCCGATGGGGAGTCGAACCCGCACGTCCTTACGGACAAGGGATTTTAAGTCCGCTTCGGGGGCACTTACCAGATGTTACTACGCATTACCAAGTCGTATTTACCGACGTTTCAGCCGTCAAAGCAAGTTACGTCTGGCTTGGTACCGGCACATAACCTCCTCATCTTCCCCTCATCTCGAAATCCCGATTAGGAGAAGAAAGCCCGTTAATTGATTTCTAATTGTACTCTCTCCATGGCTAAACCTGGCGTACCGACATTCTCACTCTTATCAAGTAGCTCGCGCTGCGCAGCATGCCAAAGCACTACCTTGACACGGTAGGGGTCTGGGGTTCAAATCCCCACGCGCCTACCATTTTTATTCAGCAACGATCGCAGATTCCTTCAAGCTGCAAACCATCTCGCTGATCCAAAACGATCCCATTCCGATCCATCCAATTTGGCTTAGTCGTTACTTTTGGTTTCATTCTCTCTAAAGACGAATTGATCAAAGAATGCAAAGGCCTCCCCCTTTTGCTAAGGTCGTGGTTCTGAGCGTAACGCGCTTCCGTTTTCGTTAGGACTCACTATTGCTCCGAGGGATAGCGCGATGAGGGTACGCGCGACGACGTGTCGAGACGATGCCTTAGCATTTTCAACCAAAAATAAGGCTGCAACGGAGTTAACTCCGTTGCGTTGATTCCAGACTGAAATGGTGAGTGCTTGTAAGTTATTGAAATGAATGGTGCCGAGGGCGGGAGTCGAACCCGCACGACCTTACGGTCAACGGATTTTAAGTCCGTAGCGTCTGCCATTCCGCCACCCCGGCACGCTCGCAAAAATACCATCTTGAATCGAGAATCGGAAAGTCAGGAATCGTAAGTCGTGAATCGTGAATCGCGAATCGTAATCAGCCTAAGGAGAGCTCACGGCTTTGCCGCCCACCAGTACGGTGAGGCTCGCCTTACCGAACAAGTCACTTTTGTTCAAGCGCGAGGCTGAGCCTCGCGCTTTATTAAGCTAGCAGCGCGCCGGGTGAGGCAAGCCTCACCGCACTGGGGGCGGCAAAGCCGCACCATAATTCTGAAGCTGTGAGCAAGTAGATTGAAGCTCGACACTCGAAACTCGGAACTCGGCACCTGCTAGTGATAGAATCCAACTCAGCTACCGACAGCTCAGCGCAACCGACTGCAGGATTACATGACAGAAGAGCAGGAAGTATTTCTTCAACACATTCAGAAAAAGGGCCTGAAGCGCACCGCCCAACGCGATCTGATTCTCGACGTTTTTCTACGCACCGAAGCACACCTCTCCAGCGAAGACCTTTATCGATTAGTTCAAAACGAAGATCCTACCGTCGGCCAAACCACCGTCTATCGCACTCTGAAGCTGCTCACTGAAGCCGGCCTGGCGCGCGAGGTGCGCTTTGGTGATGGCCGGGCACACTACGAACACAACTACAAACACCAGCATCATGACCACATGATTTGTTCATCCTGCGGCAAGATTATTGAGTTCTTCTCCGCCGAGCTGGAAGCGATTCAGGATGCGATGGCCGCAAAACACAAGTTTGAGGTCCAGCAGCATCTGCTGCGAATCATTGGACTCTGCGCTCAATGCAGCCGTGCCAACCGTGAAACCGACAAACGAAACGCAGCAGCGACGGAGCGGGGAAAACTGGTTTCCGCGCGTGGCGCAAAATGAAGTCGGAAATGCCGCCTAAGCCAAATGTAGAAAAGCGTCGCAGAATCTCAATGAAACGGCAGGGAGGATTAAAGCTGTGCCTGGCGTTGACCCCATTTCTATTCATTGCTTGTCCCAAAGATGAGCTGCCGGATCGACCGCGCGTGGGAATGTCGCAAAAGGCCGTGGTCGATTCGACTCCGGTTCCCTTGGCCGTTGCTTTTAACGGGGAGCGCGCACTGCAACATGTGCGCAAGCAGTTGGAAATTGGACCGCGCACCCCTGGTTCTCCCGAGCTGGCGAAGACTCGTGAGTACATCGCTAATGAATTGAGGTCCGCCGGCGCTAGTGTCTCAACCGACGAATTCAGTGTGTCAACTCCGCTCGGCGAAAAGAAGATGGTGAACATCACTGCCGAGATTCCCGGCGAATCGCAGGATGTGATCATGATCGGCAGTCATTACGAAACGAAGTATTACAAGGACATGCTCTTTGTTGGGGCTAACGATCCCGGGGCTTCTGTAGGGACCTTGCTTGAACTGGGACGAGTTTTGGCGGGAACCAAACAGAAACCAAAGCTTACTTACTGGCTTGTGTTTTTCGACGGCGAAGAAGCGTTTTGTAAGAACTGGGACGATTGCGGCAAGCCGGATGCTCCCGACAACACCTACGGTAGCCGTCATTACGTGGCCCAAATGCGCGGTAAGAACCAGTTGGATCGAGTTCGCGCGCTGATTCTGCTGGATATGATCGGCTACAAGAATCTTGAACTTGGTCGCGACACTCTAAGCACAAAGTGGCTGCAGGACATAGTCTGGCAGACGGCGCGGGAGTTGGGTTACAGATCGTACTTCGTTGATCGTCCCGAAGGCGTTGGAGGCGATGACCATGAACCGTTTCTAAAAGCCGGCATCCCTGCTGTCGATCTCATCCAGCTGAATAGCTATCCACATTGGCACAAAGCCGATGACACCCTGGACAAAGTTTCGGCGAAGAGCATGAAGATTGTCGGCGACGTGGTCTCGGCGAGCCTGCCTCGCATCGAGCAGCGGTTGTTGAGTAAAGACAAGTGATTGCAGGGCGAGTCAGTCCGCGAAGCGGACGATTGATAGTAGTTTACTGCTGGGATGAATCCGGCAGATATGAATGAGTCCATGAAACGGACGGCTGAAGAACACGAGGGAATCATATTCGACGCAATGCTTCTCGAGTACAACACAGGAAGTTTTGAGGTTCAGTCGTCCGTTTCACGGACTAGAATCCCCTGGTTGCGCAACACCCACCGATAAATCGGTGGGCTACTTTCATTCGTCCGCTTCGCGGACTAATTGATTCAGGATTGGAGCCTGCCAACGCAGTGCTTACCAGATGAAAAGAATAGCTGTGATCCCAGGTGATGGAATTGGCCCGGAAGTTCTCCGGGAGAGCGTTCGTGTTCTCGAGAGTCTACGCGAGACACATCACGTCGATTTGGAGTTGGTAAATTTCGATTGGGGTGCTGACAAGTTTCTCAAAGATGGCATAACGCTACCGGAAGGCGCGCTGCAAATGCTGTCAGAGGAGTTTCACGCGATTCTGGCCGGCGCGTTTGGGGATCCGCGCGTACCGACCAATCAGCACGCGGAAGAGATTCTCCTGGGTATGAGACGCGGCCTCGATCTTTACATCAATTTGCGTCCGGTCCGATTGCTTGATGCACGCCTGACGCCGCTGCGCGATCGCAAACCGGAGGATATCGATTTCGTAGTTTTCCGTGAGAACACTGAAGGGGCGTACTGTGGCGCCGGCGGGTTTTTGAAAAAGGACACTGCTGATGAGATAGCTACGCAGGAAGAGCTCAATACTCGTCGCGGAGTAGAGCGGATCATTGTTGCCGCGTTTGAATACGCCCGGGTCCAGGGGCGTAAGCGGGTAACGATGGCAGACAAATCCAATGTGCAGCGCTTCGGGGGAGATCTCTGGCAGAGAGTCTTCAAAGAAGTTGCCGCCCGCTATTCGGGAATTGAAGCAAATCATCAATACGTTGATGCGATGGCGATGTTCATGGTGTTGAATCCCTCGCAGTACGACGTAATTGTCAGCAACAATCTTTTCGGCGACATCCTTACTGATCTTGGCGCGGCGCTTCAGGGCGGACTGGGGCTGGCGGCTTCGGGAAATATTCATCCGGGCAAGGTTTCCCTGTTTGAACCCGTTCATGGCAGCGCACCGCCCCTTGCCGGAAAGGGAATTGCCAATCCCGCTGGCGCAATTCTTACCTCCGCGATGATGCTCGAATACGTTGGCTACCCTGACGCGAGTAAAGCGGTGGAAACTGCTGTGAGGGACACAGTCGTTAAGGATGAAACGACTCCCGATCTTGGCGGGAGTCTTTCTACAGAACAGGTTGGCGAAGCAGTTTGCCGGCGGCTGCTCGCATGAAAGACTCATTGCATCGTGATTGAAATCTCGGTTCCGTTAATTAGTGTTGACGGAGCATGAGATCCGTATAGAATGCCTCTCGTCCTCGGCTCCCGACTCCGATCTTAGTTTGCGCAGAAGTTCTCCTCGCAAGACCTTCCGAAATTGATCCACCGTGGCTCAGTTCAAATGAGTCTGCCCCGCAATGGAGAAGCCCCATGGAAGAACGATCCTGTTCGCCTAAAAGAAGTCTGATTATTCAGCTTCGCATCCGTTCTGCGGCGACTTCACTTGTTCTGGTCACGCTTCTGTTCCTGATTCTTCCGCAAACGGCTCGTGCACAGGCGCCGCCTTGCCCCGATGCACCCGGTGCGATTTCTGGAACGCATCGGTTCCTTTCGCTTGGTGAAATCCTCACAATTCCCATCAGCATGGCGCCTTGCCACACGGTAGCTGTTGATATCTCCTGGTTCAATAGTTTGAACCACGGGAGCAATCTCAAAGTGACATTTCTTGATTCCTCGGGGCAGGTCATCTATCAAGAATCGAGTATCTCAGCTTTCGTGCCTGGGTCTCGTAATTTTCCCTTCAGTTCGCCTTGGCCTTACCCTGGCGCGGGTCGCGATCAGAGCTCTTTAATCCCGCGAGTCTCAAGATAGAGACTATTACTCCCTTTGGGGGATATTGCGATATCGGCTACTCCCTCATTTTTACCGCTCGGGCGGGCTACAACGTTGGCGGCGACGGTTTCGCCAACGCGCCGCTCGTGTCCAGCCTCCCAGCCACGTACCAGGGGAGCATGTACGACGGCACGAACCTGTTTGCCGGAAGTACATCATTAGATCCCGGTCAGTTTTTCAAAGTGCGTTTGAAGTGCAAGCAGGCGATGTACGTCCACGGATCTGTTACGGTGCACCCCAACGTTAGTCGAAACTTCAGGGTGGACATCTACGATGCCAATCAGCAGTTAGTCGTGCCCAACTGGATTTTCACCGGGAGTAGTGGAACGACGACTTTCAGTTCGACACCATACGTAAATCTCACCGCAGCCGACATTGATGTGTACATTAGAGCGTGGGGTTACAGCGGACCCATTTTTGACTTCACGCTGAACATCAATGAATACGTGGCCTCGAATAGTTCGACGAATCCCAGGCCGATCGCTTCCGATGCGACTGGCTCAGACGGAAGCGTCAGCAGTGAGGAGTATCATTTCACTCCTCCTCTCGTCGACAGGGACGACGTGCTGCTCGGACGCATTACAGAACTTTGGGCGAAGCTTTACTGGCCAACCGCCTTGTCGGGCCCCTATCCTTTGGTTGTGTTTCTCCACGGAAATCACACGACCTGTGGCCAAACGGGAACCAGTCCGCGAATCGACTATGATTCTCAAAATCCTGCCCCCTACTTTTATTACACGGATAACGGTACCTGTCAGGCTGGTTATGAAATTATCAATAATCATCTCGGCTATGAGTACCTGGCCACCCAGCTTGCCTCACGCGGTTATATCGTTGCTTCGGTCAACGCAAATCGCGGCATCACCGGTGCTGTTGATTGCGAACCAGGAAATTGTCCTTACCCGGACGATCCGAGCTACATCTTTGCTCGGGGACGTCTAGTCTTGAAGCACCTTGAAACGCTGAGTAAGTGGAACAGTGCACCCACACCTCTAATCACACCTACAACCCTGGGCACACTGCGGCGAAATTCCAACAATTGGCTTGGAATGAAAATCACTGTCGGGGCGCAACCGATTACCGTCACTTCACTCGGTAGAATTTTTGTCAGTGGCAACACGGGTACACACACGGTTAAGATCGTTCGAGCCAGCGATGGTACTGATGTGCCAAACGGATCCGTTCCCATACCGATGAGCGGAGGGACAGCGGGGCAGTTCAAGTACATCGATTTAGCAACTCCTGTCACCCTACAAGACAACACGAGCTACTACATCGCCAGCAAGGAAGTTAAGAATGGTGATTACTGGTACGATTCGAACACTGTTGTCAGTTCGACTTCGGCCGCCACGGTAAACGGGCGGGTGACGAGCACCAACGGAACGACTTGGGACGCATCGGGAGGTGTCGCAGGCCGCGTGTACGTTCCCGTGAGCTTCAAATACAAGGCTCAGCAGGTTCTCGGTGTAAATCTAACAGGCAAAATAGACTTCACGAATATCGGCCTGATGGGGCATTCTCGGGGTGGACAGGGTGTTCGCGCAGCCTACAACCTCTATCGCACTCCGGGCATCGATCCCAGAGGGGCCCAGCAGGCCCTGACATCGATTGGGCAAGCAAGATCGCGGGAATGAACATCAATAGTATAAAAGGCATTTTTGAGATTGCACCGTCGGATTTTTTCCTTCCGACCGCCAATGACGGCTCCGGTATTCAATATCTCAATGCCGTTGGGACTGCCTGGAACGTGCTATTGCCGATGTGTGATGGTGATCTTTCCAATATGCAGGGAGTACGCGCCTTTGATCGCGCAATGGCTTATTCGGGTACCAACAATGGAATTCCAAGTGAGAGCCCGCCCCGACAGAAGTCCACATATAGTGTGTGGGGTGCTAATCATAATTTCTACAACACCGAATGGCAGCAATCTGACTCGTTAGGTTGTAAAGGCCTTAACCATAATCGTCTGTTTCCAATTCCAGTACCTGATGGAAATGGATCGCCTAATCAAAGAACAACCGGCTCCGCGAGTGTTCTCGCGTTCTTCCGCGCTAATGTGGGCGCGTCTCCGGCAACAAGCTTCAACCAGAATTTCAATCCAAAATACGAGCTCCCCGGAGTAATTAAGTTAATTACGCCTGTTGACCGGGGATTCACGCCTTCACCCAGTTCGACAATCACGAAGGTTCTATTTGATTTTCCAAGCAGCCTGCCGGCCAATTCCAGCTATGAGTACACCAACCCAAATGTTGCGTTCACTAATGCGGCAGCTATTCCTGAGCACGACTACGTAACTAATCCTTGGCAGTGTTACGGAGGTTCCAATCCGCCCCCCTGCCCAACACCAAGCCCTATCGCACAAGCCCTGAGGGTCGGAAACATTACATGGGAGACCGCTAGCTGCAGCAATTACTTCCAAGTCAACTGGGCAAGCGCTGGGGAAAACGTCACGGGGTATAATACGCTCGATTTCCGTGTGTCACGCCAGATCGATACCACGCGGAATTCGTCAGAGTTCACGAACTTTCAGATTCAGTTTATTGCAGCTATCGGCAGTCCCACCGGCGCTGCTCTTTCTCTTAACCAGTATTTGAACCTCGCGGGCCCAGTCGGTTTAGACGACGGTACTCCAGACGGTTTCCTGCATCCGATACTGCAGACTGTTCGAATACCGTTAAGTGACTTTACGGGAGCTAATCTCTCATCTGTACGCGGCGTAAGATTTGTGTTTTCCGATACACCGACAGGCGCAATCTATCTTGCGAATATCCGTCTTTCAAACCAACCGTGAGGAGGTGACATGAGAACACTTAGTCTTGTAGCAGGAGCACTGGCGCTGGCATTCAATATGCACTTGGCCCTTGTCCCCTCTGTGCAGCAGGTATCGACTAAAAGCGACCCACACCTTGCGGCTGGCAGGCTAGTGGCAAAAGGAGAAAGCAGGACCCCTAAAGGGCATAACAAATTGCTGACCTACAGACTCGAGGAAGTTGACCTCTCAGACCCATTGAAGTTTGAAATTCGAGGAAAAACGCATCACCTTACGACCATATTGAGGCTTACGATAACCAGTGAGTCAATTCAGGGTGCGCATACTATCTGGATTGACGATGCTGCCTTACCGAGAGTTTTTGGCCAGGGTGCTCACGCTATTGGGGCCTTTATTTATGATCGCTCCATACTTAGAGAGGGGGCCGAGATATCTGTTTCAGATTCGCAAGAATTCGTCACATTACCTGAGCGACTTAGATTACCGAAGGAATTCAAATCCACAATCGAGCCGCTTGTTGAAGAGGGCAACTCGATAGTAAGAATAAGCAGCTTGCTGCGAATTGCCGGGTCAGTTCGGCGGCCGATGATTCAGATTGAGATGAGAACAAACCGCGCCTTTCCTGTTCGAAACGCCATGCTGCAAGTACAGATAGGCAAGGAGGTTTTCCGGGCTGGTGGCCGCGGATTAACCGCTGGGGTGTTCTTGACGCCGGAGGAGTTTGGTCGGATCAAAGACGGGGCTGAAGTGATCGCATTCTATAATAGCCCCGATCGCAGTGGTGCTTCCGCTAAAGACATCTGGTATTTCGGGCGGCTCAACAAAAGCATGCTCGACAAGTAGTGGCGATGGCTTCAACTTTTTGCTTTGAACATGTGACGCCAGCTGATCACTCGCAACTCGAATCTGGCTTCTCCCTTATTGAGTTAGTTCTTACATTAACGGTGATGACGATCCTCACACTCGGTGTGCTCCCCCTGGCTCAGGTCGGCATCAAACGGCAACGTGAACAACGCCTCCGTGAAACCTTGCGCGAAATCCGCAGCGCAATCGACGAATTTCACCGCGACACTGCCGGGCTGCAGTGTGTCGGAACCGCCACCTCGTCTCCTCCAACCGGTTCGGTCGCAGCGCCAGACCCGCGTAGTCGAGTCGTCATAGCTGACTGCACGATTTTCGGAGTCGACAATCCGGATCGCTATCCCCCAGATCTCGAGACGCTGGTGAATGGGGTGAATGTCTTGCCGCGTGTGCGATCCATTGGGGGCAGCGGTCCTTCCGGACCAAACGCCACTGAGGTCAACAACCTCGCGACCAAGAAAAAGGTTTACCTGCGCTCGATGCCGATAGATCCCCTCACCGGAAAATCAGACTGGCTGCTCCGCTCTTGCTACGATCCGTTCGACGCGACCTCGTGGGGCCAGGAGAACGTCTTCGATGTTCGCTCCGCCGCAAAGGGTGCGGCTTTGAATGGGGAGAAATACGGTGACTGGTAAGGACAGTCTATCCGTATGATTGCTGCACCAATAGAGCACCTCACACTTTGCCTGCCTTTGCTTGTAGTGTTACGCTCGCGCTTCTGCGTAACTCATGCTGCCACCCCATCTCACAGCCGAGATCATCGCCATCGGTTCAGAGTTATTGCATCCGGATCGCACGGACACCAATAGTCTCTGGCTCACCGAGAAACTCAACAGCATCGGCATCGAAGTAAAGCTAAAAACGATTGTTGGTGACGACGATGCGCGTTTGGAAGAAGCCATCAGGGATGCTGCCAAGCGCTCGAAGGTCGTTATTACTACAGGCGGCCTGGGACCGACTGAAGATGACATCACGCGCAAGGTCGCAGCGAGAGCACTGGGGCGCCGGCTCCTGTTGAACGAAGCCGTGCTTGAAGAAATCCGCAAGCGCTTTGCCAGCTTCGGTAGGCCGATGCCGGAACGCAATTCCCGGCAGGCCATGGTAATTGACGGTGCGGACGTGCTCGACAACCCTAATGGTTCAGCGCCCGGTTTGTTTCTGGAACATCAGGAAACTTCGATCGCTCTCCTACCAGGCCCTCCGCGGGAAATGCGGCCGATGTTCGAGACTCATGTGTTGCCGCGGCTGGTGGAAAAAGCCGGAGCGGTGCGTGTAGTGCGACGTGTCTTGAGAGTAGCCGGACTCGGGGAATCGGCGGTTGATGAAAAGATTGCGCCGATTTACATGCAATACACTAATCCAGAAACGACGATCCTCTTCAACAAGAGCGAAATCGAGATCCACCTCACGGCGCGCGGTAGAACTGAGCAGGATGCCGAGCGTTTGTTGGATGATTTGTCGTTGCGGCTGGAAGAGCGTCTCGGTCACTCAATCTTTTCCTTCCGCGGAGAATTGATGGAAGAAATAGTTGGGATGCGGCTTTCAGTCACAGGTTATACGCTCGCCGTTGCCGAGAGTTGTACGGGAGGCTTGATTGCCCAGCGACTCACGGAAGTGCCGGGCGCGTCGAAATACTTCATGGAAGGTGTAGTCACATACTCAAATGAAGCCAAGATTCGCGCGCTCGGAGTCGATCAAAAACTACTGCGTAAACACGGCGCTGTCAGCGCTGAAGTCGCCGAGGCGATGGCGTCGGGAATTCGCAAGCGCGCCGGAACGGATCTAGGCCTTTCGGTTACCGGGGTCGCCGGACCGGGTGGCGGAACTGAAGAGAAACCAGTCGGGTTGGTCTACATCGCCCTGGCGAACGATACGCTTACCGAGCATCGCCGCATGATCTTGCCAGGCGACCGTCATCTGATTCGCTGGCGCGCCTCACAAGCCGCGCTTGATCTACTCCGGCGCCGGTTGATCTAATTGTTAGCTAAGAGCTTTGCACAAAGGTTACGCATTCGTCCGCTACGCGGACTCAACTCAAAACGGTCCTTCTCTGCAGGGCCCTTACCTGACATCTTCGCTGAAGTCCCTATCGCCCACCCACGCTCTGTGTTTCCAAGTTCGCTTGAAGGGCCTTCTATTTGGTTGTTATAGTCTCAGTTTGCCTTGAAGCCGGAATTCGTTTCTATGAGCGGAGCAGTCTAATGAGGCCCTTATTGCTCATGATCGTTGCGTATCTGCTTGGCTCAATACCTTTTGGTTATTTGATCGTTCGGGCCAGGGAAGGCGCCGACATCAGGGAGACCGGTTCTGGCGGCACTGGTGCAACAAATGTCTCGCGCCGAGCGGGAAAAGCCGCTGGGATTCTTACCCTCGTGCTTGACGCGATCAAGGGTGCGGCGGCAATTCTAATCGCGAGAGTGATTCTGGGTTTGCCGGTCTTTGCGGCAACTGGCGAATCAACAACTGCTGAATTTGGAGAATGGTGGATCGGGCTTGCCGCTATTCTAGTCATCGTCGGGCACATGTTTCCGATCTGGCTCGCCTTTCGTGGTGGCAAGGGGGTGGCAACGGGTGTCGGCGTATTCCTCGTACTCGCGCCCGTAGCTCTAGCAGGTGCAGGTGCGATATTTCTGGTTATCGTAATGCTGACGCGTTATGTATCGTTAGGTTCAATTGCGGCGGCAGCAACCATTCCGCTGTTTGTCTGGCTGCAACATGGATTGATCAGCCCGGTCAGCGGCCTGTGGTCGACAATGTGTGCGGCGGTTGGAGGAGCGTCGCTGATCATCTTTGCGCATCGGACGAACATTCAGCGTTTGCTGCAGGGGACGGAAAGTAAGTTTAGATGAAGCGTGTCGCGATCATCGGCGCAGGCAGTTGGGGCACGGCGCTGGGGATAGTTGCAGCCGAGCTGGGCCACAACGTAAAACTGTGGTCACGGAACCCCGGAATCGTCGCCGCGATCAACAGCAATCGGCTTAACTCCGTTTATTTGCCAGACGCTCCGGTTCCCAGTGGTGTTTTTGCAACGACTGAATTTGGCGAGGCGTTGGAACAGGCCGAACTCGTGATAATCGCGACTCCGTCGCATGCGACCAGAGCGGTTCTGGAGTCGATGGCTGTTGCTTTGACTCCCGAAGTGGTGCTTGTGAGCGCGACTAAAGGGATTGAAATTGAAAGCGGTAAACGGATCTCGCAGTTGGTTGATGATGTGTTGGGCGACGAATTCGCCGCACGTTTTGTTTGTCTCTCGGGGCCGTCTTTTGCGAAAGAGGTTGTCCAGCGGCATCCAACTGCGATTGTTGCGGCCAGCACTGACGCAGCATTGAGCACGGCGGTGCAGTCAGCGTTTAGTTCCGCAAGTTTGCGCATCTACACGAATGAGGACGTTGCCGGCACAGAGATCGGCGGATCGGTAAAGAACGTGATGGCTATCGCCGCCGGTATGGTTTCGGGTCTGGGCTTGGGTTCCAACAGTGTGGCAGCATTGATCACTCGTGGCCTTGCGGAGATGTCGCGTTTGGCGATCGCTGAAGGTGGAAGGCTTGAAACCATAATGGGTCTGGCCGGGCTGGGAGATCTGGTACTCACCTGTACCGGCAGCCTTTCACGCAATCGGTTCGTGGGACAGGAACTGGGACGCGGACGCAGTCTTACAGACATCACTTCAGGCATGAAAGAGGTTGCTGAAGGAATAAATACGACGCGCGCTCTTAAACTGCTGGCGAATCGGGTCGGCGTAGAGATGCCGATAACAGAAGAAGTATTTGGTGTTTTATATGAGGGTAAGAAAGTGCGCGATGCGGCGAACGATTTAATGACGAGGCCTTTGCGCGATGAGTTTTAGTTCCGGCTTACGAGAAAATCAGTGGCGACAATCAAAGAAGAAAAAGCTCTGGCAGCGAATCGTGCCGCGTTTCACGAGTATCACATTTCAGATAAGTACGAAGCTGGGATAGCTTTAACTGGAACTGAAGTGAAGAGCGTGATGGGCGGACGTGTGCAATTGAAAGAATCGTATGTCGCAATTCGCGATGGCGAAGCGTGGTTGTTTAATGCCCACATCTCGCCGTATTCTCACGGCAACCGCGAAAATCATGAGCCTTTGCGGACGCGTAAGTTGCTCTTACACAAACGCGAGATCGCGCGTCTCGAGGACGCCGCAGCAAAACAGGGAATGACGCTGGTGGCGACGCGCGCCTACCTCAAGAACGGAAGGATTAAGCTTGAGGTTGGCGTCGCGCGGGGCAAGAAGTTATATGACAAGCGCGAGACCGAAATGCGACGCACGGTTGAGAGAGAAACGCGGGCGCAATTGAAGGAACGAAATCGTTAAAGACTGGCAGGGGGAGCAAATAAACTAATGAACGTTGCAGGCAGAAGTGGTCGTTATCAGGAAGTCGACGCGCAGGCTTTAGCGATCGCGGTGTTCAAGGATGAGAAAGCTGACGCCGGTTTTCTTAAGGAGCTTGATGACGCCACCGGCGGAATGATCAAGTCAGTTATTGATTCGAAGGAGCTTAACGGTAAAGAAGGCGAAACGGTTTACCTTCACTTGCCGGCTGACTCGAAGATTAAGGCGCGCCGACTGCTGCTAATCGGGGCAGGCGAGCAAACAGACCACTCGAACTCACACGTTTCTATGGTTGCTGGAACCGCCGTGCGTCTCCTTCGCAGCAAGAGTGTAAAGTCGATTGCCTTTGTACCCCGCGCGGAAGGTGATACCGAAACGATTGCTGCTGCAGCGGTCGAAGGCGCCTTCATGGCGTTATTTGATTTGGACAAGTATCGAACTGTAGATAAGGAAGATAAGGTTATTGATAGTTTCGTCGTGGTTTCCAGCGCGGATCAGCATGCACTTGATCGGGGTGTTAAGCGCGGGCAAATTGTGGGAGAGTCAGTCAATTTCACGCGCGAACTGGCAAATGAGCCGGGAGGCAATTTGACCCCGACGGACATGGCGGATCGAGCGCGCGAGGTAGCCAATGAATTCGGGTTGAGCATCGACGTGCTTGATGAGGCGCGAATGGAACAGGAGGGCATGGGCTCGCTGTTGAGTGTTTCGCGCGGTTCAGATCAACCGGCAAAGTTGATCATTTTGAGATACTCGCCCGCGAAGGTCACCGACACTGATGGGGAATTACTGGCCTTTGTCGGGAAGGGAATCACGTTTGATTCCGGAGGCATCTCGCTAAAGCCGGGTGAGAACATGGAGTTGATGAAATACGACATGACAGGCGGGGCTACGGTTCTCGGCGCCATGCGAGCGATCGCTCAGTTGAAACCATCTCTCCCTGTGCTCGGCGTCGTCCCATGTGCGGAGAACCTGCCCTCCGGAAAAGCGACAAAGCCAGGCGATGTTGTTCGGGCAATGACGGGCAAGACAATCGAAGTCATCAACACCGACGCCGAAGGGCGCCTCATACTCGCCGATGCGATTGCCTACGCTAAAAAACTTGGAGCAACGACGGTGATCGATATGGCAACGCTTACTGGCGCGGTCTCAATTGCTTTGGGCGACGTAAACACCGCGGTACTCGGCACCGATCAACAGTTGATTGACGAGATCATTGGCGCTGGTAAGGAAGTTGGAGAAAAGTTTTGGCAGTTGCCATTGGATAAGGAGTATTCAAAACAAATCAAGTCTGACATTGCGGACATTAAAAACGTCGGTGGCCGCAAAGCCGGAACGATAACGGCCGCAGCCTTTCTCAAGGAGTTTGCTGATGGACTGTCCTGGGCGCATTTGGATATTGCGGGCACAGCGTGGGGTGATGAGGCGAAGCCCTATAGATCAAAGGGACCTACCGGCGTAGTCGTAAGAACACTGCTCAATATCGTCCGACGACGCGAAAACCGTGCGGGCGCGCGCTCTTCGTAAGGAGGGCAACGGGTTCCTACACGTCCAACTGTCGCCAATTGTGGACACTGGATAGTCAACAGTTGTGCACACTCTTGCCGGCTTTCATCTTTGGACGTACCTTTTCACTCAGGATTTTTGAAGCGGGCTCTGCGGCACAGCACTTGTTAAGAGAGTGTCAAACGCCAGAGGGTGCGTCACACTCACAGAAAAAAGTCCTCGCCCCGCCTCGAAGGCCGCTCGAGGAAGCTAAGACCGCCCCTCTGGTTCCCCAAAGTCCTCCCGGAGTTCCTATATTCCCGTAAAAGCCACCCACCTTCGAAATTCCCCAGCCCGGTAGTGAGCAGGAATTGCCAGCAGTGCTATAATTTTGGCGGTTGGCCGACAAAGAATCGACCCCAACCCCTAACGCCTCTCCGAAAACTGTTGAGGACCTGCAACGGTGATTGATTACTACAAGGTTCTGGGCATCAAGCGATCGGCCAGCAGCGCCGATATTAAGTCGGCCTATCGGAAGCTTGCACGGCTCAGACATCCGGATGTCAATCGTGATTCCGAGAGCGCCGCTCGCGAGTTTGCCCTTCTGTCTAAGGCCTACCATGTTCTTAGTGATCCTCAGGAGCGGAGCTATTACGACGATCAACTAAGGGGTCGCGGCGACCGGAACTATTCAATCCTCCATTCGGAAAACCCACATGCGCGCCGCGCTCGCAACCTAGCAGTGCAGGCGAAATGGGATCGAGTGGTTGATGAGGTTCTTGAACATGATCGAAAAGAAAACCGGGAGCGTCAGCGAGCAGTATTTACGACAGTCTCGCTCTTTCTCTCTACATTTTTCGTCGCTTTGATGAGACCGCAATTATGGGGATTCTTTGATTACGTTGGCCGGGCAATTGTATTTACTCTTTTTGTGATTGGAGTTTGGCACCTGGCGACCCGCTTACGTGAATATTTCAAACACTACACCTACATTCCCAAACCCATTCAGGCCAGCCTGATGAGCCAGGAAGAAAAGCCGGAACAACCATTCACGCGCTTTTCGGCCTATACGTTTTTACTGGTCGGATACGCGCTTAGTATCGGAGTCGGACTATTTATTAATTGGCACACGCAGGATTTTTTCAATGATTTGACCTTGCTTTACCAGCACCGGGTGGAGATGGTTCAGGGTACGGCGCTGCTTCAGTCTTCAACTTTGATGGTTCCCGATCTGTTGCTGTATCCACCAATCTTTGTTCTGATCGTTGATAGCATGCACGCTTTAACTTCGCGCATGGACTAGCCAGGCATGCAACCTGCCCTGGCATTTGCCCAATGACCTCTAGTCAACGACGGTACCGGTCAGTCCTCATCCTAGCAGGGACCAGTTTTCTACTGGTTCTTTTCCCGCCGCTGACGCTCACTTCAAATAATTTTGCTCAGGGAAACTCGCAAGACTCTTTAACCCCTTTTCAGCTCGAGATCTACAAACAGCAGAGACGCCTTAGCGCACCGGAAATTGATGAGCGCCGCGATGCTGTTAGTCGGTTAGGGTCGTTGCACAATCCCGCCGCCTCACGCGCGGCCCTTGTTGCCCTCGCGGATGTTGCGCCGATAGTTCGGGCGACCGCGGTGGTCGCAGTTCTCTCACTCCCGGCGGCTGAAAGCGCCGCCGCGTTGATTCCTTTGCTGAGCGACAAGGACGAGTTTGTAAGAGGAGAGGCGGCTTACGCTTTAGGGAAAACGCGCAGCCCGAGCGCGGTTGCGCCACTCATTGAACGCCTGGTGCAAGACAAGAAACATGGAGTGAGAGGAGCTGCAGCAGTCGCCCTTGGCGAAATCGGCGACGAGGCGGCGGTGGTTTCGCTGGCGCAAATCCTGAGGCCTGAACTGAACACGGCGAGCAATGCTAAGCAGCAGCAGAAGAAGAAGAAAAGCAAAGAGAACGTTCTCGTCTTGCGAGCTGCGGCGCACTCTCTCGGCCAGATAGGAAGCCGTGCCGGGTTATCCGCTCTATTAGCGGCCCTTCAGGACGACAAAAGCGAGGACGATATTAGGCGCGAGGCAGCCTTAGCGCTGGGCATGATTGGCGATCCGGCAGCGTTGCCGGCATTAAACGCTTTATCAAGTGCGAGTGATCCTTATCTCTCCGGGGCGGCCTACGAAGCTTCACGCAAGATCTCAAACAGACAAATGAGCCTTCCCTAGGGTATTGAAGACAACACTAAAAGAAAGCGCCGCTCACGCTGACGTGAACGGCGCTTCTGCTTAGTGTTGAGCGACTGAACTAATTCTCGGTTTTTTCGCCGCGGCTCTGGCTCTTTCTGGCTGCCTTTGTCGCTTGCGGAATCGGCAAGCCTACGCCGCCCGAAAGGGATTCCGCGGCCCCAGGAAGCTCAATCGGTCTCGGCATATCCTGAATCAGAGCACCGCCGGAACTCTTCGAAAAGATTAACTTGTGCGTCTGCCGGTCAACGTCCACGTGCACGAGATCACCCAACCCGATCTGACTGGTGGCCACAAGGTTGGAAAGCGGATAGACCAGGAAACGCTCGACAGCGCGTTTCAAGTGTCGTGCGCCATACTTAAAGTCCAGACCTTCTTTCAACAGCATGTCTTTCGCGGTATCGGAGCACTGGAAGACAAACTTTGTTCCCGCTGACAGCATGATGCGATCCTGCACTGACTGAAGCTCGAGATCGAGAATCTGCCGGAGGTGGTGCTCCTTCAACGAACGAAAGACGACAACCTTGTCGATACGATTCATAAACTCCGGAGAAAACTTTCGCCGCGCCGATTCAACGGCTGTCCGGTAAATCTTCTGATCGACCTCAGTATCATTGATGTTCTTCGCACCCTTCGCCGGCGCAAATCCAATTCCACCGGAGATCAGTTCCGACATCTCACGCGCGCCCAGGTTAGAAGTCAGAATCACCATGGTGCGAGAGAAGTCGACGCGTCGATTGTCTCCCAGGGTAAGCGTGGCCTTGTCCAGTATGCCAAGCAGCAACTGCCAGAGGCTGTCAGACGCTTTCTCGATTTCGTCAAACAGCACGAGCGAGAGTTTAATCTCGTCCGTGTGCATGCGATCGAGATTCTCCTGCGTCAACATTGGAGAAGTTTCGCGGTGACCGAGGTATCCCGGAGGCGAACCGATCAGCTTGGCAATCTCATGTGAATGTTGAAATTCCGCGCAGTCGATTTTCACGATGGCATTCGCGTCGCCATAGAGAACTTCCGCCGCTGCTTCAATCACACGAGTTTTTCCCGAACCAGTCGGTCCCAGGAACAACATGGTTCCGATGGGGCGATTTGCAGGATTCATCCCCGCCAAGAAAATCTGGTAGAGCCCGCTCATGCGGCGCACCGCACGTTCTTGTCCTACGATACGGGCTGAGAGGCGCTCTTCAAAATCCTGAGCGCGTGGGCTCTTCTGGTCAGGATCAAGGAAGACTTTATTCATAGTGTCGTTTGTTGTTTCCATTTCCATTTCAGCAATCATGACCGTCCCCCTCCGTGGCCGCGCCGAGAGTTTCCTGCTTCCCGTTTTTTCGGCCGGACTGGCCGCGCGCTCTTTACTCATAGCAAGGAACGATCCGCTGACTAAATTGATGCAACAAATAATTTGTCCGTTCGCTGTAACCAAATGGCGAACGGGACTGCAAGAAAAACACAGTGCTATATAACAGTGCTATATATACGACAGGAAGGGAATTGTCATCACAAAATATTGTGGAAAAGACAAAACAGCTACCGCTGGCCGCTCGCGTTCCGGGGAAAAAGCCCTGACATTTCGTGTCAGATACCGACTGACAATAAGTGGTTTGAGTTGTTGAACGAGAGCAAGCTCAGGTGGCAATGCACGTTTTAGCGCGCCCGCTACCCAAAGGGTTAAGACGCAATACACCGTGCCTACCCTTGCTCACAGTTCTAAAACGAGGGGTAAACTTTTGTGGCGGCTAGTCGTAGTACTCGAGGCCCAGGTGCGTGATCAAGTCTTCGCCCCGAAGGTGACGCAAAGTATTCTTGAGTTTCATCAATTGAATAAAGACGTCATGTTCCGGGTAGAGACCCGGCGCCGATTGCGGCGACTTGAAATAGAAAGACAGCCACTCCTGAATCCCTTTCATTCCTGCACGCTGTGCAAGATCGAGAAACAAAGCCAAATCGAGGACTATCGGCGCAGCCAGGATTGAGTCGCGGCAAAGAAAGTTGAGCTTGATCTGCATCGGATATCCCAGCCAGCCAAAAATATCGATGTTGTCCCAGCCTTCTTTATTGTCACCGCGAGGCGGGTAGTAATTGATGCGGACAACATGGGAGAAATCTTTGTAGAGACTGGGATAAACTTCGGGCTGTAAAATGTACTCGAGAACTGACAGTTTCGACTCTTCCTTCGTCTTAAACGACTCCGGATCATCCAGCACCTCACCATCGCGATTGCCCAGAATGTTTGTCGAGTACCAACCGTGAAGTCCGAGCATTCGTGCTTTTAAGCCAGGTGCCACGATTGTTTTCATCAGTGTCTGCCCCGTCTTAAAATCTTTGCCGCAAATAGCCAGCCGGTTCTGATCCGCCAGTGTGCGGAGGGCAGGAATGTCGACAGTCAGGTTGGGAGCGCCATTGGCGAAGGGGATACCGGATTTCAAGGCGGCATAGGCATAGATCATCGAAGGCGCGATTGCTTTGTGATTCTCGGTCATCGCCTTTTCAAATGACTCGATGGTTTTATGCACCGGATTCGGTTTGAGAAAAATCTCCGTTGATGCCGCCCAAACCATCACCACCCGAGAACATTTGTTTTTCCGCCTCCACTCGTCGATCTCCTTTATCAGTTGCTTGGCCAGATCCATCTTGTTGGCGCCAGTTTTGACGTTGGTGCCATTCAGGCGTTTGACATAGAACTGCTCAAACACGGCCTTCATCGGTTTGATCTTCTGGAGCGGCGTTTTGAGCTGAAGCAGAAGTTCCTTTTCCAGCACGCCCGCGTGCATCGCGGCTTCGTAGGCAGAGTCTTCGAAAATATCCCAGGCTCCGAAGACCAGGTCTTCAAGCTTTGCCAGCGGAACGAAGTCCTTAATGAGCGGCACCCGGTTTTCGGTGCGCTTTCCTAAGCGGATGGTCCCCATTTGCGTGAGACTGCCGACGGGTTCAGCGATGCCCTTCTTAATTGCCTCGACACCCGCAATAAATGTAGTGCTCACCGCACCCAAGCCGACGAGTAAAATCCCCAATTTCCCTTTTGGTTCGGCAATCGTCGTGTCTTTTTCAATAGGCATCGAGCTTACTCCTCGTCAAAAAAATGTTTTGAGGATGATACTCGTCCAAACTGCCGCGGAAGGCGACAATCTTGCTCTTTTCTGTCGCTATCTTGCGGACTTTGAAGGTGCTGGGAGTCTCAGCGGGGAAACCAAAGCGTTGCGAAAGGCGCGAGGCGTGAGTCCAGTTGCCTGGCGGAAGGCCTTGGTAAAGTGACTTGGACTCGAGTAGCCGACGAGCGCACTGATCTCCGTTATTGAGAGATCTGCGTTTGCGAGAAGTGATTGGGCACGGGCCGTGCGGATCGCTGCGAGGTACGCGTAAGGAGTCGTGCCTGTTAGTTTTTTAAAGACGCGGGCGAAATGAAAAGTCGAGAGGTAAGAGGCGGCAGCGATCTCCTTGAGTGACAGCTCCGCTGCGAGTTGGGAATGCATCAATTCCACAGATCGTCGAATGCGTCGATCAACCAAACCTGCGCGGGAAAGTTCCAAGTCGTGAGCGCGTCTAATGCTGGAATAGTTTCGCAGCAACTGGACGACGATCTGTTCTACCAGTGCCGTGATAACGATTTCGCCTCCTGGTCTCTCTTCGCTTAGTTCGGAAGCCAGTGAGCGGGCTAATTCTTGTAACCGTTCGTCAGCGTCAGTCAGATCACGGGAAAACATCACCGTTGCTCCGGTTCCCATAACTCGCATGCGGACCGCGTGGTCACTAACGAACGCGGGAGAGAGTGAGAGCAGCAGCATCTCCACTGCCTTTCCCGAAACTTCTCCGCTGCTCGCAGGATTAAAAAGCAGCGACTGACCGGTATCCATTCGACCGGTAAAACGCCCGGCGCTAAACGCGAGCGAACCGTCGAGCAGAAAGAGAACCGAATAGTCTGATCGTGCTTCAGCGTTCCAATCGAACTTCTTTAGACGACGGTAATAAATCGAATACTGAGGGCGAACAAAAAAGCGGTTTGGCTGGGAAGGGGATAGACTCACGGAGTAACTGTAAGCGAAAGTCTTGCGGCTTCAAACTCCAGCTGAGTTGCGTCGTGTGAGAAGTGACGCGGGATTATTAGTTATCAGAGCGCTGACGCCGAGGGCCTGCGCCTGGATAACCCATTCAGGATTGTCGACGGTCCAGACCACCACGGATAAGCCTTGTTGCTGCGCCTGTTCGATCATGCGGCGGCTGGCGAGTGCGTGGTGCAGTGCAATCTCACTGGAGCCGGAAGCGCGGGCCAGAGCGGCAAGTTTCTGACGAGAGAACCAGTTGGTACGCAGTAGCTTCGGTTCAAAGAGTGCCGCGGCGCGAATCCTGGAATCGATCTGCTTCACTCTTTGAATCAATGAAAGATCGAAGCATTCAACTATGACCCGTTCGACGAGGGTAGACTGGCGAATCATTCTTACCACTTCGGAAGCTAACTCGTTTCCCGTACCCGCATCGGGCTTCATCTCCAGGTAAAGAAGGCCATTGTGTTCACTAAACAGCTCAAAAACCTGTTGCAGGGTCGGGACAGTTTCGCCGGCAAATTCTGCACCGGCTGTAACCGCCTGACGAAACCAGCGTCCGACATCGGTGGCGCCAAGTTCTGCTGCCGTGAGGTGAGAAACTTTGCGCCGAACTAATCCCGTGCGTTCGAGAGTGGCATCATGGATCACAACCGCGACTCCGTCCCGAGCGAGCCTCACGTCAAATTCGATTCCGTCAGCTCCATCGTCAATGGCGCGACGAAAAGCGGCAATCGTATTTTCCGGAGCGAGGGCAGAAGCTCCGCGGTGTCCAATGATGAGCGGGAGACTCATGAATAATCCGGCAGATTGAGGAAGGTCGCAGCTCGGTCTAATCCTGCCGCGTTAGATACTGCTGCGCTTCGGCGGTGTGGGTGAATTTCTTTAACTTGATATCGAACGTCCCGTACTCGCTCTTGATCTTGACGCTTACGGGGATTCGCCGGGCGTCGTCCGTGAACCAGATGAAGAACTTTCCTGTTCCGTCAATCATCCCGCGCTGACCAAACAGATCAGCTTCAAGCAGAAGCGCATCGACACGTCCAACGACCGTCTTCAAGCGCTTCTTCTCGAGTATTCGGACTGGAACTTTGTAAACTTGTCCGGAGTCGCTAATAGGTAGGTCAACGCTTTTGCCGACCTGTAAGGGCTGAGTTCTTAAGTAATAGATTGCCGAAAGAATATCATGCACGGGACCCGTAAATTCCGAGGTGACAACTCGGGGAGGCCGGTGTGGATCCTTAGGGTCGCGTTCCGTCCAGGAAACTTTGCCGTGAACGTGGTCAAAAATAGCTTCGCTGGAGCGCACACGCTTGCCGTGTTCATCGACTCTTTTGGAGGTTTGTACATTAAAGGAAATCGGATCGATAGAGGATTCGAGTGTTTCGCGGAAACGAAGACCGAACAGCCTGGGAAAGAATCCTTTACTGGCGATGTCACAACTCAGGATCAGCTTGTCGGTCGGAGGACTGCTCTGTTGCGACGCATCTTCCTTGCGCGGACTTGCGGTAGTTCGCTGTGCTTTGAGCCGAAACTCAGCCACGTCCAGCTTCCTTAGCGGTCCGCGAGAAAGCTCAGCGCTATAAATTAGTTCCTCTGCGGGTTCAAAAGGCCGGTAGGCAACCTGGCGCCCTGACTTTTGAGCGTTGGCGAGACCACCGAATGCGAGGACCGCCAAAAGTACAGCAAATAGGTTTCGTGGTTTTAACTTCATCTCAGGTAATACGCCTTGAGTGCCAGGGTTACCCAGGCGACAAATAGTCCCAGTGCCGCGCGATATTCACGATAGCGCATGTAAAGGCTCCGGTCGAAGCTCGTCCTCTCGGCGGCTTCGTCACTATATGGTGTCAAACGGGGAAAGAAGAGCGGCACCTGGGAAGCGTAGTGTCGGTATTTCTCGCCAAATAGCTCCCCAAGTGTTCGCGATTCGACGCGCATGACAGGAAAATAGATGCCAAGGAACAGAGCAGCGAAAAGGATTCCCAAAACCCAGCGGCCCGCCCCGAGTGTAAAGCCCAGTCCAAGAATGAAGCTTCCCAGGTAGAGCGGATTGCGGGTGTAGGAATAAGGACCCGAGATGGCAAGGTTCGTGTTTTTTACTATGTGTCCGGAGGCCCAGGCACGAATCGCGAGTCCCAGAAGTGAGATAGCGCCTCCCAGTGCCAGCGTTAACGGCTTCGGTTTTGAAAAGGCAATGAACGCCACAGCAGAGACAAAGCCCAGGGGCACTCGCCACCGCTGAATCCAGGTTCCGCCCCTTCGCATCCGCGTCAAATCAACCCTCCGCAAATTCGGTAATCTGGTAAAGCCACCTGAAAAACAGAAAGCGCGCCACAAGAGCGCGCGTCGAATCAGTCCGGACTGCTGGATGATGTCTAAATAGATCGAAGGCGGAGGCTCGTAACCGACGTAACTGCTGGCGCGGTGCCCGCAGCGTCTCCCCAGACATCAGCTCGCGCCTCAGCGCCTTCGTGCCGACTTCGATGAATCGATCTGAAAACGGGTTGTCTCTTAATTTTTTGGTTCCGATTAGATTGTCACTTCGCAAAACGCGTCGTGTCAGAATCGCGACGACGAAAAGGCTCGGCGAGAATAAATCGGAAACTCGGGATCTAGAAACCATCGATTTTCTTTAGGAATAGACAGTTTTGGACTCGATGCCAGGACGAGCTCAAGGCCCCCAGCCTCAACTCACTACTTGTTGTGGGAACTGAGCTGTCCGAGAAGTTGGGAACTGGAATGATTTTTTGGATCGCCGACAATGGCGACGCTTCCTCCGTAAGAGCGCACGATTTCGCGTTCGGGGACGGTGTCTTCCGTGTAGTCAGTACCCTTGGCGTGCACGTCGGGACGCAGGGCCAGCAGGAGATCCTCTACAGTCGGTTCATCGAAGATAGTAACGAGGTCAACCGCTTCCAGCGAGGCGACAATCTCCGCGCGTTCGCGTTCGCCCATAACCGGGCGACCCGCTCCCTTTAACAATGCCACTTGTTTATCGGAATTGATTCCTACGACCAACACGTCGCCAAGCTCTCTGGCCCCGCGAAGATACCGAACATGTCCGACATGCAGCACATCGAAGCAGCCATTAGCGAGCACAATGCGGGCGCCCGCCTGGCGTCGTGCCGCTACCACCGCACGCAACTGATCTCGTTCGAGGATTGGGCATAGGCTGCTGCCGCTCACGTTAACGTCCCTCCGAGTGGATTATCGAATGTTCCAACTCCACCTGGCTTACTGCGGCGGTCCCGCGTTTCATCACGACGATTCCACCAGCGTGATTTGCCAAATGGGCGGCGTCAGAAAAAGAAGCGTCTGCTGCGAGGGCGAGAGAGTAGGTTGCCATCACAGTGTCGCCTGCCCCGGTCCCATCGACGGGGTCGCTGGCTCCAACCGCGGCTATGTGAAGAGGATCGACTCCGTCTTCAAGAAGAATCATGCCGTGGCCGCCACGAGTTATCAGGAGGGCCCGATAACCAAGATTCTCGCGTAGGTGCTCACCGGCAGACTGCAGATTCGCAAAGGCGCTCGATTCTTTGGCGAGAAGTTGCTCAACCTCATCTACGTTAGGAGTCGCGGAAGTAAAACCGCGAAATCGAGAAAGCTCAAATCGCGAGTCCACCAGAACAGGAATGCGCTTTTCTGTTCCTGCCTCACGCATGCTTTGCGCCATTTCGACATCTGCGACCCCATAGTTGTAATCAGATATGACAATTGCTTCAGATTCGCGGGCTAACTCACGAGCAAGCTCGCGAAGTCGCTGCGTCATCTGAGAGTCTGTTAGCGGGCTTCCATCATAGTCAATGCGGATTACCTGTTGACGTGTCGAGTGAAGTTGCCCGGCAAGGATTCGCACCTTCGTTGTGGTTTGCATTCCTTCTGAAACCACGACACCACTGCAATCGACGCCAGCCAATTCCAACTTTTTCAGGAGGGCCTGTCCTGCCGTATCGGCCCCGGCAACGCCAATCAAAGAAACTGCGGCACCGAGCGAGGAGAGGTTTACGGCGCAGTTTGCAGCACCGCCGGGAACGGTTTCAGTCTGCTCGTGACGAAGTATTAGGACTGGGGCTTCGCGCGAGACCCTACTAATCGCGCCGTAAACGAACTGGTCAGCAATAGCATCACCAACAACCAGAATTCGCCGTTGTGAAAACCGTTTCACAATGCTGAGTAGTCTCTCCTGCAGAATCGTTCGGGTCATGTGGTCGCTTCAGTTGTCTACTTAGACGCGCTGGTTATTCTAGAGATCGCTTCAAGAAGAGTATCGGCAATCAAGTCTGGTTGATGTTTCCACTCTCCGCGTTGATTTTCCCATTCGCCGCGACCGTAGCCGCTCAAAACAAACCCCGATCGAACTCCGGCACTGCGGGCCATTTCGATGTCGCTGTAGCGGTCGCCGATCATCCAACTTTCATCGAGTTGGATATCCAACTCTTCCGCGGCGCGGTGCACCAACCCGGGCTTCGGCTTGCGGCAATCGCAATCCTGACGATATGGCTCCTCCCCTACTGAGGGGTGATGCGCGCAGTAGTAGATTGCATCCAGCCTGGCGCCATTGGCTTCCAAGTCCCGTCGCAGCTTCTCGTGAACGGTGTGAATCATGGCCTCCGAAAAGTATCCGCGGGCAACTCCGGCCTGATTGGTAACTACGATTGCGAGCCAGCCCTGATCGTTAAGCAGCCTAACGGCGGGCGCTGAATAAGGGAATACGTTAAAGCGTGAAGGATGATTGATGTAGCCAACCTCCTCCGAAATTGTCCCGTCGCGATCGATGAACACCGCTCGACGCTTCATGCCACGGCTCCGCTAGGGCATACATCTTGAGGCGACGATGTTCGCGAACTGTTTCTGAGCATCGCCTGCGCACGAGCGAAAACTTCCTCAGGACTAATCGCGGTCATGCAGCGATGATCGATCGGGCAATCGCGCAACATGCAGGGAGCGCAATCGGGCGGATGGCGCACAATCTCCGCCAGGGGAGAGAAGGGGTGGGTAGTAAGTGGATTTGTGGGACCAAAAATTACAAGGGTTGGCCGTTCCAGAGCGGCCGCTATGTGTGCAGGGCCGGTATCATTTGTGACCAGCAAATCCACAGCAGTCAGAATCTCAACGGCTTGAGTCAAAGTGGTTTTGCCAGTCAGAAGTAGCGGCCTCTGGCGCATCAGGCTCGCGACCTCGAGCGAAACGTCGAGTTCCTCTGGTGAACCGATCAGCATGACTTGCGTCTGAGACTCGATCAGAAGATCCCCCAACGCCGCAAAACGAGCGGCTGGCCAACGTTTCGCCCGGCTATTAATTGACCCAGGGCACAGTGCGACCATTTTGCGACGGATGTTCAGATTCTGTGCGCGAAGGAAATCCAGCCCTGCAGCTTTGCGCGCCGCAGAGATTTGCAAAGCGCCGGCAGGCTGGTAGTCCTCAATCGCTCGCTTGTTGCCGTGAAAGATTCGTTCAAGCTCGGAGACAATATTCAGGTAGTAATAGCTTTCGTGTTTTGAACTTCGCCATTCCGGCAGAGCAAGGGGATTAGTCAGAAGAGGACTGCGACACTCCGTGGCATAACCGACGCGAACAGGTACACGGGCAAGTGCGGGAATCAACGCCGCCTCAAAAGCATTTTGAAACAAGACCGCCAGATCAAACCGGCGACTTCGCCACTCGCGAATCTGTGCAATCACGGAACCGAGTCCCCGACGATCATAAACAAGCAAATCGTCCAGAAAGTCTACGCCGGCGAAAAGCTCCCCGGCCCAGGGGCGCGTTGCGAGCGTGATATGCGCGATGGGAAAGAGCCGGCGTAATTCGCGCAAGGCAGGCACAGTCATCACCGCATCTCCAACCCAATTCGTGCCGCGAACTGCAACGCGTCTGATGTTTTCCGGTTTAAGACTTGGCATTAAAAACAATTCGCGATAGTGCAGTGGCCATGTGCGGTGTTCCGCCACCCAAGGCGTCGCAAAATCAAGACACCGCCGAGGCACCCCGACTTCATACCCTTGCTCCAACTACAACAAGGTCCGCAGTCCGTCTTCGATTCCAATCCTGGGTTGCCATCCGAGCTCCTCTCGAATTCGAGTCAGATCAGAAATGTAATTAACCGGCATCGGATGGGGCAGCGCATCATTGTGTTGAATGACCGGCTCCAGGTTAATTAGCCGACCCACATGCTCGATTATCTCACGCAGGCTGGCTGCATTCGCCCTTCCACCGCCCAGATTATACAAACCACTCGTGCGCGACGATTCGATAAACGCGCGGCAAGCTTCTGAAAAGTCGTCAACGTGCAAAATGTCTCGAATGGCCTGGCCGCCAATCGGGACCGAAATCGGCCAGCCGCGCTTTACCGACTCCACATAATGAGTAACGAAACCAGATTCGTTGCCATCAGACGGTCGGGCGTAGATCGTAGAGAGTCGAAAAATGCAGAAGCGCAGGTTACGTTGACGCGCGTAATAGTCAACATAACGTTCGCCGATAAGTTTCGACCATTCCAGCGCAGTGTGGCCCGCATAATCTACCGGACAAGTCTCCGGCGTTTCCTGATAGGCACTGGCGTGCGACCCGTAGACGTCTTTAGTTGAGGCGTAAATAAAAACTGACCCGGGTCGCATGTGGCTAATGACGTTCGCCGTGCCCTCAGCGTTGGTGCGAAAACAAAGTTCTGCCGCGTCCGAATTCTTGTCGAGATGAGCAGCGAGATGAATTACGACATCGTAGTTTTGAATTTGAGCCACGTCGACCGGATCGAGAATGTCTAAATTGGCGCGACGCGAGAAATCATCCGCGCCAAAAGAGCGGCGCACATGAATGCCGAGATAGCCGCTTCCGCCGGTTACTAAGACCCTCATGATATGTCCAAGGTCCAATGTCCAAAGTCCAAAGTCTTCATGTCGATTCTTAAAGGCCGGCCCGTGACCGTTTTATCGGTTAGACCTGTTTTGGCGTAGATTCACAGACTTTGGACATTGGACATTCGACGGCGTCTTTACCGCCCCTTTGCCAACGCGCTCAATTTCATCAGCGACTCCGCCTGTCCAATCGCAATTAGAATATCGCCGGGTTCGACTACAGTTTCGCCGCCGGGATTAAAAATCATCTCGCCGTTTCCGCGCCGGATGCTGACGACTACGATGTCGAGTTCCGAGCGAATGTTAGTTTCACTCAACCTCTTCCCGGCGAAGATGGAGCTGGAGTCAACCTCGAGTTGTTCAAAAACGAGTCCCAGGGTGTTTGCTGTAATTGAATCCATGAAATCCCCAACGTGAGGTTTGGTCAACGCGACAGCCAAACGATGTCCGCCAATGATCGTTGGAGCAATGACGCGATTTGCGCCGGCCCGGATTAGTTTCGCTTCGGCCTGTTCCTCTGCTGCTCGCGCAACGATGTGTAGTTTCGGATTCAGATCGCGCGCGGTCAGGACGACATAAACATTGTCGGCGTCGTCGGGCAGACATGCTGCCAGACCCCGAGCTTGAGTAACGCCTGCTTCGCGCAAAGTCGCTTCAAGCGTTGCATCGCGCACAACTGTCGTAATGCCCAACTCCCTTAACTCCGCGACCTTCTCCGGATCTGTTTCAATGACGACGAAGGTGTCGTTGTTTTCAAGCAGGCTGCGCACCAGGCGCGAGCCAACTCGGCCGGCGCCACAAACAATATAATGATCACGTAGTTTGCTCATTTTGCGTAATTGGCGGCGTTGGCCGAAGGTAGCCAGGAGTTCTGATTGAACGATTGCCTGTACTGTCGTAGTGAGCGCATAAAGCACCACGCCGACACCAGCAAGCATAAAAATTATGGCAAAGGTGCGACCGGCGACCGTCTGCGGCGTGACATCGCCGTATCCGACCGTAGTTACCGTCTGCGTAGCAACGTAGAGACTAACGAGCAGCGACCACCCTTCGACTAAGTAGAATCCGAGCGTACCCAGGGCGATAGCGACGAGAACGGCTAATACGGCATAGCGAATGCGAAACCGATCCTGGGAGAATTTGCCCGCCGCCGGGGGTGGTAGACTCATGCTTCAGCAGATGCATCCAAGAGGCTGTGTTTGCAGCGATGTCACGGTAGGCCAAAGTATGGGGAGTGTCAAAGGCGGTGATAGGTGATGGTTATTGGTGATGGGCGCGGGTCTCATTCACACCGGGGCTTCAGCCCGGTGTCACTCAAGCTATTAGAGATATGAACCGTTTTAACGGTTTGAGAAGCTGCGACCCCGGTAAACCGTTGAAACGGTTTCCATAAACTCGTAATGTGAATCCACCGGGCTAAGGCCGCGGTGTGAATGAGATGACTTGAGTAGAATCGATTTTGCTGGACTCGTGGTGCTGAGGTATACGTAGTATTAGCCCAAATGACCAGATGTCGAACCGATCGCTGAATAAGAAGTTAGGTCCATCTGGCGCCGATCACCCATCACCGCTTTTATGCCTGTACGTTATCCACCTCCAGACGCGGTCCCTCCAGTAAGCCGGAGGGGAACGAGCCGCTCTCGTAGGATTGCCGCTTATGAGCAGCCAGGCACGAGCTTTCGGCGACGGCTAAGGCGCCGCATCCTCAGTCCGCTGGTGCTGATTCCGCTTGCTGCTGTTTTCGTTGTTGTTGCCGGGATCCTGATCTACTACTGGACGATTTTTTCCGGACGTATCGACAATCTTCTTCGCGGCGAAGTCTTCACGCGCTCAGCGGGAATCTATGCAGCTCCCAAACAACTGCGAACTGGGGAAACGATCTCTCAGGAAAATCTAATCGCCCACTTGAAACGCGCCGGTTATGTCGAGAAGGGTGCGCAGGCCGAGACCGCTCGCGGGCGCTACTCAATCAACGGCAGCGGGGTCGACGTGGAGCCAAGCCAGGATTCCACGGTTGACGGCGTCCCCCAGTTTCAACGAATCCGGGCGCAGTTCGCGAAAAACGCGAAGACGATAAGTTCTTTGTCGGATTTGGATAGCAATACGCGACTGGAAAGAACCTGGCTGGAGCCGGAATTGATTAGCTCAGTTACCGGCCGCGAACGTTCCAAGCGGAAGGTGATTGGCTTCAACGATCTGCCGTCGCATCTCGTAAAGGCGATCGTAGTTACCGAAGACCGATCCTTCTTTGAGCATTACGGCGTCAACATTCGAGGCATCCTGCGCGCCCTCGCCCGGCGTTACGACAACTCCGATCCAAACTCCCCGATTGCGCGTCAGGGTGGTTCAAGCATCACACAGCAGCTGGTCAAAAATCTCTTGCTCTCGCCGGAGCGGACGCTGCGACGCAAGGTTGCCGAAGCCTACATGTCGATTATTCTCGAGACGCGGCTTCCCAAGGAAGAAATATTTAAGCTTTACTGTAATCAGGTCTATCTCGGCCAACAATCCGGTTTCTCAATAAACGGTTTTGGCGAAGCCGCCGATGCATATTTCGGTAAAGACGTAACCAACCTGACGCTTCCAGAAGCGGCGCTCCTGGCAGGACTGATCCGCAGCCCCAATCGCTACAATCCGTATCACGATCTCGACACGGCCACAGCCCGTCGCAATCAGGTGCTCGACTCGATGGCCGAGACCGGCGAAATTACGCGGGACGAAGCTGACCGGGCCAAGGCAGAGCCGCTGAAGGTCGCTCCGGTAAAGGGACGAATTGACGCTTCGGACGCACCTTATTTTTCGGATTACGTTCAGAGCCAGCTCGGCGACATCATTGCCGGACCGGGTTCGGCAGAACATCTGCGCATCTACACGACCATAGATATGGACCTGCAGCGTGCTGCTTACAATGCTCTCTCGAAGCAACTCGTCGCGCTCGATAAGGTGCAGGCAAAACGTTTCCCGGCGGGAACATTGCAGGCCGCCCTTGTCGCCATGAATTCCAAGACAGGCGAGATCGTCGCGATGGTCGGCGGTCGCGATTACTCCAAGAGCCAGCTTAATCGGGCTACAACCGCGCTGCGGCAGCCGGGTTCGGTCTTTAAGCCATTCGTTTATGCCACCGCGCTGAACACCGCCTATGATCCGGTACCGAGAGTTATCACGCCTGCGACTATTTACATGGACGAGCCGAAGACGTTCACTTACGACAGTCAGGAATACTCGCCAGGCAACTTCGGTGAAAGCTATCGACACGGGCCAGTAACGCTTCGGGATGCGCTCGTTAACAGTCTCAACGTGATCACAGTAGATGTAGCGATGGAAATCACCATTGGCCGTGTGATGGCACTAGCTGCGAAGGCCGGCTTGCCCAAACCGCCGCGCTCCTATCCGGCGATGGCGCTGGGAACAAGTGAAGCCACGCCGCTCCAGGTTGCTTCCGCGTATACCGCGTTCGCAAATCTGGGAACGCGAGCCACCGCCATTCCCATTAATCGCATCACCACAGGAAACGGTGTGACGATCGCCGCTCCCACTTCGCAAAAGAATGAAGTCATGCGGCCGGATGTTGCATATGTGATGACTTCGTTTATGAAGGATGTGATTAATCGCGGCACGGCGGCAAAGGTGAGGGCGCGCGGCTTGAAGGCAAATGTAGCCGGCAAGACCGGTACTTCTCGCGATGGATGGTTTGCCGGCTACACGCCCAACCTCGTTTGCGTTGTCTGGGTGGGTTTTGACGATGGTTCGCAGTTGGGTTTGACGGGAGCAAACTCGGCATTGCCGATTTGGACTGACTTTATGCAGGTGGCCTTGACGGAACATCCCGAGTGGCAAGGCGACTGGTCGATGCCTGAAGGTATTGAGCAAGTCGCGATTAATCCCAGGACCGGTGAGGTCGCTGCTGAGGACGATCCCGAACGGCGCATCGAACTCTTCATCAACGGTACTTCCTCAGCGACTGAACCAGTGGCAACACCCGAAGAAGAACCGACCCCGGAAGGTGAAGCGACCGAGACCCTTCCGGAAGACGGACTCATAACTACGGAACCCTCACCACTGCCTTCGCCCACGCCTTCACCCGCGCGTAAACCGGGTTCCAGGCCGGGGGAGGAAGCAGTACCTCGGCTGGAAGGAACGATAACGCTCGACATTGATCCCGGCACTGGACTAATCGCCGTCGAAACGTGTCCTGTCATTCGCACCAGGACTTTTGTGATTGGAACTGAGCCACGACAATACTGTGGACCGGAGTATCACAAAGGCAAGGCTTCTAATCCGTCAGCAAGTCGCCCGCGGGTGGTCGCGAGTCCACCGTAAACGAGTTTCGAGTTTCGAGTTCCGCGTTTCGAGCGTGAAGTGCGGAGTTCGAAGTGCGGAGTGCGGAGTTCGAAGTGCGGAGTGCGGATTCGGAGTTCCCGACAAGGAGTGCCAGTTCGGAGTGGGGGGTGCGGAGTGCGGAGGGTCGTTTAGTGTGCTTTCGTAGATCGCTGTTGCGGTTAACCACAACACGATCTACAAAATCACACGAACCAAAACGAAAACAGATTCAAAGACTGTCCTGCCTGGAATCTGATTCCCACAATGAACTCGACTTCAACGCTGCCTTCAGTGTCTCAATCGCCAACGCGGCAGCATGTTGTTTGCGAGACGGAAGCCCGCCGACAGCCTCAATCAGGTGCTTCCGCGTTATTCCCCTGGCTCCCGCCAACGAACATCCCCGAAGCATTTCGGTGAGAGCAGACCCGCATGCGAGCGTGGGCGGGCATCCATAGGCGAGGAACTGTGCGGCCTCGATACGCGCGTCGCGAACGCGTAAGTAAAGGCGTAACCGATCACCGCAAACAGGATTGGTTTCCTCGGCCCGCGCATTTGCATCGGCAAGCTCGCCGACGTTGCGCGGGTTGGTTAAATGATCTGTGAAAACCGAGGAATACACCTTATTAGAGTGCGAAGTGCGAAGTGCGAAGTGCGAAGTTCGAAGTTCGCAACACGCCGCCTGAGTCGGAATAACTAGGGCCGGCCAATATCTAGGGCCGAATCTAGGGCCGAATTTAGGGCCGACCTCTGAGATAAGAAGTTAACCCAGCAATTAGTGCCAGAGTCTCATTCGCCAACCCATAAAGCCTTTTGAAGTCAGAGGTCTGAATGTAATTGAGATCACTGGCGACATACAGTAGCGATTGAACCTCAAGCGTCGAGCCTCGGGCCAGGTCGAGAAAGTGTGCGAAGTCTTTATGAGATTTTCTGCCAAAGCCTTCGGCCACGTTGCTCATAGACGAGACAGCCGCACGACGAATCTGATCTTTCAGATCAAAGTCTCTGTAAAACTCGCCCGAGGCGCAAGTCAGATATATTTCCTTTACAAGCTCTCTAGCCTTTTTCCAAGCGAACATATCTTCAAAGCGTTTTATTGAGGACATTTGGTCTCCTTTGTAGTTGTGAGGTTTGAGACTCAAGCACTTCATAAAAACAAATTTGTTCGAACTCCGCACTCCGCACTTCGCACTACGCACTACGCACTCCGCACTTCGCACTCCGCACTTCGCACTCCGCACTTCGCACTCCGCACTTCGCACTCCGCACTACGCACTCCGCACTACGCACTTCGCACTTTATTTAAAGGCGACATATTTCGCAGCTTCTCAACAACCCCAGGCAGGACTTCCAGGGCATAGTCTACGTCCGCCTCAGTGTTGTCCTTACCAAAACTAAAGCGGATGGCGCCGCGGGCGAGTTCATCATTACGACCCAACGCACGAATGACGGGCGAAGGCTCCAGTGTTCCTGAGGAACACGCTGAGCCTGTCGACACGGCGACGCCCTGCAAGTCCAGGCTGATCAGCAGTCCCTCGCCTTCGATAAAACGAAAAGAGATATTTGAAATATGAGCGAGGCGGTTTTCGCGATCTCCGTTGAAAACAATATCGCGAACGCGTTCACTGACCGCCGTCTCGAATCTGTCCCGCAGTTTCTCTGTGTGTTCATGCCGTTGAGCCAGCTCTTCACGTGCTAGTTTTGCCGCGGCTCCAAAGGCGACGATGTTGGGGACGCCTTCAGTACCGGCGCGTCTCTCCCGCTCCTGATGTCCCCCGATATTTTGTGTCGCCAGCCTGACGCCGCGCTTCACGTAAAGCGCGCCGACTCCCTGCGGCGCGTAAAGCTTGTGCCCGGACAGCGAAAGCAGATCACAACTAAGTTGTTCGACATCAATAGGGATTCTGCCAGCCGCCTGAACAGCGTCGGTATGAAAACGCAGCTGCGGGTTAATGGCTCGCGCCTCACGAACAATGGTTCCGATTTCGGCAATAGGCTGGATAGTGCCGATTTCGTTGTTAGCGAGCATGATGGAGACGAGAGCAGTGTTTGGCCGCAATGCGGCGCGCACGTCATCCGCGCGGACGATGCCATTATCGTTAGCGGGCAGCCTCGTCACTTCCCAACCTGATTTCTCAAGAGCTTCGCTGACCCCGCGCACTGAAGGATGCTCGATTGATGAAGTAATTAAGTGACCTTTAGCGGAAGCGTGAGTTTCGCACAGACCGCGAATAGCCAGGTTATTCGCTTCGGTTCCCCCGGAGACGAAAACGATCTCGTTCGGACGAGCGCCGACGAGGCTCGCGATTTCGCGTCTCGCCCGGTCAACAGCCGCACGGACTGCCTGGCCAAACAAATGGACGCTTGAAGCGTTGCCAAACTTCTCGGTAAGGTAGGGCAGCATCGCTTCGACCACGCGGGGGTCGACTGGCGTGGTTGCGCTGTGGTCCAGGTAGACTCTGCGTTTAAAGTTCATAAAGCGTTCCACGAAACTTGGGACACCTGCCAACACAAACTCTAAATCGCGCATCTGACGGCTAGTTCTTTCGCAGGAAGAATTGGGGTTGGCTTTTGGGAGTCTATGGCGCTCAACTAACCCGGTCAACCTGCGAAGCCAGTGAAAGCACAAATCATGGGTTGTTACCCCAAGGTCACCTAAATGCAAACTCTGAACTCCGAACTCGAAACTCCGAACGTAGTTATTTGTGGTAGCATCACACGCGCGCGATTGGCTCTCCCGAAACATGAAGCGGCTTTCAAAGCCGTACTATTTCTGGAAGGAATACAGTAATGAAGAATTTTAGATTACCCCTGGTGGCACTGCTTAGCCTGGCTTTCATTTCCACGTTGAGTTTGCTGCAAGTTCCCACTGGCCGTGCGCACGCTCAGGGTCAATCCACTGCCCTCGAACGCGGCTATCGCACTGGCTATTCAGATGGCTTCGCCGCCGGCTCCCGCGACATGACCGACCGCGCCCCTCGTGAGTTTCAAAACAAAGACGAATACCAGCGCGGCGACCGCTCCTACAATCAAGCGTGGGGTACTCCTGAAGACTATCGCGATGGCTATCAGCAGGGTTACGAGACTGGATATACGGCGGGCTACGACGGTCAGTCGTTTAACTCTTCAATTCCCACCGGACTGAGCAGGAGGGGCCAAGATGCGCAAAGGGATGCGCAACCAGCTGCGCCGCAGAGCAACCCGGACCCGGATGATGAAGCCATCGTAAACAGATCCGGCAACTCCAACCCCAATACTAGGGCCACAATAAGCGGGCCGTTCATGATTCCCCGCGAGACATATTTGATCGTCGAGCTGGAGGCGAGTCTATCGACTGACGCCTCGCAGAGTGGTGATCGTTTTCAGGCGCGGGTGGTTGAGCCGGCCGAATATCAGGGAGCGATTATCGATGGTCGGGTGACGCGTGTGAAGCGGCCAGGACGGGTAAAAGGCGTTGCCGAACTGCAGTTGTCGTTCGAGCAGATTCGCATGCCGGACAACCGCTCAGGAAACATTAGCGCCGAAGTTGCCGAAGTTATCTACACCGGCAGAGGCGATGAGGGCGAGGTCGATCGCGAGGGCGGTGTGCGCGGTAAAGATTCGACAAAGGATGACGTGTCGAAGGTAGGAGCGGCTACGGGTATTGGCGCCATAATCGGCGCCATCGCCGGCGGCGGCAAAGGTGCGGCCATCGGTGCGGCGATCGGTGGTGGCATTGGAACTGGTGGCGTGCTGAGCAAACGCGGCAAAGACATTCGCCTTGAGCGTGGCCAACAGCTCAAGCTGCGTACGTCTACAGATACTCGGATACAGTAAGAGAGACGCGGAGACACGGAGGGTGCGGACTGAAGGTGTTTCTCGGCAGATGGTTAGCGCTGGCTCAGGGCACTCGGCACAAGAGGCATAAGCTCGTGGTCAGGAAGGGTGGTTTACCCCCGCCGATTGAATGCCATTCAGTCTTGGCCGGGGCAAGCCACCCTTCCTCACTTTGAAATGGAGTGAAGTTTGGGTGACTCCGTCCAGACACTTTCCCGTACAACGCGCCGGCAATGGGCTTAGTTACTCTACTAACAGACTTCGGCACCGCCGACTACTTTGTTGGCAGTGTGAAGGGAGTCATTCTTTCTGAAAATCCTCACGCTCGCATCGTTGATCTGACTCACGACATACCTGCTCATGACATCGAGGCTGCGGCTTTTACCCTCCTTGCCGCCTACAAGTCGTTTCCGAAAGCCACAGTGCATATTGCCGTTGTCGATCCCGGCGTGGGCTCATCGCGTCGTGGCCTCGTCGTTGAGGCCGGCGATCAATTCTTCGTTGGTCCTGACAATGGAATTTTCAGTTATATCTATGAGCGCGAGCCGGACTTCAGAGCATTCGAACTCACCAATCCTATATACTTTCGCGCTCCTCCAAGTCCGACCTTTCACGGTCGCGACGTGTTCGCACCTGTTGCCGCAGCACTCGCTAAGGGCGTTCAACCTTCGGAGTTTGGAAGTGAGATAACGAACCCGGTAAGACTTAAGCCGCTGGCGGCGGTAATTCACGCTGAGAAGGTACCAAAAGCGCGAGCAGGAAAATCCGTCACCGAAGTTGTTCGCGCTCGGATCATTCACATCGATCGCTTCGGAAACTGCGTTACGAACATCACAGCGGCTGAGTTAACACCTAAAATGATGGAAGCCGGCGCCTACCTGGTGGTGAAGGGCAGGAAGATTACTTCGTTTCGTAACTTCTTCGTAGAACACCCCGGCGGGCGAAAGGCAAAGCCTGACACTCGCGCGAAACTCTTTTGCATCTGGGGCAGTGCGGGCTTTCTGGAGATTGCTGCTGACAAGCGCTCTGCGGCAAGACTCTTGAAGGCGACTCGAAGGGATCTTGTTGTCGTGAGATGTTAATTCCGAGTTTGGGGTTCGTAGAGGGCGGAGAGCCGAAGGCAGAGTACGCATCAAGCGACATCTGCCTCGAGGTCGGGAAGGGTGGTTTACCCCCGCTTGTTGGGTGCCATTTCAATCCGAGCGGGGGCAAGCCACCCTTCCGGACCATGAGGTAGCACCGTTGTGTACCAGGAACTCAAGGCACCCCTGCCAACTCCGCACTCCAAAACTCCGAACCCGAACTCCGAACGGTGAACCCCCGAACTGCGCGCTTCGCGGGGCGTTTGCCGTTTGCTCTCCACCTTTGTTATCTTCCCTGCACACTTAGAAACAACTTTATGTCCGATAAAACTAACGCACCCACCTCAACTGCCGCTGCCGGATCCTCTGCTGGATTGCGCGGGGTTACCGCCGCAACTTCTTCAATGTCCGATGTGATTGGTGACAAGGGCCAGCTCATCTATCAGGGTTTCGACATCCACGATCTCGCCACGCAATCGACTTTTGAAGAGGTCATTTTCCTCCTTTGGAATAAGCGCCTGCCGCAGCAGGCCGAGCTTGATAAGCTCAAACAGTCGCTCTCCAACGCTTATGAGATTCCTGTAGAAATTATCGATTTGATAAGACGCATTCCCCACGATGCAGATCCCATCGACGTGCTTAGAACAACCGTCTCGGCGCTTGAATTCTACGACCCCTCCTCACGCGAAATTTCTCGCGAAGCCAGCGTGAACACTGCCGTCAAACTAACAGCTCAATTCCCGACGCTCGTCGCGACAGCCGAGCGCATCCGCAAAGGATTGGAGCCAGTCAAACCGAACCCCGCATTCAATATAGCCACGAACTTTCTCTACATGTTGACCGGTGAAAAACCTGCGGAACAGGATGCGAAAATGTTTGACGTGGCGCTGATCCTGCACGCGGACCACGAACTGAACGCCTCCACTTTCGCAGCGCGTGTGGTTGCGGGCACGCTTGCTGACATGTACGGCGCGGTGACAGCAGCTATTGCGGCCCTCTCGGGACCGCTGCACGGTGGCGCCAATACGGCGGTGATGAAGACCCTGCTGGAGATTGGCGAGATCGCAAACGTGGAGAGCTTCATTAAGAAAGCGCTTGCCGAGAAACGAAAGATCATGGGCTTCGGTCACGCGGTTTACCGCACCGAAGACCCTCGCGCCACGCACCTGCGCCGGTTTTCGCAGCAGATGGGAGAACGCACGGGAGATATGAAGTGGTATGAGATGTCGCGCAAGGTGGAAGAGGTGATGATGCGCGAAAAGGGTCTCTATCCGAATGTTGATTTCTTCTCAGCTTCGACTTACTACATGATGGGGATTCCTCTCGATCTCTACACGCCGATTTTCGCGATCAGTCGCATCTCCGGTTGGACCGGACACATCCTCGAACAATACGCCGACAACAAACTGATTCGTCCTCGCGCTGAATACACCGGCGCCCGCGATTCGCATTACATTCCGATCTCTCAAAGATAGATCGCGACCTGTTTGTCAGGCAGGAAAGACGGGAAACAGGTGGTGATCACTTTGAAAATGAAGCCCTGGCGCGAACACTCAATTTGTCATCAGCCCTCGCCGTGTTGTTTACTAACCCACGCCCCGACAAGCGAATAATCGTCAGGAGGAGAGGTTTATGTTTCGTTCGAGTTTAGTTTTGACAACACTAGCTCTCTTATTTGTTTGCTCATGCGCCAACCCGGCATCAGATAAACCGCAGGCGGTTACGAATGAGGCGGCCCCCGTTGCAGCTTCCCCAGTGGCCGCCCAGGGTGAGAGGTATTTGGTTACACCAAAAAATTCGAAGATCGAGTTTGTCGGCTCCAAAGTCACTGGTAGTCATACAGGCTCCTTTGAAAAATTTTCCGGTGCTATCGATTTCAATGGCCGGCCTGAAACGAGCCGCGTGAGTATCAACATCGACACAACTTCGATCACGACAGACACCCCCGACCTGACAAAACATCTTAAGAGTCCCGACTTCTTTGACGTGGCGAAGTATCCGGAAGCCACATTTGTTTCAACGGAGATTAAGCCAGGCGGGGAGAAGGGCACTCATACAGTGACTGGAAATCTTAATTTGCACGGTGTGACGAAGTCCATAACCTTTCCCGCGACGATTGCCGTGAATCCTGATGCGATTACCGTCGACAGCACGTTCTCCATCAACAGGAAAGAGTTCGGCATCAACTTCGCCGGCGCCGCAGATAATCTGATTCGCGACGAAGTCGTGCTGACGCTAAAGGTTCGTGGAGTGAAGTAAGGTGACGCAGAACGGTTAATTAATTGTTCTGTCGCGGAAACTCTGGTGAGCCATAACAAGATCAAAGTAAGCCACAAATGGACACGGATAGACACGGATTCAACCAATCAGAGTTTACACTCTCACCAGATCAATGATCTTCAGCCCGTGAAAATCCGTGTCCATCTGTGGCCAATTCTATTCGTAGCCGCAACACTTTCCCGCAGCAACTCCATCTCTTCGCCGCGCGTGCGAGCGGCAGGAGACCATGCGCCTCGACCGCAAGAGTTTAGTCTCTGGACAGCATGAATGATACGGAATGGCCCCGCGCGGTCCAACCCTCTTTTGAATAAGCTATAGGCAGATCAACAACGGAAGCATCGGCGCTTCCATCTGTCCATATCGAACCTGAAACTTCCTCGCACTTCAGTAGATAGTGCTCGATACCCGTGAAAACGCTGCGCCAGTAGCCGCCATAGAGGGTTTTGTAAACGATCCCGTCGGCTTCAACGTAAACTCTATGTCCTTTTATGATTTTGTAATTTATCCGTCCGAGCAATTCCAGAATCAGGGTCTGATCTCGGACATCAGGATGAGATCGGTGACGTCGCATGAACACGTCCCTTTCTGGCGAGAGGCTGTTGTCCTCATTTCGCCATGCTTCGGGTTCGTATTGAAGCGTGTGCCACCGATGCTTTTCGTTGCCCATCTGGACACTCCGACACGTGTTGACTTCTAAAACGGGAGGAAGAGAAGTTTATTCTCCAGCCTCGGGAAAAGCCAGAACTCTAAGTTTACGTCCAAAGTCCAACGTCCAACGTCCAACGTCCAACGTCAAATCAGAGTTCTGGGATCGCGGGCGTCTCGCCCGCAGTTCTTGTCAGAACCGGGAGCGGTAGCGACCGGGTCTCAGGTTACGTCCAACGTCCAACGTCCAACGTCAAATCAGAGTTCTGGGATCGCGGGCGTCTCGCCCGCAGTTCTTATCAGTACCGGCAGCGGTAGCGACCGGTCTCAAGATTCCCAATTGCCAATTGCCGATTGCTGATTCCCAATTGCCGTTGCCGATTGCTCATTAGTCACGTCACCGATCCTGATTCAATACGTCCCGTCCGTCTTTCTGTTGTTTTCTCCTCTCCAACAATCTACGATTCGCCGCATGTCACACCAAATAACCCGGCGCGAATTCGTGAGCGCTGCGCTCGCCGGCGCTGCTATCGCGGCGGCAGTTCCCGGAATTTCCCTGGCGCAGAGACGGCGGCCAAACATTCTTTTTATCCTGGCCGACGATCTTGGCTATGGAGATCTCAGTTGCTACGGTCGCCCGGACTATAAAACTCCCAACCTTGATCGCCTCGCCAGTCAGGGCGTCCGGTTCGCCAACGCTTATTCAGCATCTCCTTTGTGTACGCCGACACGCTGCGCCTTCATCACCGGACGTTACCCGGCCCGCACTCGAATTGGCCTTGAAGAACCCCTTCACGAACGACGGGCGCTCGGTGACAAGACCCTGATGCTTGGTTTGCCCCCTGAGCATCCGACTATTGCGTCATTGCTCAAGCAAAGTGGTTATGAGACAGCGCTGATTGGCAAGTGGCATTTGGGTTACCTGCCAAATTTCGGTCCCATTCAAAGTGGCTTCGACGAATTCTTTGGCATCATGAGTGGGGCGGCAGACTTTTTTACTCACAAAGACATGGAAGGCGACGCCGACTTGTTTGAAGGCAAGGTGCCCGTAGAGCGCATCGGTTACATGACTGAGATGCTTACCCACCGGGCGGTTGAATACATCAGGCAGCGAGCCGTTAAGTCAGTCGGCCGGCGCAGAGAGGCAAAGGGAACTGGGCGACCGTTTTATCTCAGTCTTCACTACACCGCACCTCATTGGCCCTGGGAGGGACCAAGGGACCGAGCACCGAATCCTGAGTTGCGAGGTCCCGTGGCGTTTCGGAGTGGCGGCTCAATTAAGACGTTTGCTTCGATGATGAAGAGTTTGGACGACGGGATTGGCGAAGTCTTAAAGGCTCTCGCCGAGTCTGGCCGGGAACGCGATACGCTCGTGATCTTCACCAGTGACAACGGCGGCGAGCGCTTTTCTTACAACTGGCCATTCACGGGTCAGAAGAATTCGTTGTGGGAAGGCGGGATCAGGGTTCCGGCAATTGTGCGCTGGCCGGACCAATTGATGTCCAACGTCCAACGTCCAACGTCCAACGTCAATTCACAACCGGGAGCTGTTCTAGGATCGCGGGCGTCTCGCCCGCAGTTCTTGTCAGAACCGGAAGCGGTAGCGACCGGCTCTCAAGTTACGTCCAACGTCCAACGTCCAATGTCCAACGCCGAGTCTCACCTTGGGCTCACTGCCGGCGGTCGCATTGTTGACTTACCCGTAATTACCATGGACTGGACAGCAACTATACTCGCCGCCGCACAGACTAAATCCGATCCGAATTATCCGCTCGACGGCGTCGATCTCCTTCCCGTCATCCGCGGCACCGAGCTCCCGACACCCGTCACCCGACACCCAACACCCTTTTCACGCACCTTCTTCTGGCGCAACTCCAACCAGGATGCGGCCCTTAAAGGCCCCTGGAAGTATCTCAACGACGGTTCGCGCGAATATCTGTTTAATTTATCAGTCGACGAGCGCGAACAAGCCAACTTCCGGGAGCAAAACTCATCGATGTTTGAGCGACTCAGAAGCGAGTTCAAAGAATGGGAAGCCACCGTCCTCCCCCGCCCGCCCAGGCGATAGAGATAGGTTGAGATGACTTTGGAGTGCGTCCGACCTGTCGACGCTTTCGCTGCTACTTATCTGGGGCAGCGTTGGTGCGCGAGCAAGCGCGGGTAAACCGCTCTTGCTTACCTGAAAACTCCTCCCCTTGATGGTAGCTGATTGGTAGGGAGCCATAGTGGTGAGGAGGTGTTGGGCCAATTCGCAGGTCAGAGAGGCGGACCTTGTCGCCACTTCAATTGAGCCGCGATTCACTCAGCGCCCGGTCCGATGATGTCAGTACCACCAGGCGGTAGAGGCTGTGTGAAAACTCGACCGGGTTAGCAAAGATAAACTGTAGCGCAAAAGTGAGTGGGTGAGAAAAAAAGATTGAGCCGGGATCATGAATCGGTAGAATGAG
>JBPCNX010000015.1:0-31725 GCA_051000815.1 Pyrinomonadaceae bacterium
CTCTTCCCCTGTTCCCCATTCCCCCGTTCCCCCGTTCCCCCGTTCCCCCGTTCGGTTCTTCCCGTTACAATCGTGAACTCTAACAACTCTAATAGGAGTTTGGCCGATGACGGATTCGACCCAGCGGTTTACCAGCCGAGTGCAGAGTTACGCAAAACACCGACCCAGTTATCCACTGGCAATCCTGGAGCTTTTGAATTCAGAATGTGCCCTAACCCCAGGCGCGGTGGTTGCAGATGTGGGATCAGGGACAGGGATCCTTTCAGAACTGTTGCTTAAAAACGGCAACCCAGTGCTCGGCGTCGAACCAAACGAAGCGATGAGGGAAGCTGCGGAACAACTGCTGGCAGGCTATCCGACGTTTACCAGCGTTAATGGCTCAGCCGAGGCGACGACTTTGCCACCCGAGAGTGTGAATCTAGTTACTGCCGGCCAGGCGTTTCATTGGTTTGACGCCAGAAAGGCCCGGATGGAATTCGCTCGCATTCTCAAACCGAGGGGATTCGTAGCTCTAGTCTGGAATGATCGCCGTCTCGATTCGACACCATTTCTCCGGGCTTATGAGGACTTGCTTATGAACTTCGGCACTGATTACAAGCAAGTGAGGGATTTTAACGAGACAGATGAGATAGCCACCTTCTTCGCGCCGGGAACTTTTACAATCAAAACCTTCGACAATGTTCAGCAATTTGATTTCGAAGGATTGAAGGGTAGAGTCTTCTCGGCCTCTTATACGCCCGAAGCCGGTCATCCGAACTTTGAACCAATGCTGAAAAGGCTTCAGGAGTTATTTGACAGGTATCAGGAGCGCGGAAGCGTCGCTTTCGAATACGACACGAAGGTCTATTACGGTCACCTTGTCTGATGGCAAATTTCCATGAGGGAACCCCTCGTTTTGTGAGACACACACATGACCCAGGAAAGACGTACTGATGACCGAATCCCCGTCAACTTGCCGGCGCGCTGGGATGGACTCTCCGGGGAACATCAGGCCCGGATCGAGGATATTGGCGTAGGCGGGTGTTTTGTAAATACGCTGTCGCGCGTGGATATCGGCGAGGTAATCGGGTTGGAAGTAAAGATGCCCTCAGGCGAGTGGCTGCAACTGCGCGGCGAGGTTATTTCCTACCAGCATGCTGTTGGATTTGGTCTTCAGTTTACCTTCCTCACTGAAGACGAAGAACTTGCCCTGAAACAACTTATGACTTAACCCTGGATTGCCAGTTGTTCATTGCCGATTGCCGGTTAACAACTTGGGACAGACCAAATTGGCAATCGGAAATTGGCAATTTGCAATGGCACATTACCGCCCGCCTCGCCTTTCAATCAACGCCACAGCCTGGGCCAGTTCACCACGGGTTAAAGGGTTCTGTGGGCGGAAGAACGAATCACCATGAAGCAAGCCCTCAGCGATTGCCACTGAAACATAGCCTCTTAATTGATCCGGGACAGAGGCAGCATCCAGGAAAGCCAGCGGTGTACCCGCTTTAGCTTCGGCCTCAGTTCGCAAACCAGCCGCCCGCACCAGCGCAACAGCAGCCGCGATTCGAGTTACACCTTCATTCGGCCGGAATCGGCCTCCGGAGACGGCATCCGTAAAACAAGACCCGTTGGGTGAGTTCTGCACACTCTCAACGAATACTCTCGTAATTGGATCCTGCACGTCCTGATAGAGAGAATGGCTGGCAAGATACTGAGGAACTTGAGCGCCTGCTACCAGCGCCCTGGCGACGTCAGCACGAGTCGCTATCAGTTCTGGCCTGAACTTTGAACCGATTGGCTGCATTGTGAGAGTGCGAATGTTTTGCAAGATAGCGTCGCGTACGGACGGATGCAGATTATTTACATCGCTCATTGGCGCATAACTAGCACGACCAACCTGAACGACCCCAACAAATTTTTGTGCCGTTCCAACCGCTCCAAGACTGTTACGCACGCTGATGCGCCAGGTCCCGGCAGTGGGCTGAACAAGCGCTACTCGCTCCTGCTTCCCTGTTAAGCCGATTAGGTTCAAGGTATCGGCTTGCGCCGCCATTGTTCCCACATTGTTATAGACTCTTAGGGACAGGTCGTTCGTTGACAGCAGCGGCCCCCAGCCGATCTGGATCGCTGCAAAAAGCGAGTTTTCGGACACGCCGAGTGAGCTATCGACAGTTCCGCCGGGTTGAACTGTCCCCGAAAATGTTGTCAGCGGATCATTGAAGAACCGCACCTGGCCGCTGTTCAGTATTCGCCAATCGCCGATGCGGCGTGTGGGGAAAGCTGCCTGTAAGACCGCGGCATGGACATTGAGCATTCCAGCTCCGACTTCATGCTGATAGTAAGATGGTAAAGGTGTGGCTGTACCTTGCAGGATTCTCCGAACTTGCGCCGGGGTAAGACTCGGATTTGCCTCGAGCATCAGGGCAATAGCGCCAGCAACCTGCGGCGCCGAAAAACTGGTGCCATTTGCTGTGGTGTAATACGGAAGTTCACTCGAATTCAAACGTTTCGCATCGGCGCCGGCGAGTCCCGCTGCCCCAGTCACATTCGCAATACTCGAACCTCGCAGACTAACTACATCTACACCCGGAGCCACCAGGGTCGGCCGGAACAGGTCGCTCGCAAAATCGCCACGCGAAGAGAAAGCCGCCAGACGTCCCTGGCTATCTGTTGCGCCCACACTCACAACCCAAGGCGCGACGGCGTAAGGGTTGAGCGTGTGTGAGCCGGGACCCGTGTTGCCTGCTGAGAACACAACATTGATCCCTGCATCAGTTAGCATCTTCGTTGCGACATTAACCGGATCGTTTGTGTCGTAAGGTGTATTTGCCGAAAAACTGCAATTGACAACGCGAACATCCAGGGCGGACCGGCTGGCGAGTAAGTAATCCAGCCCATTAAGAACGTAAACCAGGGTTGCATCGCCGGCGCTCAGTCCAACCAGATTCGCGTCAGGAGCAACGCCCGCAAACTTTCCAGCCGCGCGTGCGCCATTCCCGGCGATAATTCCGGCCACGAACGTTCCATGTCCATAGAGTTGATCGGTGTTGGGAAGGTTCTCGGAGTTGACGGGATAATTGAAGCCGGCGCTTGCACTCTGCGTGTCCGCCAGCTTGATATTGCTGACGATCCGACCTGATAAATCGCTATGAGTGGCATCAATACCCGTATCCAGCACTGCTACCGTCACATTCCGACCAGTCGGGTGCAGGCCGTTGTAGCGCGCAATTAGATCGGCGTCGCTTCTGGCGCGTTCGACGCCGGTAACAGTTCTAACCTCGGGATCACTGTTAAAGGTTAGGGTGCGGTTGCTATACATCGATCGGACCGCGGGCAAATGCGAAACTGCCGCGAGCTGATCCTTCGTACCGCTGATCATAACCATCGGTAAGGCGCGAAATCGCGTGCCGCCCTGAATTCCCAACCTTTGCAAGTCGGCAAAATCCGAATCTACCGGCAGGCTGTGATAAACCAGGATCACGTTGATGCTGCTGTCGTCAACCGTCTCGTTTAGCAACAGTGCGAGCTCCGCATCAACGCTCCTGAGGCCGCTGCTTGTGTCAGCGCCAGTCATCACGATTCCGTCGGCGCCGGTCATCACGATTCCGTCGGCGCCGGTCATCACAATCCCATCAGCGCCAGTCATCACAATTCCGGTAACACCGGCGAAGGTGAGGCCGTCGGGCATGACGGAGAAAACAACGCCGTCAGCTCCGGTCGCTTGCACTCCATCGGCGCCGGTCATTACAATTCCGTCGGCCCCGGTCATTACAATTCCGTCGGCCCCGGTCATCACGATCCCGCTCACACCGGAGCGCTGCACCCCGTCGGCGCCCGTCATCACGATGCCGTCCGCGCCGGTCATCACAATCCCGTTTGCAAGAGTTACTGTTACTGAATTGGCGCGATAGGTTGTGCCGTCTGCACCAGTCATTACGATGCCATCCGCGCCCGTCATTACGATGCCATCCGCGCGCGAGATGTTGGCGCCGTCGGCGCTTGTGATGCGCACACTGTTCGGCGTGGAAAAGGTATCGGCTCCGGTCATGACGATGCCGTCCGCGCCCGTCATGACAATGCCATTCGCTTCGTAGGTCACATAACCATCGGCTCCAGTCATAACAATTCCGTCGGCTCCCGTCATGACGATGCCGTCCGCGCCCGTCATCACGATGCCATTTGTCGGACTTATCGTGATACCGGCCATCGCAGGTGACAGGGTCAACAGCAAAACCAGCAGAACCGCCACCGATCTTTTGGCGTGGATTGGAATGAGAGCTGAACCGGAATTATTACTTAGCAAACTATCACCTCAGTCGGGTTTATCGGCGCAGTCTGGCTAACCGTCGTGTTGGCAAGTGTGCGCAGCCGCACAAAACTTTTCTCAATTCGGAGTTTGGCTGGTAATTTCCCCCTAACTGCCCGCCACCGCCTGCCTTCACCGGGCCGAGCAACCACCGAGTTTTGAAAAGGGTGCTCATTCTAATTTGAGATTTCAGGGGTGTTGTTGCACCCAGATTGCGATTCGTTCATGATTCTACGGCTTCGTTCACAAAACGGGCCGGATCTCACCCAATCAACTCCTGATAAAGCTTGCGGGTTTCGATCCCGGGTTCTACCCCCAATTCCGCTTGCAAGAGGCGTTTCAGCGATTCGTAGTGCTCTTTTACGGCAGCACGATTACCCAGGGCCGCGTGGCCCCGCATGATCAGGCAATGAATGTCCTCGCGAAACTGATCCTCATGGAGAATGCGCTGGGCAAGCTGCATCGACCGGGGCCAATCTTCCCCTTTTTGCGCCACGCCGGCCAGCGCCTCCAGCAACCGTAGATATTGCTCGCGGTAATAAGTCCGCTGCTCCTCCACCCAGGGCTCGTAGCTTCCCTGCATGAATTCGCCACGATAAATAGCCACTGCGGCTTCGTACCTTTCAATGCATTCTTCAAACTGCCGCGCCCGACGGGCCTTTTCGCCCTCGCCCATCAGAAGGTCAAACTCCTCAATATCGATTTGGTAGGAGAACTCAGGATTGAGCTGGTAGTCGCCGTCACGATAAAGCAGGAAATTCTGTTTCAACGGCTGGTTGCTATTTAGTGCCTTTCGGATGTGCGAGACGGTCGGGTGAAAGTTTTTCTCAACAACCTCGAGATCAGTTTCACCCCAAAAGGTATCGATGATTGTGTCTTTCGACGCGCGATGATGTCGCCGTGAAGTTATGAAACAAAGAATGTCGCGTGAGCGACGCGTTGTCCAGGCATCGGCCGCAAGGGGACGCGTCGGGTCGCGAATAATTTCCACCGGACCCAGCATCCTGATTGCCAGATCTGTAACCGGTTTTGCCGTCAGGGCGATTTCCGACACCTGGATCGGAAGTGCGGGAGAAGCGATTGTCTGCGCGGCTAACTGCTCACGTAGGTCGGCGGGTAAGAGTTCCGCAGTTTCTTCGATCGCGAAGAGCTCCGGATTTTTGGAGACTTCTCGTTTCAGCCAGTATTCGTAGTCGTACCTGACGGCCAGATCCACGGCGCGCCTTAGGCGTTCGCGCATTTTGATCTCTTCACCAAACTTGAGATCGCAGGTCGCGAGCGCCATGCAGGCCTGGGCTTCATAGTAATAAAGGTTGTGCTCGTGAAAGTAGTTCAAAGCCTCGCCCAGTTCATCGCGGGCCGCTGCAAAATCGCCCTGGGCAGTCATGATTCGCCCGCGGCTAAGAGAGGCAGTGTTAAAGGCGATCTCGTCCTTTTCACGCGAACGTCCACTGATTAGGCGATCAATCAGGTTTCGGGCCGTTACCAAGTTTCCGGCTTGTAAACTCAATAGCGCTCGTTCTTCAAAGAGTTCGGTCCGAGACAAGCTAACTCCCGCTTCGTCGTAGGCCCGCGCCGCCCGTTCGTAATATTCATTGGCCCTGTCGAAATCGTTGCGCTCCCGATAGAGATTCCCGTACGTCTCAAACGTTTCCGCCCTGGCGGCCACAAGATTAAAGAGCTGGCAGCGTTCGAGCGCATTGTCGAGGTTCAATTCGCAAGCCGCGAAATCTCCGCGATAGAGATAGCAACGGGCCATATTGAGATACGCCGCAGCTTCCTGCGGCATTGGCGAATCCTTGTGGTCGCTCCGCAACATCCGCCGTAGCCAGCGCAGGGCTTCGCCGAAGTCTCCTCGAATACCCGCCGGCGTACCCAGGTTATGCGCAATCAGACGGCTGTAGTGTTCGTCATTTCGTTCTTCCGCTGATTGCAAGGCACTGCGAAACTCCAGTTCAGCGCCGGTCCAGTCGCCGAGCGCCACAAGGCACAGACCGCGCGTATTGCCGCACTTGGTCCTGACTACAGAACTGGCGTCGGTGAGTTCAATCGCGCGATTCAGATACGTAAAGGCCAATTGATAGTCGCCTTGCCGTCTGGCGAGGGTTGCGAGGGAATGCAGCGTTTCCGCCTCGCCTTCCTTGTCGTCCTGCTGCTGAAGCAGTGTTGCGGCCCGCCGAAACATCGAGTGGGCCGCCTCATATTCACCACGCAGGCGAGCCACCTCTGCGCGCATAGCGAGCGACCTCGGATGCGACTCAAGCGATTGCTGCGGAAGCGCATCCGCCAACGTAGCGAGAGAGCCGATTGCCCCCGACGAGAGCCATTCATCACCTCGCTCAGCGATTAGCGTCGCTGCACGGTCGAATTGCTCCGCCGCCACCAGATGCCTGACTGCTTTTTCCCAAGCCTCAACGCCAAGGAAAAAGTCGGCATAACGCTGGTGTTCAGCGGCGATTCCCGATCGACCAATCTCGCTGCGCAGGCGCCGCCGCAGGAAACTTTGGAAAAGCGGGTGCAAGCGGTACTCCTCCCCCCGCCCATCACTTGCCACCGACATAAAGACATTACGACGCACAAGATTCGGCAAGACGCGGGAACAGTTCATGCCCGGATAAAGCGAGGCGCACGTGTCCAGATCTATCCGATCCAGTAGCGAGACTTTCAGGAGAAGTTGCTGCAGCTCTGCGGTTTCGTCCGCGAAAACCTCCTCAGCAAAGTAGTCAAAAATGTCTCGCTCAGACTGCCTGAGCACCTCCACAAGATCCGGCGGTGCCTGATGACCTTCGCGAGAACTCGTTAACGTACGGTGGGCTACCTGTCTCACCAGTTGCAGCGCCGTAATCCAGCCGTGAGTGCGCTCCCGATATTCAGACAGCTGCGATGGAGTGAGTTCAAGATCGAAAACCTGACGAAATAACTGCTGGGTTTCCTCGTCTGTGAAAAGTAAGTCTGACCGATCGATGACTGAGAGTGGGGCCTGGGCCCGAAGTCGGGCCAACGCTACGGGCATCTCCCGGGAAATCAGGACGATATGCAATACATCGGGCAGGTAAGCCAGCAGCCGATCAAGCACTGAGTGAACAGGAGTTTCAGCGCCGAGATGGTGATAATCGTCCAAGACCAGAATCAGCTGGCGATCGACCCGCTCCAGTACCTCATTCAAGAGCACATCCACCGCGCGTTCCGGGTGCTGAGCCAGTTCACCAGCGGTTTCCTGAAGATAGGAAAACATTGCCTGCCCAAAACCAGGCACAATCTGCTGAATGCCAGAGGTTACATAACCCAGGAAGACAAACGGATCGGCGTCAGTGTGATCCAACTGGTACCACACGAAAGGACGCTTGTGCGTGCGGAGAAAATCCGCTACGAGGGTGGTCTTCCCGGAACCGGCATTGGCGGTGACTAGTGTTACAGGGTGGGCAAGATTAGCCAGGAGGCGCTCGGTTAATCTTGGTCGTTGAAGCAACTCCGGCGCCGGCCGTGGCGGCAATAATTTCGTGCGCAAAAAGAAACTCGGTTGCGCACCGAGAGGGACTGTTCCGGCTGAAGGTGGTTCGGGGTTCTTTCCCTTACGGGTTCGAGCCATCAGCTTACGCCTCTGAGTTTTATTCCGGGTTTTCGGGAGATTAGCACGGTGAAAAGGATTCGAGCTACCCACTCCGGAAGGACCGGGCAGGCGGGAATTCGCTGAGCTCGTTTGTTGCAGGTCCACCATTTTAGATCGTTTTGAACCCTTGCTCGCCCGCTCGCTAAACCGCTACCTGACAAACCGTGGCGGCGAATCGAGCGAGCGCGGCTGCCCGCCCATGCGTGTGGTCAAGAGCAATACTCGCATGCTCAGGTGACAGTCCATACTTTTCAAATAATTCCATGGTTTCCTGTCTCGTAAACGCAAGGGTCTCTTCCTCGATAACCGACAAGGTCTGCTTGGAACGCATGCGCCATAGTGGCGCCGGCGGCATCGTTCGACTCGTAATCAGCATGTGAACTTCGGAGGGCAGCAACGGCATCAACCGTTTGAAAAACGGCACCAACCAGGGTGAATCACAAACCAGGTGCAGGTCCTCAATCACGATTAAGAGCGGTTTTCCTTCGCCCTCGACGAGTTCGTAAACAAAAGCTTCCGCCAGCATAGAATTCTGCTCCGGCCCAAGGGCGCGAACAAGGGACATTAGTGTCGCGCCGAATCCCGGTCGCTGCTGACGGATGCTGGCAATTAAATACTGAAAGAAGATTTCCAGGTCGGCTTCAGGGGCGTCGACTTTGTACCAGGCCACATTCCGGGCGCAGGTCCCGGCGAAGTCGAGTACAAGACTGGTCTTGCCTGTGCCCGCGCGCCCGCTGACAATTGTCGAGTTGCAAGAGCGCAGGCTGTCTTCCAACTGCGCCAAAAGCCTTGGTCGCGAAAGCCGCGGCAGGTGCGTCGGTACGGCGATCTTTTCCGCTACTAAGCCTGTTTGAGCCGTTTTCGCGCCGATTGAGGATTCGATTAAGAACATATGGTTAGGTTTTGAGGTCTCACCAGTTCATGGCTGGCTCAGGACTCTTTCTCCCCAGTGGATTAAGGCGAATACGCGCAAATTCCTCGCGTATTTGCTGAATACAGTCTTTATTGCATTAGGGTTGAGAAATTCTTGAGTTTTTAAACCCCGATAGGCAGGCGTACAGAGACGGGGTTTGAGGGGTTCTGGTTTACCTCGATGTTTGGGCGGGGTTCGATCCTATAGAATTAGACTGCTTGCCCTTTATATACCTCTTCCGCCGTTGCCCACTCATACTCTAAGCCGGGGGTTTTTCGAAGACAGTAGGTGAATTTTATCCGCCCTGCGCTACCGGGCGCACCTACCCTGGGCAACGAAACCGGAAGGGTTACCCCTGATTCATACTCGCGCAGCACAACCGTTTCGAAAACCCTGACAGTCGTCGACAGCATCAACTCAAGATTTGTAGTCAGAGCCCCGGGAATCTTGAACACAACTGCCGGCAAGCAATTCTTCACCAGGGAATCGTATGAACTCGCTGCCTTTACCTCAAGTATTCGACCAAGATTGATTCTGACCCTCCGAAATGCGGGTATCTCTGAGGAAGAAACCACACTGTCGGCTCCGGCAGGCAACATCCCAAACTCTTTGCGCGGATCATAGAAACAGGCGTCGACCATTATCGCTTCGGGAATGAAAATGCCCCGAGGACAAAGCTGTGGTGCGAGGTTTCGCGTGATAGCGACTTGCGGCTCTTTCGTCAAAGCTCGCTGCATGCTTTCCGCAATAATCATGTGTGGCCGACTATGATGACGATACGATGTAGCATCGACCTCGAGGTAATCGCGCACATAATATCCCAGTCCCAGGGTCTGAAAGATGTGCTGTGCCGACTCCAAAGACCCTTTATGGATATCAAGTAACGTGAACTGGATCTGGTCTGCACTGAATCGAGTGGCGAAAGGCAGAGCCAGAGTTGCGAATGGCCCGCATCCAGCATACAGAATCTCCAGCGGCACGTTAGGAAATCGATTTTGCGCCTCATGCAACGCAGCGTGGATACCTCTCAGAAATGTCGCTGTTCGCGCAAAATCAAGGACACACATCGCAGCATCTTTCGGAGAGATGGCTTTCCCAAGCGGGAGGAATGTTTCTTGGGTAACAGCGGACCGACTTGGGGCATTATCGATACCTGTGATATCCGAGAGTAACGTGTGTAGACGTATTGCTGCTTCCCGGAGTAGTCCAGGATTGTTTTCTAGAAGAAACTCATCTGTGACTTGCTTCAACTGATCTAGAGAACTTCCGGAGGACGCGCTAGATGTTCCGTTGAAACCTTTGTCCTTAGTCATTCTCATCGTTGATGACCGAAGAGTATCGTTGGAGTTCATAGATAGCTGCTTGCCGGCTGGGCCTCAGTTGTATCGCAAACCAAATCTACCGAACCCCATTCGTTCAACCAGAGACCGACGATCCGAACCGGCAAATCGTAAGAACTCAGCACTTGCACCCCTTCAAGAATTTGTCTCAGGTGCTCTTCTTTACTAACCGGGTTGGCCGCACAGGTATCGTGTCCTGCGAGCGCAACGATCGCCGACCGGTGGTGCTTGATCGAAAACAATGCCTTTCGCACTATTCCGGGAATTACTTCCGCATCTCCCTCGGCGAGTACCTTGTCGGGTCCTGGTTCAGTGATCAGATCCACGTGACGAACATTGAAGTGCAGCTTGACCCAGTCCGTTACAGGCTGCTGGACGCGACCATCAATACACGTGATTGCCGTTGCGAATGTATCCATATGATTAAAAGGTGACTCACGAAATTGAGCCGTGGAGCTGACCTGGTCTCGCTAGGCGCTCTCTCCCCGCAAAGCTAGCTCGTCCCCAAAATGTATCCATCCCGCTCATTAAGCACAAGGCGAGAAAAAGCCATTTGGATGATTTGTTAACAGGCCCGGCTACCGGATCGAAGACACATAACTCGATGGCAAAGCCGATTCGCTCGGCGAGTTTCCTAAGCTTCGATGCGTACTGCGGGTTTCGCCCGTCAATGGCAGGCGACACAGGAAGGTTAAAACAGAGCGCTGGAATAACGCTTCCGCCGGCAAAGATGCGCAGACACTGCTTCGGGACGATAGGCGTTAACGGAGGCTTCCGAATACAGTGCATCGATTTCGTTATGAGTCAGCGAAAAGACTACGCCATGAACTGTTTGGCCAGGGCTCGGGACAAGACTTGCCCGCGGAAAACTGATCGGACCCTCTCTTAGCCCCTCACCCTGCAATATCCTTGTAAACTCTCCAGCGGTCCATAAGCGTAGATGACATCATGCTGGTCATAAACCAACGTCGCCGATGCCTGTAGAGCCGATGCCTGTAGAGAGGAGACCCAGATATGGTGCCGCCCGTCAGACTCAAAGTACGCTCTGAATTCGCGGAGGAACCCCTCCATCTCTTCTCTCTCGCACGGAGATGCACATTGGTAACGCCCCAGCTCGTTATCTCTGCGATACCAACAAGACATAAAGTATGCCGAAAGGCTCAGGCAGGATCCGCGCAAGCTTGATCATCAATTCTATGTGATCTGATGAAGGTCCGATGATGAGACGCTCTGGACTGCTCGTCTTTTCGCTAGCCCAGGTATTTGGATGGCTGTAGGGAACGAAGTCTGACCCGACCAATGAGCTAAACTTATGTGCGTCCTTAATCACTGTGCCTGGTAACCTCAAGTGCTACTCCACTCAGTTAAGGCGCAAACTCGCGGCGCGACAGCAACTCTGCGATGTCATTGCGGCCTTTTCTTCTCGCAATGACCAGTGCGGTGTGCCCTTCCGAATCTTCCTCGCCTGCGCGAGCACCTTTGTTCAAGAGCAACTTTACTACTTCGAGATGGCCTTCTTCGGTCGCCCGCATCAAGGGAGTAAGGCCGCTCCCCTCCGTCCTGGCATTCGTGTCAGCGCCGCGTTCCAGCAATAACGAAACCATTCGCTCATCGCCCGACGAACTCGCGAAGTGAAGTGGCGTATACCCAAAATTGCCCTTCGAGTTTACGTCATATCCATCGGCGAGGATCATCTCCACCAGTCGAGTGTTCCCTTCTCCCGCGCCATAGACTAACAGGTCTTCCGCTGCTGGCCCCGGGCCCCACATCTTTACCACTAACGACTGCCATGTGTTGTAAGGCACGTAATTCACCAGAAGGGTGAGACAGGTCAACGACAGCAAGAGCCAATGAGATTTTCTCATGCTCTGTCTTCGCACAATCGCGTAGATGAAAGCTCCAAGAAGCCACAGGTGGCTGAGAAGAAAGCATGCGAGGGCAATTAAGAAGAGAAGTCCGCCGGAGTGAGCAAGGGAGAATCCAACCATTTGCGGGCCTCTCAGCCAGGTGAGATAAGTCTGTTCGTAGACAAATCGTCCCACGAGTAGTGCCGTGCCTGGCAGAAGCACTGCCCCAGTCAGCCAGAATTTGGAATGTGCTGTCGACATGAACGCCTCAAGAGCGTACGAGTTGATGCCAGTTGCAGGCCAATGGAAACAAGAATGAGCGCTAAGCAAAAAGGCGAACTTTCAAATAATGCATTTGGTTTTTTCCTGACGAACTCTGAAGGTCGCATAGTAACTTTACACAAAATCAAACAGTCCACCGAACGGCTTTGCCCTTAAGTCGGACGTAGGTGTAGCTTCGGCTTTGCCGCCGGATGTGCGGCGGTGGCTCTGCCCCGCCGACGGCGGCCAGATTTATTTCCGGGCTATGCCCCTAATTCGGGCTTTGCCCCTCGGGTGGTTGGGCCAAAGGCCGCACGAAGGGCAGAGCCCAAATGTAAAAGGCAGGCGTAGGGCGGGGCAGAGCCGCCGCCTCAAATCCGGCGGCAAAGCCGAACCTGCCATAGCGCGTGACTTTTGAAGCAAAGCCCCATCGAACTTGAGACAAAGCTCTGATCGCCGGCGGGCGTTTCGTTCGTTTCGACTTCAACAAAGCGCGTAGTTATTTTTTGATTCTGCCGGGAATCCAGCGAGACACTTTCCTGCAATACTGCCGGTATGATTCACCAAACTTATGCCTCACCAATATCGTCACGGAACCCGGCACAAGAAAGGTAAAGATTAGTGTCTTGAGCAGAGCCATCGTGACATCTCACCAGAGCCGCCGAAAGCCGTAATCAGATCGCTTCTCAGCGACACTCTTCCGCGATACAAATCACCCTACATGCCATTAACCACAGAACCGTCTGCGCTAGCCGATGGATGCGGGTCCACCTTTTTAACGGTTCTCTTCCCGGCCCGCCTCAAGCGTCTTAGTTGGATGGCGAGCAGCAGCTGTCTTGTATTTAAGAGTGGTGATGGATAGATGCCTGGCTTCACTTGGTTGCTTGAAAATGCATGCAATCAACCCGGTTACCACCAAATCTTCCTCCCCACTTCCATCCTTCCGCCTCAAAGATCTTGACGACCGCCATGGGCATCATGCCTTTGCTTTCGTCGTGTGGCTTACCCTGGCCGTTCTTCTCAGAATCGATGTCTATGCTGACTCCCCAGGAGTGAGTGCTCAGACGATTGGCGCCCCCTATCTTCCTGAAATTGTACGTGCCGGCAAATAAGTGCATGCGAGCTTTCTTCACCTCTTGCAATGACCCATAGTGTTCCAGGATCTGCTCAAAGATGCTTTTCAGGCTGTCTGCAATTTTTTTGTTGCAAAGAACCTTAGTAACTTGCGTGCCCGGGGGAAAAGCAAGCGTCAGTGGATACGCGGGAGTGATCCTTGTAAGGTTTGCGCTTTGCCACCCAGCCGTCGGTTTTCCGTCAGCACCAAGTATATGTTTGCCATAAAAGGCATCGAGGTCTGCTTGGGTATCTTTTGGGAAGTTCATGTGAAGGTCTCCTTTAAGGTTGAAGGTTTAGTGAGACTAACGAAGGCGAGGTTTTAGACGCAAAGCAGGGGCACAGTATTCCTAGAGGTAAGCTATGTCAACGGCATTTTCGCTCCGGTTGCTATCGCTCCCGGTTGTGTGTCATCGCGGCGCTGCTCTGTACCAGCCTTGCCAGCATGTCTTGCTTCGCCGAAACACGAAAATTAACAATGGATTTGTCCAGAGTAACGTGCGCCAGAGTCGCCACTGATCAAATCGCCGGGTCGAGGGAGCGACCCTTATGTCTTCTATGAAACCAACGCTGCCATTTTGTCGTCTCGCAAATCTCTTCAGGCGCCAATAGAGATCGACGTCCTCTCCCATAAACAGTGTTTCGTCGTAGCCGTTGAGCTTAAAGAAAATGTCCTTCCGATAAAACTGTGCGGCGCCCTGCGCCATTCCTGCGAGCTTTCCCAAAGTCCGCCACAATTGCAGATAAATCTTCACCACCAGTTTGCCCGCTCTGTAATCGGTATCCACAGCTCCACCAAAACAGTTGTCGTCTGACATCGAGTCCACGATGCGCGTCAATAAGTTGTTAGGCACAAGGGTGTCAGCGTCAACAAAAATGATGACATTGCCTTTAGAAAGTCTTGCTCCAGTATTGCGAACCTTCGCGATGTTGTGTACTGCCTCTGTTGCTACAGTCGCACCCAGGGCGCGCGCGATGTTTGCCGTCGAATCATCGCTGCCGTTATCAACCACGATAATTTCCGCTTGATTATTGCTTTCGTGCTGGAGGAATGCCTTTGCCAGGTTGAGGCTGGCGAGCGTTTCGCCAAGGTAATCCGCTTCATTGAAGGCAGGGACGACAATAGAGAGCAACATTCCTGGATTCTCCATATCGCCTTCATCTGTTGCGCAACAGCTCTCAATAACGGAATCCGCAACTTAATTCTTAACAGCCGAACCGGCGATGGCCATAAAAACGTCGCTCTCATTTCCGGGGCCGAACCGGTGTGTCAGGAATATTCTGACTAGCCTTTTGTTCGGGTCAATCCAAATTATCGCGCCGAAGGCCCCGTTGTGACTGAAACTGCCAGGCGAAGTTAGCGGGAAGTCGTTCATCGGATCTCCGGCCAGGCCCCAGCCCAGCCCTTGATATGCCGGCGCGTGGGTAACTGCAGATTTTATGTTAAGAGTGTGATTCTCAGTCATCAGTGAGACGGACATTTCGGAAAGAATTCGCCGGCCCTTGAATGTCCCGCCATCAAGCATCATCTGGCAAAGAGCAGCAAGATCCGCAGCGGTCGAATACATTCCAAACTCCGGTCCCGGATATTTCGCGTTCCTACTATGGGCTTCGAGCTCTTCCCACTTGCTGAGCTTGCCGTCTTCAAATCTGTAAAGTGATGCGACGCGACTTTGTTTTTCACTTGGGATGAAGAAAAAACTGTCCTTCATCCCGAGAGGCACAAAGATGCGTTCCTTTATGAACCGTTCGTAGGGCTGGCCGGAAACTACTTCGATAATGCGTCCTAATATGGCAAACCCGCCACTGCTATATCTGAACTGCGTGCCGGGTTCATACTCAGGCTCCTGTTTCGAGAGGAACATTACGTAATCCTGTAGCGTCCGATTCCTTTTGATGGGAATCTCCTGGCTTTCGGGGAGACGATAGAGTGGCAGTCCGGCAGTGTGAGTGAGCAGGTGATGGATCGTGATCGGGTCTGGCGAGGTTTGCGTCCTGGAGGTGGCTTTGAATTCTGGTAGGTATTTTGCGACAGGATCGTTCAGGCCGAGCTTGCCCTCCTCCATCAAGATAATGATGCCGATTGCAGTGATGGGTTTCGTAACTGATCTGATGTCGAAGATCGCGTCCACCCTCATCGGCTTCTTACTTTCCAGGTCCTGATAGCCTACAGCTTCAAGACTAACTATTGTGCCGCGCCGCGCAACCAATGTTACCGCGCCGGCGATGGCGCCTTTGTCAACAAAGGATCTGATCTGGACGGGAATCCTTGCCAATCGTTCCGAGTCCATCCCGGACCTGGAAACACTCCGTTTCTGAGCGTCCACTGGAGGAGCCAACATGGTGAGCGAGACAAGCGTCGTGATAACGAGACTCTTCCAGAAAATGATTTTTCGCATAACTTGATTCTGTCCGCGGAGATCCAACAACCGCGGAGCGGCGGCAGATGGTAGTGTAGGTGGGGAGCCTAAGAGAGCACAAAACCGGGATCAGGTTGCCAAAAGGTTTCTGAGCGCGCTCGAGCAGTTACTACGTATTTCGCAACGTTAATGTCGCCACGCTCTTCACGCCCTCGACTTGCCCAAACTCGAGGAGCGCTTTTCCAAGATCTGCTGCTGAGGTCGCGGCAACATGCAGAATCCAACCATCGCCGGGCACTCTCCCGATCACCAGGTGTTTGGCGTTCGACAGAGAAATCCTTAGATGCTCTTCCTTAACGTTACCTTCGATCAGAATTAAGCTTTCAATCATATTCGTTCCTCCTAACGGTTAACTCTTTGAGTGGCGCGATCGTCACTGCATCTCATGCCATTTGCGCAGCAGGCTTTGTTCTTTGTCACGATCTATACCAGCATTCAAGTCTTCATTCGCGTGGTTTGTTTCGCGCCAGGTCAGTACATCTCTGATCGTGTCATCCAAAGGGCGAAAACCAAGACCGGCAGCAACAGCTTTGTCACAATCAATAAACATAAAGCCTTTTATGTGCGGCGCAGCTTCTTCCGGCATCCAAAGAGGCACTTCGCTCCAGGCGGCAACCTTCTCTTGCAGTAAAAAGTCCTCGCTAACCCAAGTGAAGAAAGCATCACTCAGGCTTACAGTTTTACACTCCTCAAGTAGCTTTTCCATCGTCACGTTGCCAGGCAAACCATTAGCGTTATAGACACCAGTCTCCTTGCGTTCAACCATTCTCACCCGTCCATTCGGCCAGGTCGCGGACATCAATAAACTGAAGATAGCGGTCAGGACGACCCGGAGCTAACACTTCCCCTGCTTCATTGCCGCGAGCGATACGCTGCACCCAATAAGTAAACCGGTCTGTGTAATCATAAGAGCCAACGATCAAACCGGGACGAATAGTTAAAACTCGATTAGGCAGAACCTCTTCAGCCGTCTGCTCACAGAGAGCCTTTAAACCGCCGTACATTTTTCCGTAATTCACTGCAGAGGCTTGCCCTGATGAATCAATCTCGTTCGCCTCTGCCAATTGTTCACTCGTTAACCCCGCGACTGGGGCGGTTTCGTCTACACCGAAAACGCTAACATCCGCATACACGGAAATACTGGAAATGAACACGTAACGATCTACTGAATCAGTAAGGATCTCTGCTGAAGCTCTCACGGTACAAGGCAGGTATCCACAAGTATCAATGACTGCATCCCAACGGCGACCTTGAAGTTTAGCCAGGTCGTTGTTTCGATCTCCGTAGATCGTCTCGACATTTGCTAGAGCCGCGGACGGGTCTTTCCCATGATGCTTACCACGATTAAAAAGCGTGATCTCATGCTGGCGCGCGAGCGCAGCCTTCACCAAATGACGACCTAAGAATCTTGTTCCGCCAAGAATCAATAGCTTCATTTAATTCACGCCTGTGACGAAATAGGAAGCGAACGCCCCGCTTTCAGAAGATCGAGCGATCAGCACACGGACTGGAGGAATACAGTTACTCAAGAAGAGCAGTCTGTTATCCCCGTTGGATTTCCATTGGGAGTTCTGGACTCATGATCGATGCCCCCCCGTCCGTAAAGATAACCTGGCCCGTAATCCAGCCCGCCTCTTTCGAGCAAAGTAAAGCCACAATGTTCCCAACATCAGCCGGGGTTCCCAATCGTCCCATCGGCGTCCATTCCTTGTGCCAGTTTCTCACCTTGTCCTGCACTTCCGGCGGCAAGCTATTCAAGACGCTGTCTTCTGTAAACCCAGGGCTGAGGGCATTCACGGTGATACCGCGCTTCGCAAGCGCCACAGCGAAGTAACGGACGAGAGACTCCAATGCAGCCTTCGCCGCCCCCATAGCGACCCACGGCTGCCAGCTTCCTGTGCGGGAACCGGCGGAGTAAGTCATGGCGATAATTCTACCTTCGTCACTCATTATGCGGGACGCCTCCCTGACCCCAAGCAGGAACGCTTTGGCCTGAGAATCCATCGCCAGGTCCCAATGTTCCAGAGTGATCTCCATGGGGGATTGATAGAAGGTAGGCACCTCACTTCGGGCGTTGCTGACGAAGATGTCAAGCTTACCGAATTCATCATGAACCCTCTTGAACATGCCGCTTATGTCGTCGGGGCGGGAGACATCAGCTCGTATGAGAAAGCCGTCAGAACCACGCTCGCGCACCTGAGCAAGTGTGTCGTTAGCGGCAGCGTCATTCTGATAATAGTTGATGGCTACAGTGACACCCTTCTCTGCCAGTTTCAGAGCGATCCCTCTGCCGATACCACGTGAGCTTCCAGTGATCAGAGCGTGCTTCCCATTGAGTGACATGTCAGTCTCCTTTCCGTATGGGGATAGGTAAAAAGCCGGGTGAGGTGTTCAGTAATGTAAGGTGCTTCTATGTTAAATCTGGGGGCAAGTCAATTGTGATTCGAGGGCGTCAGGTCATTGCAGGGAAGCTTCGAAACAGCGACCAGCCGCGGAGCGGCGGCAGAATTTAGCCCGGATGAGCGAGCGGAGCGAGCAAAACCCGGGGATCACGTTCCCCAAAAAGATCCCGAGCCCGCTTTAGCGGGCGACAGAATTACCGGATCTCCTGCACCAAGATTCTAAACCACTCATGCTTCATCGCCGGCTCTTTCACCAACAATGAAACGAACTGTTTTCTGCGCTCCTTTGTCCGGCCCAACTCGAAGAGATGATATGCAAATCGTAATGCTTTGAGTTGACTGTCGGAATAACCAGGTAAGGAAAGCTCAGGGTCACCCCAGCGAGCAGGCGTGTAGGAGAGGGTCACTTTGTCTTGATAATTCCCCAGGTACTGCCACAGCTCACGAGGAACTGAAACATTCTTTACCGACCTGTTCGCAAGCAGCGATACCCATGAAACCTGTTGCTGCCATCGCCACGTCTTTGGGCTTGTCTTTGTTTTCTCTGTGATTCCAATTAGCCGTATTCTTCTTTTGACTGCCTTCCAATCGTATTCAATCTCCGTAGTCCAATTCCGAAGAAATGTAACCAGACGCCCGAAGGTTTCTCCGGATGTCACTAAGTCTAGGAATGTCACCGGCCTATCCCTGGTAGCGATTCCTTCCGGATGTAACCCGAGATTGTGTAAATAAGCGCGCATCGCATTTATCGATTCAAGGATGATCTTGGCGGACATCGATCTCTTTCAGAAAGCGCATCGAAAAATGTAATAGCTCAAGTCGGTCAAACCACGATGAATCGAAGAGCAATCCGCTTAAATGATCAAAGATACTTTCTGGCGATCGGCCGACAAAAATGAGATCAGAATCGCTTGTGAACGCTAGAACTCTGGAGCAGCAAGACAAAATGTGATCTAAGAAAGCCGCGTAAGATTCAGCTTGTTCACCTTGAACCAGGCTGCCTAGATGATTGCGACGGGTGAGATCCCAACGAAAGGGTAATGGGAACATTTAGAGTTTACGAAACAAACCCAATGTTGCGATTCAGTAGCCGGGCGACAACTACATCCAGCGCAAGCTGTCGATGAGAGACCCGCTGATTCGAGTCAGCTGTTGGACTTAAGTCCGGACTCTTTCCATTGCAACCTTCGATGACTGGAAACCAACTCTCTCCCAGAATCTACTGCTCCCGTGGCCTGCGCGTAAGACCCAGGTGATTCCGGGATCGTCTTTGATGAGCTGTCGCACAAGTTCACGACCGATGCCCTGTCCACGATGATCAGCAGCTACGGCAACCATGGAGATATAACCATTTGAAACCTCATCACATAATGCTCTGGCAAATCCAACGATGCGAGAACCATCAAGTGCGACGACGGTTCGATTGGTATTCTCCAGCATTTTCCTGAACCTATCAGGATCAGAAACCCGATGCTGCCAGCCTGCCTCAGCTAAGAACTCGCGAACAGATTCATAATCTTTAGGAGATATTGATCTAAACTTCATCTTGATTTCTTTGGCTAGACGCGAACATTTTCCGGATAAGCGAAAAGTACATCAAAGCCAGGATCACACCTTCCGTTAAGCTGTAAACATACCCAAAAAACCCTGACCAGACCGTGCCCACATGAGGTCCCGTTAGAAGAACTAGGACAAGTTCCGCGGCAAGATAAATTAGGAATACTGTTCTGCCCCATGTCTTAAATAGTATTAGTCCGACTGCAGCCAGGATCCCAAGGAAGGTCTGAATCAGAAATGGAATATCCGTTAAGAGCTCAAGGATGGAATACCTGTCTGGTATGAGAATCGTCTCATAGTGACTCAGATACCCTAACAACTCTGGAGGTAGTGAACTCTCAGTCACGTACTGAACCACAACGATGACAATCGCCAGTATTTGTGAGAAGGCAACAATAATTTGAAAGTTTCGTCGTAACACGGCTGAGAGGTGAAAGAAGAAATCTAACGCTGCGTCAGAGGTCGAGCGACAGCTGACTCTTTATTGTTGCGCGAAAAGTGTACTCCGCCGGAGTAATTGCGCCTTCGCCGACTCCTCATCCGTACCAACTCACAATTGAATACCACTCTCCCCGCGTTACAGGAATCACTTCCTGGGTTGTCTCCGAGGGAAAAGCCACCAGCGTTTCTGCTTCCCCCGTCAGCGAATACTGCCCTCGGCTCCGGCCGGGGCGCCACTCAGAAAAGACAAGCGAGCCGCCTCCGTAAGAACCCGTCTCAGGAGTTTCAGACTGCCGGTTGAGAAAGATCACCACTGAGACCTTGCGCGACTGCTCTTGTTCAGTCAGCAACAATCCTGTGTTGCCATCCTGGTGCGCGACAAAAAAGTCGCCAACACGGTAACGCAGAAACTGCGGGTCTTCGCAGCCAGTTAGGTTAATCCCGAAATACGCCCCGACCTCTTCCCGGGTCGTTAAGAGTCGCCGCCTGACACGATGTAAAGAGAAAACCCAGGAGGAATAGATGAAAGCGTACCCTTTGGAGCTGAGAATATTTGCTCGAAGCGCTAGTCGTCGTCCTGAACTTCAATTCTTTTGGCCTCAGACCAGAAGTCGAGCGCCCCAACGTTAGAGTTGACCGGGCGCGGCTGAACAGCATTGATGAATTAGGAATGATGAACGCAGAAAGGCAACGATGAATTCGGAATGATGAACGCGGAACTCTCTTTTCATCCCTCATCCCTCATCCCTCATGCTTCATCCCTCATCCTTCAGCTCTGCGCCCTCCTCAGGGCTGCTCTGGCAAGCAAACGCGTCGAATCTAAAGTGGGCAGAGGAGTGTCGTCCGGGCGCACGATTAGCGGTATCTCAGTGCAACCGAGGACAACCGCATCACAACCACGCTCCTTAAGTTTTTCTGCAACTTCGTTGAAGTATAGCCGGGATGCTTCCGGGAAGATGCCGTTGACTAACTCCTTGAAGATGATCTCATTGATCCTTTCCCTATCGGCCGCGTCAGGTATTTCACTCTCTATTTTGAATTCCTCTAACGCCTCGGGGTAGACATCGCTTTCAGCCAGGTACTTCGTTCCTAAAATGCCGAGCCGCACGTAGCCCGAACGGTGGGCTTCTTCGGCGACTGCTCCAGCGATATGTATCCAGGGGATGGGAGACTGCGGGATCAGGTACTTGAACGCCTGGTGGTAAGTGTTATCAGGGCAGATGGCGAAGTCGGCCCCGGCCCGCGCAACCTTATGCGCGGAAGCTGCCAGAAGTTTGGCCACCGCCTCCCAGTCGTTCGCACGAATGTGGGTCATGTGTTCGGCCATTGGCATCGAGTTCATGGTTATCTCAGGGTGATTATGCTCACCCATGATGGCCGGCGCCTCTAAACAAATCGTGCGGTAACACAGGGCAGCACCCTCAGCGCTACCAGCCACGATTCCAATGTGCTTGGTCAGTCTATCTTCGACCATGGGGTACTCCGAATTGGGTGCGAGGGCAAACCGTCGTTGACCTGGCGCGGCTGACTCATCCTTCAGCTTACCCGCTCACTTTTGGCAGATGACGCTGGCGTGCCGCGCGACCAAACGCCACTTCTCCTCTCTCTTCATCCAGATATTTGTGTAGCGGCGGTTAATGGTCTTGCCCGCGTCGGGAGAATTGCCTTTTGGTACGACTGTCTCCCGACCCATTACGATGACCGTCTCTCCGCGAACCAGGATGGCCTCGGGCTCTCGAACAAATGAAGAATAGGTGACAACGCCAGTACGAATGCGATCAGCTTTATCTATTTCATTAAATGGATTGTTGACTCTGAAATCTTTCGTCCAAAGTTTATCTAATGCCACTTAATCCTTACGCAGAACAGCGTCGGCGTGTGCCAGATCGAGTTTTCTGATTTCCTGTTCAATCGCGGCTTTTTGTTTTGCGCTCTGCCCTGACGCCGAGCTGGCCATGGTGGTGATGGCTATAGCAAGTAGGATTAATCTTTTCATGTTCTCCTGTTAGATATTCATTCGCGAGATTCCCACACTGCGGAGCGTTAACGTTACACTTCCGCGTCAGGCCCCTGAATTCTCGCATCGTACTATCATTTACCGGCTCTTCGTAGAATCACCTCACAAACGAGAAGGATGACAAACAAGATCAAGAACCAATGAAGGAAATTCATTAGCCAGTAGACCCAAGGCACAAACTCTTCTCTCGTAAAATTCTTTTGGCGAAGCGGATATTCTAACTCTCGCGGTCCTAGCCCAAACTCCGCTTGAAACTCGGTGGTGTCTACCTTCAAATGCAATGGGAACGGCCATCCCCGCGATTTAGTCGTTATTATTGGATCATCTCTGCGGAAGCGCGGCTCGGTATCTACTCTCGGCCTAAGATTCATCCAGACCAATCCCCCTACGGTTACGCAAAGAACGATTAATGTAAGTGAGTGAACCTGCCGGACAAAACTTCGCCAAACATCCCTATCCTTGAAAGCACTGATAGAAAAAACCAGGAGCCCGATGAGAATCAAGGGTAGCGAGGGGAGTCCGACCAGCGCATTTCTGGGCCAGGCTGTTAAGAAAGTTGCAACATCGGCAAAGACACATCCGAGGATCAACAGGATGATGCCAACCCACAGCGACCGTCGAAACCGTGGAAATATCACTAGCATGGTGAGGTCCATTTTTTCATTAAGCCGATCCAACGTTGCGCTTCAGCGCGCAACTAGTGTCCAATTTCTACAGCCGGTCAGGCGAGTCCCGTCGCGAGCTCCCTGGTACACCACACTCGGCGTACCCGCACTACCATCCCCTATGTTCTTTGATCTGGATGTTTGGTACATAGGCATATATTTCTGCTTTCATTAACGATCCGTCCAGGAACCACGCTTGATGCTCATGACTAATAGATACGAGCCAAGCTGCGTCTCCCGAGGAATAAAAAACCAAATCTTCTAGAAGGTGTGGCTCCAGCCAGGAATAAAGGCTGCCCGCCGGCTGCAATAACTTCACTGACTCATCCGCAACTCGATACCGACGCACGATAGCTTCATGGCCAATCAACTTCGTCCCAGGCCATTCATCCGTCCTGACATTTGAAAGAATGAATAGTTTGAGCACATGTTTTATCTCCAGTGCTGAATTCTCGTGCCGAAGTTGATCTCTCCATACAAGAGAAAAGGATTCACACCGTAAGGCGGCAAAATTAAGCAGGTCAATGTAGGTCTGTGCTTTCGGCTCCGAAACAATATCGAAGACGGGTTTCATTGGATTGTTGAGTTACTACAAGTTGCGTCTTTGACCCATCCGCTATCCCGACATGTCGGGATACTGACTTCATTTGCCAACGATGAGCTCAGAATGATGAACGATGAATTCCGCGTTCATCATTCCTAATTCATCGTTGTCACTTCATGCGGTTGTACTTCTTCATTGCCGCGACGACGCGATCGCCGGGCAAGCCAAAGGCACGAATACCGTCCGCGCCCGTCATCGTTTGTGCCGTGAGCATCGCGTTGACGACGGCTTCTTCCGTCGCGTCGATTGTCGCTTGAAAGAGCGGATCGATCCGATCATTGGGCAGCATGACCAGCGACGATGTGCCATCGGGTTTCGCCGCGCCGGCATTTGCCGTTGAAAACGCGAGAAACAGATCACCCGATGAATTCCCCGCGAAACTACCCAACCGCCCCATTCCAAGACTGACACGCCGTGCGATGCGCTCCAGTTGGTGTGGCAGGAGGGGCGCGTCGGTGGCAACGATGACGATGATCGATCCGCGACCTTCGTGGTCAGCGACGCTACCGTCCTCACGCGCACCACGTCCGGTTGCTGGGCATGGTGGAATGAAGGAGGTCCAGGGCCTGCTCAACGGTTGCGGAAGTACTGTGCAGGTTCGCAAGTCAGTGATCTCGGGACGAATCGGCACTCCGAGGATTCGCAGATCACCACCATAGTTGCATTGCACCAATACACCGATGGTGTACCCACCTTGCGAGGCTGTCAGCACGCGCGACGAGGTTCCAATGCCGCCTTTGAATCCATTGCAGCCCATCCCCGTACCGCCGCCCACGCCACCTTCTTCGACGCGGCCGGGCTTAGCACGATCGAGTGCCTCGAATGCATGGAGCGCCTTCACGTGTTCGCCGTTCGCATCATTCAAAAAATCAAACGTCTCAGCCACGATGGGGTAAGTGAAAATAAACTCGCGGCCGTTTTTTAATTGCCATTGAATCGCGGCGTCGCGCACAGTCCCCACGCTGTGCGTTCCAGTCAACAAGATTGGTCCCTCGAGAAAACCGGATTCCTTGATCCAGTTGATGCCAGTCATGTCGCCATTGCCATTCTGGTTGAACGTCGCCGCGAACACGGGATCCCAGTTGCCGCGCGGACGCGGGAGAAGCGCCGTGACACCTGTCCGAATCGGCCCCTTGCCGGGTATGAGTTTGCCCTCGCCCTCGATAAGCGTCACATGTCCGACAGCAACGCCGGCAACATCCGTGATCGCATTCATTGGACCCGTCTGCCCAGGGAACGGAATTCCTAAATCGCGGCCGCGCGGCCGAGTCTGTGCCGTTGCTGCGCTCACAGCGGCTGCGACTAACAACAGCCCGAGTGCCAGTCGGATGAGTTCTGCTTTCGAGCGCCGAGGCGAGAGTCTGCTTTCACTGTTCATTACACGTCCTCCCAGAATTCCAAAACCCAGTCTGCGTTCAGTCCTGGGTTTGCTGCAAATGCCAGGCAGAATTAAGAGCATATTGGCCAGAAACACAACCTGCCTCATAGATGGCTCCTTTCAGGGTTGATGTGGCTTTGATCCAACTTGTGGGGCTATCACCCAGCGACTATATCGAACTACTGACACTGCCATTTAGTTTAGCTGTCAGGCGCAACGAGCCGCGGAGCGGCGGCAGAATTTAGCCCCGGGTGAGCGAGCCCGTCCCCTAAAGATTGTAAGCCCGCTTTAGCGGGCGACAGACTATTCGTCGGTCGAACTCAATGTCTGCAACCCATCCGCTACCGCGGACGGTACTGACCTCACATTCCAATTTGAGTTTTTAACCGGTCGCTATCCAGCAACGATGAATTAGGAACGATGAATGCGGAACTTCTTCGTTCATAGTTCATCGTTGCTTCTCCGCGTGGCGGCCGAAGGCGAAGCTACTGAAAACCGGCCCTCGCCCAGATGATCGCGTACGTTAGCGCCAGCGCATACCGCTGTTGCACCATGTCAATGTCGTACCCGTTAGGATCCGAATGCTCGCCCCGGGCCAAGTCTCTCATTCCCGTCATACTCTGCTCCAATTGGCCAATCATGCGTCCTGGCATCCGGCTCACGCCCGCCTTCCTTGCCTTCAAGCTCTCAGTCGCTTGCTGAAGATCATCAGCCGCTTCCAGCAGCTCCAGCTTGACTGCTTCAGGGATCACATAACTACTATCCGCCTGAATGCGAAGAGCCCAGAGGCGATCCACAACTCTATCGTACTTGGCCCTTGAGCAGAGGATCAGCTCCAACTCCCTCGCAGCTACTTTCGTAAAGCCCTCTTCCGACAGGATGACTGAGATGTCGGGCAGTCGCAGGGTGGAATCTGTTTCAATATGGCCTTCATCCTCGATATGGTTGTAGAGCTTGATGACGTGGAAATAGTACTGGTGCCCGTATCGCAGCGCGGCGACGCTGGCAAGAGTTTCGTCACTGCGGAGCGTGTAGGCTACCGCGTCCACTTTGGCCTTCGGTTCCCACTCGGACGTATTGAGGTGTTCGTGCGGGTAGCGTTTAGCCTGAGGCGTGTGCCGTAACCAAGCTGGTTTCTGCCGGACCAGGACGATACTGCCGAGGACCAGAACGCTTAGGGCCAAGCCAGTGATTAGGGAGACCTTCAGCGCTGAAGATTTCATGATTGGGCGGCCGATTAAGGCAGCTTCTTAAATTGCTCGACTGTGAGACCAGCATCGCGCGCGATACCGCCCATTGTAAAAGCATTAACTGGATTATGACGGGGAATCGTGAGGATACGAACACCATCGGACATCACCACATGCTTGCCTTGACGCACGATGCGAAACCCGGCTTTCTCTAAAGCGCGAATAGCATCCAGATGATTGACGCCGGGTATCTTCGGCAACGGCTAAACCGGTACCTGCACTTCGCGCACATCCTGCCCCTTCACCAAATCATCAACTACGGCTAAGTACTCGCGAATAGCGTCCTGAATATTCTCAAGCGCCTCCTCCTCGGTCTTCCCCTGCGACCAGCAGCCAGGCAGACCAGGACAGGAAACGCTGAACCCCTCCTCAGATTCGTGCAAAAGAACCTTATAGTTCACTCGTTAACCTCCGATCCGATTATACCTGTGGGGAAACTCAACAGCCATCCAACGCGGCGCTTCAGCTGCGGCGGGCACCACTACCTCGTGAACTTCGGGCTTGCTCTGCGGTTTGAACTACAAGGTCTGCAGCGCGTGCAAGTCCTCCGTGAGCGCCACGATGGTGCGCGGCGCGGGGACGGGTTCGCTGCTGCCAAGGCCGGCGCGGTCGTAGGAGCAGACGCGGGTGAATTTCGCCGCTTCGGACTGCACCCGATCCCAAACCGATGAATCATTCCCCCCGCCCGATTCCAGAACGACGACAGGGCTTCCTTCGAAATTCATTCCTGAGCATCTGATGTGTAACCGACGCCCACCGCCTACATCCACTAACTTGTCGAACGGCGCAGAACCGCGTCTCTCGCCTTTCATGCTCTGAGCTAAGGCGGACTGGGCAAAAGTGCTAACGCATAACAGCGTCAGCAAAATCCTTGCGGCAAACATCATCCAGGATTCCCCACAGCTATTCTTATAACTCAACACGCGTTTCAAACAGACAGCCGCGTCATCGCGCCGCAGGAGAAGGCGGCACAACGCTGCCCTTCCTGCGGCGCGCCAACAGCCTTCATGCTGAAGGAGGTAAGTTACTTGAGAAGCACGCTACCCGATCGGGGGAAATGTCAGAGGTTGCGTGCGGTGTTGAGAATGGTCTTTACGACTGCGGCTGCATAGGCGGCAGAGTCAGCGGAAATGTACTGCGCTATCGCTTCCAGATCTTCGACAGCTCGTGGGGACCACGCTACTCGGTAAGCCATTTCCCAAACCGCCCCTCAACCTCTTCTTGAGAGACTGTGCCCTGAGAATCTGCAGCTTCCAACCCATTTCGCACCTTCTCGATAACGTAGAGATGATACTGAATGTCTTCAAGCGAGCAATCATCGGGCAACTTGCTTAGCAACGATTCGACTTCCTGCTTTGCGGTACTCATGATGGCTAACAATTTACTATAGAACGGATTCAGCAGAGCAAGCACGGAACGCCGAAGCTCACGAGCCGCCCGACACCAGCGACAAGTTAGAAGGAAGTTTTTAAGCTTCACGAGAGGCACGCTGAGGGCGGTCAGGCGCAGCGCCTTGTTGGGCATCGTGATATTCACTACACAACATTGACATCACCACCAGTGACTCGAAGCCAACTTCCGCTTTGATGCACTCGCGCAACACGCCTTCCCCCACGAAGCCTTCGGACTCATACAAATGCCTTGCGCGAACGTTATGCTCCTTCACGTCAAGCCACAAACGATGCGCTTTCAACTCCTCAAACGCCAGTTTCTTCACCAGGCGTAGAGCTTCTTTCCCATACCCTTTGCCCTTCTCGGTCACGACGATGCGCCGAAACTCGATGCTTTGGTTTGCATCTGCCAAGCCCGCCAGGATGACATAACCGACTCGGCTACCATCAGTAGTGTTTTCGATAATCAGATGAGACAAATCTTCGGAGGTGAGCGCACCAAGATGCTGCTCGCGCGCCCACACACTGACAAAAGAACGATTCTCAGAGCTCTGTTCTGCGCTCAGAACAAAGTCGAGGTCATTTTCGCTAGTACGAAGCAATCGGATATTCATCGTTTTAAGTTACCATTCCACAGATGCCCAACGCCGCGCTTTGTATGTTGACCAATGCGGGTTGGAGCAGCAAGTACTTGCTCCCAGCCGCAACCACCTAGGCAACGCCGAGCGTTTGTCGTTGTAAATTTCTGTGGACAGTGAACTCTGCTCGAGGAGCAATAGAATATCAAGCCCGGCTGAGAAGCATCTTGACTCTTCTCAGCCGGGCTTCGTTCGGCGGCGGGGTGCGATAGAAAAAATCCTTCTCACCTAGAAGATCGGCCACGTAAGATTACTCCCTCAAGAAGCATCCAACGCCATCTTGATCTGTTCAAGATGGTGCTCATTGTGCGTGGCAACCTTGTCAAACTCTTGCTTCAGGGTTCGCACTCCGGTTTCGTTATGCACAAACTCAAGATGGCCGCTGCCTTCGTAGTGCAGGCGAGCGTGGTAGATGATTCCATCTCTCACGGATGAATAAATACGCCTCGACAACTCTAACGGCACGTTGGCATAATCTAACCCCTTCGCCCAAGCACTTTCGTCAAACGCCCAGAGCACTTGCTTCGGCTCGCTAATAACACGCCTGACGCGGTCGTAAAGGACGGTTTCGGCGTCGGCCAAGTGATGCAAGATGTATCTAACCGTCCACTTACCTGAGCCATAGCTCTTAGCAAGGTGCTCATCGCCCAAGTCGTAATACTTGAGCGTTGCCGCTTTTGTCGCTTCAAGTCTTTCGATGATTTCCATCTGTTTAGTACCAATCATTTCGACGCTCAAGTAAGCCGCCGAACGCTCGGCATCAGCGGCGCGCACAGAACGTTATTGATAAGAAGCCCGCTCGGCTGCGCATCCGCTGCATGCCATTGTTTTAGGTGGCCGTTCGGGTGACGCGGATCGGTATATGCTACCAACCTACCGATCACATGCGCCAGCCGGCTTCCACTCCCCGGTGGGAATGTTCCACGGTTGAGCGGCGTCGTGTATGACGAGGAAAAGGGCGCGGCGGATGGACGAGCCGTTATTAGTCAATCTCATCGGCGTCGTGGGCGGCGCAAACATGCCTTCCCCCGCCCGAACTTTCATAACTCCCGCCGGAGTCTCAAGACACTGCTTCCCTGCTAACACGTACCAAGCCTCAGGCCCCGGGTGCGTATGAACTCCGGTATATTCTTTCGGCGGCATCACTGCGAGGTAAGCCACTATTTCGTATGACGTAGCCGGAGGCAATTTGTCGGACGTCAACGGAAGCGGCCCGACGCTGGCGACGTGTTTGCCCTGCTTTGGTACCGCACCCTTCGGCCCGAAGCTGAAGAGCCAGAATTGCTTCTCCGCTTCGACCACCATGCCGGTCTGCCCTTCAGCAGCTTCAGCGGCTTCTCTCGTCGGAAACTTATTTAGATGCCAGAAGAGTGCCCCTTCCGGGAACCGTGCGACCTCCTTCTTCCCAAGGAGGAGACAGCCGAACTTGTTTGACTTCAGCCCATCCTCCAGACACTGAAAACGCCTGTGGTCGTGTGTATCTGGGCTGTTCACCTGAGCTTGTGCAACTGTTGGTGGAAGGGCGTTGGTGTTCTGTCCGGCGCTGATCCTCCAACCGTCCGCCTGCCTGGTCGCAACAATCGTGACGATTCCACGGCGCGAACCGCGGGGCTTGCCTTCTCGATCGAGCTGTCCGGTCAGCTCCCAGTTGAAATGAATCACTGCAACGTCTGGACGTAGGAGCCGCACCTCAGTACCCGTCGAGGCGAGGGTGCTGGTCTTGAAAACTGTGGCGTGCACTTCTTCGTGCTCGGCCTGGATCCTGGCGCGCCCCTTCACCCATATACCGGCCACACTCACCCAGTCCGCATCCTCTGTGAAGAGGCGCCCAAAGCCCTTCATGTCATGCGTGTTCCAAGCTCGGACGAACCCGTCCACGAGAGCCTCGGGCCCAACAATCTGAGCAAGGCTACGCTCGGGACGCGAGAATACCGCAATTATGGCCAACGCCAGAGCCATCCAGATTACTTGACGCGAACGCTTACCTAAAAACATATGTTGTCCTCCTAAAGCACCATTTCACTCGACAGGCCACCTAACGCCCGGCATCAGCGGCGCGCACAGGACGTGAAGAATAGGAGACAGGCTGGATGCGCCTCCGCTGCATGCCGTTGTTAGGCGCGGTTTCGCTTCTCGCCGAACTACTGTAAATCTATCTCGCGTTGGGTGGCGCAACCGACGGCAGCAAACCAAGCTGCCGCATCATGCCGAGGTCGTCACGCGTCGGGTAGCTTTCTACGATCTTTCCATCACGCAGCTTATACCAATGGATGTGCGCAACCTCGAAATGCTTTTTCGTTGGTGGGACGCCCACTAGCATCCCACCGTTAACCGCCAGCTTCCCGACACCGCGATGCGTGCCGCTGACCGTGGAGCGCACAACCACCGAGTCCTCTTCGGCAACCATCTCCACGATCTTCATTTGCCAGTCAGGGAACGTGGTGTGAATATCCTCAAGCGCAAGCAACCGCGATTCGCGAGTCACGGGGCGACCGTGATGTTTTGTTTTCTCTGCAAAGTAAGAGGCTGCCGCCTTCAAGTCACCGCGATTGATGAATTCGTACTGCTGGCGAATTACATCTTGATTGCGCTTCCCCTTGTCGGTTGCTTGACCTGGAGCTAGAAGCGGCAGTACGGCTGCGAGAGTCACAGCCACTATGATTCTTCTCATGATGTTCTCCTTTTAGGAAATCGAAACTGAATAGTCACGCAAGGGCGCGCTTTTCATCATGTACATCATCATTCACCATCTCTTCCTCACCAAAGGCGAAGCGCATAATGCTGTGGCGGCAGGAGCCCAAGGCCGCACGACGCCGGGGCCGAAGTCGACGAGGTATGCCGTGTCGTTCACGACGATTGCGGTTGCTGGCCCCGAGCGATCGGGTAACGGCCCTGGATTACGGGTTCCCAACAGGACGATGCTAGTTTTGCTCGCCGCCGGCGTCGGAGGTTGCTGCCCTGCTGCCAGAGAAGTCATGAGAAACAACAGCGCACAGCCGAGGGTTGTAGACGTCCCGAATCGCACAGCGGTTACTCGCATACTCTCAGTCCTCCGTTGATGACAAGCGCCCGTCCTCGGTGTCGGCGGCCTAACTGTCGAGTTGACGCGGCGGGAAACAACCGCGTTACGGACAAGTTGTCGATGACAAGCCCGCTGATTCCGCTCGCGTCCAACGATTTGTTAGCCCGCGGACTGGCCGAAACCAAAGGCGATGGTCACTATCACTAGCGTTTCAGTCCATCTCGCCAGGCAATTACCTCGAGTTCGCCGCGGACGGCTTCCTCGACCGTAATGACGGGATGCACCTCGAATACGAAAGCAGGAAGCATCGAACAGAATTTGTGAATGGTCACCGGATCGTCACATTCCATCAACATATGCCCACCCCATTCGCCGACTCGTATTAGGAAGAATTCGATCTTGAAATTGGCGGGCGCTTTCCATTGACCGAATACCTCAAGGATTCGCTTCTGGGCATTCTCGTACTCCATGGGCGAACCCTGTGGGCGTTCGAACCAGCTGATCACGTACTTCATCGTCATCCTCCTAATAGTGTTGGTCCTCGGAACGATTGCTGTTTGGACGGGCT